>CAKZZL010000001.1 GCA_937884995.1 uncultured Clostridia bacterium
CTCATCTGGTAGAGCGCCACCTTGCCAAGGTGGAGGTAGCGAGTTCGAGCCTCGTCATCCGCTCCACTAGTAAGGACACAAAACAGTGTCCATTTTTTTATAACGGATAAGTTTATGGTGACATAGCCAAGCGGTAAGGCGTGGGTCTGCAAAACCCTGATTCCCCGGTTCAAATCCGGGTGTCACCTCCAATGACAAGAGCAGTTTGTGCTCTGATGAAAAGCCCGGAAAACCGGGCTTTTTGTTATATATTTCGTCAAAATCAGATTTGTGTCCTTTTGCGATTTATTTTTTCTTGAAAAGATATATAAAAAACAGTATAATAGATATGTTATGCATCAATATGTAAATAATCTTTGAAAGGAGCCTTTCTTATGTGTGATAAACCTAAATTTTACATCACAACAGCTATTGCATACACATCACGTAAACCTCACATAGGCAACAGTTATGAAATCGTTCTGACTGATGCAATCGCGAGGTATAAGCGAATGCAGGGCTATGATGTCTTCTTTTTGACAGGAACAGATGAACATGGTCAGAAAATCGAAGAGTACGCAAAAGAATCAGGCGTATCCCCAAAAGAATATGTAGATAAGGTTGCAGGCGAGATTCGCGGTATATGTGACCTTTTAAATACGACCTATGATAAATTTATACGTACAACGGACGACTATCATGAAAAAGTTGTACAGAAAATCTTCAAAAAGCTTTATGATCAGGGTGATATATATAAGAGCGAATATGAAGGTCTCTATTGCACACCTTGCGAATCATTCTGGACAGAAAGTCAGCTTGTAGACGGCAAGTGCCCTGATTGTGGCAGGGAAGTTAAGCCTGCTAAAGAGGAAGCATATTTCTTAAGACTCTCCAAGTATCAAAAACAACTTGAAGAATATATTGAGTCTCATGATGACTTTATATATCCCGAGGCAAGAAAGAAAGAGATGCTCAACAATTTCATAAAGCCGGGCCTTCAGGATCTTTGTGTTTCACGTACCTCTTTCAAATGGGGTATTCCTGTTACCTTTGACAATAAGCATGTAATCTATGTATGGATTGACGCTCTTTCAAACTATATCACAGCAATAGGTTATGATCCTGACGGAAGCAGTGACAGTTATAAAAAATACTGGCCTGCAGACGTACATATCATAGGAAAAGATATTGTAAGATTCCACACTATCTATTGGCCGATTATGCTTATGGCTCTCGGCGAGCCTATGCCTAAACAGGTTTATGGACATCCATGGCTTTTGTTCGGCGAGGATAAAATGTCAAAATCCCGTGGTAACGTTATATATGCCGATGAACTGACTGAGGTATTCGGAGTCGATGCAGTAAGATATTATCTTTTATCTGAAATGCCACATGCAAATGACGGCTCTATAACATTCGAAGCTATGATTGAAAGATACAACTCCGATTTGGCAAATACATTCGGCAATCTTGTCAACAGAACAATTGCCATGCAGAATAAGTATTTTGACGGTATAATTCAGCTACCGCTTGCAACGGATGCTATAGATGACGATCTCAAGGCTTGCGCAGCTAAAGCTATTGAGGATGTTGACATATTTATAAATGAATACAAAATGAGCGATGCGGTACAAGCAGTAGTTAATTTTGCAAGAAGATGCAACAAATACATTGACGAAACCACTCCCTGGATTCTTGCCAAAGATGAAGAGAAGAAAGCAAGACTTGGCACTGTTTTATACAATCTTCTTGAATCGATAAGAATAATCTCTGCCCTTATCTCCCCTATCATGCCGGAGACTTCGCAAAAGATAGCAGAACAGCTTAACGTATCATTCCCGACATATGATTCATTAAAATCATTTGACGGACTCAAAGCAGGAGATAAAGTTAATGAAGCCAGTCCCCTCTTTAACAGGATTGATGCAGATAAACTTATGGAAGAGCTGATAGCTAAGCAAGAAGCTAAGAAAAAAGAAGCAGAAAAAGCCGCTCCTGTTATTGAAGGCCTTGCACAGATTAACATTGATGACTTTATGAAAGTTGAACTCAGAGTTGCTGAAATCAAAGCCTGCGAGCCGATAAAGAAAGCAAAGAAACTTCTTAAGCTTAGTTTGGATGACGGAACGGATACAGAAAGAACGGTATGCAGCGGTATAGCTCCATGGTATTCTCCGGAAGACCTTATCGGTAAAAAGATTGCACTTGTAGCCAATCTTAAACCTGCAGTTTTGTGTGGTGTTGAATCTAATGGCATGATTCTCGCTGCAGACTGCTCTGAAAACGATGTCAAAGTACTCTTTTTAAATCCGGATATGCCTAACGGTGCAAGGATAAGATAATGTACAATAACATTTTTGATTCGCATGCACATTATGATGATGAAAAGTTTGATGAAGACAGAGACAGCCTCTTGGCATCTCTGCCCGATTCGGGTATCAGCGCTGTAATATCATGCGGAGTTGATATTGAAAGCAGCAAGTTTAACATAGAGCTTGCGGAAAAATATGAATATATCTATTCAGCTGTCGGCTTTCATCCATTAAATCTTGAAAGTCTCAGTCCGAATTACATTGACGACATACGCTCATTGGCTGCTCATCCAAAAGTTGTAGCCATCGGAGAAATCGGGCTTGATTATCATTATGAAAAAGAGAGCAGACTCCTACAACTTGAGGTGCTGAGAAATCAAATTCTTCTTGCCAATGAATTATCGCTTCCCGTAATTATCCACGACCGCGAATCACACGTAGACATTTTGAATATACTTAAGGAACTGAAACCCAGAGGTGTCGTTCATTGTTTTTCGGGAAGTCCGGAAATGGCAAAGGATATCTTAAAAATAGGTATGTATATCGGTTTGGGTGGATCGGTAACATTCAAAAATGCCGTTAAGCCAAAAGAGGTTGCAAAAATTTTACCTGAGGACAAAATTTTGCTGGAAACCGATTGTCCGTATATGGCACCTATTCCCTTCAGAGGTCAGAGAAATGATTCTTCACTGATTCCGTATGTTGCAGAAGAGATTGCTACAATCAGAGGATGTAATGCCGAAGACATTCTTAAAATCAGTGACAAAAATGCAAGAACTTTGTTTGCAATATGAGTAAAAGTCCGCAGTTGCTTTTCGCTTTTGCGGACTTATTTTTTATTCATTATTTATTTTTTGCCTTATATCGGAACCATTGAATTCAATTACGCTGAATGTACCCAGGATTCTCGAAACTATACTTTCAGGATACCTATCCTTTAAATCCGACGGGCTGAGATTTGAGTTTATTATCGTCGGCAGACCTTTTAATATTCTGCTGTCAATTATATTATATAGGATTGAAGTCGTAAGCTGGGTTGTGAATTCCGCTCCGAGATCATCCATTATCAAAAGATCGGCTTCTGTTAATATGTTTGTTGTATCTATATCGGAACTTTCTCGTCCGAATTTTTCTTTTTCGATTTGGTTAAAGAAAGTGATTACGGATCCGTATATGACATTATATCCTTTTTTGATAAGCTCATTGGCAATTGCAAGAGACAAATGTGTTTTGCCCAGGCCTGTACGTCCGTAAAAGTAAAGGCTTACAGAATCAAGGTCAAAGTTGGCAGCATAGCTTACACATGAATCATATACATATTTCATATGTTTGTAATCTGCTTTTCCATCCTTATAATATGAGAGATCAAAATCAGAAAATGAAGAAAGCTCCAGCGGTGTCTTCTTAGCCATTTGCATATATGAGTATTTTTTAAGAAGTTCCAAATGACATGTGCAGAATTTTTTGCCATGGGATATATTTCCGGCCTCAACTTTCTCTATGAATCCGGTATCCTTGCACTTTTCACATATATACTTTACGTCAAGATAATCATCCGGAAGTTTCAACACCTTAAAAAGTTCGTTTCTTGCTCTCACAAGGTCCATACTTTTTTTCTGAAGTTCGGCAATTTTTTTCTTTTTTTCCTCTCCCGGTATATATGCGGTTTTTATTAATTCATTGGCAATCCTTGTAAATGCAGCATCTATCTCCCTGAATTCAGGACTTTTTTCAAGAAGTTCTTCCTTATGTTTTTTAGCTTCTTCTTCGGCAATGTCATGACGTCTTTCGATTTCATTCAATGCTTTTTCATAAATTTCACTTGAATATGCCAAAACTAAGCTCCCCTTTTTCTTTTTTTATTCTTTTTGGTTCCGAAATCTACTTTTGATTCTTTTGCTGTTTCTTCTGCGAGACTGACATCAAAGGATGTGTCTTTTGTCTGCTTATGCGTACTTGTTTTCTTCTTGATACCTTTTGCTATATCCTCCGCTGTCTTTATACCATCCTTATGCCATCTGCTGATGGTCGCATTCATATGTCTGAATGTCTGGTAATTTAAGCGGTCTGTCTCCTTTTCGGTTTTCATAATGTCATACGCTTTTTTTATCATTTCGTCGGAATAACCCCATCTGAGCCACTGACTCAGCATATCACACATGACAAATGAAGGAACTTCTTTGGCGTTGCCTGTTGCATCAGCCAATTTCATATATACATTTAAAACTTTTTCGCTTTCCGCAATATAATCATCGGCAGCTTTCATACTGCTTATACCGTTACTTGACCAATAATCTGCGATTTTATCTATATCATTAATACCTGTCTTGTCAATAAGCTTGGCAAAATGCAAAAGAAGATTGGCTACGTTTGCCTTGATACCATAATAATGAATTACTCTGTAAAGTGCAACCTGCATTGAGTAGCCGAGAGTTCTACCGAAAATCTGCTGGGCTTCGTTGCAAAGGTTCTTGAATGAACGGCTGTTTTTAAGTTCCCTGTCAATTTCATTTTGAGTTGGATTTACAAAAGGAACAGGAGTATATACTTTATTTGATGTCCTTGAGTTGTTTTCACTTTCTGTTGTAACGGTTTTGGCCGTCTTCGTTTCGCTCTGTATAATGCCGCAGTCTGTCCAATACTCTATGGACTCTTCAACCGTCTCTGCGGAAAGTCCCGTGTTTTTGACAATCTCGTCAAGATTGCTGTCCGGATTTCTTAAAATTGAAATTATTACCTTTAACTGGTCTCCGCTGCTGAGCTTCAATAGTTTGTCTGCTATCTTTACAGGCAGCGAAAAGGTTGAAGCATAAAGTTTCGGGTCAATCGCAAACATCAAAATCCTCCTTTCCCGTAATTGGGAATATAGTATATCACAAAAAGGGATTCAGTTGAATATATTTCGAAAAATTATTTTAAATTCTACACCTTCTCCAATTTATTGACATTAATTTTGTAAAAGAATATACTATATAGCAGTAATTATTACGATTGGAGCGATATTAATGAGCGTTTGCAAATCCCTTTTCGGTATTAACAAAGATGGTAAAGAAATATATGCTTACCTGATTGAGAACAGCAAGGGAAACAGAATCCAATGTATCACTCTTGGCGCCTGCCTTCAAAAAGTAGAAATCAAAGACAAGGATGATAAATATATTGATCTTTTGCTGGGTTTTGATGACGTGGAAGGCTTTGAAAAGCGCCATGATTTTCAGGGCATGACTGTCGGTCCTGTCGCAAACAGAATATCAGACGGACTTACAATTGATGGAGTTAAAATAGCGGTAACCAAAACTCACGGAGATGTTACACTCCATAGTAACGGAGATTTCTCATCAGCTGTATGGAACGCAATAATCACAGATACAGACAGTGTTGAATTTTCATATATTCATCCTGACGGAAAAGACGGATTCCCCGGCAATATAGATACAAAAGTTAAGTACAGATTTACTGAAGATGATGAAATCATAATATCATATGATGCGGTTTCAGATAAAAAGACAGCTTTGAATATAACGAACCACTCATACTTTAACTTAAAAGGTTATGACGGCGGAGATATTCTCGACCATAGGCTCTACCTCAATGCAGATGCATTCACACCTATGAATGATGACCTTATACCTTCAGGAGAAATCAGACCTGTCGAAAATACTCCTTTTGATTTCAGAAGCCCAAAACCCATAGGCAGGGATATAAACGAAGATTATGACCAGCTGAAGGCAGGAAATGGATATGATCATAACTTTGTATTAAATGATTATGACGGAAAAGTCAGACTAATTGCAAGTTTGGAAGCCCCAAGCGGTGTAAAGCTTGACTGCTTTACAGACCTTCCCGGTGTTCAGCTTTATGTCGGCAATTTTTTGAAAGGTGTATCGGGCAAAGCGGGTCTGCCGCTTAACTTCCGCTGCGGTCTCTGCCTTGAAACACAATATTTTCCGAATGCATCCAACACACCTAATTTCAAAAATTATATTTTTGATGCAGGTGAACATTTCATATCAAAAACAATATATAAAATAAGTGTAAAATAAGGATAAAAATGGATTTTTACGAAATAAAAAGGAATGAGAAGCAAAGGGCATTGCTCTTGTCTGTCGATACAGGTGACTTTGATGCCGAAAGATCCATAAATGAATTAACACTCCTGTGCGAAAGTGCAGGAGCATTTGTTGTGGGCGAAATAATTCAAAAAAGAGAAAATCCTGAAAGTTCAACATATATCGGCAAAGGCAGACTGGCGGAAGCCAGACTTTTCTGTGAAAATAAAGACATAGACCTTGTTGTCTGCGATAATGAACTCAGTCCTTCGCAAATAAGGAACCTGGAAAACATTCTGGATGTCCAGGTTATTGACAGAACCCAGCTCATTCTTGATATATTCGCGCTCAGGGCAAAAAGTAAAGAAGGAAAAGTACAGGTTGAGCTCGCTCAGCTTAAATATGCCATACCACGACTTACCGGTAAAGGCAAATCCATGTCTCGTTTAGCCGGCGGTATAGGTACAAGGGGTCCGGGTGAAAGCAAACTTGAAAGTGACAGAAGACACATTCTCAGAAGAATGCACTCATTGGAAGAAGAATTGAAATCCATAGATAAAAGGCGCAGCCTTATAAGAAAAAGACGCCAAAAAAATGAGATTACAACTGTTGCTCTTGTCGGCTATACAAATGCAGGCAAGTCCACACTTATGAACGCCCTTACAGATGCAGGTGTTTTGGCAGAAGATAAACTCTTTGCAACACTTGATCCCACATCCCGCAAACTCAGTTTGCCAAGCGGTCAATCGGTTATGCTGATTGATACGGTAGGTTTTGTCAGTCGCCTCCCCCACGAACTTGTAAATGCATTCAAATCCACTTTGCAGGAAGCAGCCGATGCAGATATAATCCTAAACGTATGTGACGCTTCAGATGAAGAATGCATGGTGCATAGTGAGATAACACTGGAAATATTAAAAGAATTAGGGTGTAATACCGACAGCATCATAACGGTTATGAACAAGAGTGATCTTGCAGAGGAAGTATATAAATTACTGCCATTTGGCAAAACAGTTATGATAAGTGCCTTAAAAGAAATAAACCTGGACTTATTGCTAGATGAAATAGAAAAAATGCTTGCGAATAAGACTATAAAAGTTAAGATGCTTATCCCCTTTACAGATGGTTCTGTTTTAAATCATATTCGTAATAATGGTAAAATAATCAATGAAGAATATACAGAAGAAGGTAGCTTGATTGAGGCTATCGTACAATCAAAAGATATTGAGTCCCTTAAACAATATTTTTTGTAATATGCGTTGTTGACTTTTAATAGTATTTATTATATAATTCTAAACGTTGCAATACCAAATCCACGATCTATCGGGGTGTAGCGCAGATGGTAGCGCGCTTGCTTTGGGAGCAAGATGCCGCAGGTTCAAATCCTGTCACTCCGACCAAATAAAGCAGGTTTTTAACCTGCTTTATTTTTATGCAAATCGCTCTAAATCGGCTTAAATAGGCGTTATATGCAATATGCGATTTTTTGAATGGCTTAC
This sequence comes from uncultured Clostridia bacterium, assembly GCA_937884995.1. Lineage (GTDB taxonomy): Bacteria > Bacillota > Clostridia > Oscillospirales > Acutalibacteraceae > Fimenecus. Next base: position 7,840 of record CAKZZL010000001.1, read on the forward strand.
TTGAGTTGCCATTAGTTGACTTGAGTTTGCCTGAACGCCAACCGTATGCCAACCAAATTTCAACCAAAAAAATTACCTCGGCAGTGCTCTGCCGAGGCTATTGTCAACTATTTAATTTTTTTATTACAAGTTCGCCTTCCTTATTGAATGATAAGCCGTAACTTTCAGACTGCACGCTATTATCATTAAAGGTTACCGTGACTGTTATCGTATCGCCCTCCAGTTCATCAAAAGAAACTCCGCTGTAACCACCCGTTTTTTTGTCAAACAGCGCGGCGGTAGTGGGCTTCCAGTAACACTCCGCAAAATGCTCCGTTTCGTTTAAATAATTTTTGAAGGTATAGTCCATTCCTCTGCGTATATCGCCCGTTTCACTTATAATGCTGGGTGTTACCAAATCATATTTTTCGTTAGATAAAAGCCCTACTCCCGTAATTTCATGCTTATCGTTATAAACTAAGTCAACCGAATTATACTCTGAAAAATCCCTCTTTTTCACTTTTGTAAAATACTTATCGTAATCGCCGTTTTTTATATGGTCAAACATAATTTGCTCTATCTTTGAGTAATCACCATAGGCTGCGTTTTCGCTTTTATATTCATCCGTATACGGAACGATAATATCGTAATACTCGCCTTTTTGCATAAGATACTTATAAAGCGAATAATCGAAAATTTGGAATACGCTGTTTTTACACTGATAACGCACGGCGGCAATATTTTTGCCGCTGACGCTGAATAGTGATTCGCAACTTGCTTCAACGCCAAAATTACCTTCCTCGTCATAGGATTTTTTCAATTTTATTGACGGTATTTCCAGTTCATCAATATTATTAATTACCTGAGGCTCACCCTCAGCGGCATATACGCTCATGACGAAGTAATTATCGTTCTTTTTGCCGTTTGTAATGAGCGTTTCGCTTTTATTGCTATCGTTTTTTGTTAAAAGTTCAGCTCCGAAGCCGCCCCCTATAATCAGCACGAACGCAAGAACCGCAGCGGCAATACGTCTACAAGTCAACTTTAAATTTGTTTTTCTCTTATCTGTTGTCATATCAAAAATCCTTTCAATCGCTTCATCCGAGTGACGGACTCCTGACATCGCAGTCTTATATATCTCTCTGTTATTCATTTATCCAATCATCTCCTAAAATTTCTTTTAAATGATTTCTTGCTCTGCACAGCCTTGTTTTAACTGCCGATGGTTTGCATTTTAATATTTCTGATATTTCATTAATCTGCATATCCTCATAGTAAAACAGGTGTACGGTGAGGCGTTCTTTTTTAGGCAAGGACATTACTGCATTAAACACATCGAGGCTTTTTATACTATCAAAAGTATATAACTCCTTTACCTCATCAAGCGTCACAGTGTTTTTGACAAACGGTGATTTAAAACGGTCTTTGCATTTATTAATACAGGTTATCGTGAGCCACTTGTCTATATGTGCATCATCGTTAAACGCCTTATTCGTCTTCCACAGCTTTAATAATGTATCCTGTATAACGTCCTCGGCGTCGTAGTGGTTTTGCAAATACGACAGAGCTATTAAATAAAGCCTGTTACTGTTTCGCTTAACCGCCTTTATATATTCATCATTTGTCATTTCCTCACCTCTTTTTGAAAGGACCTTTCACTTATATAGCGATTTAAGTATACAAAAGGTTACATATTTTTTCAACTTTTAATACATTACCTCATAGTACGGATTTCCGTTGTAATCAGCTGTAATTTTAAATCTGCCCTCGTTAGCCTGATACAGTGTTACGCTTTCAAGCACGAAGCCGTCCGCTTTGCTTTCGTAATCCTCTTTAAGTTGCAGAAAAGCAAGCTTTTCCGCACGGCTTTCGGAAACAGCAGCTTCTTGTTTAAGCGCTCCTGTCATTTCAAGCAAAAGATATCCGTACGGCGCAGAGCTTTGCATATCTTCGGGAGATGTGAAATCCTTTAAAACAATTTTATAATAATCAACGAGATTATTAAAATATACCCTTCCGTTTTCTCCTTCAACTCCCGCCGCTTCATTATAAAGCAATTCTTGCAGAATAAGCGAATATTTTGTTTCAAGCTCCGTGCCGCTGTCGCCGTCAATGAATTTGGAAAAGCAGTATCCTACCGTGTAATCGCCGAGATTAAGCAAGGTTTCATAATCCTCGCCATCCTTATTCTTTCCGTTCCAAAGGTCAAAGGCGGTGGCAATAAATTCGCCGACGTCAGGTAAAAACTTTTCTATCACCTGTTTGTATAACGCACGGTCAAGCTCGGCTGAACCCGTTTTCTTTAACTGTTCAAGCTTATTATAATCGCTTTCGGCTATGCGCTCTTTCAAATCCTTATCGTCAACAGCGCCGATACCCTCATACTCCTTAAGTTTATAGGAGGTTCCGTTCTTTTCAAAGGTCACTATAACGGGTCCTGCGCCGCCGCTTGTGCTCACAAGACGGCGTCCGAGCTCGTTGCTGTCCTCCGCCGAAAGCCACGCAACCTCGGCGTAAAGATAAACGATTACCTCATTTTCCGAACGGTCGGTGTATTTAATGTCAAGAATTCGGTGCGCCTCACCGAAATAATCGCCCTTGACATATCTCTCTTTCTCGTTTTTCGTAATTGCGTTGCTGACGAGCTTATCCATATCCTCGGGTTCAAGATAATACACCCATCTCATATCGCAAAAGGCAAAAGGCTCGCCGTTATTGAAATAAATCTTGTAGGTAACCGTACCTTCCTTCGTCATCTTACTGTTGGTATATGTTACGCAGGTGTAATCGCCGTGACGGAACAGATAGCCGTAATCCTCATAAATCGTAATCGGAACGCGGTCATCAAATTCCACCTGAAGAATTCCGTCATTATCTTCAGTATCCAGCGGCGATTCTTCAGCGTTTTCACTTACAAATATTTCATTGCCGAGGTTATCAATTATTTTAAGGCTGTCCTTTTTTATTGTAATCCTATCGTAGTAATAGCCGTTTTCGCGCACCATTGAAAGCGACATATCGGCGCCCACGGTTTTGCCTGCGGTATAGACATCGCTTTTTATGTTACCGGTAATGCTTTCAACTGCGTTTGTAATATCCTCTTCGGTTACCATGGTTTTCGGGTTTGCAGCGCAGGCGGTAAGCAGCGCAAGACAGAGGACAATAGCAATCGCCTGAACAATTCTTTTTGGCTTTTTATAAAGCCTGTTACTGTTTCGCTTAACCGCCTTTATATATTCATCATTTGTCATT
>CAKZZL010000002.1 GCA_937884995.1 uncultured Clostridia bacterium
TGTGTTCCTTGATACGCCGTTTGCATTCTGCCGGGTCATCATTGATCGGCTGCTCATAGTCGCCGTAATAACCGCCAAAATAATAACGGCACATGAAGATTGCATCAGCTGTTGCCATCGCGCCTTTGATGCCCTCCGGGTGGTTATGTGTTACCTCTGCTGACAACTGGGCACCGGCTCTGCCGTTGGACGGCCACATTCCTGTCTGAGCGCAGAAACCGCAATCCATCACCCATGCACAAGGTGAGACGCGCATCGCCGAGCCGTTGCCGTAGCTGTTGTACGGTTCACGATCATCGGAGAATACCCACGCTCCGAATCTGCCGCCGTAACCTGCATCCGGGTACATCCTACCATATTTCTTCATGGCGTCGATGAAGTCATCTCTTTCTCCACCATTCATAACCGCCTCCGCAACGGCGCAGGTCATGACGGTATCATCTGTGAAAAAGCAGTCATCCCGGAATAAGGGAAACTTCTTCGTTTTGATATTGTGCCACTCGTAAACGGAGCCTACGATGTCACCGACTATTGCTCCAAGCATCTTATATATTCTCCTTTTGGCTTCTCTTTTTCATGACTAAGTAATATACAAAGCACGCGATTATTATTACAAAAATTAAATACATTATTGTCGTTTTTACTGAAGTTACAATACTTCCTATGCTCGCAAGAGTTTCTGATGATGAGGCTGATTTCAGCATTATTATCGTGCAGATATTTTCTGTATAATCAAGTACTGCAAGAAAACAAGGTAAAAACGAAAGAATCGTTATTTGTCGTGTAAGTTTAGTGATAAGAAAGGCAAAAAATATTGTATATACAAGTGGGTAAATAAAATCAAGAGGCAACTGGATATGAAGATATGTATCCATTCCCCTTTCACTTATGAGGCTTAAGAAAAGTTTTGCGCTTTCAAAGCTATATGCAAAGTTCATATCAAAGCATCTGATACCGCAGGTGCTTTCTTCTATAAGAGGAATAAGATAAAAGTTCATAATTGCACATATTATTAATGTGCCTGCCGCTGACACCAGTGTAATGATTGTACCTTTTTTGCTTAAAATAAAATCTTTCATATCCTTCTCCCCCTTTATTTTAATTATATATACGAAAATAGCTAAAATCAAGTAAGGAAAGCTTTTCTATATCTTCATGCCAAGTCCGCTGTGTTTTAAGTTATGCGCTTTAAGTTTGTATTCATTTTTTATTATTTCTTTTTTATCCATTTTCATATCCATATCCTGCATTTTCTTTTCATAAAGTTCAGACACAAAAGAAAGAAAAGAATATATGAGATGCGTATATATTTTATCCATATCGTCATCTGACTTATCAAGGCTTTTAATTAGCTCATCCTTTATGGGGGTAAGTTCATTGTTATATCTAGGGGATATATATTTTTCTTCATCGCAGTAATACATGCTGTGGCCAGTGTTTTCTATTTTAAGAAGCATCATATATATTAAAGCAAGTTCTTCATTTTTTAGCATTTCGTTTATTATTCTGTCTGTATATTCCCGTATTTTTTCATTTCTCAGTGTGTATTTTTTCTTTCCTTCGAATCCTTTAAGGATATTTTGCAAAATATGCATCGTTTCATTTAATTCTTTTGAAGGGGTGAAATCTTCCGCCTTTATATTATTCATTTTCTCAAGAAAGTCTTCATGCATCTCATGACGTAAATCTTCATTACCAGAAAACGACATATATTGTGACATACGGAAAATATCCTTATTGAGTAAAAGATGCATTCTGAATTTATTTTCATCTGTCATTTTACCCTCACCGGGGTCCAGGCTGTAAAGCATAAGATGGATATGAGGGTTTGCTGCATTATCATGAAATGCTGCATACCATTTGAGATTAGTTGCCTTTATTTCATTTAACTCTGCAATATCGAATATATTACTTCGCATAAGATTTATCCAGTTTTCTGCTTTCACATATCCAAGTCTTTCCGCATCTTTTCTCTCAAGTGATAATACATATGACCAGACATTTCCTCTATGTTCTGATATTTCTTTTAATGCATCGTTCAGTGAAATATCATCATCAAGGCTGAAAAGTCCATGATATGCTTTTCTCTTTCCTGAATATACAAAATCCGAAAAAACATTTAGTTCTTTATTCTTTAATGACTCAGGATTATTTAATATATATGCCGAGATAAGTCTCTCGGCATTCAGTCTGCATCCTTTTTGCAAATATTCAATATATTCTTTATATTCCTTTATTTTCGAATCTGTCTCTGTTATTTTCTCTATAAGTTTCTTTTGCATGGAAGTCTGCGCTCTGTTGTCATGCATTAGTGGCATCTTTTCGGCCCCTTCTCTTATTGCTATATATCTTAAAAGGCCTGATGCACTGTCAAAGTTTTTATTGGATATTTTCATCATCTGCATCTTTAATCTAGCCAATATCTTGCTCCCTTTGATAGAAATATGCTCTTTCGAAATTTATGATTCCGTTTGTAAAAGATACATCTCTTGCGCACTTGTCTCGTATTGCCTCTATCTGGCTCTTATCTGCCTCCACTGCCGCTGCCAAGATATTGCTGAGGACTGCCTCTTCCACACTTAACTTGAAAAGCATTTCGGATATATGCTTTTCTATGCTGATTAGTTCGCCTCTGACGGCTCTTATTATGACGGGAATAAGGTAATCCGCATTCTTATTCTGGCTTAAATATCCTGCATAAAATTCTATCGCCTTATTTATATATTCATCATTATTTTCTATCTTTTCTTCATTCATTGAAGCTTTAAGTTTTTCATATGTATCTTTATATATATTAAATTCAAGTTTTTCTTTTTCCATTTACTGTCTCCTTAAATAGAAAATCCCTTTTTCCGGGGATTTTATTTCAGTCTTGCTATTATATCTTTTCCGTTTTCTTTCAGCCATTTGTCCCAGATGTTATATTCCGGATAAACCGTATATACTTCTTTATAGAAATCCTTGGAATGATTCATCACTTTCAAGTGGCAAAGTTCATGAACTACAATTGAGTCTATAACCTCCACCGGCATCATCATTAAAAGGCAGTTAAAACTTAAGTTTCCTTTGGATGTGCAACTGCCCCATTTGCTTTTCTGGGTCCTTATGCTTATCTTTTCATATTTAACTCCCATAAGGTGTGCATAATAACTTACTCTTTGCGGTATATATTCATTTGCCAGTATTTTCAAAAGTTCAAGTTCTTCATCCGTAAAAGGAATAAGCTCTTTTTCCTTTTTGACTTGCTTCATTTGCTTGTCTATCCAGCCTTTTCGGGCATTGATTATCTTTTCTATCTCAGTTTTGCTTAATGAATACGGCGCTCTGACTGTAAGTCCCTTTTCATCAACACAAAGACCGAGAGTTTTCCTTTTGGATCTTATTAAAATATATTCCATAATTCACTTTCCGCCAAATTAGTTTTGAAAAAGCCGCAGACACGCTGCGACTTTTCTTATACCTTTCTGGTAAGCTCTATACTCTCACCTGTTTTAATACTTTTTATCTGTATAACGTAGAAATTCTTGATTGTCAATGAGAACTCTTCATCTTTCTCGGATGAATAGAAGTTTCCGTCCTGAATGATGAAGGATGTATTTTCATATCCGTCTACATTTTTCTCAAAGAACTTTCCTTCAATCTCATAAGTGTATGATTTATCTGTCTCTTTTTCTTTGGATAGTTTTATGGAATTAGTGCCATAAAGTCTGTCTGTTGCAGACCAGAAGCAATTGCTTGTCTCTTCACCGTTTGGTATTCTGCTTTCGGGTGTTTCGCCTGCAAGGAAATATTCAATAAATCTTGCGTTTTGGAGTATATCAATATATATTCCGCGGGTTTTGCCTGACTGGATATATGAAGATATATGATCCGATATGTTCATATAAAAGAGAGTATCGTCTTCGGGAGAATATGCATCAGATTCTTTGACCGATGAACACACCTTTATATATTCATCATATTTGTCATATTGAGAAGGAATCATATCCTTTACAATTTGATTGAAAAGATTTATGTTTTCTATAAGGTCGGGTCTGTCTTCGCTTAAGATAGTTAAGAGTTTTTCATCAAGGAAATCATAAAAATCATAAAGATTTTTTTCTTTTATCTTAAGTTTTGAAGAAAGTGTATTATCTTCTTCTATCGATGCATATACTTTATCAAACTCACTGCTGTCAAGCATTGCCTGAATGTCAGTCACAATATGCATCTTGCTGTCTTTATATTCTTTTATGAGGCTAAACTGCTCATATGCCTTCTCATATTCTCCTGACTCTTCATATTTAAGAGCATTTTCATAAGATTCAACTTTTGGGAGATAAACTTTTGAATATGCAATAAATACTGCAAGTGCGAGTAAAAGGAGAAGGATGAGTAATATAAGCAATATTTTAATTGCCTTTTTTTCGCCGCCTTTTTTCTTTTTTTCTTCCTCGTCAACAGGGATGGGCTCAAAGCTCGGTGTGTTGCTTATAACGGGCTCAAAGAATTTCATGTCCAAATCGTCTTCGGCTGTCTCTTCTTCGCTTTCCGGTTTGGTTTTTGCTTTTGTCTCATAAATCGGTTCTTCTGCAAGTCTGTTGAGAGTCTCTTCGGATATTTCTGTATAATCGGACTCGTCCGGTGAAACTTCTGTTTCATCAGGCAGAGTTTCTTCAGAATTCACTGCTTCTTTAATTTCGTCTTCATCTATGCCCTCTTGCTGCTTTTTTATCTGAGAATACGGTATTGGATGATCTACTTCTGCTCTGTAGCATTCATTGCAGATACCATGTCCGTTATCATAATAAAGCTTGCCGCAACGCGGACATTTGAGTGCAGTAATGGGATCCATAAATTCCCCTCTTTACCTTTTCCTTTTACTCTTTACCTTTTCCTTTTAGTTATATATATTATATATACAAATATATTTTATCTAAAATATGCCCTTTGTCAACATTTTCTTTTTTCATTTATATATATGACTCAGTGTATGAATGATATATGTGCCTTGACGTTTTTTCCCGTCCGGCCCCGTATAAAAAGTCTTTTCCAGCCGTATAAATTTTTTATCATTTAATAAATGAACATATTTGCTGACAGTTCCTTCACTCATTGAAAGATTTTTTGCTATGGTAGATATTCTTACCCTTGCAAGGTGTTTATCAAATTTGCTGCAATATATGATATATGCATATATTGCTATTTCCTTGCTTGAAAGTCCCTGCTCAAAGATTTTTCTTGGTATTATTAATGTATTTTTCATATATATTTTTCTCCTTTAGGTTCGTATATGGGGCGCCCGCCTTAAGTCTATAAGGCTTCGGGAAGGACCTGTATCTTTTTTTGAAATTTCATTTATCGGCTGCATAAGAAGTTCATCTTTATGCATATTTGCATAATCATAAAGAGACGGATGATATTTCTTTATTATACCAAGCACAAGCTTCGTTTTATCTGAATAAGATACTTTTCTTTTTGCATACTCTGTCGGAAGATATATCCTGTTTTCATAAAATTTTATGCCCCACTCAAAGAAAAGTTTAAGCTTTACTCTCATAGGATATGCCCCAGTTTTCATAACAATAAAATCGCCTTTGGGAAGGCTCTTCAGTTCATCTGCAGTCATAAGGCTTCTTTCAATCATTTGAAGACTTTCGGACGGCTCCCCTTTGTTCTTTGACACAGATCCCGAAAGGGCTGTTCTTGTACCCAGTGCTTTTGAGAGTGTATCCGCAGTCGTGCTGTTTGGCGCAAAGCCGCCGAATATCGTAAGCTGGGTATTGTCCACAATTATTTCTGCACCCTCTTTGCCGTAATTTTTCTCAAGCTGGGCAAATGACTGGATAATCGGAACTATTTGCAGACGTCTGCTTCTTGATGCCGAAAACATCATCTCTGCAGACTCGATTTTGGGAAGTGTTCCGAACTCATCGCAAAAGAAGATACATCTGTTTTTAAGCTTGCCGCCCATCTCATCGGCAACTGCCAGGATTTCGCGGTACATTTGCTGTATTATGAGTGAAATCATAAAGAAAGTATTGGGGTTTTCTTCCGGCATTATTATGAAAAGTGCACACTTTTCATTACAAAACTTCTCTGCATCGATTTTTGTATCAAAACACAAAAGTTGCTCAAGTTCAGAATCAAGAAATATGTTAAGTCTTGAAAGGGCGGTTGATACAACAGATGCCATCGATTGCTCGGATGTATTTAATGCCGCACCTGCAAACCACCTTGCCTTATGATTTTCAGGAAGCATTTCCATGAGGACCTGGAATTTATTTTTATCTTTGACTTTTGTAGGTCCCAATAGGTCCTGAATAATCTTGAAGACAGAAACGATATGTCTCTCATCCGAGGGACAAAACTCAGATACCAAAAGAATTGTCGCAGTAAGAAGTCCTTCTGCTGCATCATAAAAGTATGCATTTTGTCCATATGAGGCGCTGTCGCCACCTGACATTATGACTGTCTTTGATATTATCTTTGCATATTTTTCTGCCTTTGCCTTATACGCAATATTTTCAGGTTCCTTTTTATATAAATCCATATATTTATTGACAAGATGCAAAAGGTTGTTGCCGTCAGACCTTGTAGGATTTCGAAGATCTATTACACCGATGCTGTATCCATAGTCTTTTGCAATATTGCCGTAATTTCGCATTATGTCACCTTTTGTATCCGTAGTTAAAAAACTCATCCCACTTGCGCATGCATATTCAATGCATGGATAAAGCCAATATGCGGTTTTACCTACACCTGCCGCGCCGATCATAAGTGCATGCACATCGGATGTATCTACCAGTGCGGTTTTTCTGTATTTTCCAAAATCACATCCAACGACTATTCCCTGGTCCTCTGTCTTCGGCAGATTTTCTCCCTTGCGCCATTTCTCAGGCTCAAAATGGATAGATTTATAGTATTGCTTTATCTCATCTTTTCTTGCCCATCTTGCAGTTCCGTGCTGGCCGTCTCCCACTGTTTTGTTTTTTATGCGATTTAAGTTGAAATTCTGGCTGATATATATGACGACAGCAAGAATAATAAAGATAAAAGTAAATGCAGCTATAAAGAAAATTGTTTCAGTTTTCATCTAATATCTCTTCATCAATATATTCTATATACGGAATCTTAAGCCAGTGCGTAAAATCACAATATCTTAACTCTGCATCAATAACCCCTTTGTATGTATTTGCTGCCTGTATCACTTTCCCGTTTCCGATATATATTCCTATATGGCCATCTCTCCATACGGCTATACCCGGGATTTCGGGAATTGTCGATATGGACCCTTTTTCTTTTGCGTATTCATATAACTTATTGGCGCCTATATCAGGCATATTTGAGCCCGGCTTTATCTCGCCGGAATTTACGTCATACCATATATATCCTTTTATGAGGCCTATGCAGTCGGCTGTTCTTCCTCCAAGCCAGTGTTCGCTTATATATTTCTTATTCTCTCCAACATATTGGGGATATTGCTTTGCCTTTATATCCAAAAGGGATGATGTAAGGACATTGCCGTAAGTGCCGTACACATAGCCCCAGCCTTCATTTTTGGCATTGACTGCCCAGTTTACCAAATCGATATTGTTCTTATCATCGGCCAGTTTGAATATCCCATTATCTATATATGTATTTTTTACTGAACTCATAAGCTTTGAATAATCCTCTGCCGATATATCAAGCCCGAATGTCTTATTTAACTTTGCAACGCGCATATTATCATTTTCTTCAATATAGCAAGATGAAAGCTTTATAGGAAAGTCATCTTTATATGATTCTTTTGATAAGAGAAGCATATATACAAGACTTGCCTGGGAAATCGTATATTTGTCATATCCTTCATCAGTCATATATTCTTCTATATCATTTAAGACTTTTTCTGAGTGCTCTATCTCGTTTATGCATTCCTTTGAAAGAGAATTAATGACAATAGTCTCAAGCTCTCTTTCATCAATCTCTATATTGCCGTTTAATATGCCCATTACACTGATTAGTGGAAGGAAAAAAGCCAGAAAAGAAACACAAAATATTTTTAAGATCTTCTTTCTTTTTTCATTTTTTGCAAAGAGATATCCTGAAAGTTTTTTTAATATATTCCCTATCGCTCTCACCTCCGCTATCTCTCTTATCTGCCGCCGGCGCTGCCGAAGAGTTTTTCTTTATATGCAGGCGCTTTTACCTGTAAAAGATATCTTTCGTTGCCGCACCTGTAAAGACAAGTGCCTCTTTCGGGATATTTGACAAGTTCAAACTCTGCATTTTCAAGAGATAATGCATCAATATATTCCTTGTGATTTATCTGGCCCGGATTAAAGAGAAACTGATGGGAAGGAATCGAGAAAAGTGGTTTTGTATATTCTCTTATCTCAGGAATTAAAAAGTCTTCGATATTTTGCGAAGCCACAATTATGGATGAATCCTTTTTTCTTACTCTCTTCATTGCATTTCGTATATATTCAATTGCAGTCATATTGGTTAGAAACAAGTAAAGTTCATCGATGGAAGCACAGCAATTGCCTTCTCTTAAAAGTTTGTTGCTCATAAAGGAAAGAATGTTAAAAAGAAGAGCATCCTTCAGTTTCTTATTTGTATCAAGAAGGCCTTTCACACCGAAGACAAGGAATTTATCATCTTTGATATTTGTAAAGCCGTTAAAGTATCTGCTTTCTGCTCCCACACACATGGAGTGTATTCCGAGACATACTCCCCTTAAAGTCTCTTCGCTGTAGAGAGTCTTTTTCTTTTTATCGAATGCCATATATTCATCATTTGCAAGCTTATATAAGTCAGACATAAGTGGCACCTTTGTATTTTCGGGATGATTTATCATATCGAAAGACTCATAAAGTTTCTGAAGAAGGATTTCAAGTGTGTCGATCTCATCATCATCAAACTCCTTATATGCCCTGAAAAAGTCTTTTAAAAATGAAATGTGCTGACTTAAGATGCCTTCCTCATTCTCATCATCCCCTGCAAGCATTTTGGGCTCCAGTGGGTTTATGACATTTTCTCCCGAAAGGCAGTCAATATAACTGCCGCCGAGACTTTCACAAAGCTCCTCATATTCGCTCTCAGGGTCAAGGACAATGACAGATTTTCCGGACTCACGTATGTTTGTTAAAAGTAGTTTCATAAGATAAGATTTACCTTGTCCTGAGTTTCCGAGTATCAAAATATTGGAATTTGTTTTATCATCTTCTCTTTTGTCGGGGTCCACAAGAATATTTGTGCCGTATTTGTCTCTGCCGATATATATTCCATGCGGGTCTGTCTTGCCTGAAAAACTGAAGGGAAAAAGGTTTGCAACCGAAGATGAAGGCAGCACTCTTTCAAATTCAGGGCCGAATACGTTGCTGCCTATGGGCATTACTGAAAGAAAACCTTCTTTTTGTCTTAAGGTCAGTCTGTCAACGCTTAGTTTGCATCTTGTTATTTCCATCATGATATCGCTTTGAAATTCTCTGAGTTTTTCAAGGCTTTCTGCTTTAAGCTCCATATATACGGCGCAATGGATAAGCACTTCACGGTTCTTTCTCAACTGTACTATGAGAGATACGACATCCTGAAGATTGCACTCTGCATCCACTGTTTCATTCAAGTCATTGCTGGTCTTTTTCATCTTGTTTTTGCGGTTTGCATTTTGAACTATCCGCCTTTGCTCTGAAGGCTCCACCGGCCGGTTATATATTCTTAAACTTACACCGTTTTTCTCTGCAAGATGGGAAAATATGGCCTGCTCTTCTGTTGTGGGCGGATATTCTCTTACTGCCCATACGCATCTGTAACTGTTGCCGAAGATATAGTAATCCGTGAAAAACTTAATTGCAGAAGGCAATATGCTATCGAAAAAATCTTTTGTATATATTGCTTCTTGTTCTTGCGGAGTTTTTTCTCTTTTTTTAATTTTCATTTTCGCGCTCTCCCCTTGTCTCAAAATATTGAGCACCGTCAATGTCCGGCAGATTTTCTGCAAAAGAACTTTCGCAGAAATATATGCCGAGCATCTTTTTTAAGTCTGATTTATTCATTCTTCTGCATTCAAATCCCTGATCAGATATTATCTTTTCATATCTGTTGATATATGAAAAAATTTGCTCATCTTTCATCTTCTTAAATTTTATGAGGATATAAAAGCTACGGGCATTGACTGTTTCCCTTTGTATGTCATCAAGGAAGTTTTTGTCTTCTGATATGAGATAACATATTTTTCCATTATCTTCATGCATCTCAAGGTCTTTTAAGTATGAGAGATTCTCATCAAAGCACTGAGATGAGTCTGTGCATATTATCTCTATATTGGGAACTGCCTGAATGACAGAAAAAAGGTGCCTTATCTTCTTTTCGACATTTTCTTTTGAAAGGACCGATATATTGGTAGGTGCCACATAGAAATATACAAAGCTCCCTTTATTTGTCTCAAGACCGTAATTTGTAAATGTCTTAATTCCTAGAAGTTCCCTTATTGATTGTTTTTTTATCTTATTCATTAATTCCTCCAAATATATGATTGCTGGGATGAGAGAAAATACGAAAAGGCATAGTGGATAAAGTCTGCGATTCTTTTTTCATCACTGCGTATTGTCAGGAAAGCAAAGCAAAGTGTTGCCGCCATAGGCAGCAAAGACTTTAGCTTTACGAGTATGAATGCAGAAAGAAGAAGGCAGATTGCAGATATGAGGAAGTCTTTCATTGACCAAAGCCAGATATTTGCTATCGATTTTAAGTTCTGAGGGTAGATATATATCATTTATTTCACCATTGCCTTTCCTAAATTTACAACCGATGTTGTAGTGTGAACCATGGATGCCATATTCACTCTGACCGAAGAGTCAAGACCGAATTGCTGTGCAATTCTGGGTACCTCGGTGGCTGATAGCATTATGCCCAGTCCCAAAAGCATATGTGTAGGGAATGTAAGAAGACCCAGGAAAAGAAGGCTTGTCTGCAAAAAGGCTGTAAGGCATATCGCAATAACCTGCTTTACCCATGAGTTAAAGCCGTCCGCATATCCTCTTGGCAGAGAAAACATATACATGCTCCCGACTGCCATTTGTATGAGGAGTATCCCTCCTCTTTTAATATTCTGAAAGAAGACATTGACTATCGCATATGCGAAAGCTATTAGGCATAAAAGAATAAAGAGAGTTATTTCACTGCTTTCGGGTAAGATAAAGTTCTCTATTAGGGTTCGGTTTCCAAGTTCCGATATACTCTCATTTACAGATGCAGAGCCAAGGCCTATCATCCCTTTTGAAAAACTGCTTTGAAGTGATATGCAAAAGACATATAACCGGACAGGAAGGGTTGTTATGAGGCTTGCTGCAAAAAATCCTTTCATGACATTTAAGAAACTCCCCTTTATATTCCCGTTTCCATTTTGATATTCTATTGCAAAATCAAATATGCAAACGACAAGGCCTACACAGAAAAGTGACCAGCCGAAAAGTCTGAAAAGTTCAAGCATCCCCTTTATCCAGTCAAGTTCGAATATCTCAACACCCATATTGTCTATTGATGTGAAAAAATCCGATATTGCATTGAATATATGCTCATATATCCATCGCAAAAGAGCCGCAAACACCGCATCCGCAAAACTTTCTCCTATGCTTGTTACGGATTCTCCGATGGCAGAGCCCATCGCGCCGATTAGCTCGGAAAGCCAAGAAAACATACACTTTTCTCCTTAAACTATTGACCAGATATATAAAGGGGCAGTCAGAGTGAAAATAAGGCAGGCAAAAAGAATGCAGGGCGCTGCAAATTCAAATTGTCCATGCTTTCTGTATTCAAAATAACTTGTGCCCACTTTAACGAAAAATAGTATTGCAAGAATCATATCAACTACCGGAAAGACCACATTGTTAACTACCTGCTGAACCTGGGTCTTTGCCTGATTCCAGGTGCTTTCCACTGCACCTGCGACGCTTGTGTCCGCAAAGGCACAAATGCTCATAAATACAATCAGAAAAAGCATTATGCATATGCATGATAATATTTTCCCCTTATTCAAGATGACCGCCATCCTTTCTTTTTAAGATTAAAAGAATAACTGTTGAAGCCATTAAAAGTGAGATGATGCAAAAGAGATATATGCATCCGTTGTCTCCTGTATTCGGATTTTCCTGATATTTTTCAGTTGGCTCTTCTGTCGGCTTTTCAGTTGTAGTCTCTTCATATATTTTAGTTGTTGTTTCTGTATATTCGCTTTCGGGTTCAGTTGTCTCAACTTTAGTGGTTGTTTCTTCATGTGTAGTAGTCTCCGGCGCAGTTGTCTCTTCAATTTTTCCGTTATATATCTCCAAACTTATACTTTCTCCGTCTTCCTTTATTTCAAAAGGATAATATATATCTTCGCTCTCATAACCTTCTGCGGACGCTGACTCATAGATAAGATAAGAGCCGTATTTTAAGTCTGTATATTCATAGATGCCTTCATTTGACTCTGTCATTTCACCTAGGAGAGTATCCTCATCTTCATCATAAAGCCCATTTGCATTTTTATCTTCATATATATCAAACTGAACGCCGCTTAATAGCTCACCGCTCTCTTTGTCTTTCTTTTCGATGGATACAGAGCCTTTCTTTATGATATTTTCAAAGCTATATTCCAAAGTCTCATTCCATTCTGCTTTTACATTTTGAATATCCGGCTGAATATATTTATCGGCAGTATCAACCTCTTCAAGTTTGTAATTTTCACCTATGAGAATATCTTTGAATGTTGCGACTCCGTTTGAATCCGTCAGCTCATATTCATCGACATTTTCACCTGACTGCGACTTACCGTAGAGATGAAATTTAAGTCCTTCGATAAGTCCGTCTTCACTTGCTTTTTTCACTTTAATATTGCCTCTTTTTAGGACATTATTAAAGCTAACTTTTATTGTTGTGCCGTCAGATATATTTACGCTTTGGCTTGCAGGTGTTATATATTTTGAGTCTGCTGATTCCGTTATGACATATTTGCCTATAGGAAGGTCCTGCAAAAGGACTTTGCCGTTTGTACCTGTTTTAACCTGCTTTTCGATTCCCTGCCCTTTTACACTGAAAACTACATTTGATATATTGCCGTCCTCACTTATTTTTTCTATTTGCAGATTTCCGCATGGAGTTGATACTCTTAAGTAAGATACGAGGTTATCGGATATATTTCCGCCGTATGTTACCGAGTCCTGTTGTCCCTCACCCGGTAAAAATTTACCATCTGTCCATGTAAGGACTGTTTTGCGGGACTGCTTTTTTACAGCCTTGATAAGGACATCACCGGATAAAGCTTTTGAGGATGTAATTGTTAAATTATTCCCGCTTATTGAAAACTTGACTGAGGAATCAGAACAGGAAAACGTATAATCGGAAAGTTGATTTCTGCTGTCTGTAATAGTTCTTGTATATTTGCTGCCGTCCCAGTTTAATGTATATGTTTTTGCGTCGGCGGTCGCCTTTTGGCTGAAAGATGCAATTTTTAAATGATTTTGCACATTCGATACAATTTCTGTATATTGCTCTGCTATGTCTTCTTTTATTGGATTTACTGACTTTACCATATTTATGATTTTGCTGTATGGCGCAGGATCAACATGTGAGAAATTGCTGTCTCTCTCGCCTACTACGGTCTCCCATATGAGAATCTGTGTTGCAAAAGCTCTTGCTATATTTTTTCTGCCATCAGTGTTTTGTGATACCCAGCTTGTGCTCACCTTTCCCGCATAGCCGTAATAGAGAATTCTGCCTATCATCTCTTTTATCTCTTCAGGGCTTAATGTCTTGTTATATTTTGAAGGGTAACTGTCCCAGTAACTTTCATCTTTTTGTGTATATGAATATCCATTGCGTATATCCGTGCCAAGTTCGATACAATAGCAAATATTTGATTCATGTGTATTCATGCTGTACATATTGATATATACATTTTCTGTACAAGCCCATCCGTTCATAAAGTTAAGTGCATTTCTGCCCCAGGTTCCGGAATAATCAGCCAGTGCATCGTTTGCTCTGGGAAAACCTGTTATACAAGCCGTGCCTGAACTGTCCGCCGCATATGTATTTATTAAAGGACAGCTAACAGAAAAAGCTAAATTGCAAATGCAAAGAAGGATTGCAAGTATTTTCCATATTTTTCTATTGACCATTCTTTCTCCTTTCATTTTTCGAATAAAAAATACAGCCAGAAATATGACTGTTTGTTCTTAAAAAATATCTTAATAAAGATTCGGGAGTTCAAAAGAACTCCCATTTTGTTTTACATGCTTTGATTGAAAGGCAGTTCCTCAGATATCTCATCTGCAAAATCCTGATACTCATTAAGTTTAGCATCAAAAGCCTTGAAGACTTCGTCTGTTATGAGGGCCCTGGCATCCAAAGTTATGGGATGAAAGATATCGGCAAACATTCTTCTGCCTTTGTCCTCATATTCTCTTTGAGGCATTTGCACAAAAAGGCCGTTTTTGGAATCAACTACCTTTATGCCATGTATCGCAAAACTGTTGCCTATATTTACTGTCACGATAGCTTTTACTTTACTGTCCTCTCTGTCAATAAGTCTGTTTACTTTTGCCTCTATTGTGGGCTCCCCTACAATTAGTTCCTTATTTTTTTGTCCCATTTTATCTCCTCACATTTCATATATTTCAAATTTCATATCATCTTCAACTTCTTCCTGTGATATTGTTTCCGGTGATTTGAATTTATTTAAGTATTTTTCAATCTGACTTTTATTAAGGTCCGTGAAATTATCTCCGTCATCCCCGCAGACAAAGAAAGGTCCGGCTATTACACTGTGCCCGTTATTTATATGCCTGTTGCCGGGCATTCCTATCAGTTTTGCAGAGTCGTTATCAATAATGCAGACATCATCCTCAATCCATAAAGGCTCAATAAAGCCCTCGCCTACTGCTTTTTGCATTGATTCAAGATTTCTGCCTATATATGTCTCATAGGCTTCAAGTCCGGGTTCCGCATAGACAACCTTCATATATTTTTCTTTATCGGGCTTTATGCTCTCATAATCAAATTTAATTTTCTTAAAGCCGATGTCATCACAATAATAGCAATTCATCCTGCCTGCAAAATCCGGATCCTCGACCAAAAGAACATCTGATACCGACATAGCTCTTCCCCTGTGGACCATCGGCGGAAATGTATTAAAGAGTGCAAATACATCTTCAAGATCATCTGCTTTGACTATCCCTCTGAATACTTCGTCATAGATATCTTCCTTTGGGGGATTGTTGGCTGAATATGCACGAAGAAAAGCACCATCTTTATCTCTTTCGGTATTAATTTGATACAAGCGAATTTTCATAGATATCCTCTGCTCTTAAATTGTTCTTAAAATATATTATCTTATTATCGTCGTCTGACTGTTTCGGGCAATCATGACAAATGTCTTCTTTTCTTACAATTACAGTTTTGTCATCGATATCCTCGAATGAGATCAAACTTCCGGCATAAAGGCCCAATGCAAGTCTTATAGGGTAAGGTATTTTGCAATTTTCACTTTTTCCCATTATCTTGTATATCTTTATATTAATCTCCCCTTATCTTACAGTTATATTAAATACAACTGTATCTGTATAATTGCCTGCAAAAACGGCGGATTCTGTCAGAACAGCACTGAGTTTCATGCGTCTTTCAGTAGTAGGATTTCCTGCTCTTACTTCAATAATATTGGAGCCTGATGCAACATCTATATAATAATTGCTGCCATCTTCTGCTCTTTGCATTTTGTATGCTATTGACTGTCTGCCGCATTTAAGTGATGTATATGTTACGCTTATATACATGATTGTGTCATAAAGGAGCATTGCATCATTGATTTTAACAACCTGGTTTTGAATATCCTGACCTGCTTCGGTTACTACAATATATTCAGGAATTGTAACTGTATATGAGCCTACCACATCATCGTCTGTCGGATCCTCTGTGCCCTTATCGTCGGATGTGTATCCTGCCTTATAGTCAGCAATCATACTGCCACTAGTATTTGTCTCATTAAGTGTTGCCGCAAATGACGGCACTGCCATTGCAAATATACTCACAACACAAAGAAAAATAGATATAAATTTTTTCATTTTCATTTCTCCTTTTTATCTTGATTTTATTGTTATGTTAAATTTTCCTTTATTAAGTGGATTTCCCGATTCCATATTATATGTATCTATAAGCACATATCCCTGATACTCGCCTTCCGGCAGTATCTCATCAAAAGTTATTTGACGTATTTGTCTTCCCGGCGGCAGCATTTTTGACTTATATAAAAGGGTGCCGGAGTTTAAATAAACAGAAAAAACAAAATAACAATCATTTTCTTCAGGATTTTCAAAAAGGACAGTAGCTTTGCCTGTTTCCTTTGAAACTGCCATTGATGTAAATCCTTTTATCTTTATTTCGCCCTTCTTCTCTTTAACGCTTTGACTTATCTCCTCCTGCACTTCTATTTCAGGATTAAAGACAGGAGTGTTCATTTTCTTTAATGAGCATTGCGCAAGAAGGAGCAAAAGAACTAAAAAGAGAAGGAAAATAATAAGGGGTCTTAAGCTAAAGGAAGTTATGCAAACATACATATTCTTATCTGTCAAAGGAAGATATGCCTTAGCTTTACGCCATATTCCTTTTCGCACAGAAATATCAAAAATCTCATTCATATGCCTTAATTTGTTTTTGCCCGGCTTTTTGAGTTTTGTGTATCCTTGTACAACCCCGCCTTCGGGCAGTGTCGAAAGAGCATAAATGCATCTCTTTTTCTTTTTTATTTTTATAACACTGCCCTTTTCATTATTGAATTTGTCGATGTCCGTGCATAATGTTACATAGTTATATCTCACTGAATTAAATCTTCCTTATTATCGTTATTTAAGTATTCTTCGGGATCAAGGCCTATCACTGAGCATGCATACTCTAATGCCTCATCATGATTTAATGGAATATATATTTCAGTTCTCTTTCCTCCTATATACTCACATCTGCCGCAGTTTTGTCCCAGATCCTCATCTGCCCATTCATGCTTAAAATGAATTTTCGGGTAGATTTCAGAAAGTCTTTCAAGGATTGGATGTGGCGGACTCCATGCTGTGTCAAAAATGAGTTCTTCTTCATCTGCATAATTGTGCTCATCATCATAACCGCATGCATTCCACTTTGTGCCCCAGTTATTGATATTCCACTCATACCAGGTAGGCCATCCGTATTTTTCAGTATTTCTTATGGCCTGGCGTCCGAGTATCCAGTCCCCTTTGTATATATTCTTATGTTCGTTTAAGTAGACAGTCTCTGCTGCTATAGGTATTGCAAATGCGCTAAGGTCCTCTATATTGTTCTTCTTTGAATATTCATCCATGAAATCAATATATTCCTTCATACCTCTGTAGGTGCCCGATCCTGCCTCGATATCCAGATCAACAGGTCTTGGCACAAGCTTAGAAAAATCAATACTGCCTTTGCCGATGACATCATTTTTTATGCTCTCAAGCATATCATCTATCTGTGACTGACTTCCACTGTAGTAAATCTTATTTGTTACGTAATTCGGCACTTTTTCCTCCTATAAAGCTAATTTCGGTCCGCAATTATTCTCATTTTGCGACTGCTGACTTTCTCTTCTTTCCTCTTCAATTTCTTCACTCGTTAGTTTTCTGAAACTGTCCTCACCCGGAATAAGTCCCAGACTGCGACCATTGTCAAATTTGCAATGAACGGTCCCGATATCGTCCACATACTGGACACTGGCCCTTGTTCCGGCCTCTATGGGGTGCGGATCATCGCCCATCATAATAAGCTCAATTCTTGTTCCTTCCGGATATTTTTGTCTGTATGACGTGGACATCATTGCCAGTCTTTGCCATTCGTTCAATTACACATCCCCTTATCATTAATTTGTATAAAGGATATAGGGTCACTCCAAACCGACTAATGAGTGTCATATATGCACATGCATATCCTTTCGGCTGTCACAACTACTTGATGTATCCACGTATTGCCCTTATGGCCTGCAAAATTCAGTTTAAGTTATTTTGTCCGTGCTCCCGGTTTATCGCTCTTCCTTTCGGTATCATGGCGCCCGACGCCGGCGGCTCTTGCAATACGTTTCATCCCTATATCCCTTTATTAAATTTTCGAAGAAAATTTTCCTCTCAATTGGTAGATATCCCGGAAGTTATTTTTACAAAAAGAAAAGCAAGAATTTTAAATATCGTCTAAATTTTTCAGCTAGTTCGTTGAAAGAACAATATTTTTTTGATTGGCTTTGGCAACATAGACAGGGCTGCATAAATGCTCATTTTTGTTGACATTATAGTATAATTATAGTAAAATATTATTAGAAAAATACTATGGAGATGATACTATGATAATTAAACCCAGTGCAGTAATTCGTCAAAATTATAACGAGTTTTCGAAGCTCTGCAAAACAACAGGTGAACCTGTTTACCTTACCAAAAACGGCGAGGGTGATCTTGTTGTTATGGATATTGATGCCTTTGAAAAAAGAGAAAAGATGCTTCAGCTTCGTGAGAAGCTTCTTGCTGTTGAGGAGGATAGGATGGGAGGACATGTCGGCCTTTCCGTCAGTGACCTCAATGAGGAACTTAAAAGGATTATAACTGAGGTATAATAAATGGGGAAATATAAGGTAATCATATCTCAGAAGGCTGTAAATATGCTCAAGGAACACATCCTGTTTTTAGCACAAGTAGATAAAAATGCGGCCGAAAAAACAAGAGTGAAACTTATATCTGCGTTTACTTCTCTTGAGGAGATGCCGAACCGTTATCCACTTTTCAATGCTCCATATATACCGAAAAACAGATATCGTAAAATGTATGTTGAAAATTGGTATCTTGTTCTCTATCAAGTCAAAGAAAGCATTGTCTATGTAGATTATGTAGTTGACTGCAGAAGAGATTATCAATGGCTACAAAAAGACTGACTGTTCGTACAATCTTACACTTATAGCCAGCAAAATTCGCTTCAAATTATTTTGTCCGTGCTCCCCGATGCCGGAAAAAAAGTTCAAATTAAGGATATATAAATAAAATTGAGCCATGACTGATTCATGGCTCAAAATATATCTTAATTTTCTTATTACCAATAGTGTCTATACGGATACGGATGTTCAGGCTGGCTTTTTTTCTTCTGATTTCATTCACTCTTTGTTGTATATACTTTCCAGAGTATATCGCAGCTTGTGTAACGGTTGAAACCGTCAACCATGATGAAATGACCTCCTTTTAATATGCCACATATACTTGCAAATAGCTATATATTTGCACACATTAACAAGACTAATACTGAGATATCAAAATGCCCCACAAGCTTTAGGTGTAGAGGCAGAAAAAACCTCCGTCATTTTGCTGACAGAGGTTTTCTGAGATTTATTTCTACTTTACTTTTTACATGTAATAGCTGCAGTATTGTATGTGCTCATATAACTTCCGTTATATGCTCTTACTGCATATGTGTACTTAGTGCCGCTCTTAGCTGTCTTGTCTACATATGTAAGAGATGTGGTTGTTCCTATCTTTGAATAAGAACCTGAACCTGTCTTACGGTATACATAATAGCCTTTAGCTCCTGCAACTTTTGTAATTGTTACTTTTACTCCCGAAGAGCTGTTTGCAAGCTTAAATGTCGGATTTGCAAGTCTTACAATAGCTTTTCCTGCATAAGCACTCATTACACTTCCGTTATATGCTCTTACTGTATATGTATAAGATGTCCCTGCTTTTGCAGTTTTATCTACATATGTAAGAGATGTGGTTGTTCCTATCTTTGAATAAGAACCTGATCCTGTCTTACGATATACATAATACCCTTTAGCTCCAGCTACCTTTGTAATTGTAACTTTAACGCCTTCTTTTGTATTAGCGAGAGCAAAAGCAGGATTTGTAAGTCTTGTAATTGATTTTCCTGCATAAGAGCTCATTACACTACCGTTGTATGCTCTTACGGTGTATGTGTAAGCAGTTCCTGCTTTTGCAGTTTTGTCTACATATGTAAGGGATGTGGTTGTTCCTATCTTTGAATAAGAACCTGATCCTGTCTTACGGTATACATAATATCCTTTAGCGCCTGCAGTCTTAGTAATTGTAACCTTAACTCCGTCTGCTGTGTTTGCAAGAGTAAATGCAGGATTTTCAAGTCTTAGAAGGCTTACACCTGTATAGTCACTGCGAATAAGAGTGCTTCCGTTATAGTTATATCCTCTTACTGCATATGTATATGTCTTGCCTGAAACTGCATCCGCATCAGTATAAGTGAGGGTTGTGGCATTTTTTATAGTTGCTATTTTCTCATATCCGCTTCCGTCATTTCTGTATACGATATATCCTGCAGCGCCAGCCATGGAAGACCATGCAATTTTAACACCAGCTGTTGTGTTTGTAACTGTCGGTTTAGAAGAATCAATATAATATGTTATGTCCGTTCTTTCCCCACAAACACTACAGTGTCTTGATTTTTCACCCATTGTTGTACCAGATGGCTTTTTGTCGATTACAATGTCACCGAAATTGTGTACATGAGCATTGTTGCTGCCTGTGTATGTGAACTTGCCGGAATCCAGATAATAGTTATACAGACCATCGGTAACCACTTCATAGTAGGTTCCTTCCAATGTATCAGGGTCAATATCACTGGCCTCACCTAACAGATAATAACATATACCTCCTACGACTGCTGTATAATTTTCATCTATAAGATATGCATGCTCTTCATAGTTCCCGCTAACACTGTTGTAAGTGTGGCCTTTAACATATTTGTTATTATCTTCATCAAGAAAAACCAGATAACCTCCGTATGAGAAAGTCGGTGAATACAATGATGTTTCTTCCTGAGCATAAACTATTGACCATTCATCACTGTTATCAAATGCTTCCCTGGTCATTTCAACATGAGTATAGCTTTCGTCTTCGATATTGCATTCATGCTCATCATCATAAACGAAACGGCTTATCTCTACATATTCTGTAGTGATGTTATTTGAGGTCATTGTATATTTGGAATATCCGTAAAGGCCTTCAGTGTCAGAGGCAGATTTTACCATATTTTTCCCATAGGATGTGTTGGTCCCGAAGCAGGAGTCATCCTTGTAATAAAGGATGGCAGGATTATCTGTCAGTGTCAGCACATATCCGTATTCATCTTGATTATTCCATTCTTCCTCTGTGAATTCAAGCTCGCCCCAGCTGTTGACTCTGGGATCATCAACGAAATAATCACTGTCTTTAATGTATCCGTCATATCTTTCCAGATATACATATTTAGTGACCCAATATAGTGTTTCGTCCTCATTGTCCCTATAGCCGTAGGTTATAACATAAATGCCATCGGGGTCTGAACTTGAATAGCCGAGACTGCCTATTGGATATGCGCTTTTTCCTGTTGCATAAATTACATCAGCTTGATCATAAGTATAATATGTATATGGAGGTTTTATTATAGTTTCTTCCTGGCTGTTTTCAAAATAGAAAGCTTCATCTACACTGCTTGCAGTGGATCCTAGAGTCATTACGGCATAAGGATCTCCGTAAAGAATGACATTAACGTCGCCTTCAATGCTCAGTCTTGCCTGTGTGCCCTCGCCGTACATTATTATGGCACTTTCCATTTCTTTGTCAGCATTAACCGTAAGTGTGCGGTATCCCGTTATCGTAAGGTTGCCGTCGTATGAATCGCCGTAAACAACTATTCCCTGGAACTCGCAGTCACTGTCTACCCTTATCTTAAAGTCATCACCCATCATATTTGCCTCGATTATAAGGTCTTCTGTGTAGGCATCCTCATCAGGAGACAGTGTGAGTATATTGGTGCCCAGATCATAGCTTATACCCGGGAAAACATCCTCATAGGCAGTATTGTTTTTAAAGAACGTATATACGACTTCATCTCCGCTTTCATTATAGCCATAGATTCTCAGGTAAGCTAAGTAAAATTCTTCATCATCATCAATTACAAAAGGTGTTGTGCAGGGACCGTTTTCTGCAAATGCAGCAAGCGGAATTATCCCTATTATCATTACAAAAGACAAAATAATTGCCAAAAACTTTTTCATAAAAAAATCCCCCCTTTTTTTTTGATTATATCATTGCGAATATTCACTGGTAAACGAAATTTCATATAATGCAATGACAAATTTGAAATTTTTATCAATCCCATGTAGTATATAGTATATAATGATATAATGTGAATGAAGGGGGCATATGATTATGTTATCCGAAACTATTGATAAATATCTGAAAATCTGCAATTGCAACGGTAAGGAGCTGTCGGAAAAGAGTGGAATCAGCCGTTCAAATATAAGCAGAATGAAAAATAACCCGGAGTTTTCCATCACCGAAAGTCAGGCTCGGGCCTTGGCAAAGGCCTTTTGTTCCATGAATGAAGAACTTGATTTTTCAAATCTATACTCCGAACTTACGGAGAGCAACAAGAATCTTTCATATACCTATGAAACATTTGTGCAGAATTTAAATGACCTAATGAAAGACCTGGACATAAATGCAGCTGAACTCGCAAGGGATATCAAATATGACCCGTCTTATCTTTCAAGAATAAGGACAGGAAAAAGAAAACCCTCCGATATAGGAGGATTGTCACTTAAAATTGAGAATTTTGTCAGAAAAAGGTGCAGGGAAAGCGAATATTCCGCCTTTACCGATGAAAACGGCAGTATATCCGGATGGCTGACAGTAAAAAAAACAGATAATCGGAACTATACATATGACTTTATAAAGAAGATTGATGATTTCAATTTGGATGAATACATCAAAACAATTCATTTTGATGAGATTAACATAAAGGAACTGCCCTTTAATTTCCCCGGAAGCAAAAAGTATTCCGGATTAGATGAAATAAAAAAGGCAGAACTTGATTTTTTCAAGGCTGCTGTACTTTCAAAAGATACTTCCAAAGTTTTTATGCACAGTGAAATGCCTATGGAAAAAATGTCTGAAGACCATGACTTTGATAAAAAATGGATGATGGGTCTCGCCCTTATGATAAAGAAAGGTGTCAAAATTGATATAATCCATCACCTTGACAGACCTTGGAAGGAACTTATGTTAGGCCTTGAAGCCTGGATTCCCATATATATGACCGGACTTGTAAGTCCATATTATATAAAAGAATGGCAGCCGGGACTCTTTTCACATCTCAATTATTCTTCTGACGTTTGTGCGCTGAAAGGCGAGTGTCTTCGCGACAGGCAGGACACATCATTTTATTATCTGACACGTAACAAAAATGAGGTTGAAAAATGCCGAAAGAATAATGACATCCTCCTCTCTCGTGCAACTCCGCTTATGGAAATATTTTCAGAAGATGAAAAAGTGGAGAAAATTCTTTCCCAGGAAGGTGAGGAATATTTTGAACCCGGTTCAGTGGGAAACACATTTAAGAATATACGCATAAGAGTATGTGAAGGTAAATGGGCACTGGTTTCCAAAATCAGCAATCCGCACATTCACTTCCTTATAAGGCACCCCATACTTGTGAGTGCAATAGGAAACTTCGAGCCGCAATATTCAGAAACAGATTAATTCACTAAAATACAAATCATACCTATATATGACAAATTTCCCCAAAGACACAAAAAAGCTCACTTTTTTTAAGTAAGCTTTTTTATTTCGCCTTATGTTATTTTCTTATATTTGAAAGAAGAATTTGTGCATCTTCGTCTGACAACGATATGTTAATTTCCTGACCCGTTCTATCTCTTATCTTCACAATAGTATATGTACCGGTGCTTGTATTCTCTATACTTGATATCGACTCAAGATCAACGGATACAACTTGCTCAATTCCGCCCGAATCTGTAATTGCTCTTGTCTGGGCAGCAGCAGGTGTTTCTTTCTACGGTACAACACAATTGCTTAATGAAGCGCTTAAAGGCGGAGCTTCAAATGTTGTCTATGAAATTTCAACGGGTGTTTTGGGAATGTTCGGCGGAATACTTGCAATTGCTGGTGTAATAATATGCCCAATCACTTCCGGAGATACTGCATTTCGCAGTGCAAGGCTCATATTATCCGAGTCATTTAATCTTGACCAGAAGAAAATAAAAAACAGATTGCTCATAACCATTCCCCTGCTTTCGGTCGGAGGTTTGCTGACATGGTTTGCAATCACCAACGACAACGGATTTCAGATAATCTGGCGCTATTTCTCATGGAGCAATCAGACACTTGCAATGATTGCATTGTGGGTATCCACTGCTTATCTTGTTAAAGAAGGAAAATACCGTTTTGCTTCACTTATTACGGGAGTTCCTGCAGCTTTCATGGCAGCCGTCAGCATTACATACATACTCATGGCAGATGAAGGCTTCGGACTGAGTAGAAACATTTCATATATTATCGGCTTTGTTTCTGCAATTACATTGTTCATATCATATCTCATCATTCAAGTTCGGAAAAAAACTTAATGAATATATGCGAACTCTCCACACATTTTTAGTGCGGAGAGTTTTCTTTATGATAGTGCTTCTCTGTATTTTCTTATTCTGTATGAAACCGCCTGCTGACTCATTCCGGTAATGGCTGATATTTCCTTTTGCGTTTTACCTTCAAAAGCATTCATTGTAAGAATTTCCAGATCTGTTTTATCAAGCGTTTTTAAATATGAATATATCCTTTCATTCTCTATTTCTTCAATCCAGTCATACCTGCCTTCGCCGCAGCACTCGCATGCCGGCACCGTAAAAGACTTAGGAAATCTGAGTATATACGGATTCATGTCATCCCCCATATCCTCGCAGGGATTAAGGCTTTGATTATGACGCATATACTTTAGGTCTGAGAGAAATATTTCCTTATCGAAATCACAAATATTTTTTATCTGTTCATCCGTCATACCGACTGCTGCATATTTTTTCTGCTGCTTTTCCATCCTTTTATAAAATTTAGTATACTCTTTTCCGTAATTCATTATTTGCTTCTCCTATATATATTTAAGGTATTATTCTTAAAGAAAAAAACAATATATATTAGGGGTAGCCGGCCGTAAAGCCTTCTTTCCTGCCGTTTTCCACAACTTACACCGACAAAAAATACCGGACTTAAGGCAACACATAATGTGTATATACTTAAGTCCGGCATTTTAGGTATCTCTTACGGATCCAGGGCTCGGTAACATAAAGTCCGATATTCAGTTTGCTTTTCCTTTCTGAAAATTATGATGCATATTTCCTATAGAGGACTCTTCTCTTTCTGAGTGAGAGATCCACCTTAAAGACATGTCTGCACTTAGGGCATTTTATCTCGAGTATCCCACTCATTGCTCCCATCTTGTCAAAGACTCTGTGCTGACAATATGGGCATTTGACAGAAACCCGTATTATCTCGTTTTGCTTTATATTTTTCATTTCAATCTCTTTCATATATATCCAGCTTTCCTTTTGCAGGGTCATTTATGTAATCATCACCGTTTAACCCCAATTGATTAAATCTTATCATAAGTGCTTTTCTTGAACAGCCGAGCCTGTCACAAAGGTCATTGAACTTATAGAACTCGACGCATTGGGCTCCGAAGGGCAAATCTGCAAGCGAGCCATGCATATCGAAAAATTCCATGCCTTCATATATCAACGGTGCCGGCATTAAGAGAAATGAAGCAAGTGTATCTGCCTGCCATTCATCCCAGTCGCATATCTTTTTTCTTTCATTTCTGTATTCATAACTTCTCTTCATTATTCCGTAACTTTCAGGATAAGTCCTCTTTAAGATATGATGAGCGCATTCATGTAATATAGTAAAATTCTTTATTCCCTTTTTGTAATATACATCAAGATCTTTTTCTATCAGGATGCTTCTGCCGTCAAGATATGTCCAGACAGAATCCTCTTTGTCATCAAAAGTCTCAACTGCGACGTCGGAGAAGGATGTAAGGCCCAATATATCTCTCTTTTGGGAGAGATGTGTAAAATCAACAGTCAGGCCCAATAATTCATTTGCGAGAAAAAATGGATTGATATTATCCATTGTCATATGTCTTTTGCAGGAATAATTAATCAAAATGTCATATGACATTCTCTCCAAATCATTTCTTGAAAGGACAGCCATCAATAATTATCAAGGACAGGTGACTTGCGCTCAACATACCAACGTCCGTCTCCTTCCTCATAAAGATAAGTGGATTGCCCACGGATAATTACAGAATAACGGGATGAAAGTGTACCCTGCCTTGTTGTAAAATACTTCTCGATCTTAACAATTTTTTCAATAATATATGTTATGCCGTTTTCAAAATACAATGATACAGGCATCTTGTTACCGCTTTCAGTAACATTAAGCATGACACTTACATATACCTTTTTTGGAATTTTTGAATACACTTTATCACTTCCTTTTTACATGTAGCGAACATTTGTTCGCTTGCGTATATATATTACCCCCTTCTTTTTCTTTTGTCAACATGAAATTTGAAAAAAGTCTGATTAAGTTAAAAAACGTCTACGATTTGTATATTTACGACCTTAAAAATAATGACATGAATACTCAAAAATGATATAATAAATGCGAGGTGTTTTTATGCTAGTTGCTTATTGTATTGATAATAATGGCGGGCTTATTTTTAATAACCGTCGCTTAAGCAGAGACAAAGCTCTTTGTGATGATTTTGTCTCAACAGCAAGAAATAAGATATATGCACAGGATTATTCAAAAACTCTTTTTGAATCCTATTTTTCTGTTTCATATGCCCAAAATCCTTTTGATATATCATCGGATGATGATTCAGTCTTTATTGAATCCTTAGCCTTATCTCCGTACACAGACAGAATTGACAAGATATATGTATATAAATGGAACAGAGACTATCCGTCTGATATGAAGATAGATATTGATCCCCTTGCATTAGGCTTTAAGCTTGCTGATACCGTTGAATTTAAGGGAAATTCACATGATAAGATAAGCAAGGAGATTTATGTCAGATGAGTAAAAGGGAAAAAGACAAAAAGAAAAACGTTCTACTTAAATATATAATTATATTTCTCATAGCTGTATCCGTTATCTACAGTCTTTCATCCGGGGAAGATGATGATAGATCTTCTGACACCGTCACTAGATCAGTTAGTCAGATTGTCACTGAATCTGAAACCCAGTCTCCGGATCCGGAAAGTTCAACAGAGGAAAGCTCAACGGATATATCAATAGCAGAAATCTCAAAAATATCTCTTGATGACATACCCGAGTTTACAGATAAGGCATATATTGCCATAAACAAGAATATACCTGTCTTTTCCGATGAAGAAAAGAATGTCCCAAAGGGATATGAATATTACAGTCCCCTTGACAATCTCGGGCGCTGCGGTGTTACTTTTGCTCTTATAGGCAAAGAGACTATGCCTACGCAGGAACGAGGAAACATAGGGTCAGTAAGGCCTTCCGGCTGGCATACGGTCAGATATTCTATAGTTGACGGCAGTTACCTGTATAACAGATGTCATTTGATAGGTTACCAGTTAGCTGCCGAAAATGCCAATGAGAGAAACCTTATCACAGGTACCCGCTACCTGAATGTAACAGGTATGCTGCCATTTGAAAATATGGTTGCTGACTATGTAAAAGAAACAAATAACCACGTTCTATACAAGGTTACCCCCATATTTGACGGAGACAACCTGCTTGCAAGCGGTGTGCAGATGGAAGCATACTCTCTTGAAGATGACGGCGATGGTATCTCTTTCAATGTCTTTTGTTATAACGCGCAGCCGGGAATCAAGATAGATTACGCAACAGGCGACAGTTCATTGATATAGAAACTCCGAGGTGAAAGCATGCCATATTATGAAGAGTTAAGCAAAGACTTATCTGAGAAAATTGCATATGAGAAAAGCACAGGCAGTTATATGGATTTTTCTTTTCATAATGATGATGTCATAAGAAGAAGGCCGGATCATGACAAGCCGAATATAATCCGCACGCCATTCATACGGGATGCGGACAAGATATTGCATTGCCCTTTATATAACCGATATGCAGACAAGACTCAGGTTTTCTCCTTCTATAAAAATGATGACATATCACGCAGAAGTCTGCATGTGCAGCTTGTATCCAAGATTGCAAGAACCATAGGCCAGGTCCTCAATCTGAATCTTGACCTTATTGAGGCGATCGCACTCGGGCACGATATTGGCCATACACCTTTCGGTCATGAAGGTGAAAGAATACTTGACGGTATATATAAAGAACATACAGGGCGAAGATTTGCCCATAATATACAATCCGTAAGAGTCCTTGACAGCATCTATCCATATAACATAAGTTTGCAGACACTGAACGGCATCGCCGCACACAATGGTGAAATCGAACTTTCAAAATATGAACCGAAAGCTCTTGACTCCTTTGAAGTCTTCGATAAAGAAATTGAGGCTTGCTTTATTGATATAGAAGAAAATAAAAGGCTTGTCCCCTGCACTCTTGAAGGCTGTGTAATGCGCATATCGGATATCATTGCATATCTGGGCAAGGACAGACAGGATGCAGTTAGGGCGCATATTGTAAAAGAAGAAGACTTTAGCCCGAGTGACATAGGTTCAATAAATGCCGAAATCATTAACAACCTGATAGTTAATATCGTAGAGAACAGTTACGGCAAGCCATATATAAAGATGGACGAAGTCCATTTTAAGGCCCTGCAGCAATTGAAAAACGAAAACTATGTCAAAATATATAAGGCGAAACAAACACAATCCAGAATCGAGACATGCCTTTTGCCTATGATGACAGAGATTTATAATAAGCTTCTTGATGACTTAAAGACAGGCAAAAAGGATTCACCTGTATTCAAAAGCCATATAAACTATGTTAATAAGGCGCATTACCAAAGAGCATTTCCATATGAAGAGACAGAAGCAAATCAGATAGTTGCGGACTTTATCGCTTCAATGACTGATGACTATTTCGTAGATATATATAAATATCTCTTCCCGAAAAGCAAACTCAGGATAGAATATATAGGATATTTTGATTAATTTTGTTGACAAACTGAACCCTCTGAAGGTATAATATAAATACCCCCAGGGGGTATTTATATTCAGAGGTGAGAAAAATGTCCGACAAAAATTGCTGCAAAAGAAAAACAATGCGCAATGAAGATACAAAAAAGAAGCTCATTAACAGGCTCAAAAGGATAGAAGGTCAACTGCGCGGTATTGAGACAATGATTGAGAATGATGATTATTGTAATGATATTCTCATTCAGTCTGCTGCCGTTTCCAGTGCCGTGGACGGTTTCAATCAGGAACTTCTGGCTTGCCATATAAAGGGCTGTGTGGTTGATGATATAAAAAAGGGCGATGATGAAATAGTTGATGAACTTGTGAAAACGATAAGAAAACTTATGAGGTAAACAAATGAAAGAATATATCGTAGAAGGTATGAGCTGTGCCGCCTGTCAGGCACGTGTTGAAAAAGCAGTAAATGCGGTAGACGGCGTTTCATCATGCACCGTCTCTCTGCTTACGGCTTCCATGTCTGTTGAAGGAAGCGCCTCCATGGAGCAAATTGTCAAAGCTGTGGAAGATGCGGGATACAAAGCTTCACTGAAAGATGAAAACACATCAGATAAAGAGATTTATGAAATAGCCGACAAAGAAACTGCCAAATTAAAGAAAAGGCTGATCTTTTCTCTTATCTTTTTGCTGCCCCTTGTATATATATCAATGGGCCATAATATGTTCGGCTGGCCCCTGTTCGCTTTTTTAGCTGAAAATCATTTACTGATGGGCATTGCTGAAATGCTTTTATCTCTGGTCATAATCATCATAAATAAGAATTTCTTCATATCCGGTTTTAAGGGCATTATTCACAAGGCCGCAAATATGGATACTCTTGTATCACTGGGTGCAGGAACCGCCTTTATATGGTCATGTTATCTTTTGATTGCCATGATAAGAGCCCATGCAAATGCAGATAGTTCTCTTATGGAAGAATATATGATGAAATTAAACTTTGAATCTGCCGGCATGATTTTGACTCTCATTACCGTAGGAAAGACTTTAGAGTCTATATCAAAAGGCAAAACGACAAATGCACTGCGCTCTCTCATGGACTTATCACCGAAAACAGCAAGAAAAGAAATCGATGGTATTGAAAAAATTGTTCCGGTCGAGGAGATTGCTGTCGGCGATATATATATTGTAAAATCCGGTGACAGCATCCCCGTTGACGGATATATAATATCAGGTTCTGCTTCTGTTGATGAGTCTGCTCTGACAGGAGAAAGCATTCCTGTTGACAAACTTGAAGGTGACAATGTATCTGCGGCCACTATCAATAAATCCGGATATATGAGATGTAAAGCATCAAGAGTAGGAAAAGATACAACCATTTCGCAGATTATACAAATGGTATCGGATGCCGCCGCTACAAAGGCACCTATTGCAAGGAATGCAGATAAAGTATCCGGCATATTTGTCCCAATTGTCATCTCTATTGCAATCATAACTTTGGCAGTATGGCTCTTTACAGGTCATGAATTGTCATATGCTCTTTCCCGTGCCATATCCGTTCTTGTCATATCATGCCCGTGCGCACTGGGCCTTGCTACTCCGGTTGCAATAATGGTCGGAAATGGTCTTGCAGCCAAAAACGGCATTCTCTTCAAAAACTCCCAGGCCCTTGAAGAAACAGGTAAAATACAAATAATTGCACTTGATAAAACAGGGACCATAACAAACGGCACACCGCTTGTTACGGATTTACTGGCTGCAAAGGGCACAGAAAGCAAAGATTTGTTAAGATATGCATATGCTCTTGAAAAGAAAAGTGAGCATCCTCTTTCAAAAGCAATAATAGATTTTTGTGAACTTCAGGGCACCGGTATAAAAATCATGGAAACAGACAAATTTGAAAGTTTGCCCGGTCTCGGTCTTAATGCCTCATCCTCAGAAGGAACAATTTACGGCGGAAATTTAAAATATATTCAAAGCATTGCTAAGATTCCTTTTGAGAGCCTAAAAGATATAGACAATATCTCAAATGAAGGCAAGACTCCCCTGCTTTTTGCATTGGATGATAAATTTTTAGGCCTTATTGCTGTTGCCGATACAATCAAAGAAGATTCTCAAAAAGCAATTATTGAATTTAAAAATCTCGGTATCAGAACTGTTATGCTTACAGGAGATAACGAAACCACAGCAAATGCAATATCAAAAAAGGCAGGCATTGATAATGTCTTTGCGTCACTTATGCCTGCAGATAAAGAAAAGGTTATAAATGAACTTTCAAAGATAGGCAAAGTTGCTATGGTCGGAGACGGCATAAATGACGCACCCGCACTTACAAGAGCCGATATAGGGATCGCAATAGGTGCAGGCGCAGATGTGGCAATAGATGCTGCGGACCTTGTAGTTGTAAACAGCTCATTGACTGATGTTTCTGCTGCTGTAAGGATTGCCAGAAAAGTTTTGACAAACATACATGAAAACCTCTTCTGGGCCTTTTTCTATAACGCAATAGGTATTCCACTTGCGGCAGGCTGCTTTATACCGATATTCGGCTGGGAACTGAGTCCGATGTTTGGTGCAGCAGCAATGAGTTTATCCTCATTTTGTGTTGTTTCAAATGCATTAAGGCTTAATCGTATAAAGGCAAAAAATTCAGGCAAAGACAAGCCTGCAAAGAATTCATTAAAATCTTTTGATATTAAAGATATAGAAGAAGAATTTAGGAAAGGAGAAAATCTTACTATGAAAAAGACAATTAAAATTCAGGGAATGATGTGTGCGCATTGTGAAGCAAGGGTAAAATCCGCACTTGAAAGCCTAAACGGGGTTATATCTGCAGATGTAAGCCATGAAAGAGCAAATGCCATAGTTGAGCTGAATGAAGATATTCAAAATGATATTTTATCCAAAGCAGTTGTTGATGCAGGATATGAAGTTGAGGGAATCGACTAATTTCTCTATCAAAAATTCAGTCAAATTTGCTTTTATGCCGGAATAGTGATAAAATGTACGGGATTTTAATTCACGCAAATGCATAGAAAGGAATTTTCTATGGAAAAACTCTCATTTCCTTTTTATCACAGATGTTTTGCAAAGATTGATCTCGGCGCAATCAGTGATAATTTTGAGCTTCTGAAAGCAAAAACAGGTCCGGATACATTAACATGTTCTGTTATTAAAGCCGATGCCTACGGGCATGGTGCCGTCAGAGTGGCAAAGCTTCTTCAAAACAGGACTGATTTCTTCGCAGTTGCTGCGGTTGATGAAGCAATTACGCTGAGAGACAATGATATTCAGAAACCGATACTTGTGCTTGGCTACACTTCACCTTTTGAATATGAAAATCTTTTCAACTATGACATCACCCCGGCAATATATTCTCTTGATGAAGCAAAGAAACTTTCAAAGCTTGCAAAAAAGAAGAAGGCAATCCGGAAAATACATATAGCGCTGGATACGGGTATGTCACGTATAGGCTTCAGTGCAAATGAAGCAGGTGCAGACAATATCGCAAAGATTGCGCAATTGGATAACATCGAAATAGAGGGTCTTTTCTCTCATTATGCTACGGCAGATATCGCAGATAAGACTATTGCGCTTGACCAATTAAGCTTATTTGAAAAAATGATAAATATGCTTGATAAACGTGGTGTTACCATACCGATAAAGCATATTTCCAACAGTGCAGCAGTCATAGATATGGACAAGCACTTTGATATGGTAAGATACGGTATTGCCCTTTATGGTCTTTATCCAAGCGAAGAAGTAAATCATTCTTCTATGAGACTGAGGCCTGCAATGAGCATCTACAGCCACATCGTAAGGGTACAAAAGATACCTGCAGGTCAGGGTATAGGATATGGTCACACATATATTCCGACAAAAGATGAGACAATCGCGACAATATCCATAGGTTATGCCGACGGATATAAAAGGAGTCTGACAAACAAGGGCTGGGTCCTTATAAACGGAAAAAAGGCTCCGATAAGAGGCAAAGTTTGTATGGATCTTATCATGGTCGATGTTACCGGTATCGAGAATGTGAACATCGGAGACATTGCCGTTATAATGGGAACATATACTTATGACAGTATCTCCGCCGAAACACTCGGCGAACTTTCAAATAGTTTCAATTACGAAATCGTATCGACATTTATGCCGAGAGCCAAGCGCTTCTATTATGACAAAGACAGGCTTTTGGATGAATAAAAACTAATAAAATCAAATCTCCCACTACATTATGTAATGGGAGACTTTTTATAGGTTTTTCAATTATGAGTGAACCGCGATAAGAACAAAACGAAGCAAAACGTGTTTTAGACGGTAAACACGGGGATTATGGAGTGAAAAAATTCAACTTATCGGAGGATTACTCAAATGGAAAAGTACATTACAGACGAAAAAACAGGATTGAAGTATGAACTCATAAGCGACTACTATTTCCTTGCAGGGGATGACGAACAAGAGGAGCATCGCCCTATTGGGATATAGGGACAAAGGCATCTTCGCTACCTCAGACAGTGTAAAAAGGCAACCTACACGGCGCTGCAGATCGAGGGCAAACTGCCGGACTACCTTGCCGATGTAAATGAACAGGCGGAAGAAATGCTCTTTCAACTTGTAAATCAGATAGCAAAGAACGAAGGAGTGAACGAATCACTTAAACGAAAGGATCAGATGGAGTGGGTAGGTGCGATTAATAGCATTCGACAGCGTGTAACGGAAATCATAAATAACAAATTGATTTACAACTAACGTAATACGATGAAAGCGAGTATTCTCTAATGCCTGAAAACTGTTCAGCCGACCCATGAATCAGATAGGTCGGCTGATACCTTGTTTGCCTTTCGGCATTCCATATACTCAATATTTTTTCAGCGCACGGATCGTTTCGGCGCGGGTGGACATTCCTGTTTTTTTCATAATATTTGAAATGTGAAAACGAACGGTGCTTTTGGAAACGAAGCAAAGTTCTGCAATTTCCTGGTCGGTAAGCCCTTCGCTCAAACGCTGAAGAATTTCCGCTTCTCTGAGTGTCAGTCCGTATTCTTCGGAAAACAGTGCCAACCTCTTTTCGCTATCTGCAGCGGGAATTGTGTTCTTTTTATTTTGCAGAATAAACAGCAGTAGAAGCACGGGCACAAAGCACACAGCACAGAATACAAGTTGCCACAAGTCGGGAATGTGGATATAAATCAGCAATACGGACAGCACAGCTTCGGTAAGTCTTGAAAACATAAGACCTGCCGCCGCCAAATAAAACCGGTTTTCACCTTTATTGCAAAGGTCGGTAAATGTGACGATACAGTATACGGAAATAAACCCGCGAAACGTATAGCTGAGCGCCATGGATGTCGTTCCAGACACCCCTTGACCGATCAACGCGACGGCAATCAACGGATAGGTCAAGCCGGCAACCGTACAGATCGTGCCGACAAAACGACTTTTGTCAAACAGCAGACCGGCGCCGATCAGCCCAATCGCGTAAAAAGCGCGGATCAGATTCCAATTCACATTTTCCGCCTGCGGATAGGAATAGTACAGTCCAGAACCCACAACGCTGATGATCATCATGATAACAAGCATCGGTATGATATATTGTAAGAAAGAATTGTCCGCTTTTTTCTCTCCCGTCTGCTGCGGGACGTTTACTTTGTCTGACAGTATAACAAGCACTGCCGTTAATATTGCCAATGCAAGATAAAGAGCGGTTATCCCTTTGGATGTGAGAAAGTCATCTCCTATCAGAGAAAAAAGATAGGTCCCGACGCTTCCCACGGCATAGGCGGCGCCATAGCAAATGCCGCTATGTTTCGGCGAGACAGATTTTGCAAGGATAGCGAAGTAGAAAGCAAAATACGCGCCGATGTGCAGATTGAAAATGCACCCTACGGCAACGATCACCGCTGCGTTCGGCGACAGTTGAGACACCGCCATAAAGACCGCACCAGTGAGAAGCAAACCCAAAAACAGATTCTTGCTTTCGAAAGTTTTCGGGCTTTTCCGTATGCCGACGGCAATGATCCCGATGCCCGCCGCCTGTAAAAAATAATTCAGACCGGACGTGATCACATCCACCGTTTGAGCGTCGTAAAAATCCATCAAACGATAAAATTGTGACATATACACCGACCCCGTATATAGGAAGCAAACGGCGATGATTCCGGTACACAGGAAAAATGATTTGTTTTTCATAGGGAGCGGCCTTTCTGTGTTTTTCAGCGTTTATTTTAGCATAAAACGGCTTAAAACACAAGATTCAAGCGGCAATTCAGCCACACCTGTCAAAAAACAAACAGTCAAAAGTCTTCATAAAGCAAAGAATTCGTGTTATAATGCTCGCAGAAAGGCTCGCTTGGAAAATAATGCATAGTGGGAGGGCCAACTTATGACAAGAGGATGTGATAAGGAACCGCTGAAAGCTTCAGATATAAGGATTGATGCCTTACAATTCTGTTCCTTCCAGTATAAGTTATTACGAAAAAAAGATGAAACAAATAAGAAATTGATAGATGGAATGATTGTTTGCATTTCGAAAAAGGAGGGATTTACATGAAGAAACTGATTTCACTTATTATCAGTCTCACTCTCATTGCGGCATTTGCGGCTTTCCCCGTCGAGGCAAAGATTCTTCACCAGTGCCATTACTGTGGCGGTGACGGAATATACACCTGTGATGCCGTGGATTGCAAAGACGGGAAACTCCCCTGCGGCAGATGCAACAGCACAGGACAAACAATAGAAATGTGTCGCGATTGCAACGGCACAGGCAAATGCAGATTATGCCAAGGCTCCGGCAAGCGTCTGGGCGATGACACAATTGATTGTGATAATTGTAACGGCACCGGCCAGTGTCAGGGCGGTCCGGGATGGGGTCCCTGTACAGAAGGGTACTACTACAACCAATGCCCGGATTGCAACGGAGAAAGAGTGGTTTGGCACGACAACGATTGGTGCGTATATGCAAGAAACCACGACGGTCAATGTCCGATTTGCAAAGGAACGGGCTATGAGGGTGACGGGGTAGAAGGCACACCTAACGACGGCGTTTCCAATGTGCCTCGTGCCGGGGATGGCATCTATTACCTCGACGGCTCATATGCCATCTACGGCGGCGGTTCCTCCGGTGGCGGAAGCACAGGAACAGGTACGGGAACAGGAACAGGTACAGGTACGGGAACCTCAACCGAGCCTCCTCAGCAGAATGATCCTTCGTCTACCGAGCCGGGAACCGAATCGCAGGAACAGCCGGGAACCGATACACCTCAAGCGGATATGACGTTGGTGCCGGAAAACCGCAATTCTGATTTTGATATTCCAATCCCCAAAGATTCCGAACACCCTGCCTCGGCTTCCGTTCATGTGGAAATGGGTAAAATGACGGATGAGGAGCAGCGGTATTATGCCGGATTGCCGGCGGAAGAACTGGCGCAGATTTTAACCAACGTGCGCACGATCGTTGCTTCTGCCGAACCGGGTCGATCCGATTCTGATACCGATAAACTATTGGATTCCCTTGCAGTCCAAAACGGCTATGAATCTTTGCCGGAAGGACGACTTTTTCCCTTATATTTTGAAGGACATCAGGAAATCGGTTTTCCGGTGCGCGTTACGGTCAGCATTGAACAAGGGCTTCTCAACGGCGGCACGGATCTTTATGTTTATCATGTTGCCGATGACGGCGAAATCGAGTCATTAGGCAGGGCGGAATACAGTACGTATGAGGATGGTTCAATTGAGAGCGTATCCTTTTATACTTCGTCCTTTTCCACTTTCTTTACATCGGCAAAGGAACTGGATCTTAATTTTCAAAGAGATGAGCTCGATTCGAATTTGACAGGCGGTAATGATAGCGAATCAGACGGTAATACGCCTGTTATTCCGATTGTAGCCAGTGTGATCGCTGTTGCCGTCATTGCGGCATTGGCAGTCATTACGATCGTATTAGTGAAAAAACGCAAGACAAATATGTAAGTGATGGTCATCGCTTAGCTGTTAAGGATGTCGCTCCGGCGGCATCCTTTTTCTATGTCCGAATTTGTTAGTATTCCCGCCTTTCTGAAAAATATTCGAGAAAATCAATTTACCTCTTGATAAACGAACAAATGTTCGTTATAATGATATTTGTGATTTTGTCGCATTTTGCGGGAAAACTGAATATTACAACGGGCAAAACGGCAGGAGAATTCCTTCCCCTGCCGGATACATACGTTTTTGTCCTTATCGACAATAACTCATCTTTTATCAAGTTCAACATATTCTCTGGTTTCACATATACCCTTAAAGGCGGGACGAATTATCTTGCTGTTGTTTGCAAGTTCTTCCATCCTGTGTGCAGACCAGCCAACTATTCTTGCAATTGCAAAAAGAGGTGTATAAAGTTCAACCGGTATCCCGAGCATTCTGTATACAAAGCCTGAATAATAATCGACATTGATACATACACCTTTATACATCTTGCGTTTTGCAGAAATGATTTCCGGTGCAAGTACGGCAACTTTTTTGTAAAGTTCAAATTCCTCTGTATGTCCCTTTTCTTTTGCCAGAGCCTCAACAAATCCCTCTATAAGCTCAGCTCTCGGGTCGGATTTTGAATATACGGCATGTCCTACACCATATAAAAGGCCTGTTTTGTCAAAAGCTTCTTTATCAAGGATCTTGTGGATATATGCGCCAACTTCCTCATCATCTTTCCAGTCAGATACATTTGCCTTTATATCATCAAACATCTGACAGTTTTTAATATTGGCTCCTCCGTGTCTCGGTCCTTTAAGTGATGCAAGGGCTGCAGCCACGGATGAATATGTGTCTGTGTTTGTGGATGTGACAACGTGGGTCGTAAAAGCAGAGTTATTACCACCGCCGTGGTCCATCTGGAGTATGAGGATTGCATCCAGTACTTTTGCTTCCAGATCCGTATATTGATTTTCACCTCTGAGAAGATGAAGAATGTTCTCTGCTGTATTTCCTTCCCATAATGGGTTGTTTATAACCAAAGAGTTGTTATTTATATAATGGTCATATGCGTTATATCCATATATAGCCAGACGCGGGAAAAGAGATATGAGCTGCATACTCTGTCTCAGGACATTCGGCAAAGATATATCATCTGCTTTTTCATCATATGCATAAAGGGTAAGAACGGATCTTTGCAATGTATTCATCATATCCTTAGAAGGTGCTTTTAGGATTACATCTCGTGTGAAATTTTTAGGCAGACTTCTGTAGAATGATAATTGTTCATAAAACTCACTGAGTTCATCTTTGGTAGGAAGATCCCCAAATAACAAAAGATAAGCTATTTCCTCGAATCCGAATCTGTCCGCTTTGCTTATTTCGGCAATAAGGCGCTTTACGTCATAACCTCTGTAGTAGAGACGTCCGTAATCAGGTACTTCTTCTCCGTCAACGATTTTCTTAGCCATAACATTTGATACGTTTGTAAGACCTGCAAGTACGCCCTTACCATTTAAGTCACGCAAGCCTCTTTTAACATCGTATTTAGCATAAAGTTCAGGATTAATTGCATCTGCTGT
The DNA here is from genome assembly GCA_937884995.1 of uncultured Clostridia bacterium. GTDB lineage: Bacteria > Bacillota > Clostridia > Oscillospirales > Acutalibacteraceae > Fimenecus. The sequence continues at coordinate 38,464 of CAKZZL010000002.1, forward strand.
CTGAACCTTCTGGGCAAGTTCCTTAATTTCCGGTGTTATTTCATAATAGGTATCAAGTTCTTTCATATCTCTCACCTCTTTTTCGTGGATATCATTTTACCATAAAGGCAAAAATAATTCAAATAAATAAAGTATGAACAAAAAATGCCGGGCAAACATGTCCGGCAAGTTTACATCTGTGTTTTCAGCCTTTTTTTGCCTTTTTCACCTTTGCGTATTCTTCTGTTGCTTCATGACCCTCAAAGACTTCAACGCTTGAGTCTTTGTCGGTCAGGAATATTGCTCTTATTTCAATAAGACTGAGTTCCGACATGCTTGTCAAAAGAGCTTCCTTTATTTTGTTATATATGTAATCAAAAAGAGATTGTGCTTGGGCTTCTCCGATCCAGTTCAGTTTAACTGCAAGTATACTTTCCGCGCTTTTGATTCTTATCATATATGAGAATTGTTCATCCGTTGCAGTCATATCTATCTGCAATGGTTCGTTAAGCGGTATTGTTCTGATGTGGGATGACATATCCCTTATAAGTAAAATATTCATGATTTTCACCTATATTCCTTTTCTTCTTAAATACTGCATAAGTCCTTCGCAGCCCCTTTTAATCTGCTCATAGACTTTTTCGAAATTTCCTGTATACCATGGATCTTCAATATCGCCCTTTTCGTTTGTAAAATCCATCAACTTATATACCTTATGATCCTTATCATCAGATATGATTTTCAAAAGGTTTCTTATGTTATTATCATCCATAACGGCGATAATGTCAAATTTTTCATAATCCGAGCTTTCAAAATGCACTGCTCTTTTATCATCACAGCTGATACCGTTTTGCAAAAGCATACGTTTTGCAGGAGGATAGACAGGGTTTCCTATCTCTTCATAACTGGTGGCCGATGAAGCCACATAGACCTTGTCCTCCAGTTCCTGCACCTTGATCATTTCTTTGAATATATACTCAGCCATCGGACTTCTGCATATGTTGCCGTGGCAGACGAAAGCTATATTGAACATCTTAATTTTCCCTTATTTCCAAAACCTAGATCCTGTCTCAAAAATCATCTCCGAAAAATTCATCAAGGAAGAAAGCCTCGTCTACCCAGACGGGATCATAGTCTTCATATTCCATTTTTGCATAACAGTTAGGGCAATAGTCCTCTGCACTTTCCGACTTGTATCCACATTCCGAGCAAATATACTCATCATCTCCGAAGAGATGCTCTTTTATCATCCAGTTTCCGTTCATTCCTGCCATTTTTATTCCTCCCTGCACGTTGCCGTTCATTTTGAGATTTCAGCATTTACTTAACTTTGAGCCTTTTTTGTATATCTGCCGTATTTCTTTCCCAAAAGACTCCCTCTGTATAACCCTGTATGCTTTTATCTTCATTTGCCATTTGAAGTCTGATTTCAGTCCATGCGCAATATTGAGGATTTTCTTCTATTCCGCAATAATGTCTTCCGAGTTTTTTTGCAGTGACAGAGCTTGAACCGGAGCCTAAAAACGGATCAAAAACAAAATCACCCACATTTGAACTTGCCAAGATCAGCTTTGCAAGCAGTTTTTCCGGTTTTTGTGTGGGATGTGCAGTATTTTCAGGCATAGACCAGTAAGGAATGGATATATCATCCCAGAAATTTGAAGGGTATGTATTTCTGAAATTTCCTGCATCAGTTTGCTCCCAGTCTTTTGGCTTTCCGTTTTCTTTATACGGAGCTATAACTTTCCTGCGGATTTTCACATCTTCCACATTGAAAGTATAATTATTGTTTTTACTGCAAAACCATATATCTTCCATTGCGTTTTTCCAATTATGCATGGCTCCTCTGCCTTTTTCTCTCTGCCATGTAATACGGTTCTGAATCTTGAAATACTTTTTGAGGACAGAATATAAGGCAGATGAGGACTGCCAGTCACAGCAGACATATATGGATGCATTCTCTTTCATAAGAGGCAGGACTGCTTTTACCCACTTTTCCGTATATACAGCATATGTGTCATCATCAGTTTTTTTGAACTTGTTCCCGTGAAATTCCTTATCCAGGTTATATGGCGGGTCTGCAATGACAAGATCTGCAAATCCTCTCGGAAGTTTTTCCATCAAAGAAAAACTGTCTCCCATTACGGTCTTGTCGGTTATGGAATCCAGGGAAAGATCCGAGTCCGCATTAAGGCAGTTAGCAAGGTAAACTTTGCCCTCTTCTGCTGATATATCAATTGTCTTATTTTTATCGGATTTCATATTCTTCACCTGTTATTTATTCTTTCGGTTTCGGATAGATTTCAACTAAAAATATTATATCATATTCTGAAGGCCGGTCCAAGTTATTCAAGACAGAAATCAGCATTATTGAAAAATATAGGAGGATTTTTTCATCCTCCTACTGCTTTATTCTATAACCTCAATCCATCCTTCAGGAGCTTCGATTTCGCCTTCCTGAATTCCGAGCAAAGTCTTGCGAAGTTTTGTCATCCACGGTCCCATCTCATCCATACCTGATGCGATTTCGATGTCGTAGCCGTGGTCGTTTATCTTACCTACAGGTGAGATAACTGCTGCTGTACCACAAAGACCAACTTCCTTGAAGTTGCCTTCTCTCAGTTCGCTGAGATAAACTTCTCTTTGAACGACTTTCATGCCGAGATAATGTTCTGCAACATATACAAGACTCTTTCTTGTGATTGAGGGAAGAATGGAATCTGACTTCGGTACTACAAGCGTATCGTCCTGATCCACAAGGAGTATATTAGCTCCGCCTGTTTCCTCAATCTTTGTTCTTGTTGCAGGATCAAGGTAAATATTTTCAGAGAATCCGTTTTTATGAGCATCAACTATTGCATGAAGACTCATTGCATAGTTAAGTCCTGCTTTGATATGTCCTGTGCCTCTTGGTGCCGCTCTGTCAAAATCACTTATGCGTACATAAATCGGTTTTGCACCGCCCTTAAAATACGGGCCGACAGGAGTAGCAAATGCTCTGTATTGATAATCATCTGCCGGAGAAACCCCTATAACCGGGCTTATACCGAATATATACGGACGGATATATAGGCTGGCGCCTGTTCCGTATGGAGGTACCCATGTCTCATTTCCTTTGACAACCTGACGAATAGAATCAATAAACTGCTCAACAGGAAGCGGAGGTATTTCAAGTCTTTCTGCAGATGAATAAAGTCTCTTTCCGTTTTCATCCGGACGGAAAGTTACAATATGTCCGTCTACGGTAGTATATGCTTTAAGTCCCTCAAAAACTGATTGTGAATATTGAAGAACGCCTGCATCTTCACTCATAACGATTTTATCGTCATCAATAAGTTTTCCTTCATCCCACTTGCCTGTTTCTGCTGTATAGTTTGCAACATAACGTTTATCTGTGGGTATATAGCTGAAGCTGAGTGAGCCCCAGTCGATATTTTTCTTTTCCATATATATCATAACCTTTCGAAATAATATATTTTATTATATACTCAACAATAATGCATTTCAAGAAAACTGATATGTTTTTTTGCACAAATTATTGTTTTTTTCTTTCTCTCATTTTGATAGTGGAACCTATTGCATATATGAGGATAGCGAGCAAAAGCAAGAATTCTATAATCAAGAATAACTTCATATAGCCCGACAAAATATATATTCCTACGCAGGAAAACACAAGTGACAAAAGCAAAAATGTAATTCCTGACTGGATATATAAAGGCTTTTTATCCATAGATTCTTTTTCTTTTTTTGATGCATAAAGATATGCATTGTTAATAAGAATCCCTTTCCCGGAAAACTGAAATATGGATATAAGGAGATGAAAAATGGACAACGCAAATGCAATTATAGTTATAATGATTTCACTTTTTCCCATCATTTGATACTTCTTCTCTCATGTATTTCGTAATATCTTTGCTTATCTCTGTACATTGCCTTATCTGCTTTGGCTATAGCATCATCCAAAGACTCATTCTTCGTATTAGCCATGTAATATCCCACAGCCAGAGCAAGTTCATATGAAGCGCCTGCATTCTTGTTATATTCGTCAGCTTTATTGCAGATTATCTCTTTCATTGTTCTAGCAATTTCTTCATCAGTTGTGTTAATAAGAAGGATGAATTCATCGCCTGCATAACGTATAACTGTTCCTCTGTTACCCACTGCAGCTCTTAAAATATCAGCTACCTGCTTTAGGACTCTGTCTCCGACAGCATGTCCGAAATTATCATTTATGTGCTTGAAGTTATTGATATCAACAAACATTATATAGAATTTATTCTTACGAAGTGTCTTGTCTCCCATTCTGTCCAGATAATATCTGTTTTTAATTCCTAGCATTTTATCCGTATATATATTTTCACTCTGGATAATGAAGGCAAGAAGTGTAATACCTAAGGCAATACTCGGATACATCGTGGATATGCCGTAGTTATGATATTGAATAAAGGTACCAAGGCCAACCGGTATTGCGAGCTGGACTGCAGGGAACCACTTAAATTGGCCGCCCCTGATACGTGCGATAAAGAATATGATACTGGCGGCTATAATATATGCAAATACCAGCACTACATATGCTGTATAAAGGCTTCCTCTGAAATAGTAACCATTTTCATCGATGCCAAATAAAATGGGCTTAAAGAAATTGATTATCGTAAGTATTATCGAGAAAATCTCAATACCGTTTACTATCTTAAAAAGGAATTTGTAATCCCTGTTATATATGTGTCTGCAGACAAGTAAAAACCATATGGCACCCATTGATATATTCAGGATGAAAAGGATGGAAACCGCAGCATAGTTGATTATACGGAAGAATAAGTATTCAGACCCGTCTAAATAAAATGAAACAGGTTCTAATATACATGCAAGAAGCACAGAGTTAACAAGGTAATGAATATATTTTGATTCACGTTCTCTGTATATCTGCCATGCTCTTTTTGAAAGCACACAGATAAGCATTGAAATGCCGACCAGATTTGCAAGAATTATTTCCTGCATGTTATGTTCCGTTGCCACCGTCTTCCCTCCTTTTTATATTTTTTTATTATCAGTCTTTCCTTCTGTCGTGCCGACTGTAAAATTCCTCTTTTTCCTTATACATGTTCTTGTCAGCTTCTTCCATCGCATCCATTATGGTGGATGTTTTCAGATTGAAGATGGAATACCCTATGGATACGAAAAGCTTATACTCTCTTCCCTGCTCTTCATTGAATCTCTGAAGGCGTATATTTAATAAATTCTTATAGGTATGGGCATCTACAAGATCATCGATGTTGATAACAACAATGAACTCATCTCCTGCATATCTTATGACAGTGTCTCTGTCGTCCATGGTTTTAACAAGTATGTCGGCAACATCCTTCAATGCTCTGTCACCTTCGTTATGCCCATATTGGTCATTTATTTGCTTAAAGCCATTTATATCAATCATAAGAAGGCAAAAATCATATTGTTTACTGAGTGAAATTTGCAACTTTTCCAAAAAGAATCTGTTGTATACTCCTGTCAGTTTATCAATATAGATTGTATCCATCTGCATGGATATTGCCAATATCATTAGTGCTACTGCTGCGCCTGTCCATGCAATTGAAATACCGTATTGTAAGTTTTGTATTACAAGTCCTATAAAGACCGGCAATACGCTTTGCAAAATCGGCAATGATTTGAAGCCTTCTTTTCTGTTCTTACTTGTCAAATAAAATACAAGCGAGACTACGACAAAGACTGCAGCGACTATCGCATATAAAGAATAATTAGGCTCCTTGTGATAGACATTCGTATCCTTGTCAATTTTGAAAAGGAATGGATGTACTGCATTGATGAATAAACCGATAAATCCACTGCCAGTGAAGAAAATCACAATAGCTTTTGTCAATTTTCTGTTGCCTGATTTCAGATATGTGATTATGAAAAGATCCCAAATAGCAGCAACAATAATATTCGCCAGATAGAGCCATGAGTTATATATATAGTTCAGGACATAATAAAGTGTGCCTTCTTGACCGTCAACGTAAAATGATAATGGTTCAAAGATACATGAAACGAAAACAAAGAAGGACATAAAGAGGAGATAACGGCTCTCATCTTTGTCCTTAAGTTTCCATATACTTTTAGCCATTATACCGAAAGTAAGTATGACACCTATTCCGTTACATATAAATATCTGAGCCAGATTATATTTCATTATGTCCTCACCTCCGTTTTAATAAAGATTTAATCCCTTATTAATTATATAAAATTAAAAAAGCAGTTTCAAGTTTTTTATATAAAAAATATATAATACTTTATCATTTGTGATAAGTATAAAAAAAGGAAAGACAACTTCACATGCTGTCTCTCCCTATATATATCATTTTCAGTTATTTCTTAACATTAAATGCGCTCATCTGAGGATAGTCAGCAGCAGCGCCGAGTTCTTCTTCGATTCTGAGAAGCTGGTTGTATTTAGCAACACGCTCTGATCTTGAAGGAGCACCTGTCTTGATCTGGCAAGTATTAAGTGCAACTGCAAGGTCTGCTATTGTTGTATCAGCCGTCTCGCCTGAACGGTGAGAAGAAATAGCTGTATAGCCTGCTTTATGAGCCATTTTGATAGCTTCAAGTGTTTCGGAAACAGAACCTATTTGGTTAAGCTTAATAAGGATTGAGTTAGCTGCTCCGTTTGCAATACCTTTTGCAAGTCTTTCTGTATTTGTAACGAAGAGGTCGTCACCCACAAGCTGAACCTTATTACCGATTCTGGCTGTCATCTTAGCCCAGCCTTCCCAGTCTTCTTCATCAAGTCCGTCTTCGATGGAGATGATAGGATACTTGTCTACGAGGCTCTCCCAGTGGTCTATAAGTTCATCAGTTGTAAAGTCTTTGCCAGATTTCGGCTGATGATAGAATCCCTTGCCTTTTTCGCTCTTCCACTCTGATGATGCAGCGTCCATTGCGATCATGAAATCTTTGCCCGGCTCATAGCCTGCATTCTTGATAGCTTCAAGGATTGTTTCAATTGTTTCTTCATCTGAAGAAAGGTTAGGAGCAAATCCGCCTTCGTCACCGACTGAAGTAGCAAGTCCTCTTGACTTTAAGAGTTTAGCAAGAGCATGGAATACTTCTGCACACCATCTGAGGCATTCTTTGAATGAAGGAGCACCTACAGGCATGATCATGAATTCCTGTGTGTCAACTGTATTGGTGGCATGAGCGCCGCCGTTAAGGATGTTCATCATTGGAACAGGAAGTTTTGTTCCCTGAGCGCCGCCTAAGAATCTGTAAAGCGGTATATCAAGTGAGATGGAAGCTGCTCTTGCAGCTGCGATTGAAACAGCAAGGATAGCGTTTGCACCGAGGTTCGACTTATCTTTTGTTCCGTCAGCCTTAATCATTGCTGCATCGATTGCATATGTATCGCTTGCATCCATGCCTGTCAATACATCATTAAGTGTCGTATTGATATTATTAACTGCCTTTTGTACACCTTTGCCGAGGTATCTGTCTTTGTCACCGTCTCTGAGTTCAAGTGCTTCAAACTCACCTGTTGATGCGCCTGAAGGTGCTGTACCTCTGCCGATAGTACCGTCAGCAAGATAAACTTCTGCTTCTACTGTAGGATTTCCTCTTGAATCAAGGATTTCACGACCTACAACTTTTTCAATTTCAAGATATTCTTTCATGAATATTGCTCCTTTTTTTGAATTTTTTTGCGTTTTTTGACCTTTTTTATTATATATTTTTTTAGTCCGGCAGTCAAGACTGACGGACTATCTTTTGACTATATTCTTGCCTGAACTTTTGAGCCTATCTCAGAGTAAAGATTCTTGACAAGATTTTCGACTTCGGATATGATATCTTCCTTTTTAACATTAGTTTTTACGCTCTTGTCTCTGGTGGAAAGTTCGATTTCTCCGTTTGCGAGTGCTTTGGGACCTACAACAACTCTTACAGGTATACCGAGAAGGTCTGCATCTGCAAACATAAAGCCTGCGCTAACCTGTCTGTCATCATATATGACCTCATATCCGAGATTCTGAAGCTCAGTATATATTCTGTCTGCTTCTGCCTTGGATTCAGGGTTGTCTGCCCTCATGCAGCAAAGATGAATCTGCCACGGTGCTATGCTTATAGGCCAGATAGGACCTTTTTCATCATGTCTTGCTTCCATTATGCATGCAGCCATTCTTCCTACGCCTATTCCGTAGCAGCCCATAATAGGTGTTTTGATTTCTCCGTTTTCATCTGTATATGTCATTCCCATGCTCTGAGTATATTTTGTACCGAGCTGGAAGATATTGCCGGCTTCTATTCCCCTGCTTATGCGTATTGCCTTTTTGCCGCATGAAGGACAAATGCCGCCGTCTTGTATCTTGCTGACATCTACATATTCCACATCGCCCATATCTCTTTTAATATTAAGGCCTGTATAATGATAATCTTTCTCATTGGCGCCTGCGCAAAGAGACTCTATTCCCATAAGAGATTTATCATATATGATTTTGCATTTTGCATTCTGCATATACGGACCGCAGAAGCCTGCAACTATGCCTGACTCCTCAGTTATTACGGCCGGATGGACTTTTTCTTTAAGGAGATTTGTAAGTTTGGTCTCGTTAACTTCATAATCGCCGCGAAGGAATACTATAACATACTCATCTGTTGCATTGATTTGATAGATTACTGCCTTACATGACTCAGTTACGGGGGTTCCGAGGAATGAGCATACATCCTCTATTGTCTTGCAATCAGGTGTATATACCTTTTCAAGTTCTTTCATGCCGGAGCAGCCGCTGTTGTCAACAGTGGTATCTGCAGCTTCCATATTTGCACTGTATCCGCATGAGTCACAAAGCACTATTGAGTCCTCGCCTGCATCGGCAAGAAGCATATATTCATGTGATACATTTCCGCCTATCATACCGGAATCCGACTTAACCGAAATGACATCAGGTATTCCGGCTCTCTGGAATATTCTGAAATATGCATTTGCCATTTTGTCATAATATTTCTCGAGATCTTCCTGGGATGTGTGGAAAGAATATGCATCCTTCATTGTAAATTCACGCACACGTATAAGACCGGCTCTGGGTCTTGCTTCATCTCTGTATTTTGTCTGTATTTGATAAATGCAAAACGGGTAATTTGCATATGTCTGTCCGTATTCTCTTGCAAGATGCACTGCAGCTTCTTCATGAGTCATACCGAGTACCATATTGGTGTCGTTTCTGTCTTTGAATCTGAGAAGTTCCTCACCTACACTCTGGTATCTTCCCGACTCTTCCCAAAGTGCTCCCGGCAATACAACAGGGAAAAGAACTTCCTGTGCATCGCATGCATTCATTTCTTCTCTTATGATAGTTTCAATTTTGTCACATGTTCTCTTCATCGGAGTATACAGTGAGAAAATACCGCTTGACACCTGCTTTATATAGCCGCCCCTCAAAGAGAAAGCATGGCTGTCTATTACACAATCTGCAGGTCTTTCCTTAAATCTCATACCCACCAATTTACTGAGTTTCATTTTCTTTGCTCCTTTTCGTGGTATATATATGGCATAAAAAAATCCCAAATATACCTTTTAGTATACTTAGGACGATTAAAAACCGCGTTACCACCTAAATTCAGACTTTAGTCTGCTCTCAGCGTGAGAAAATCCCACTTGTCCTTTAACGGGGACAAATCGTTAAGTTTTCCCTATTCAGGTTATATCTTAAAGCTCCCGGACCGGTTCGATAAATGAAAATAAAGTCTTGCAGCAAACGACTTCTCTCTGTAAAGTTCAAACTATCTACTGTTTCCATTCAACGCCTTATTGATTTTATCACTTAAGCTTTGTCTTGTCAATAAAATTCATGCCTTGTGCAAAGATTTACACAAGGCATTTTCAAGTTATATTTCTTTCTTCCAAAGTCCGTGAAGATTGCAATATTCATATGCAGCTATTGCCTTTTCTCCGTCTGCGAGTTTAAACTCTGCACACGGAGCATCTCCGGGCTTTAAGTCTTTCTTTTGGTATCCCCGATTTGTTTCCAGAATAATGAACTGGATATAATGATTATCAAGCATGGGATGGTCTACTTCGCCTACCTTAACCTGGACGATATCACCTGCAACTACAACTACAGGAACGTGCTTTTCTTTTGCGCCGTCAGTTGTATTTACTTTGACTTCTGTCATTTCTTCACCGCAGCATTTAGGTGTGCATGCAGTTTTTTCAGTTAAGAATGTTACAAAGTTTCCGCATCCTTTACATCTGTAAAAGAACATTAGAGTTACCTCCGATTAATAATTCTCTGCATTTACTTCAAAGAAGCTCTGAGGATGTAAGCAAACAGGACAAGCGCCCGGTGCCTTTGTGCCGACAACGATATGACCGCAGTTACGGCATTCCCAGATCTTTACTTCGCTCTTTTCAAATACCTGCTGAGTCTCTACATTCTTAAGAAGAGCACGGTATCTTTCTTCATGATGTTTCTCGATAGCTGCTACTGCGCGGAACTTTGCTGCGAGTGCCTTGAAGCCTTCTTCTTCAGCTGTCTTGGCAAAGTCTTCATACATATCTGTCCACTCATAGTTTTCGCCGTCTGCTGCAGCTGCAAGATTTTCTGCAGTTGTGCCTATTCCGTCGAGTTCCTTAAACCACATCTTTGCATGTTCTTTCTCATTGTCTGCTGTTTTAAGGAAAAGTGCAGCAATCTGTTCAAAACCGTCTTTTTTTGCCTTGGAAGCAAAATATGTGTATTTGTTTCTTGCCTGGGATTCACCTGCAAAAGCTGCCTGTAAATTTTTCTCTGTCTGTGTGCCTGCATATTTGTTAGCCATAGTTACTACCTCCTAATTTTCACTATGTCTTATTATACCCTATTTTGACAAAAGAATTCAAGACTATATATATGATTTTAAAAACTCAGAGCGGCGAATCCGCCCAGAAAATTCTTTCTTTATTGTTTTTTCCCTTGGTTTGCAACTGCATTCATCTTAGCAGCAAGTGCTTCCTGATCTCCGAGGTAATAATGCTTGATTACATTGAAGTTATCATCAAACTCATAAACGAGCGGAGATGCGGTAGGAATGTTAACCCCTATAATCTCTTCATCAGAAAGGTTATCAAAATACTTAACAAGTGCGCGAAGTGAATTTCCGTGAGCAGCAATAATAACTCTCTTGCCTTCCTTCATGCTCTGCTTAATTGTACTCTCAAAATACGGAACAACTCTTTCAATTGTTGTTTCAAGAGATTCATTAAGAGGAAGATCTTCTTTCGGAATTCCGCGGAACATTTCCTGATTCGCCGGATTTTCTTCAGAATCTTCTGTAAGTGCTGGCGGTTTGATATCAAATGAACGTCTCCAGATTTTAACCTGGTCTTCGCCGTACTTTTCTGCTGTTTCTGACTTATTAAGTCCCTGCAATGCACCATAATGTCTTTCATTCAGGTGATAGTCCTTTATAACCGGGAGCCATACTCTGTCCATCTCTGTAAGCATGGTATCAAGAGTGTGAATAGCTCTCTTCAAGATAGAAGTATAACAAATATCAAAATCATATCCTTCAGCCTTTAAGAGCTGGCCGGCTGCCTTTGCCTCTTCCATTCCTTTTGCGCTTAAATCGACATCGTGCCAACCTGTGAATTTATTTTCAAGATTCCACTGGCTCTCACCATGTCTAACCAAAACAAGTTTCATCATGGGTTAACTACCTCCAATTAATTTATCCATAGGATTATATCAAACTATCTTGCACAAATCAATAATTGCAAAAATATTTTAGGGCAAAGAGATGCCCTCTTTACCAAATCCGGCAAGAGGGCAAGATATATATTTTCTTTATTTTCCGAACAATTTTCTCTTCTTTGATTTGCTTCTTATTGTCGGAGTACCCATAATAACGAAAGTCGGAACTGCAGCTCCGCAATTAGGACAAAAATCAATATCCTGTGCCATTTCAGTACCGCAACTGAGGCAAGCCTTTGTCTTTTGAGTTTTTGCTGCTTCCTTTATCTGGTCTTTATTCAATTCACCTTGAACTGCTGCAGCTGTTGATATTGTTGCAAATTTGGCAGCCATTCCGTCTATGGAGCTGTCCTGAGAGTTTGTTGTCTCTTCTGTAGCCTGAATCGTTTCTTCCGTAGTCTCTTCTGTTGCATCAGTTGTAAATCCGAACTGGCTTTCAGCAACTGTTTCTTCAATCTTTTCAGCTTCATCATTCACAAAACTGAATCCTGTATCTAAAGTCTCTTCTGCTTCTTCTTTTACTTCATCGACATTGATTACTTCATAATCTGCAGCAGGAGCCGGTGTAAAGCCGAAGTTTGTATCAGCTGTTTCTTCAACCTTTTCAGCTTCATCATTTACAAA
>CAKZZL010000003.1 GCA_937884995.1 uncultured Clostridia bacterium
TTTGCGCCGAAAATACTTGGCTGGAAGCGGCCCGGGAAAATAGGTAATGCCGACATTTATATTCCTCCTTAGCTCAGTCGGTAGAGCACTCGGCTGTTAACCGAGTTGTCGCCCGTTCGAGCCGGGCAGGGGGAGCCACATAAAGCCACGCTTAAAGCGTGGCTTTCATTTTACCCTAAACCGTTGATATCACTGCGTTTCAGGCGTTTTTATGCTGAATAATATGTATTATTATGTTGTAATTACGCTTGTTTTTCGCACTAAAAAACGGCGTATTTTTTGCTTTTGACCACAACAAGACCACATCAATGATAACGACGTTGTATGAACAGAGTGCTGAATGCAAAGTTTTCCGAAAATTTTAACGGGAATTGCGCAAAAAAGTCCACAAAAGCGCCTGTTGAGACATGTGAAACGTCACTGTTAACCGAGTTGTCGCCCGTTCGAACCGGGCAGGGAGAACTAAAAAAATAAGTCCATTTTATCTGATGACAAAGTGAACTTATTTTATTTTAAATTCATTTTTTGAAAGGAATCCGCTTGTAGCTTGAAAAGATAAGTATCTAAAAAATCTATTTTTGAAAAGAAACTTTCACAAAAAATGTCATAATTGTAGATTGACAACGTGAATTGCTAAAATGATAATTTCTTTTCTTCCGGTTTATGTGTCTTTATATACTTTGTCCATTTTATAAAACCATATGTTGAGTTTGTAAGATATCCAAGTTTGAGAATGAGAAGAACCCATTGCCCTGAAAGGATATTGATGATACCTTCCAAAATTGCATCAATAAACCATGCAATCCACTGTTCACGGATTCTGAAGAATATAAAGAGGCCGTTGCATATTGCAACTGCTGTCACGCATGCATCAAGATAGCAAACAATTACCTCAAGTGTTTCATTTCCGTGGAACAAATCCGTACCAAAGTCAAGAGTCGTAAGGAAATAGCCAACACCGGCAGTCCATACTATAATACCGAGAATAATCAAAACCTCTGCAAGTCCCGACAAAGTTCTTACTTTGGTAAGTTCCTCTTCCTTTTGGTCAGGATGTTTATGCCAGTTTATAAAGCTGATAATATCAATCGGTATCCAGAAGAAAAGGGTAGAGATCATTGTTGCAAATCTGTATGCAAGAACCAGACAAATGCTTATCTCCGTGATTTCGACAAAGAGCGAAACGATGAAATTCCACTTGCTTTGTTTTGAAATCAACAATTCACATAATATATTAAGGAAAGTGTCAAGCAGGTAGAGAATCATTATATATAACCCGTTTACACCATTGCAACTTTCCTCGGGGAATATAAGTGAGAAAATACTTGCAAGGACCAAAATGGATAAAAACCAGCATTTTTCATATCTGCTGAATGCTTTATCCCAGACGGTCATAATAAAGAAACCTATGGCAGCAAGGCCACATGCGATGGCAATTCCAAAAGTTACGGAATTTGCATTAAAGCGGCTGTCCATAGCTGCTTTATTAATTTCTTTTATGTCTGCTTCATAAGGCATTGCTACCTTAAATCCTTCATCATTAAAATATACATAGGCATCTATTTCAATATCATCATCAGTTAAGGCTTCCCACTCTTCATATGTATAAGTGACAACCATGATGACAGAGCCGTCCTTGTCTGCATATTTAACTTCACATTTTGTGGAGTCTTCGTCATAATCCTCTTCCTCCGCAGTAGTCTGACGATAGAATGTCTCCTTACCACTGAGCCTGTATGTATTGTCTGTACCGAAGACACCCGAAAAACCTTTGATTGCAAAAATCAGAGTCATAACGCTCAAAATTATTACAAGTGTAATCTTTATGTACTTTATCGTTTTAATAGAAAATGAGCTTTTTTTCATACTTTGCCCCCTGCTTGTAAACTAAGAAAAATTATATAACAGGCATTGTTTTTATGTCAAATGAAAATATTGAACTTTTTTGCTCTATGTGTTAGTATTTTAGCGAGGTGATTTTATGTTCAGATATGAAACTCATTGTCATACAAGCGAATCAAGCGCCTGCAGTCACATATCTGCAGCAGACCTTATAGATTTCTATAAAGAGGCAGGATATGATGCAGTAATAATCACAGATCATTTCCTGAACGGAAATACAACTGTGCCAAAACACCTGCCGTGGAAAAAACAGATAGAACTTTTCCTTAAGGGATATAAAAATGCTAAGAAGCGCGGTGATGAAATCGGTGTAGATGTCTTTTTGGGTTGGGAAGTCAGCACAGGAGGAACGGATTTCTTAACATACTGTCTTGATGAGAAATGGCTGATAGAGCATAAAGATTGTGATAAGATGAGAATCAGTGACTATTGCGATTTGGTAAGAAAGTCTGGCGGATATATAGTTCAGGCTCATCCCTTCAGAGAAGCGGACTATATAGAACTCATCAGACTTTTGCCCAGACACGTTGATGGTGTTGAAGTAATAAATGCCTGCCGTACGGATTTTGAAAATGCAATGGCCGACCAATATGCGGATAATTACTGCTTAAAAAAATTCGCCGGAACAGATAATCACCATGGTATGCGTGAAAAACTGGCTGCAATGGAAACATCGACAAGAATGAATGATGACAAAAGTCTTATTCAGGCAGCATTGAGTGGCAGTTGCAAAAATGTGCTATACCGTGTAAATAAGGAAAATGGGAAAATATTACTTGAGGAGATATAAGAAAAAGACTGTGGATTTCGGCAGATTTTTTGCCGTTTTTCACAGTCTTAATATTTTTAATAATATAATAAAAAGCACATTTATGCACCGA
Source organism: uncultured Clostridia bacterium (assembly GCA_937884995.1). Classification (GTDB taxonomy): domain Bacteria; phylum Bacillota; class Clostridia; order Oscillospirales; family Acutalibacteraceae; genus Fimenecus. The sequence goes on from CAKZZL010000003.1 coordinate 2,784, forward strand.
ATATAGACCATTCGATGTGGTATATTGGTATATATCAAGTAAATACCAAAGGAAGAAAATTATGGAGACAATCAAATTCGGTCAATACTTCAACAATTTTGACGTAAAAGGAAAGAAACAAAGGCTTTAATTTTGAGCAAGAATACTATTGAATTAATGCAGTATGACAACACGGATGAAGATTCAACTTTGTCTACATCGTTGATTGCGCGATCCGTCCCGCTTTGTGGATAAATCTGCAATCCTAAATCGCCAAATCATTACTCATCCGCATTCTGCCTTATCTTTTTCAAAATTTTATCATATTGGTCATACATTTTCTGAACTTCGTTTTCCATTAGATAGTAGTGCTTTATATACGGAATCAGCAGGATAAGTATGGCAATAAAGAGGGCAAAGGTTGCAAGTTGCTTTGAAATGTATGCCAGGATAATGGCCAAAAAAGCCATGATAGCGAAAAGAATCGTCACCATAAGGTGTATGAGTCTTTCATGCTGAAAAAATTCTATTTGTTGCAAATGCTCATTCAAAAGATCGCTCCAGTCTGTATTGGGGCGGTCTTCATTTATTATTTCGTCAATTCTTTTCCTGTAGGACAGAATACGTTTTTTCATCTTCTTCACCCGTTATATATATTTATCAATATATTTTTTAACCTTATTTTGATAACTTTCCGGATCTATGAAATATGATGCAGCATGTTTTGCCCCGTCAACAATAAGTAAATCTTTGGGTGCTGAGCATGCATCATAAAGCTCATAAACCATGGATGTAGGTACGAAATCATCGTCTCCGCCATGTATAAACAGCATGGGAACTTTTGCATTTTTTACAGCCAGAATAGGATTGGCCATATCAAATGAATAGCCTGCACGCTTGCTGTTTACAAGATTCACAAAAGAAAGCCATGGTTCAGCCGGAATATGCACATAATATGGGAAACAATAGTTAACTTCATCATTTGCGCTTGTATATGCACAATCGGAGACTATAAACTTGACATTTTCAGGCAGCGAAGGCTCTCCGCTCATCATACAAACAGTGGCACCGCCCATAGATATGCCGCATACGATGAAGCGTATATCTTTGCCGAACTTTTCCATATAATAGTCAAGCCAGAGTAGACAATCCTGGTATTCGTAGTATCCGAAACCTATGTAGTCGCCTTCACTGTTTTGGGTTGCACGCTGTTCAACCAGGATTACATTAAATCCGAGTTCATGATAAAAACGTGACTGCAAACCATAGTCACCATAGATGCTCCCTCTGTAGCCATGTGCACAAAGGACATATACATCAGATTCTTTTTCTGCAGGCAAAAAGACACTGCGCATTTTCTTGCCGTCAAAACTTGTCATGGTAAATTCTTCCGCACCATGGTCCAAAACCCATTTTTCATTTTCATCAAGTTTTTCTTTTGAAAAATTAGGATCTTCTTCAGGTGAGAAAAACTTAAAGGCTTTCTGCATTATTTTTGCATCTCTGTCAACTGCCTGGCTTGCAAGCAAACCGCCTACGCCCACAAAACTTGCAGCGGCAAGACCCAGGATGTTAAGCCCTATTTTAACTGATTTTTTCATAAAAAACACCGTCCTTTATGCATATTATGGCACAAGAATTTAAGACAGTCAACAAAATCGTAAGCCATATTTATTGACAATAAGAAAGGCTGAATTATATAATAAAGCTATATTAAGTATTTGAGGTGCGAAATGAGAAAAATACGTTTTTTTATTGCTCTTATTGCAGCTAAAATCATATATTTTATAGGGAAACCTTTTGGTAAATCAACAAATCTTCCGGGCGAGCTGATGCTGAAAATTTGTCCGGACAGTCTGTCATTATTCAGGATGCCACAAACCACAATTTGTGTAACGGGTACAAACGGAAAGACTGGAACATCCAATCTGCTCAGCAATATAATCCGGAAAAGCGGAAAAAGTGTAGTTAATAACTCAAAAGGTTCAAATATGGCTCCGGGCCTCGCATCAGCGCTTGCTGCAGACTCGACAATGACAGGCCGTATAAAGTCTGATATTGCTGTGCTTGAAGTAGATGAGAGATCTTCCCAGTTTATATATACAAAATTCAAGCCCGACTATATTCTTTGCACCAATCTCTTCAGGGATTCCATTATGAGAAACGGGCACAGTGAGTTCATATTCAATAAAATAAATGACTATTTAAGCCCTGAAACAACCCTTATACTTAACGCTAATGACGGCATATCCGGAATGCTTGGCGAAAAGGTATGCAAACGCATATATTATTCCGTAGAAAAAACAGAAAGAAGCAGCAAAAACTGTCAGGATACAGTTTGCGATCTAATAGCATGTCCCAAGTGCCACAGAAAACTTAATTATGAATATTACCACTATAACCATATCGGAAAATTCAAATGTGACAATTGCGGATTTGAGATGGAAAAGAGCAAATATTATGCATCCGATGTTGACTTTTCAGAAGGAAAATTCTGTTTCAACGAAGAAGGTAAAGCAGCAAGAGAAATCCCCTTCCAAAAAGGAAATTTCTTTAATGTTTTCAATATAACCGGCGCTGCAAGCGTATGTAGGGAAATAGGAATTGATATTGACACAATTATCAAGGGAATTGATGATTTATCATCAAAAACCGGACGATTTAAGAGTGAAAAATTCTCGAACATAGAGATTACGTCAATGCTTTCCAAAAATCAGAATCCGATTTCGTGTTCGCAAAGCTTAAAATACTTAAACAGCACACAAGATGACATGGATGTTGTTTTGCTGATTACGGACTCTAATGACAAAGCCCACGGGCATGAGGATATATCATGGCTTTATGACACGGATTTTGAGCCATTGAAAGATGAAAAAATCAAAAATGTATATATAGGCGGAATCAGATCCTATGATTTGGCTCAATGCCTTGATATAAAGGGAATACCCACTGATAAACTTCTTTTGTTTGAAAGTTATAAGGAGCTGGCAGACAAGCTTTGTAAAGATGCATCTCCTGACAGAAAGATAGTTATATATTTCGAACTTTATGCCACATCCGTTGTTAAAATGATCAAGACAAAAATGGGAGAAAGGGGAGATAAATAAATGAAAGACCTGAAAATAGAAATCCTTTATCCCGAATTTAATAATCTTTTCGGAGACAGGGGCAATTATGAATATCTGAGCAAAAAATTAAAATCGGCAGATTGCAATATTCAGCTTTTTGAGACATCACTTTATGAAAAACCCGCTTTTGCAAGTCAGGATATTGATATTCTCCTCATAGGTCCGTGTACGGAAAGTGCTCAAATTCTGCAGCTTGAAGAACTTAAAAAATATAAAGGAGAGATATCAGCCCGAATTGACAGTGAGAAAGTCACTCTAGCAACCGGCAATGCTTTTGAACTTTTCGGACAATATATAGAAAGGGCGGACGGCTCAAAAATTGAATGCCTTCAGTTCTTCGGACATTATGCAAAACAGTTTTCAAGATTGAGATTTAACGATAATGCCGTAGGAACTTTTGAAAACATGAAGATAGTGGGCTTTAAGAACCTGCTGAGCCACAGCTACGGAGAACTTGAATATCCTTTCCTGAAAATGATGAATGGATCAGGGATGAACCCCGATACAGATATTGAAGGGATTCATAAGAATAACTTCTTTTCAACATATCACACAGGTCCGATTTTGCCGCTTAATCCGGAATTTTGTGATTATCTCATAAGATTGTGCGATGAAGAATATATCCCGCATGAACTTGAGTTTGAAAAGAAAGCATATGAAAAAAGACTTGAAGAACTGACATAAAATTATATAATTTCAGGGCTGTGTATTCCGCTTGGTTTACACAGCCTTTGCATATGCAAAAAACGGCAATGAGCTGAAATGACTTTTCGGTTCTTTTTTTGCCTGAAAATATGACCTAAATCTCAATTTTATCTTGTATTATCAATGCTTTCTTGCTATAATAAAATGATAAATAATGTGTTATTATGCCTTAGAGGAGACCTGCAATGGAAAAATACGATAAATACAACGAGGAAAGGCAGAAAAATCTGATAATCGGACGAAATGCCGTTGCAGAACTTTTAAGAGCAGACAGGGAAATTGATACTCTTTTTGTTTCAAGAGGAGAAAAGGCAGGCTCGATAGGAAAACTCATTGCAGAATGTCGTGAAAAAGGTGTTGTAATCAAAGAGGTTGATAAAAAGAAACTTGACTTTATGTGCAGCCACTCAAACCACCAGGGTATTATCGCGGAATGTGCTTCTCATGAATACTCAACAATCGAAGATATTTTGCAGGATGCTGAAAACAGAAATGAAGACCCTTTTATAGTGATATGCGACGGCATAGAAGATCCTCATAATCTCGGCGCTATCATAAGAACAGCGGAAGCTGCAGGCGCCCATGGGATAATAATTCCGAAAAGGCACAGCGCATCTCTTAACTATACAGTCGGTAAGACAAGTGCGGGTGCTCTTGAATATATGAAAGTCGCGCGGGTATCAAACCTAGCATCAACCATAGAAAGCCTGAAAGAAAAGGGAATATGGATATATGTGGCAGACATGGACGGCAGAGATATAAAGGATGTTGATTTCAGCGGACCGCTTGCTTTGGTAATCGGTGCCGAAGGAGACGGGGTCGGCAGACTTGTAAAAGAAAAATCTGACTTTATCGTTTCATTGAATATGAAGGGAAGACTAAACTCCCTTAACGCATCGGTTGCGGCAGGCATATTAATGTACGAAATTTCATACAGACGAAAATAAATCTTCAGGGGGACAGTTTTATGGCAGACAGAATACCGGATTCATTGATAGATGATATATTGGCATCAACAAAGAGTTATACGGATAAGGGAATCAATGAGGAAAAAGAATCAAAGATTGACATTGACGCCCTTATTATGTCTATAAGTTCAGGCAGCAAAAGTAAAGAAAAAAAGCATGAAAGCGAGAGCGAAGATGAAATACTAAAAACTTTTGCAGCTAAAAAAGAAGAGACAAAGCCTGAAGCCGAAGAAAAAGAAAGCAAGACTTTTGATCGCGCTTTACAAAATGAAAGTTTTTCAAAGGAAGAGGAAAAAGCAAAAGAGAGCACAACAAAGTCTAAAATAGATCCCAGCAAATATGGCAGAATAGAGGAATCTAACTATGAAATCAATGATGCAAAAATAATTGCTGAAGAGATTCTTGAATCCGACATAGAAGATGAAGAAAAATCTGAAGAGACAGAAAACTTAAGCAAGTTTACACAGCCTGAAGAAGAGATTGAAGAGAAAAAAGAGGATCCCCTTAAAGAAGAAAAACAAATATCATTGGAAAAAACCAGAATGTTCAATGAGGTTAAAGTACATGGAGAGTTTAATCCTAATATTGAACATAATCTCGGTAATAAAGTAACAAGAACAATGACAGGCGAAGCAGAGCCTCTTTCTTCCCCTATAATGGGAGAAGAAAAATACAGAAAGCATTTCATGAACAAGCCTGTGCAAAATCTTGAAAAAACACAGGAACACAGAGCTATCATTCTTTCTGCACCTGAAAAGACAATGGAAACTCCCGGTGTCATAGTAAGGAGAAATGAGGATGCCGCATCCAGCCTTGATGGTGTAGAACCTATTCCTCAAATTATACCTGCAGAAGATGAACTTAAGCGTTTTGAAAAGACAAAAGACAGATCTGATATAAAAGTAAAAGCCGAAAGCCAGGATGATAACCAGATAATGCTGGAAGGCTTTGGCGAAGAGGAGGAAATAAGACAACTCAGTGAAGAAGAGGCAGAAGCAGAACTCAGAAAGGCAAGACGTAAGGCTGTTGAAGAGTTTGTCAGCAAAGGACTCATCTTCAAACAGGATGTCGAAGAAAACAATCCTGAAATTCCAGAAGAAAATCCTGAAAATACAAAGGGTAAGAAGAGATTTAAGAGACAGAAGATACACGTTGCAAGAGAATATTTCGGACCGAAGGATGCAGTTGCTGTTGAGGATGAGTACTATTCGGAAGGCAGAAAGATAAAGTTCCGTTTGATTTCAACCGCAATTTTGGGACTTGTGATGTGCATCCTCTCAACATCGGTAGGATTCAATAACGGCAATTTTGCCATATACAACAATAATGAAAACATATATCTTCTTGTTCAGCTTGTTTGCCTTTTTGCATGCTGCCTTATTAATTTATCAGCATTTAAGAACTTTTTTGTAAATCTTGGAAGCAAGCAGGCGAATATTAACACATTGATAGCAGTCTCAGCAGCTGCTGCATTTATTCAAATCGGCGTTTCGTTCGCATTTACAGATAGCGTTGAATCAGTTGCCCACCTTGTAACTGCAGCCGGTGTGATGCCAATGCTGATAAAGGCTATAAGTGACCTTATTCAAAACAAAAACGACCGTGAGAACTTCTACATAGCATCAGATATAGAGAAGGACATATACAGTGTTGAAAATATAGATGATGAAGAAACTGCGAATGAGATAGCAAGAGGACTTATGCTGGGTGACCCGGAGATAAAATACTCAAAGGGTATAACAATCCCCACTAAGTTCGTTGAACTCAGCAGAACAGCGGATGCAACCGTTTCTTTCTATAAATATTCTATTCCCGCAATTATCATTGCTGCTATTGTCATAGGCCTTGTGGCAGGATTTGTCGGCAACAACATTTATGCCGGGATCAGCACATTTTCCATGGTGATACTAATGGGTCTTCCGGCTTCGGCTGTAATATCTGCTTCCGCAAGTTTAAGACATGCAAATAAGGTCCTTAATGAGGAAGGCTCACTTGTAAACGGCTTTGCCGCAGTTGAAGATGCAATTAACTCTAACGGCATCATAATAGATTGTTCGGATGCATTCCAAAGAGGTGGATGCAATATTGAAGGCATCAAACTTTATCACAAGATGAGAATTGATGAAGCAATTCTGTATACAGCTTCCGTTGTCATAGAATCAGGCGGAGTTTTATCTACAGTCTTTGAAGGTGTAATCGACGGGAAAAATCAGTTATTGCTTCCGGTAGAGAGCCTGGCTTATGAGGAAAAACTCGGCTGTTCATGCTGGATACATAATCACAGGGTTTTGGTAGGTAACAGGGAACTCCTTAAACATCATAATGTTGAAATAGATGATGACGAACTTGAGAACAGATACAAAGGGGAGGGCAAGAACGTAATCTACCTGGCCATTGAAGGCACTATTTCAGCTATGTTCGTTGTTGTTTACAAATCAGAAGCCGAGACCGCGAAATACATTAGATGGGTGGAAAAAGACGGTATAGCTCTTTTCTTCAGAACATCTGATGCCAATATGACAGAAGAATTCATTGAGAGAGAGTTCAGACTTCCTCCAAATACAGTAAAAATAATCAATCCGGTTGCAGGAGAAATGTTCCAGAAAGTAAGACAAGGCTTTAAGGACAGATCCGAAGCAAAGATACTTCATGACGGCAGAGTAGTGACAATGCTCAAGGCAATCAATGCAGCATGCGGTATAAACTCAATAATCAATGTAACCAAGATAGTCCAAACAATAGCTGCCGTTGTCGGCGTTATATTGGTAGCGCTTATGGCCTTCCTCTCGGGACTTGACCAAATAGGGGCATTCCAGATAATCATCTATCATCTTTTCTGGTGCTTTATTTCATATATCATTCCTAAAATCAAAAAAGTTTAAGTAAATTTTGAGGTATCTATGTCAGACGTTCAGCTAAGTAAAAGTGAACATATTGAAGTGCTCGGTGACAATGTTAAGGTCATTGTCTCCAAAGAGCATACCTTTGGCACGGATGCCTTGATCTTAAATGCATTTGCAAATGCAAAAAGGGATGATAAGCTTTGTGATTTCGGAAGCGGATGCGGGATTATCCCTTTCCTTTGGCTGAGAGATAAAAAAGGAAGAGAGATATCTGCGGTTGAAATCCAAGAGCAGGCATGTGACCAGATCAGGAGATCTCTGCTTCTTAATGACACGGACAAGATAGATGTATATAACAGAGACTTAAAAGAAGTCAAATATTTTTTGCCTCTTGAGTATTTTGACCTTGTAACGATGAACCCTCCATATAAGACGGAGGGGACAGGAATAAAGAACGAAGATACTCCTTCTGCCATAGCAAGACATGAGATAGCATGCAAGATGGATGATATATGCAAAAGTGCATTTGCGGTTTTGAGATTCGGCGGAAAGTTTTGTATATGCATAAGACCTGAGAGAATTTTTGACGTGATGACTCTCATGCATGAAAACAGAATTGAACCCAAAAGCATACGCTTTGTGCAAAAACGCGGAGATACGGCGCCATGGCTTGTTCTTGTAAATGGCAGGAAAGGCGGCAAGGCGGGACTTAAGGTTGAAAGCCCGCTCATAGTGGAAAACGATGACGGAAGCCTAAGCAATGAGATTTTGGCTATTACGGAAAAATACAGGGAGAATTTGACATGAGAGGCAAGCTGTTTGTCGTAGGCACTCCAATCGGAAATCTCTCAGATATTTCGCCAAGAGGACTTGAAACCCTGCAAAAGGTGGACTTTATTGCTGCTGAAGACACAAGAGTGACTGCAAAGTTATTAAATCATTTCAGAATAAAAAAGCCACTGATTTCATACTTTGAACACAATAAGAGAGAAAAGGGACAGATAATTACAGACAGAATTCTTGCTGGCGAGAATTGTGCTCTTGTCACAGATGCCGGAATGCCGTGCATATCGGACCCCGGCGAAGATCTTGTAAGACTATGCATGGACAATGAGGTTGAAATAGAGTCAGTCCCGGGACCAACAGCATTTGCGACGGCGATTGCAATCAGCGGCATGAGTGCCGGAAGATTTACATTTGAAGGATTTCTCAGTGTAAACAAGCAGGAACGCAAGGAACATCTTGAATCCTTAAAAAACGAAAAAAGGACAATGATTTTCTATGAGGCCCCTCACAAATTAAAGAAAACACTTTCCGACTTCGGCAAATATTTCCCGGACAGGCAAATGGCAATAGTTAAAGAACTTACAAAGATTCATGAGTCGGTAGTAATAGTGAATACAAATGTAGCTGCGAGCCTTTTTGACGACAGGGAGCCACGCGGTGAATACGTTTTAATCCTGGAAGCGGCCAAAACTGATAATAAAAAAGAAATAAGCCCCGAGCAGGCAAAAAAACTTGCCCGTGAGCTTATAGACAAAGGTATGAGTGTCAATGAGGCTGCTAAGACGGTTGCAGCTGAGACCGGTCTTAAGAAAAGTGATATATATAAATCACTTGTCTGAGAAGCTGAAAGCAGATTCGTATTGCTCTTTAAGAACATTAATTGCTTCGGCAGATACGGTTTTCACGCTCAGCGGGACAGATTGACTTGGCTTTTTACTTTTGTTTGCATCTTTTGAACTCATTTCGGCAAGGATGCTGTCAATTGCAGAAGAGGACAAAAATGCATTAAGATTTATTGCTTTGTCATCAACAGATCCCATTACACCGAGAGATACGGCACGCAGGTATATTTTGAAGACCATGAGAATATATATCTTGCGGACTTTGTCACCATAAGTCTTGCCTGCTTCTTCCATTTCTTTAAGGAGAGCAGCACATGCACGGATTATGGTATTTGTCTTGACTTCATTATCCTGCGGAAGGTCACTGAACTCAAATACGGTATCGAAAACTATTTTACTGTCAGTAAGACCAAGAAGATAATCTGTTGTGGAATCGTAATAACGTGCTGCAGTGCAAAGAAAATCAAGGCCGCATTCACGAATTCCCTTTTCATAGTGCGAAAGCAGAGATTGGGAGACACCCAAAGCTGCTGCAGCTTCTTTTTGACTTAAGTTTTTTTCATTTCTTAATTTAACAAGTCTGCTTGGAATTGCGGTAGACATCAAATCACCTCTTATACAATTTGTATTATCAATATACCACATATTTTACAATTTGTATATTTATATTTAAAAAACGGGAGAGATTATGCAAACCTATCAAATTCACTTAATAAGGCACGCCCTGACAAAAGGCACACTTGAAGGCAGATATATAGGGCATACAGATGAAGAACTTTGTCCCGAAGGAATAGAAGAGCTGAATGCTCTTTTAGCTGAGTATGGCTCCTATCCGGATGTTGATGCTGTATTTTCAAGTCCTTTGAAAAGATGTTTGCAGACTGCAAAGATAATCTATCCCAATAAGGACGCAATAGTCATAGATGATCTCATAGAGTATAACTTCGGAGAGTTTGAGGGGAAAACAGCGGATGAGCTCAAGGATGATGAAGATTTCGCAGAATGGCTGAGAGCAGAAAATCCGGAAAAGGCAGCTCCGTTCGGAGATAAGCAAATTGACTTTAACCGCAGAATATGCGGCTGCTTTGAAAAGATAGTCAACGCAGTTATTTCCTCAAAGACCAAGAGCACTGCGATAGTAACACATGGCGGGATAATAATGGCACTCATGACTGCATATGCACTTCCTCAGGCTCATATGCATGAATGGATGACACCGAGCTGCTGTGGTTATACACTCAGGGTCGATCCGTCGATTTGGATGCGAGGAATGAAACTGGAGGCAGTCAGTCTTTGCCCCAGCCATCCATTGACAGATGAAGAAGAAAAAGAACTTTGGGATTATTATGACGATCCCAATGAATAAATAGAGAAAAGAAAAACGGAGGCAAAAAATGGTACATGAAAACCTGAAGGGCAGAGTAGCAGTCGTCACAGGCGGCGGCGGAGTGCTTTGCGCCGGATTCTCAAAGACTCTTGCAAAGCAAGGAGTTAAAGTCGCAGTCCTGGACTTAAATGAAGAAGCTGCACAAAAAGTGGCAGACGAGATAAATGCAGACGGCGGAACAGCAATCGCAGTAGCATGCAACGTACTTGATAAAGAGAGCATGGAAAATGCCAGAAAGATCATAAATGAGAAACTGGGTACATGTGACATCCTATTAAACGGAGCAGGCGGCAATAACCCGAAAGGCACAACTACAAAAGAGACACTCCAAAAGGTTGACCTTTTGGAAAAGGATGAGAATATAAAGACCTTTTTTGATCTTGATTCAAACGGCATATCATTTGTTTTTAACTTAAACTTTCTCGGCACTCTTATTCCTACACAGGTTTTTGCCAGAGATATGGCAGAGAAAGAAAACAGCTCCATTGTTATGATTACATCAATGAATGCATACAGACCCTTAACGAAAATTCCTGCATATTCCGCAGCTAAGGCAGCAGTTAAAAACTTTACTGAATTTATGGCCGTTCACTTTGCAGAGGTGGGAATCAGAGTCAATGCAATAGCACCGGGATTTTTCTCAACAAATCAAAACAAGGCTCTTCTTTGGAACGAGGACGGAACACCGACTGAAAGAACAGGCAAGATTCTCGCTGCAACTCCAATGAAAAGACTCGGCGAACCCAAGGAACTTTCAGGGGCGCTTTTATTCCTTTGTGATGAAGAATACTCAAGCTTTATTACCGGAACCAGCATTTGTGTAGACGGCGGATTTTCCGCTTATTCGGGGGTATAAGAAATGTTTGCAAATATTACAATCAAATGGACACTTGTTGCATTTGTATTTTTCCTTATCGGTCTCATAGTTGCAATTGTAGCACTCAAGAAGTATAAGACAGACAAAGAACAGCTTGGTGATGATATCAAGTTGCCTCCGCATATAGTCAGAATTGTTTTGGCTTTTGTTTTTCTCATATTTTCACAGATTTGTTTAATACTTGGAAAGTAAAAATATATATTAATCCAAGATGAAAGGCGGTGGAAAAGTGAAAAAGATTATTTCTCTTTTGATACAAATATCTATATTTGTGTCTTTGTTCGCTCTTCCCGTAAATTCCTATTCATCTTCGCAGTTCATTTATGAAGAAAATGACGGATATATAGTTATAGAGTCATACACGGGCTCTGATACGAAAGTGACAATACCGGAAGAAATAGACTCAATGCCTGTTAAAAAAATAGATGACAAAGCATTTGCGAATAATGAACTTATTGAGTCTGTTGATATTGCAGATTCGGTTGAGATCATAGGGGACTGTGCATTTGAAAACTGCATATCACTTTCAAAAATAAACTTGTCCGGGAACTTAAAGAGAATCGGCAGAGAGGCTTTTCTAGGAACCGAATATTTTAATAATACGGACAATTGGACAATCCGGACAATTGATAACGGTACTACAATACCCTGGGCATTCGTCCTTGCAGATGAACTTGAAACCATATATATCGGCGATGCTTTGATATATGCACATATAAAGGGGACTTATACGATCAACTCCGGGACCCGCCTTATAGCTGATGCAGCTTTTGAAGGCACCGGCATTGAAGAACTTACAATTCCGAAGAGTGTGGAATATATTGGTGCAGATGCTTTCAAAAACTGTAAAATGCTTAGAAAAATCTCTATCATGAACAGCGTAGTCAGCATAGAAAGCGGGGCATTTGAAGGAACAAAGATATATAAAGACCGGGACAACTGGCAGGACGGCTGCCTGTGCATAGGTGATTTACTTATAGACACAAATCCCGACAAAAGGGAAGTAGATATAGCAGATAATATCAGTGCTGTTGTCGGAAGAAATATTTTCTCAAATTATGTTCTTTTGCCTGAATCAGTATCATACATAGATGAAGAAGCTTTTTATGGCGATAATGTAAAAGCTTTTGTGAATGAAAATACTTATGCAGAAAGGTTCTGCATTGAACATAATATAGCCCGTATTTATGAGACGGATCTTGAAACAGGAGACTTGAACTTCGACGGCGTTTTCAACAGCGCAGATTATGCAGCATGCAAGGCTATGGTTTATTCATCACAAAATCCCGGAAAAGTGGAAATTAAATTAGGAGATATTGATTGTGACGGAAGCCTTGACGGCTTTGATGCAATAGCCCTTAATCTCGTAAATGCAGGCGCGCTGTCCTTAATCACGGGGGATGCAAACGGAGACCATCTCATCGGAAAAGATGACAGCGAAAAACTGAGCAATATCATATATGGAAACGGGAAAATGGTCGATAAATTTGAATTTGACCGTTGCGATATAAACGGAGATGGGGCAGTTGACGGCTTTGATCTTATCTGCCTGAATCTAATGCTCGCTTAAGGAGGAAAGACAGATGGATTTTAAGACCGGACCGCTTATGTACGGCCTTGCTGCATTTGTAATATTGTTTGTCATAGTGCAGTCGGTCTTCTTTATTGCAAAAGCATGGAAAAGAGGCATTGAGATAGGTGTCCCGAAAGAAAAGCTTAAGCAGACAGTTATTTCAAGTGCTCTTTTTACGATTGCTCCGGCAATTTCAATACTTGCAACAGTACTTGCTCTTGCGTCCGCACTTGGTATAGTTCTTCCATGGATAAGACTTTCGGTTATAGGCAACCTTGCATATGAGACAGTTGCTGCTGAAAGTGCACTCAATGTACTCGGCGGATCCTTATCACAGGAAGTTACGGATAAACAGCAATTTTCCACAATAGCATGGACAATGACAATAGGTTCTTGTTTTCCACTTGTACTGCTGCCAATACTTTGCAAAAAAGTGCATAAGGCAATGGGTAAGGCTGTATCAGGCAACAAGATAGATGAAAAACTGGGAGATGTACTCGGCGCTGCAGCTTTTATAGGAATCATAGCTGCATTTGTATCAAGAGCCATTGCCGGAGTGGAAACAAACGGAGTATCCGCGGGCGTTATGTCTGTATCCGTTTTGATATCTGCAATGATATTTACAATCGCGCTCGATTATCTTTGCAAGAAAAAAAGCTTAAAAAAACTTGAGGCATTTGTACTGCCTATCGCAATGTTCGGGGCTATGGGAATAGCAATACTCATCAGCCAAACGCTGCCGGCAAATATTGCTGAGTTTACATGGAGATAGGGGGTATTATCAAATGAAAAAAGACAGAAACTATACAGACAAAGTGCATCTCTGGGGAAGCATTTGGTCAATATCCGCCCTTGCTGTTTTATTCAGCGTTCCTCTCATATTTTCAATAGCCAATAACACATATCCTCAGTTAACTGTCCTCTTTAAGGCACTTGCAGCAGTTGTACCCATTTATTGGGGTACCGCAATAGTTGAGGTCATAACCTACACACCGCTCTTGGGAGCAGGAGGGACCTATCTTTCCTTTGTTACGGGAAATATCAGTAACTTGAAAATGCCATGTGCGATGAATGCGATGGAACGCGCCGATGTCAAGGCAAACAGTGAAGAAGGAGAGATCATATCAACAATCTCAATCGGCGCATCCGCAATTACGACAACGCTGGTTATAGCGGTAGGTGTAATTGCATTTGCTCCGCTTCTTCCCCATATAACGGCGGACGGCTCAGTGATAAAGCCGGCATTCCAATATGTTATTCCTGCACTTTTCGGAGCACTTTGTGCATCTTATCTCGCAAAATACTGGAAACTTGCAATCGTTCCTATCCTTATCGGTGTTATCGTATATATCTTTTCACCGACAATGCCGGTCGGAACCATGATTTTCATAACGATTGTAGTAAGTCTCGCAAACGGCTTTGCAATGTATAAATTAAAACTTGTATAAGATTTTTTAAAAAATAACGGGGTGATAAAAATGGCCTTGGTAACAATGAAAGAATTACTGACAATGGCTGAAAAAAATGATATAGCGACAGGCGCTTTTTCCGTAGGAAATATGGAAATGGTAATGGGTGCAGTTGTTGCAGCTGAAGAACTTAATACTCCAATTATTCTTCAAATTGCAGAAGTCAGATTAAAGAATTCTCCCTTGGAACTTATGGGACCTATGATGCTTGCAGCAGCAAAGAACGCAAAAGTGGACATAGCTGTGCATCTTGACCACGGACTCAATATTGAAACCGTTCAGAAAGCGCTTGACCTCGGATTTACATCCGTTATGTTTGACGGCTCACTTTTAAGCCTGGAAGACAATATATCTTCGGTTAAAGAAGTAGTGAGAAGAGCCAGCAAATACGGCGCAACAGTGGAAGCTGAACTCGGAGTTGTAGGCGGAAACGAGGGCGAGGGAACTGCACATGAGATAAAATGCACATCTCCTGACGATGCAAAAATCTTTTGCGACGAGACAGGCATTGATGCTTTGGCAGTTGCAATCGGCAATGCTCACGGCAACTATCCGGTGGCACCGCAGCTCAGACTCGACGTTCTTGATGATATACACAAAAAAGTTTCAACACCTTTGGTACTTCACGGCGGCACAGGTATAAGCGATGAGCAGTTCAGACAGGCAATTAAGCTTGGCATACGCAAAGTAAATATTGCGACTGCATCATTTGATAAACTTGCCGAGTATGCAAAGATATATTGTGACAGCACAGAAAAGGCCAATTATTTTGAACTCAGCAGCAGGCAGGCCGAAGGCGTATATGAAAATGTAAAAAGACATATAAAAATTTTCAGCTTTATAGATTAGGGTGGTAGATATGAAATACGTAGAATTTGATCAAAGCAAGGAATTTGATTTAATACTTTTAGGAAGAGTTGCAGTTGACTTAAACCCCATAGATTACAACTGTCCCTTAAATGAGAGTACAACATTCAAAAGATATCTCGGCGGTTCTCCTGCGAATATTGCCGTAGGTCTTGCAAGACTCGGTAAAAAAGTCGGCTTTTTTGCAAGAGTATCCGATGATCAGTTCGGCACTTTTGTAACAGATTATTTTGCAAAAGAAGGAATTGACACATCTCATATAAAGAGATGCGAAAACGGAGAAAAAATCGGGCTCACTTTTACTGAGATAAAATCAGCTACAGAAAGTTCAATCGTAATGTACCGCAATGAGGCTGCAGATCTGAAACTTGATGTTGAGGATATTGATGAAGAATATATAAAGAAAGGCAAAGCTATCCTTATTTCAGGTACTGCATTGGCAGAAAGTCCTTCCAGAGAGGCTGCATTAAAGGCTGTTGCTCTTGCCAAGAAAAACAATATCCCGATTATTTTCGATATAGACTATCGTGCATATAATTGGAAAAATGATGATGAGATCGCAATCTACTACTCTGCAGTTGCAAAAGAAGCTGCAATCATTCTTGGCTCACGTGAGGAATATGACCTTACACAAAAACTCATAAAGACAGATATGAATGATCTGGAGACAGCTGCATACTGGCACAAGCAGAATGCTAAAATAGTAATAATCAAACATGGCAAGGAAGGCTCAACTGCATATACATGTGACGGCCAGAGTTTCTCAATAAAGCCTTTCCCGATTAAACTTCTGAAATCATTCGGTGGCGGAGACGGATATGCATCTGCATTCCTCTATTCACTTTTTGAAGGCAAGGAGATTATAGAATGTCTCGAATTCGGTTCGGCATCTGCGTCACTTCTTGTGGCTTCCCACGCATGTTCGGAAGATATGCCTTCTGTTGAAGCTATTGAAAAGTTCATAGCAGATGAAAAAGCAGAATACGGAGAAATGATTGCAAGAGGATAAAAAGATGAAAAAAACAGTGAAAAAGATAATCGCTTCACTTGTTTTAATAGGAATTATCTGTGCTGCATTTGTCGTATTCACGAATGCATATATGATAACTTATGCAAAAAAATATATTTTGCCATACGACGATATCACGGAAAAACAATTTGATTGCATTATGGTGCTTGGCGCAGGACTTTGGGGAGATAACCCGTCACCCATGCTCGCCGAAAGGCTTGACTTCGGGCTTATGGCATATAACTCAGGATGCAGTGAGAAAATACTGATGTCCGGAGACCATGGTCAGGATAACCATGATGAAGTCAATACAATGAAAAATTATCTTGTAAACGAGGGCGTTGACAAAGATATAATATTTATGGATCATGCAGGCTTTTCAACATATGAATCCATGTATAGGGCGAAAGATATATTTGAAGTTGAGAGCATGCTGATAGTCACACAGACCTATCATTTATATAGGGCTGTATACAATGCCAGAAAACTCGGTATTGACGCATACGGCTTTGCAGCAGACAAACTTCAATATCCCATATATAACCATATACGGGAAATTGCAGCCAGAAGCAAAGACTTTATCTGGTGCATAATAAAACCGGAACCCACTTATCTGGGCGACAAGATACCGATAAGCGGCAGTGCTACGCTTACGGATGATAAAACATAAAACTGAAGGAGGTAAAGAGATGTACTATAACCCGGATTACAACGAAAACGGCGAGAAGATTTTATGTCAGATGAACGGCGTTAACGCAAACATGCTCATGGACATAAAAGTAAAGCTTCTGAAGGCTGGAGAAGAGATCAAAATCTGCGAAGATAAGAATGAAACAGCAATACTTCTTATGGCAGGTGACATTGAGTATATATTCGAGGGAAAAAGCGAGAATGCCAAAAGACGTTCACCTTTCCTTGACAAAGCAACAGCAATTCACTTTTCAAAGAATATTGAGGTCAAAGTCAAGGCTAACGCAGATTCAAGAATAGTAATAGAGCAGACTGATAATGACAGAGATTTCGGTGTTCATTACTATAGAGGCGAGGACCTTATGATTCAGCATTTCGGTGCAGACCAATGGGACGGCACCGCAGACAGACAGGTCCTTACGGTATTTGATTATGAATCAGCTCCTTATTCAAATCTTGTCCTCGGCGAAGTATTCCATAAACCGGGATGCTGGACTTCTTATCCTCCTCATTATCATCCTCAGCCGGAAGTCTACTATTATGAATTCGACAAGCCACAGGGCTTCGGAGTGGGCTTTGACGGAGATGACTGTTTTAAGGTAGGAGACCGGGGATGCCTTTGCATCACTCCCATGCATACACATCAGCAGGCAGCGGCACCGGGATATAAAATGTGTTATGTCTGGATGATAAGACATCTGGACGGAGATCCCTGGAGAAAGACAAGAATAGACGCACCGGAGCACAAATGGCTCCTTGATGAAAAATAAATGAGGTGACCTAGTATGGCAGTAATGACAACAGCGCAGGCACTTGTAAAGTTCCTGGATAATCAATATGTATCCTTTGACGGAAAAGAGACAAAGTTTGTCGACGGAATATTTACAATATTCGGACACGGCATTGTGCTCGGCCTTGGTGAAGCTCTGGATTCAAAAATCAGCAGCCTAAAAGTATATCAGGGTAAAAATGAGCAGGGTATGGCACATGCTGCTACAGCCTATGCAAAGATGAACAACAGGAGAAAGATAATTGCATGTTCCTCATCCATAGGACCGGGAGCTGCAAACATGATTACTGCAGCTGCAACCGCAACTGTTAACCATGTTCCTCTTCTCCTTTTCCCGGCTGATACATTTTCCACAAGGCAGCCGGATCCCGTACTTCAGCAATTTGAGCAGGTGAATTCACTTACTACAACCACAAATGATGCATATAAGGCAGTGACACGTTACTGGGACAGAATAGCAAGACCGGAACATCTCATGAGTGCCATGATCAATGCAATGAGAGTCCTTACGGATACAGCAGAGACAGGTGCTGTTGCTATTTGCCTTTGCCAGGATGTTGAGGGCGAAAGCTATGATTATCCTGATGAGTTCTTTGTAAAGAGAGTTCACAGAATTACAAGAATGCTTCCAAGCCCCGAAGAAGTTGAAGATATCTTCAATATCGTTAAAAACGCAACCAAGCCTCTCGTTATATGCGGCGGCGGAGTTCGTTATTCTGAGGCCGGACAGACACTTGAAAGTTTTTGCAGAGAATTCAATATTCCGTTTGCAGAGACACAGGCAGGAAAGTCAGCATGCCTTTCATCCAATGAATACAACCTCGGCGGACTTGGCGTTACGGGCAATTCATCAGGAAATACAATTGCAAGAAATGCTGATGTCATCATAGCTGTCGGCACACGTTTTTCCGACTTTACAACAGGTTCAAAAGAACTATACAGAAAAGATGTAAAGATGGTAACAATCAATACATCAAGATTTGATGCATATAAGCTGGATGCAACAAAACTTGTTGCAGATGCAAAACTCGGACTTGAGGCACTTGCAGAAAAGCTAAGATCGGTAGGATACAAGTCCGGATACACAGATGAAATCAAAGCAGCAAAAGACGGATGGGATAGGGAAATGGACTTCCTTTCAAAATACAGTTATGATGAGAACTTCAAACCTCTCATCGCTGCAGGTGATCCCAGAACTATTCCTGAATTTGCTGAAAAAATCGGCACACTTACTCAGACTGCAGCAGTAGCACTTATCAGAAAACTTATACCTGAAGACGCAATGTGTACTGCAGCTGCAGGCTCACTTCCGGGTGACCTTCAAAGAATGTGGACAACAGATGACAGATATTCATATAACATGGAATATGGATATTCATGCATGGGTTATGAAATAGCGGGTGCTCTTGGCTCCAAGATGGCACATCCTGAAAAAGAATCATATGCAATGTGCGGCGACGGCTCATATCTTATGCTTCATTCCGAACTTGTCACCAGTATTCAGGAAAAGAAAAAGATAAATGTACTTCTTTTCGATAACAGCGGTTTCGGATGCATAAACAATCTGGAAATGTCAAACGGTATAGGAAATCTTGCCACAGAGTTCAGATTCAGAGATGATAAGGGCGAACTTCTCGGAGATCTTGTTCCTATAGATTTTGCAAAAGCAGCAAGCGGGTATGGCGTGAAGACATACACCGCCCGCAACATTGATGAACTGGAATTTGCTCTGAAAGACAGCTTGAAACAGGAAGTATCCACCCTTATAGATATAAAGGTTTTGCCGAAGACTATGACAGATGGATATGATTCATGGTGGAACACCGGAGTTCCTTCGGTTTCGCCAAGTCAAAAGGTTAATGATGCCTTCAAGGCGAAGGAAGAAAAAATAAATAAAGCAAGGAGATATTGATATGCTCGACAGCAACAAAGTAAAACTGGGTATCGCCCCAATCGCATGGACCAATGATGATATGCCGGATCTCGGCAAAGAAAACACCTTTGAACAATGCATATCCGAAATGGCCCTTGCAGGCTATACAGGATGTGAAGTCGGAAACAAGTATCCGAGAGATACAAAGGTCTTAAAAAAGGCACTTGACTTAAGAGGAATGCAGATATGTAATGCATGGTTCTCATCATTCCTTCTTACAAAGCCTTATGAGGAAGTAGAAAAAGATTTCATTGAGCATATCAGCTTTCTTAAAGAAATGGGTGCCAAAGTCGTAGGTATATCCGAACAAGGCCACTCAATTCAGGGCACCGACAAGGCTATTTTTGAAGAAAAATATGTTATGAATGATGAAGAATGGGACAGACTTTGCAAAGGTATAAACAAACTCGGCAGAGTTGCAAAGAATATGGGCATAAAGATGTGTCTTCATCATCACATGGGTACAGTTGTACAGACAGAAGCCGAAGTTGACAGATTGATGGCTAATACAGATCCTGAAGTATTCGGACTCTTGTTTGACTCAGGTCATCTTGCTTATTGTGATGAGGACTACATGTCAGTATTAAATAAATATATTGATCGTATTTATCATGTTCATCTCAAAGATATACGTCCGGAAATCGTTGCAACAGTAAAAGCTGAAAAGCTCAGCTTCTTACAAGGTGTAAGACTCGGTGCTTTCACGGTTCCCGGAGACGGAAGTATTGATTTCAAGCCTATATTTGATGTGCTCGAAAAAGCAGGATATGAAGGATATGTGCTTGTTGAAGCAGAACAAGATCCCGCAATAGCAAACCCCTTTGAATATGCTTTGAAAGCAAGAAAATATATAAGAGAGACAGCAGGTCTTTAATAGAAAAAATTAAAAGGAGATAGAAAGATGGCAGTAGAAAAACTACAGTATTTTGTAAACGGAGAATTCCGTGATTCCAAGACAGATACCTGGTATGACCTACATAATCCGTCAACAGGTGAGATAACAGGGCAGGCTCCTTGCTGCACAAATGATGAAGTGCTTGAGGCTATACAGGCAGCTAAGGATGCATATCCCGGATGGAGAGCAGTACCTGCTATAAAGAGAGCTCAAATCCTATATAAGATTCGTGACCTTATAATCGAAAATATGGAAGAACTGACTATGTCAGTTGCAAAAGAAAACGGTAAAGTATGGAACGAATCCGAAGGCGATGTTCTCAAAGCAAAAGAGGGCACTGAACTTGCTACACAGGTTCCTTCACTTATGATGGGCGAGAGCATTATGGATGCTTCAAAAGGTTATGATACAGTTAAGTATCGTGAGCCTATCGGCGTATTTGCAGGCATAGTTCCCGTTAACTTCCCTGCTATGATTCCATTTGGCTGGATGGCTCCTACTTGTATTGCATGCGGCAATACAATGGTATTGAAGGCTGCATCTCTCACACCGAAAACCGCAATGCTTTTTGCTAAGATATATAAGGAAGCAGGCGTTCCGGACGGTGTTATAAATGTAGTAACATGTTCAAGAAACGAAATTAATACAATTCTCGATCATCCTGATGTTAAAGGTATCACTTTCGTAGGCTCTACTCCTGTTGGACTTAAGATTTATCAGCGCGCTGCTGCAGCAGGTAAGAGATGTCAAGCACTTTGCCAGGCTAAGAATCATGCCCTTGTTATGGCTGACTGTGCACTTGAGAGAACAGTAGCAGGTGTTATCAACTCTGCATACGGATGCGCAGGACAGCGTTGTATGGCGCTTTCATGCTGTGTAGTAGAAGAGTCTATAGCAGATAAGTTTGTAGCAGAACTTAAAAAGCAAGCTCAGAATATTAAAGTAGGTCCTGCATGGGATAAGACATCAAAACTTGGACCTATTACTTATGAAAAGCACTACAAGGAAGTTATAGATGATATAACAAAAGGCGTTAATGAAGGTGCTGAACTTGTTCTTGACGGCCGAAACTATGTTGTTGAAGGTTATGAAGGCGGATACTTTGTAGGTCCGACAATCTTCGACCACGTAACAGAAGATATGACTATAGGACGCGATGAGGTATTCGGACCTGTTCTTTGCATCAAACGCTGCAAGAATTTTGAAGAAGGTCTTAAGATAATGAATGACAATCCATATGCAAACGGATCTGTTATTTACACACAAAACGGATATTTTGCACGTCAGTTTGTACGTTACACAGACGGCGGCCAGGTAGGCGTAAATGTCGGCATTCCGGTTCCGGTTGGCTTCTTCCCGTTCTCAGGACACAAGCAGTCCTTCTTCGGAGACCTTCATTGTCTCGGCAAGGATGCATACCGTTTCTTTACAGAATCCAAGGCTGTAACAACACACTGGTTTGATGAAGTAGAAGCTACAGACACAAACGTTTCTACATGGGATGGAACAATATAAGGGGGATAAAATGCTTAATATAGGTATTATCGGCGCAGGCCGTATAGGAAAAGTTCATCTTGAATCTATTTCTTATCATGTTAAGAATGCAAAAGTAGTTGCAGTTGCAGACCCTTTCATGAATGATGAAACAAGAGCATTCATCGAAGGCTTCGGAGTAGAGAAAATCTACAGTGACTATAAAAAAATTATCGATGACAGCGAAATTGATGCAGTTTTAGTTTGCTCATCAACAGATACACATGCAGATATCTCAATTGAGGCAATAAATGCAGGTAAGCATGTCTTCTGTGAAAAACCTGTAGACCATTCAGTGGCCAAGATCCAGGAAGTTGCAAAAGCACTTGAAGCACATCCGAAGACCAAATTCCAGGTTGGATTCAACAGAAGGTTTGACCACAATTTTGCTGCTATACGTAAAGCATATGATAACGGAGCAATCGGCGAGGCTCATATCCTCAAGATCACATCACGTGACCCTGAACCGCCGAATCCGGCATATATCAAAGTATCAGGCGGCATATTCCTTGACATGACAATTCATGATTTTGATATGGCTTGTTTCCTCACAAACAGCGATGTTGAAGAAATCTATGTTAACTCTGCTGTTCTAGTAGATCCTGCAATAGGTGATCAGGGAGATGTTGATACAGCCATCATAACAATGAAAATGTCAAACGGTGCTCTTGCTGTTATTGATAACTCAAGAAGAGCAGCATATGGTTATGATCAGAGAGCTGAACTCTTTGGCTCAAAAGGTATGGTTGCTACATCAAATGATACTCTTTCATCCGCAGTAATCTCAAATGAAAATGGAGTAACTGCTGAGAAACCTCTCTTCTTCTTCCTTGAAAGATATATGGAATCATTCTCTGAAGAAATGAGGCAGTTCGTTGATGCGTGTGAAAATGACAAAGATGTAGCTGTAGGAATTCATGCAGGCATTCAGTCAGTTAAAATAGGACTTGCAGCAAAGAAATCCGTTGAAGAGCACAGACCGGTTTTGCTTAGTGAAATTCAATAAAATATCTTGATAAGTGCCGGCATAAAAGCCGGCGCTTTTTTTTCGCTGAGAATCTATAATATTGAAAAGTGTATAATACTGTTAGAAATATTCAATTGACATTAAAGGGGTGATAGTATATTATAAAAACAAGAAAAAACAGAGGTGTCATTATGCTTTCGATAATAATTCCGGCATATAACGAGGAACTTAATGTTTCTCTTGCTGCAGAGGCTGTTACAAGTCTCATGAAATCCAATTTAATAGAATCCGAAATCATATTTGTCGATGACGGATCAAAGGACAAGACTTATGACGAAATTTGCAAGATGGCAAAGGCCTTTGATAATGTAAGGGGAATGTCTTTCAGCAGAAATTTCGGCAAGGAAGCAGCCATATTCGCCGGACTTGAAAATGCGAAAGGTGACTGTGCTGCCGTCCTTGATTGTGATTTGCAGTTCCCACCTGAAAAAATAATCGAGATGTATACACTCTGGCAGGAAGGCTATGAGGTGGTTGAAGGTGTAAAGACCAATCAAAACGGCTCTCTTATGTATAAGCTTTTCGCAAAAAGCTTTTATAAAATAATGAGCAAGTTTGTCGGCTGCGATATGCAGGAAACATCTGACTTTAAGCTCATAGACAGAAAAGTTATAGATGCATTGCTTTCACTCCCGGAAAGGAATACCTTCTTCAGAGCTTTGTCTTTCTGGTCAGGCTTCAAATCAACTAAGCTTGAATTTAAGGTTGAAGACCGAGTAAACGGCAAGAGTAAATGGGACCTCAGCAAGCTCACTAAATATGCTGTTACCAATATAACCTCATTTACAACGGCGCCGCTTCAGGCAATAACTGTTTTCGGCTTGATTCTTTTATGCTTTATGTTTGTACTCGCGATTGAAACTCTCGTAAGATATTTGTGTGGATATAACGCAGAGGGATTTACGACCGTCATATTGCTACTTCTTTTAATAGGCGGATCTATTATGATGGCGCTAGGTATTATAGGATATTACATAGCCAGAATATATGAGGAAGTTAAAGGCAGACCCAAATATATCATCTCAAAAAAGACAGATGAATGATAAAAAACTCCTGAAAATTTTATCAAATGAAAAGACCATCGCGGCATAAAGCATGCGATGGCTTTTTTTCGTTTTTTAATAAAAATTTATTGACAAACGATAAAAGTAGTGCTAATATTATGCTAAAAGGAGGTCATTTATTATGACAAAAAACAAAGGACCTATAATACTATCACTTGTTATTACAAGCATTTTTGCTCTTGCACTTTTAGTTTTGACAATCGGGGCAGGATGGATTGTTCCCTATCTTTGTGAAATGTTTAATAGAATGAGACTCGTAGAATTCATGATTAGGGTTACTTACCTTGCGGTTCCTGCGGGGTGGGGCGCAATCTATTGCCTTTTCCAAATTCTTTTGAATCTGAAAAAAGGACTGCTTTTTGATAAACAGAACACAATGGCACTTTCGTTTCTTTCAATTCTTTGCTTTTATGTCGGCTTACTAAGTGCGGCTGCTGCATTCAAGTTCATTTTGTTCTGGATGGTTTCGTTTGCAGCTTTGTTTATCGGACTTATAGTCAGAGTAGTTATGAATATATTGACTTCAGCTATCGAACTGAAGGAAGAAAATGATATGACAATATAAGGTGAAGAAAGATGGCTATAAAAGTAAAATTAGATGTTAAACTTGCAGAGAGAAAAATGCCATCCGGTGAACTGGCACAGAGAATCGGAATCACTCAGGCTAATCTTTCAATACTGAAAACCGGAAAAGCGAAAGCCATAAGGTTTTCAACTTTGGAAGCCATATGTAAAGAGCTTGATTGCCAACCGGGTGACATATTAGAGTACGAGGAGGATGATAAAAATGAACAATTATCCATATAACTTTGACCCATACACGGGACAATCCGTCAACATGCAGGCTCCGCAAATCGTAAAGAAGCCAAAAGTCAGCGTGAAATTTACAAAGAAAGATTACATCTTTACTGCCTTTTCTATGCGTACCCAACGGATAAAAATCCTCGTTATCATCAGGGTTTTCAGGCATTTTTACTATCTTTGACAGACTGTCGTCATATTCGCCGCCGAAGAACACGATGTGCGCATATTCGCCGTCCCAAATAACTTCTTTTACGAAGGCGCGAATAGCCAGTCGCTTCTGCTCAATGCTCAAACTGTCAACATTGTTTGCAAAGTGCTTAATTAAATCCTTCATCAAATCAACAGCATTTATTCGGTCAAACAATTCTCTGTTATCGGACTGTAAGGTTTCAAGCCGTGCTTTATAATTATTTGCTTTATTGCCAAGCTCGTCAATCCTTTGAAGAATATACTTTTCAGCACCTCCCGAATCGGTAAGCGAATCAACTAATTTCTGAATATCCTTTTCCGCCTGTTCAATTTCCTCCTGAAGCTTGATTGCTTCGCTTTCGCTGTCGTTCTTTTCAATTCCGTTTTGAGAAAGCGTTTTCTTTAAGGAAGTAAAGTAATCATCGCCGTTCAAATCTAACGCTTTGATTGCTTCAATAACCTTTTTGTCAATCTCGTTGCCGTTCGCGTTCTTGCCGTCGCAACGGGATTTTTTACTTCTCAGCTTCAGGTTGCAGGAGTAGTAATAGGTCAACTCGTTATCCTTGTTAACTCGCTGAGTCATATGCGGGCGCATAAACTCTCCGCAGTTGCCGCATTTCAGTATTCCCGAAAGCAAAGCCGTGTGGCTGCGTTCTTTGCGATAAGCTTTCGACTGATTGCGCTGCAGCATATTCTGAACCGCAACAAAGTCAGCACCGCTGATAAAGCCGGGATGCTTTCCGACGGAAACAATCCACTCGTCCATAGGTTTTATTTTTGTTGCCTTTCCTTGCTCCTGATGCGTTCGGTTATATGCCATAATTCCGTGAACGCCGTCAAATTCGCTCTCATCGGAGTAGAGCTCAACTCCACAATCGGTCAGATATTTAAATGCATCGTTGTCGGCAATCATATAAACGGGATTCACAAGAATTGATTTCACAGAAAACCTTGTAAAATCTTTGCCGTTTTTGGTTTTGAAGTTGTGTTCCAGAAGATACGCTTCGGTTGCGGTGAGAGAATCCGTTTCCTTGAATTTTGAAAAGATGAGTTTAACAAGCTCCTTCTCATCTTCTTTTTCTGCAAGATGAAACGCCTTTTTCTTCTTGCCGTCTATGTTTACGGTTTCCTCCCCCTGAGATACGTAACCGGTAGGCGTAGTTCCGCCGAGCCATCTTCCCGTTTTGGCGAGTTCGTGAAGGTTATCACGGATACGCTCCGCAATCGTTTCTCTTTCAAGCTGTGAGAAAACGGAGGCAATATACATCATCGCTCTTCCCATCGGAGAGTTCGTGTCAAACTGCTCACGAATGGAAATAAAGCCGACCTCAATAGCGTTAAGCTCCGTTATAAGTGTTGCAAAGTCGCCTATATTACGGCTGATACGGTCGAGTCTGTAACAAACGACGGCGCAGATTTTTTTATCCTTAATCGCCTTCATCATTTCCTTGAACTGAGGACGGTCAAGGTTTTTACCGCTGAAGCCTTCGTCCTCAAAAACGATTGCCTTTTCCGCTTCCTCCTCACCAAAATGCATTTTCAGGTAATCGCGGCACATTTCAATCTGGTTTTCAACCGATTCACCCTTGCCGGTAAATTTTGATTTACGGGAATAAATTGCAAATACCTTATCCATAAAGCACCTCCAAAATATAATATGCTACTTTCTGTTTAACATAATAAAAGTCGGATTGCAAGTGATTTATTCAAAATTCAAAATAAGGTCCCAAAAATCGGTCACAGTACCGTTGCAACAACCTCGCTGAGTATAAAAACTTAACAAGGCTCTTTAAAAAATTTTAGAAAAACAATAATAAAAAACCTTCAAAAATCTACATCATTCAAAAAATGATTTGTAATTTATTTTCAGTGTGGTATAATGCAGGGCAGTCTATCACAAGCCGAAACAAATTTTGGGCACCGCAACAGGACGAACGTAGTTTTTTCATAGTGCTTTATTGTTTGTTGGACATTTGTTGGACACAATGCTATACTATAGATATAGTAATCTAAAAAAGGACTAATTGTATGACTGAATACATTATTTTAATCCCTCTTGCAACTTTGATATTAGGCTTAGCACCTATTGTGGCACGGGACAACTATCTTAATAAAAATCAAAAGAACATCATGTTTGCAATCGTCGGTCTTATCGGAGTGCTGGTGCTTCAAAACGTTGCTGATTATTTACTTCAAACGGTAATATTTGCACCGTATATCAGAACGCTTGTAAGTATATTCGGCTACGCTATTCGACCTGTAATTATTGTTCTGTTCTGCAAGTTAGTAAAACCAAATGGTAAAAATGCTTTCGCATGGGTTATGGTCGCAGTAAATGCAGCCGTGTATCTTACGGCAACATTTTCGCACTTTGCTTTTTATATTGATGAAAACAACCATTATCATGGCGGCGTATTCTATTTCAGCAAAACCGCTTTCGTCGTCAGCTTTGTTCTGCTTGTTTATCTTGTCTATTGTACGGTCACTGAATACCTTAATGAAAAAACGTGGATTTGGCTACCGATTGTAAATGCTTTATTAATTATTGCATCGGTGCTTCTTAATATATCGCCGGCGTTCCGTGTATATCCCGTTAGTTATTTAACCATTGCCGTTGTATGCTGCAGTCTGTTCTATTATATCTGGCTGCACCTTGAATTCGTTAAGGAACACGAAAACGCGCTCAAAGCAGAGCAACGAATAAAAATAATGATGTCGCAAATTCAACCGCATTTTCTGTATAACACGCTGTCCACCATTCAGGCGCTTTGCATTACCGACCCCGATAAAGCGGCGAAGGTAACGGAGCAGTTCGGAACGTATTTAAGGCGCAATCTTGATTCGCTGAACGATACGGATTTAATTCCGCTTAACAAAGAACTTGAACACACAAAGGTATACGCAGGAATTGAAATGCTGCGTTTTCCGAAAATCTCGGTTGAGTATGACATTCAGGCAGAGGACTTTGCTCTTCCTGCGCTGACGATTCAGCCGCTTGTTGAAAATGCAATCCGCCATGGAGTTCGCAGCCGTGAGCACGGCTTGGTAAACATAGCCGCAAGAGAGGATAGCGACTTTTATAAAATCATTATCAGTGATAACGGTATAGGCTTTGATGCGGATAATGTCGACAGTACAGACGGCAATCATATTGGTATTGCAAACGTAAGAGAGAGAATAAATACAATGTGCAAAGGAACGCTGGATATTGACAGCCGTATTGACGAAGGAACAACAATCACGATAAGTATTCCTAAAAAGGAGAGAAAATGAGAGTAATTTGCGTAGATGACGAACAGTTAGTGCTTAATTTGGTTGTGTATCTTTGTGAGCAGCTACCCGAGATAGACGAGGTAAAGGGCTTTACAGAGTCTAAAAAAGCGCTTGAATGGCTTAAAACAAATAAAGCCGACCTTGCGATTCTTGATATTGATATGCCCGTTATTGACGGCATAAGTCTTGCCATAAGAATTAAGCAGGAGCAACCAAACATTTCGGTTATCTTTTTGACCGGCTATTCAAAATACGCTGTAGAAGCATTTAAAATGCATGCGCAGGGCTATTTGCTGAAGCCTGTTAATAAAGAAATGCTGCAAGCGGAAATCAGATATGCTATGTCCGCAAAGGCAGCACTGAAGAAAACTCAGATATACGTAAAGACCTTTGGCGAGTTTGAAATATTTGTTGACGGCAAGCCCGTGCATTTTGCCCGTTCAAAATCAAAGGAGCTGCTTGCTTTTCTGATAGACGCCAAGGGGGCAAACGTATCAAGGGCAACTGCATTTTCAGCCTTGTATGAGGATATACCCTATGACAGAAAAATGCAAAAGCAGTTTGATGTTATAGTGCGCAGCCTAAGGGAGTCTCTTAATGCAAGCGGAGCAGGAGAAATATTTGAGATAAAGTCAGGTGTGATGCGGCTCAATACAGATTTATTTGATTGTGATTTATACCGTTTACTAAACGGTAACGTAGACGCAATTAATGAATTTCGTGGTGAATATATGAACGCATATTCGTGGGCTAACATTACCGAGGCAAGCATTACAACAAAGTACGGAAAAAAATAAAATAAAAAACTTTATTCTTTTGTTGGACATTTGTTGGACGGCTTGTCATATAATAACAGTATTGGTTTTAGGTTGATATGATTATGAAAAAAGTATTATTAATCAGCGCTTGTGCAAGACCTGATTCAAGGACTTACACTCTTGCAAAGAAAGCGGCAAGCCGAATAAACGCAGGCTATAACGTTATTCATTTGTATAATGAGAATCTGCAGCCTCTTGATTATTACAACCTTTCAAAGCGGGACGGTTTTATTCAGCAAAACGATTTCAGCGATGATATGTTCCGCTTTGCAAGGGAGTTTGCAGAGGCGGAGGAAATCGTCATTGCCGCGCCGTACTGGGATTTATCCTTCCCATCTATCTTGAAATGCTATTTTGAGGCGATTTGCGTAAACGGTCTTACGTTCAGGTATGGTGAAAACGGTCAGGTAATCCCTCTCTGCAAATGCAAAAGGTTAATATACGTTACTACCGCAGGCGGATATATAGGCGAAAACAATTACGGTTATGAATACGTTAAGGCGGTTTGCAATAACCTTTTGGGAATTGAAAACACGACTTGTATTTCCGCCGAAGGACTGGATATTATCGGCAATAATGTTGAGGAAATTCTCACTAATGCCGAAAATAATATAAAATATTTAATTAACAAAGGAGAATGAAAAATGAAAAAGATTACAAGACTGTTATTCCCGATTATTGCCGTTGTTTTGGGAATTATTGCTATCGTCAGCGGCGTACATAAAATGGCGACTAAGGATTTGTACGATTCCACTGTAACGGCTACTATTGTTGACGTTCAGGAGGAATGGGACAATACAGGCGAGGACAGCGAGCTTGTTTACCACGTTTATATTGACTATGAGGTTGACGGCGTTAAGTACGAGCACGTTGAATCACCCGAATCCGACAGCACTATGCAGGTCGGCGATACGATTGAGCTATTATATCAGTCAAAGGACCCGTCAAAAATCTCGGGTAAAAATATAACGGGCAACTCCGTAATTATGATAGTTATCGGCGTTGTTATTGCAATCGGAGGAATTATCGCCGAAATCAAAGCGTTTATAAGAAGGTAACGGATTATGGAAAATAAAAAGAAAAATATCTGGAAACCGATAGCCATCGTTGCGCTGTGTTTGCTCTTGATTGTCAGCACCTGCTACGGGCTTGGCGTAGGCTATGAGCAGAATACCGATACGCCTTCAAGCTCGCAAACGCAGGAAGCAAGCGCAGAGGCGCTCAGCCTCTGGAATGACGACGCTGCGGCAAAGACTGAATTAATTGAATACGTTAAGGCGGTTACAACGGAGGGTTCGGCAGATTTTATTCCCGTTGAAAACAGGATTGCGGTATTTGACCTTGACGGAACGCTCGCATGTGAAACCGACCCCGTATATTTTGACCACTGTATTCTGAAATACCGCGTGCTTGACGACCCCGAATACAAAGACAAGGCGTCTGATTTTGAAAAAGAGGTTGCTGCAGATATCGTAAAGTGGATTGAAACAGGCGAATCTCCCGATGACCTTATGACAAAACACGGCAAGGCGGTTGCATCTGCATTTTCAGGCATGACTCCCGAAGAGTTCGTAAGCTACGTTGCAGAATATGCAAAAACCGAAGCGCCAGGCTATAACAATATGACGAGAGCAGAGGCGTTCTATAAGCCGATGCTTGAGGTTATTGATTTGCTTGAACAAAATGATTTTAAGGTTTACATAGTCAGCGGAACGGACAGATTTATTGTAAGAGGTCTTGTTGAGGCTTCTCCGCTTGATTTACCCGCTAATCAGATTATCGGCTCGGACGAAAGCATGGTTGCAACCGACCAGGGCGATACCGACGGTATGGACTACGTTTTTGACGATGACGACCAGCTTGTTATGGGCGGCGAATTTCTTATTAAAAACCTTGATATGAATAAGGTTACCGTAATTCAGCAGGAAATCGGCGTTCAGCCCGTTCTCGCCTTCGGCAACAGCGGCAGCGATTTCAGTATGGCTCAGTACGCTCTTAACGATAATCCGTATAAAGCAAAGGCGTTTATGCTCTGCTGCGACGATACCGAGCGTGAAAACGGCAACGTAGAAAAGGCTGAAAAAATGGTTCAGTCCTGTAAGGAAAACGGCTACACAGCTATCTCTATGAAAAATGACTGGAAAACCATTTACGGCGATAACGTAACAAGAAAGTAAATTAAAAAGCATTTAAAGGAGTGTTTTTATGAATTACAAAATTGAAGGCGGCAATCTTCCCGTATTACTCGTTCAGTTAGAGGCTGGCGAGGAAATGAAGTGCGAAGGCGGCTCAATGAGCTGGATGGATGACGAAATTGAAATGAAAACGCAGGGCGGCGGCATCGGCAAGATGTTCGGCAAGATGTTCACGGGCGAAAGTATGTTCAGCAACGTTTACCATGCTAACCGTGCGGGCGAAATTGCTTTCGCTTCCTCCTTCCCAGGTTCAATCAAAGCCATTGAGGTAACTCCCGATAAGCCCGTGATTGCGCAGAAAAGCGCTTTTCTTGCAAGCTACGGCGATATTGATATTTCCGTATTCTTCCAGAAGAAGCTTAAATCAGGTCTTTTCGGCGGCGAGGGCTTCTTAATGCAGAAGTTCAGCGGCAACGGTATCGTATTCATTGAGATTGACGGCTCAGCTGTGGAATATGACATTCCTGCAGGCGACTGTAAAATCATTGACACGGGCTACCTTGCAGCGATGGACGCTTCCTGCTCTATTGACACGAGAACGGTTAAGGGTGTGAAAAACGTACTCTTCGGCGGCGAAGGACTTTTCAACACGGTTGTAAAAGGCCCCGGTCACATTATCGTTCAGACAATGCCTATTCAGAAAACGGCTATGGCGATTGACCCGTTTATCACCAAAACCACAACAACCACAAGCAATTAAGGAGAGATATTGATGAAAAATATTAGCAAAATTTTAATGTCATTAATCCTTGTAAGCGCTATTGCATTTACCTTTGCGGCATGCTCATCAAACGGCACAAATGCAGAAAGCAACAGCACTGCTGACAATACAGCTTTACAGGTAATTCTTGACAACTTCAAGGCTGACGAACAGTATAACGAATACAAAGCAATGTTCACTAACACCACATTTGAAGAAAAGGTTGAAGGCGAAAGCATTATTCTTAACATAAGCGGCGACGAAGGCGTTTCGGGTAACTATGAATTCAAACTTGACGGCGACTATCTGACCTATACGCAACCTGCCGACTCCGAGGACTACGTTGGCTATTCCTTCTTTATGTATCTTAAATCTGCTGCCGATAAATATCTCGGTATGGATTCAAACCTTACAACAGGTTATGTCGCAGGCTGCGAATATTTCGGAATTGATAACAAATATTTTATTTCCGAAACCGACGAGGCAGGCGCAACAACACAAAAGCTTTATATAGCAGGCAAATGGGATATGCCCGAACTTGATACAATGTATGTCAACGATAAGGCGCTTGAATACACCGATGCACTTGATGAAAACGACATTAACGGCGTTATTAACTGCGGTAAAATCAGAGTTATTTATTACGGCAATAAGAATTCCGTTGATATTATCGTCAGCGAATACGGCGAGAGAAACGACCTTACATATCAGTCAATTATGAATACTGTTGCAAAGCTTCAGCCGACAAATGCTGATACTTTTGCAAAGAATTTTAACGAGCTCAAAGAGGGCGAGGATGATGGATTTAAAGTTACCTTCGGTCTTGACGACACACTTAAAGCAGAACACGAGCTTGAAGAAGCAGAAGGTTACGAATACACAGTAGTTCATTTCGGTAAATAAAAACATTTTAGGGCTGTGGAAACACAGCCCTTGCTTACTTGTTTTATGGATTAATATATGATAAAATAGTGGTGAAATATGAAAAAGAAAATGATTGCCGTTATCGGCGTGGTATTAATACTTGCAAGCGTATTACTTGTCGCTTGCACAAAAAATGAAACGAAGCCAAAAGAGGTTATCGGCATTATCGGCGCTATGGACGTTGAGGTTACCTCGCTAAAGGAAGCTGCGAATATAACGAACACGACCAAAATTGCAGAGATGGAATTTTGTGAGGGTACTCTCGGCGACAAAAACGTTGTTATCGTAAAATGCGGAATGGGTAAGGTAAACGCAGGTATCTGCGCACATACTCTTATAAACGATTTTAACTGCACAAAGATAATCAATACGGGCGTTGCGGGCTCACTTGATAATCAGATAGATATCGGCGATATCGTCGTTTCGGTTGATGCCGTTCAGCACGATTACGACGTTGAAGCAATCGGCTTTAAAAAGGGCGAAATACCCTACACGGGACTTTATGCTTTCCCTGCAGACGAAACGCTTCGCGCTGCGGCAGTAAAGGCTGTGCAGGAATCTGCGCCAGATATTCACGTCTTTGAAGGCAGAGTATGTTCAGGCGACCAGTTTATTTCTACCAAAGAGCAAAAGGATAAAATCATAACGAATTTCGGCGGTATGTGCTGCGAAATGGAGGGCGCTGCGATTGCGCAGACCTGCTATCTCAACAATACGCCTTTTGTGGTAATCCGTGCGATTTCCGATAAACCCGACGAAACAGAAATTGTGGAATATCAGGAATTTGAGGCAAAGGCAGCCGCCAACTGTGCTAAAATTGTTCAGTATATGGTTGAACATTTATAAATAGAAGGAGATATTATTATGCAGACAACGTTAGAAAAAGATGGCGGCAAACTCACTATCGCCGTATCGGGCAGAGTGGATACGACTACTGCACCTGAACTTGAAAAGGCGGTTTTTGAAAACACAGACGGTATCAAAGAGCTGGTGCTTGACTTGAAAGAGATGTCTTACATTTCATCTGCGGGACTGCGCGTGCTTTTAAAGTCTGAAAAGAAAATGAAGGCACAGGGCGAAATGACGCTTATAAACGTTAACAATGACGTAATGGAAATCCTTGATATGACAGGTTTTTCAGATATTCTTACCATAGGATAAAATATGAAAAAGATACAAAAATTACGCAGTAGCTTAGCGTTTAATATTATAAGCGCCGTAGTGTTGCTGCTTTTAGTGTTCAGCTGGATTGTGAGCGTTATAGGCTATGTCAGCTTTACAAACGCTTTTAAAAGAGAATACAGTAATACTACCGCAAGTATGGCTGATACTGCCGCCTTACTTGTAAACGGCGACCATATTGATGACTATCTTGCAGACGGCGGGCAGTCGGAGGAATATCAGCAGACAAAGCAGTATCTTGACGCCTTCTGCGAGAAAATGGATGTTTCTATTGTGTACGTCATCAAGGTCGATACCACTGATTACGGCAGGTTTACGTCTGTGTTCAATTCCGTCGGAGAGGATACGCCATACACGCCTTGGGAAATTGGTTATCAACAGGACACCACGAACGAGGAATATGTTGAAATCTATCGCGATATATATGAAAACGACCTCGCTTACGGCACAGTTTACAGAACGACTAAACTAAACGGTGCGCCGCCGCATATCACAACATTAGCACCTCTTAAAAACTCGCAGGGCGAGGTTGTCAGCCTGATGTGCATTCAAAGACCCATGGAGGAGCTGAGAGATGCCAGACGTCCGTATTTAATAAATATTGCCATTTCAACGGTTATTCTTTCCGTGATGGTTGCTTTAACTTCAGCCTTTTATATTCGCAAGGAATTTGTAAATCCGATGAAGCGCGTCAGCAGTGAAACAAGCCGTTTCGCTTTGGAAAACAAAAAGGGCGACGAGCTTGGCAACGTCAGCAAAATTGAAGAAATTTCAACGCTTGCCCGTTCCATTGATAAAATGGAGGACGATATGTTGGCGTACATTGATAATCTGACTGCCGTAACCTCCGAAAAGGAGCGTATCGGCGCAGAACTGAATATTGCCAAAACCATTCAGGAAAACTCTGTCCCAAACATCTTCCCGGCATTCCCTCAGAGAAAGGATTTTGACGTTTACGCTTCAATGAC
This sequence comes from uncultured Clostridia bacterium, assembly GCA_937884995.1. Lineage (GTDB taxonomy): Bacteria > Bacillota > Clostridia > Oscillospirales > Acutalibacteraceae > Fimenecus. Next base: position 38,202 of record CAKZZL010000003.1, read on the forward strand.
TCCTGCAAAGGAGGTCGGCGGCGATTTCTATAATTTCTTCCTTGTTGACGATGACCATCTCGCAATGGTTATGGCGGACGTTTCGGGCAAAGGAATTCCCGCAGCGCTGTTTATGATGGTAACGAATATTCTTATCAGCGACAGAACGCATATGGGCGGCACTCCTGCCGAAATTCTCACCTTTGTTAATGACAGTATATGCGACCATAATCAGGCGGATATGTTCGTAACCGTTTGGCTCGGTATTCTTGAAATTTCAACGGGCAAAATTATTGCCGCAAACGCAGGTCACGACGACCCCGCCGTTTATCGCAAGGGCGGTCAGTTTGAAATTGTTAAGAATAAGCACGGTCTTGTTGTCGGCGCAATGTCAGGCATAAAGTACAAGGACTTTGAAATTCAACTGAATAAGGGTGATAAAATTTTCCTTTATACCGACGGTCTGCCGGAGGCTACCGATAAGGACGAAAAAATGTTCACCTTAGACGGTATGCTTGAGGCGCTGAATAAATATAAAGATGAAAAACCGCAGGATATTTTGGACGGCGTTAATCAGTGCGTCAACGATTTCGTAGGCGATGCTCCGCAGTTTGATGATTTAACTATGCTCTGCCTTGAGCTGAAAGGTGAAGAAGGAAATACGCTGACCGTAGACGCCACAACGGAAAATTTGCAGCAGGTAATGGCTTTTGTTGACCGTGTTTTAGAGGATAACGGCGCGTCAATGAAAACGCAGATGCAAATTGATTTATCCGTTGAGGAAATCTATGTCAATATTGCAAATTACGCTTACGGCGACAACGTAGGTAAGGCGGAAATATCTGCGGATTGCAGCGACGGCGAAATCACAATAACGTTTAAGGACAGCGGCGTTCCGTATAATCCGCTTGAAAAGGAAGACCCTGATATTACACTTTCCGCAGATGAAAGAGAAGTCGGCGGGCTCGGTATATACCTTACCAAAAAGAATATGGACTCCGTTTCGTATGAATACAAGGACGGCTATAATATTCTGACTATGACAAAGAAAATATAAAGGAAACTATTTTATGAGCAATATTTTTGATAAGGCGGTTGCCTTTGCATTAAAGGCGCACGAGGGACAAACGAGAAAGGACGGCGGTGTGTATATTCTTCATCCGCTTGAAGATGCGACTATCGTTGGAACTATGACGAGCGATTTAGAGGTGCTTGCTGCCGCCGTGCTTCACGATACGGTGGAGGATACGCCTGTTACTGCGCAGGATATTCTTGATAATTTCGGCGAAAGAGTGGCAGAACTCGTTGCGCACGAAACGGAGGATAAACGCCCCGATGTGCCGCCGAGCGAAAGTTGGAAAATACGCAAGGAAGAAAGCCTTGCCGTGTTGAAAGACGCGGGCATTGAAACAAAAATGCTGTGGCTTGGCGATAAGCTTTCCAATATGCGCTCGCTTGCAAGGGATTATGACAAAATAGGCGTGGCAGTTTTTGACCGCTTTAACGAGAAAGACCCGAAAGAGCAACACTGGTATCATTCAACGATACTTGAATATATCAGCGAATTATCCGACTATCCTGCATATAAGGAATATGAAAAGCTTGTAAATCATGTTTTTAACGGAGAGGACTAATAATGACTATTGAATTAAAGGGACGAATTGACTCGTCAAATGCGGCTGAAACCGAGTTAAAGATTAATGAACAGATAGGCGATTACAGCGGCGAGATTACTCTTGACGCAAGCGGGCTTGAATACATTTCAAGCGCAGGACTTCGCATTATTCTTCGCCTGAAAAAAGCAAACGCCGAAACAAAGGTAGTAAACTGTAATTCAGAGGTTTATGAAATCTTTGATATGACGGGCTTTACGGAAATGATGAATATTTCAAAGGCTTACAGAAAACTTTCCGTTGAAGGCTGCGAGGTTATAGGCGAAGGCGCAAACGGTATCGTTTACCGTACGGACCCCGACACTATCGTTAAGGTTTATAAAAACCCCGATTCGCTTGACGAAATACATAACGAGCGTGAGCTTGCAAGAAAAGCCTTCGTTATGGGAATTCCAACGGCTATTCCTTACGACGTTGTTCAGGTTGGTGATTTATACGGCTCGGTTTTCGAGCTGCTTAATGCCAAGTCCTTTTCAAAACTTATTGCCGAAGGCGGCGACATTGACGAACTTGCAAAGGAGAGCGTAGACATTCTTAAAACGATTCATTCAACTATGCTAAAGGACGGCGAACTTCCGAGCAAAAGTGAAGAGGCAATCGGCTGGGCTGAATATGTTAAGCCTCATCTTCCCGAGGAAATCGGCGAAAAGTTGCTCTCGCTTTTTAAGGATATTCCCGAAACGAATAATATGCTCCACGGCGACTTCCATATTAAAAACATTATGCAGCAAAACGGTGAGAACCTGCTGATTGATATGGATACGCTTTCTATGGGACATCCCGTTTTTGAGCTTTCCCAGATGTATCTTGCCTATCTTGGCTTCAGCGAAACCGACCACGACGACGTTAAGAGCTTCCTCGGAATAGACCGTGAAACCGCCGAGCAGTTCTGGAACAGCTCGCTTAAATATTACTTCGACGGCAAGGATGAAGAATTTATTAAAGAGGCAGTCATCAAGGCGAGAATTATCGGATATACAAGGCTTTTAAGAAGAACGCTAAAGCGTTCACCCGAAAACAAGAATATTATATTTAACTGCTCAAAACAACTTTGCAAACTTGTTAATGAAACAGAAAGCCTTTATTTCTGATTAATATGATTATTTTGATTAAAACAGCAAACGCCGATAATTTCACTATGAACTATTTTACCTTCGGAAAGGGCGAAAAGACTTTTGTTATCCTTCCCGGAATGAGCGTTCAGAGCGTGATGGGCGCTGCGAATATAATTGAAAAGGCTTATGCCGTTATCGCTCAGGAATTTACCGTTTACGTCTTTGACCGCAGGAATGAGCTTCCGCCGTCATATTCCGTTTACGATATGGCAGAGGACACGGCAAAGGTGTTTCGTACTCTCGGGCTGAAGGATATTTACCTTTTCGGTGCTTCTCAGGGCGGAATGATTGCAATGACTATTGCTGCCCGTTATCCCGAACTTGTTAAAAAGCTGATGCTCGGCTCGTCCTCTGCACGCATTACCAAAGAGCAGTATAACGCAATATCAAAGTGGACTGCTCTGGCAAAGAAAAAAGACGGAATTAATCTCAGCCTTGAAATGGGCAGGGTCCTTTATCCCGAGGCACTTTTTGAGCAGTATAAAGAGGTGCTGAAAATGACGGGCGAAAGCATTACCGACGCTGAACTCGAACGTTTCATTCTTTTTGCCGAAGGCACAAAAGATTTTGATATATCAAAGGAACTCCGCAACATTAAATGTCCCGTTTTATCACTCGGCGCAGCGGACGATAAGGTGCTGCCCGGTGCTGCTGAAGAACTTAAAATTTTGTTTTCGGATAATCCGAATTTTGAAACTTATCTGTATAACGGCTACGGTCACGCCGCTTTTGATACTGCGCCCGATTATAAAGAGCGCCTGTTACAATTTATGAGTAAGGAATAACGTTATGGCTACTGATTATAAAAGAGAAGCAGAACTTGATTGCTCGCGCTTTGTATTACTTTCGGACTACGTTCCCTCTATCGTGCAGGAAATCCGCTATTTTTCAACCTATAACTTTGTCGGCGACAGAGTTGACGGTTATGAGGAGCCCTGCGCAATTATCACGAAAGACGCTGCAAGAGCGCTGAAGGCTGTTGCGAACGAGGCAAACGTTGCAGGCTACCGCCTTAAAATTTTTGACGCTTACAGACCTGCAAGAGCAGTCAAGCATTTTGTGCTTTGGGGTATTGAGGATTTGGATTTAAGAACGAAACCGTTTTTCTATCCCGACCTTGAAAAAACGGCGCTATTTGAGCTTGGCTATATCGCAAGTCAGTCAAGTCACAGCAGGGGCAGCACCGTTGATTTAACGCTGCTTGATATGTCAACGGGCAAGGAAGTTGATATGGGCAGTCCGTTTGACTTTTTCAGCGAGGTTTCGCATCCCGATTACAAGGGCGTTACCGACGAGCAGTATGAAAACCGTATGTTCCTGCAAAGGATTATGGTGCGAAACGGTTTTGAACCAATAGACTGCGAATGGTGGCATTTTACCTTAAAGGATGAGCCTTTTCCTGACACCTATTTTGATTTCCCCGTTTCAGCTGAATATCTGAAAAACAAATAAATATACTGTGGAAAGCATTAAAGAGTAGTGCCATTTCGGTAACTACTCTTTAGTATTTCTAAATAAAAATCTTTTATAACGCCTGGGATAAAATCTTTAGAGAAATAATAACAAACCCCTCTTCAAATAACGACTTTGTATCTTCCGACGCCGAAACTGAACGTGTCACGAATAATTATGCTGTCGGGAATTTGTTTCAGCCACTTTTTGCTGAAATTGGTGTTGCCGCGAAATACATATCAAAGTTCGCCGTCGGCAGTACCACCCAATCTGAATCGTCGGGCTTATTATGTGTGGTATTCATAAACATCGATCTTTAACTCAGTAAGTATACTCATTAATAATATACCACAAATTTATATTACTAATTAATGCCTACCGTAAAGATATTTCAAATAGAACTTAAAAAACAAATGACATTGATTTGAAATTATGATATAATCATATATAACGAATTAATGGGAGCATTAAGGATGAAAAGAGCAATTTCATTTATAATGACACTTGTATTGCTGCTTACGCTATTCTGCGGTTGCAGTAATATAACCTCAAATAAGAAAACGTTATTCATATATATGTGCGGCTCTAATTTGGAAACGAAGCAGGGACTTGCAGGAAAAAACATTGACGAAATCCTGTCTGCAAATATCGGAAATAATATGGATATTGTTATTGAAACAGGCGGCGCACAAATTTGGCGTTCTCACGATATTGATAACAGCGCAATTCAGCGATATGAGATTAAAGACGGAAAGCTTAATCTGATTGAAACCGTTGAAAATAATAATATGGGCGAGGCTGAAACGCTGACGGATTTTCTTACTTGGGGGCAGGAGCATTACTCCACGAAGGACAGTATGCTCGTCCTTTGGGACCACGGTGCCGGAGCAACCAAAGGCGTTTGCTATGACGAAAACTACTCCTATGATTCCCTGACATTAAAGGAATTAAAGGAAGCGCTTGAAAACGCAAATCTGCAAAACAAGTTTCAGATTATCGGTTTTGACGCCTGCCTTATGGCGTCTATCGAAACGGCATATTATGTTTACGATTATGCAAGATATATGGTTGCCTCTGAGGAAATTGAACCCGCCGGAGGCTGGGATTACAAAACCTTATGCGAAGCCTTTTCCGAAAGCAGGGATTATGTTTCAATCGGCAAGGCGATTTGCGATGCATATATGCAAAAATGCAAGGATAAGGGAAAGCTTTTTGCTACGCTTTCACTGTTTGATTTATCGCAGACGCCGCTTCTTATGAATCAGTGCTCCGCTGCAATTGAATATATTGAAAGATTTACAGGCAAATCCGATTATTTTTCAGAAGTCAGAAATGCGATGAACACCTGTGAAAAATTCGGAGGCGATAATGCGTTTCAGGGTGCTTCCAATATGCTCGACTTTGTGGATTTTGTAAACAGCGTAACCGGCGAAGAATACAAGGACCTTATCGACGCAAGCGATTTTGTTCTGTATTCCGTCAACAGCGGTCAGAGAACCAACAGCGGTATTTCCTTTTACTATCCGATGGTTTATAATGAACAAGAGGTTAATGATTACTTAGAACTTAAAGTAAATGATAATTTCAACAGCTTTTTATCAAGGCATTACACCAATGTACCCGCAACAACGATAACCTTTTCCGATAAGGGAAGTATCGCTTCAAACGGCGCTTTTACGGTTAAGCTGAATCCCGATTGCGCCGATTATTTCAGTCAGATTAATTTCATTCTGATGAACAGGGATGAAAACGGTGTGCAGCACATTTTATGTACGGATAATGATATGAATAAAGACTGGGAGAATATGACGTTCAGGAGCAATTTCAGAGGAATAAACCTTGCGCTTGACGGACACAGACTTTTCTACACAAGCGTTGCAAACAATCCAAATTACACATCGTTTATCGCTCCTGTTAAGGTAAACGGAGAAAAAACTAATTTGCGCTTTGTTTTTGTATGGGACGACAGTGCATTTAACGGCGGTTATTATCAGTTGGCAGGTCTGTGGAACGGCTATGACGAAAACGGTCTTCCCGATAACGATATTATCCCGCTAAAAAAAGGCGACAAGCTTCAGGTTGTTACAGACACAGTTCTTGAAAACGGCACGCCAAAGGAAAACTACGGTGAAGAGTTTACAATCGGCGAAGACGGCGGCACTATTTCAAAAATCCCGCTTGACGGCAAGGAATATCAGTACGTATTTGTTGCAACGGATATTTTCGGCAACACATACACATCGGATATGGCAACCTTTGAAATGACGGTAAGCTACGACGAGCTGCTTAATAATCCTCTGCCCGATGAAACCTTTGCGGCAAAGGTAACGAATATAGAGCCGTATGAGAATAATACTGTAAATTAAAAGCATAAACAGGAGAAAGAAATTATGGAAAAAGGTAAAAATATGCTGCAACGAGTTATCGTTGTGCTTTTGTCGCTTGCAGGAATCGCAGTCTGCATTGTTTCAATCTTTTGGAGAATAGATAATTATATATCCATCCGCTCGTTCATCGTTGTCGGCATTTATTATTGCCTTGTTTTTTATTACGGAGTTTACGGGTACAAAATCCCGCACGGAAACCTTGTAAGGTATCTTATGCTGATATTAGCGGCGTATAATATTTTTAACGTTACCGTTTCAATTTATCGCTGGTATAAGCTGCCGTGGGTTGTGCTTGTTGCAGGCAATCTTGCCGCAATGTTTATTGCCTATATGGCGGGAAGGCTTAATAAGTTCAAGAAAAATATTATCGTTGCAGTTATCGTTACGGCGTTGCTGCTTGCAGAGTGCTTCTGGCCCGTTAAGATTCCGGGCGTTGAGGCTGACGCGCTTTTCTACCTTGACCGCTCGCTGCCCCTCTTTATGTGGCTTACGATAATGAGCATTTACTTCTTCCGCCATAAAGAGCATACCCAAGCAGGTCTTGCGGATAAGACCAAAGAATAGTTCTGATATACAAAAAATGCCCACCGCATTTTTGTGCAGTGGGCTGTTGTATTTTAGCTTACTGTTTTCGACTCTGATTACAAATTATTTGCAAAGGCCAAAATAGCACAGCGGATCATTTTTGGATAAGGCGAATGTTGTTTCCCCATCCAAGTGAATGAATACGCCAAACTCTTTATAGTCTTTTAATACATCGCCGAATATATTCGTATGCCAAGCATATGGATATTCTTCTGCATATTCGGTAAACTGTGTATTACTGCGTAAAATGGTAAAGCGGGTTACTAAAGCGTAATTACCAACATCAAATCCCGCTGCAGCCAGCTCCTCGTCGGTGCTTCCGTAATGCATACGTTTTATGAAATCTTCCTGATCTCCAGACCAGTCAAAATAATGCGTTTCATCCAGCATCGTTTTTGAATAATATAAATAAATAGGCTTTCCTTCCACTGATGAAAACATTTTGTCGGCATCAAAGTTATAGCAGGCTATCTTCCCCCCGAAAACATACGAGTACGGATAGTATTGCGTATCTGTGTCCTTGTTGGTTCCCGGCTGCGGATTTGCTTTTACCTCTTCCGGAGCAATACCGGATACTCTTAAATAGTTGGTACTTTCGTCTACGTAAGCATTTATGCTTTCAAGATTGTTGACGGCTGCTTCGACCTTCTGCGCATATACTTTGTAAGTAGGATCATAAGTATACTGGAAGGCCTTCTGACGGGAATAAATAATCGACATCGCGCGTGCCATCTCTGTCTGTGCGATCAGCCTCTTGGACAGTCTGTAATTATATGACTGCGAATCAAAATTATAGGTCAGGGCGCACATCTCATCATATTTCTGCATCGGATTAGACGACGTACTCTCTGCATTCAAAAGGTTGGTCACATCCGTCAATGCGCTTTTAATATTTTCATATGTTGCATCAAAGCTGCTGAAGCGTGTATCGGTTTTGCTTTTGTTCTGGATATAATCAACAAGGCGGGAGTTGTATTCGGCAGCTTCCTTATCTGTCATATCATCAACGTTGGGCAGATACGAACGATACACTTCAAGGGTTGATTCAAGTTCAGCATCAGTTAAATAATCCAGGGAAGGCACCTCGTCTGCAGGTATTTTTCCATCATTTACAGCATCCTCTACAGCCATAAGCAAAGCTCCGATCTCATACATACCGTACTGGATATCCAGATTGGTTATGAGCCTTCCGAGAGCCGCCTCATAAGCGCTGGTGTCATTCAGGAGCTTTATCCCCAGCTCCTCGATCTGCTTTTGGATGGCTTTCTGATTTTCTATTATGGTATCAAGCCTCTTATTGATTGCTTTGAGCTCTTTCATTACCTGCTCGTGTTCGGACTCCACAACGCCGACGGCTTCCAGTATGGTTTTACCAATTGAGAAGACCTGTCCCGCGATCTGTCCGTAATAACAGATCTTACCGAACGTAGTGTTAAGACCTCTTGTGTATTTTTGAATCTCAAGAAGTGTTTCAGCATTCAGCGACACGCCGCCTGATGCATCTCTGCCGAGTGATTCGGCCGAATAATTGCGCGTGTATGCACTTTCTGCAGAAGTCGATTCTCCCCAGGCGTTCGTAAGGGCGCCCTCGCTCAGAATAACGGTGCCGTCCATATCCAGAGTCTCGCTTGTCTGTCCTTGCGCGGGAACAGAAAGAATAAGTGTCGCGAGAGTATCGCTGTCAACCGTTACGGAGTTCACCTTTGCGTCTTTGAAATCTTGTGAAAAACTAACTGCATTCGCCTTGAGGTCTTTATCAAAAGATCCGCTGTTGGCATAGAGTTTCAGCGTGATTTTAAGATTGTCGCCGTCCGCATCAACATAATCAAATACGGGATAGAAGCTTGCCTGTAAAACGGATACGGTGGTTTCATAGTCGCCGAGCTTCATTGCTTTTTCGCCAAAGAGGTCAGCAAAATCGTTAACGCTCTTAACGCCGTCTGCTGCAAGAGTGAGCTTAACGGTATTGTCGTCCGCCTTTTCGGCAGTCTCAACTGTTGCGCCGTCAATTTTAATATTATCCTTTGTTAAGGTGTTTATGTCAACAACGCCGTAAACCTTAAGGTCTGCATTGATTTTACCGTTTTCAAACTTCAGCGTTGATGCGTCAATATTTACAGTTGCAAGTTTAATATCAATCTTTGAAGTAACGTCTGCATAGCCGTCCGTAATACCGCTGGGCTTAACATTAACCGAGCCCCACTGATATGCGCCTGCTACGTTCCTGACCGGCGAGCCTTTAAGCTGAACGGTCAAGTTTTTATCAGATGAAGATACGCTTTCAATTTCCATATCCGAGAAAGCATTATCAAGATAAATATCCTTTTCACTGATACCGTCCTCAAAGGTGCTGCCGTCAATAGCAAGCGTAACCTTTGCCTGCGTTGCGTCTGAAACGACGTTTTCAACATCGGGAGTCAGTGTAATTTCGGGGAATTCAACCGCTACATCAGCTATGTTGTCATCACCTTCAACGCCTTTAAACAGAACGATATAGTTAGCGGTTATATATTCAGCCGCTTTATCATCCGTGAAGGTAATCTCATAGCTTTTCTTATCCGCTGCTTTAACACTTTCTACCTTAGCGGAAAGAGGATAAACATCTTCAAGTTTTATTTCTTCCGTAGTTTCTGTTGTTGCTTCAGTGGTTGCTTCTTCGGTTACAGCCTCCGTGCTTTCTGCTTCGGCTGCATCGGGAACGGCTGTCAGGTCAAGATACCTTACCTCAACGTTGTCCGCTGTAATTCCCGAAAGGTCAACCTTTTTGGAGCTTACCGTAGTGGTGTACTGACCGCTTTTGGTGTATTTGACTGCGGTAGCGGTAATCGCAGCCTCATTTTCCTTGTCTGATTTTCCGCAGCCTGCAAAGGTACCTACTACCAGTACCACTGCCAGCAACAGAGAAATCACTCGTTTCATTGTCTTTGCCATAAACATACCTCCGTTGACAAATAATATATAGCCCTGAGCAAAACGCCAAAAGCGTTGTAACAAAAGGATTTCAGGGCAATAAAAATCCAAATTGTCACTATAAAATATAGAAACGACCAGCCAAATATCGTATAATTGAATTGATGAAAAAACCAACGAAAGGGGCTGGCCGTTATCTATCGCCAAGAAATTATACAGGACATTACACTTTTCACATCTGCACCAAAAGCAGTTTTCTACGATAACTTGTTTTTGAATTTAGATTTATCATGTTTTCCCGATGTTTCTGCTAAAACAGGTCGCAAGGGTTATTCTAAACAAGCTTTGCTTTGTGCAGATATTGTGATGAAATGTGAATGCTTTTCCTGTATCACTGATTTACTTGATTATCTTCAAAACAATCTTTTAATCGCTTATTACTGCGGCTTTGATATTACAAAGCCTTTACCGTCATATTGGACGCTTGAAAGATTTATCAAGAATGTTGATAACAAACTTTTAAAAGCTGTTATGTCTAATCAGGTTAAAGAACTGTATGAGCTTGGTATTATTGATACTTCCTTTATCGCGCTTGATTCAACGCCTGTTTCTGCTAACACTAAACTGAACAATCCCAAATCTTTTGCCAAAAACAAATTCTCTAAAGACAATCATCCCTCTTGTGATAAGGATTGCGGTTTAGGCGTTCATACCGCATCAAATCAGCATAATGAGCGTAATTTTGAGTATTACTGGGGCTACAAGAACCACATTCTTGTTGACTGTATTACCGGATTACCGATATATGAACTTACAACCACTGCCGATGTTGCAGATTGTACCGTTACAACCGATATTCTTGATAATGCAAATGCTGTGTTATCACTTAACGAATGTTCCTTTATTGCGGATAAAGGTTATGACGTTAAGTCTATATACAATTACGTTAAAACTGTTTTTAACGGTGATTGTTTCATTCCGCTTAACAAAAGAAATACTAAATCCAACAAGCTAATGTCAGAGCACCCTATCTGTGAAGCAGGTCTTGCAATGCATAAGGACGGTAAGCTTACCGATAACGGCAGAACAAGACAAAAATACTGCTGTCCTTTTAAGCGTTCTAAATCAGGAGTTTGCCCCTGTAATCACAAGAATTGGAACAACGGTAAGAAAACAAGAGGTTGTACGAAATACATTACTATTCCCGACGATTACCGACTTTCGATTGACAGAGAGTGTGTATCCTTTAAAAAGATTTACGCTCTGAGAACCGAGGTCGAACGTTACAATTCCAGATTTAAACAATCAGGGCAGGAGCGTCTTTGGATTCGTTCTCAAAAAGCTGCCGAGAACCTTAACTCTATCGCTCACATCTCTCTTTTAGCCACTGCTCTTGCTGCCGTTGTCACTCAATCCAAAGCCTCTTATCGTTCTCCTAAAAACTGCAAAAGAATCGCTTAAATCTCTCAAACTGAATATGCTATTCATTTAGCCTTCTTTTCAAGTTAGGCTTTGTTGTTTCGCAAATTTTTCAACATTTTTGTGCTGTTTTGGTTGAAAACATTTTAGTCTTGCTTTTTCTTCTTTTCTATTGTGTTGTTTTGCTCATTACTAAAATAATATACTAAATACAAATAGGCATAGCACGCCTAAAAGGACGCACTACGCCTGAAATATTTACAAAACATATTGACTTTTGAAAAGGGCCGAATTATGCTCTGATAGATAGATAGATAGATAGATAGATAGATAGATAGATAGATAGATAGATAGACCGATTTTCGCATTTCCTATCATATCTGTCAACCCCTCTCTTTTCATTTTATACGATTTGTGGTATAATTATATATACTATCAAAAGCAACTATATTATTGCATATTTTTTGATGAAAATCAATATTCAATTTCAACCTGTTTTGTAGCCAAAGCTACAAATCACGATAAATTTGTAAACGAATTTAGGAGCGAGAAATAATTATGGATAAAAAAATTGACAAGAGAGCTCAAAAAACAAGAAAGGCATTGCAAAGTGCGCTTGCCGTAATGTTAGATGAAAAAGTGCTGCGAAAGATAACTGTTCAGGAGGTTGCCGACATTGCCGAAGTCAACCGAGTAACCTTTTATAAGCACTACAAGGATATATATGATTTATACGAGCAAATGGAAAAAGAGGTGCTGTCCGATCTCGGTATGCTGATACTGGATTATCAGGATAAGACGAAACCTGATTTTTGTTCTGCGTTGATTGATTACATAGAAAGCAATTCAAAAATATTTAAAATGATATTCAGCCCGTACAACACGGGCGAGCTCAGGGATAAGTTCTGCAAAATGGTAGAGGGCTTATTCCGCCTTATGCAGACGGAGAAGAATAACACGCAGTTCAACGATGTTAAAATTGATTATTACACCACCTATCAGTCAAAAGCATTTATTGCCCTGCTTGAAAAATGGGTGCAGGAGGATTTTTCGCAGTCAAGAGATTTCATCATCAAAACCGCCGCCGAATTTGACACGCACACGGAGGAACTAATTGCACATCTTTATTCATAAAAAACTTCTTTCATTAATGTCTTATTTTAAACCTACTAATTCCGTAACTTGTTTCAGTTTCAGTGAGGTTTGCTTCTTTCAATAGTTGCAAATATCTGCGCCCGAAAGCAGTTGTACCAAAACAAGCGTCAAAGTTAGTAACAGGCAGGATAACCCAAAGAAGGCTTCTCCCTTGCGATAAAAAGAATGATTGAATGTATATGAAAACTGCCCTCCAATTCAGATTAGCAGGGCAGTTTTTATCGGTTCATTTCATAGGTTTTTTCATCAAAAAGTCTATGAAGCGGTTTTTATGACGCTTGGGCAAAAGTGTCAAATTCAAAAAACAAGTATTTGCAAGGGTTTCAGGACTTCAGTAATAGCAAAAATCGCTTGTAGACGATAGAAATTCTCAAAACAACCGTTACCCCGTCAGAAAAAAACTGAACGGCTACATTGCCAAATTCACCGACGAAGACCAATATTTTTTCTTCAAATAACGACTTTGTATCTTCCGACGCCAAAACTGAAAGTGTCGCGGATAATTATGCTGTCGGGAATTTGTTTCAGCCACTTTTTGCTGAAATTGGTGTTGCCGAAATACATATCAAAGTTCGCCGTCGGTAGCACCACCCAGTCTGAATCGTCAGGCTTATTCGCAAGATAGTATTGTACTAAAAGAACGATAATTTCTTCAGGCACGTTGCTCGTGTTCAGTCCATTAATCTTACGCAGCATATCTTCCGATAGGATAACTGTCTTGTCTTTCAGCGGACCGAGCACTAATGCATCTGCAACGATACTGTCAAAAGTCATTACCCAGCTTTCTGTATGCGGCGTAAAGATAGGATATTGAAACTGCATCAGTTTTTTCTGCCACTCTTTATCATACTTGTTGCCGAGTAAATCAGCTTTATCAACGGCAACCTTGCTTACCTTGTCTGGATAGCATTTAATAAATCTATACACATTTTTAATATGATGAAAGTACCATCCGTTACCGCTGTTATCAACGAGTTTGGGGAACTCACCGTGAAGGTAACGGAAATCTGTTGTAAACTGCCACTTCTCTTTAGGAGTGGCTTTTTTCATTTCAGGCATACTGCACCAGGCACACAAGGCACGCCTTGCACGCTCGGTATCCGGCGTTTCGGTTTCAAACATATACCCTCGGGCAATAATCGTCAGCACACGGCTGAGTCCTCTGAATTCCATAAAGGCATCAAAGGTAAACCTGCCAAGATAAGAAGTATCTCTTTTACTTTCAGCCGTATAGATAACGGGCGTGGTATATGCCTTGAATTCTTCAATTTCGTTTAACATAATTATATATACCAAACAGGAATCTGAAGCACGTTTTCCCTGAGACTGCCGGGCTGAGGATACATACAAATAATTGCCCCCGTACCGCGTTTCTTTTCTTCAATTTTATCAAGCACGGTAAATGCGCTTGTTTCGCTTGCAGTAACCTTTGAAGCGGATTTAATTTCAATAGGATAAAGGATGCCGTTTTCCTCAATTATGAAATCTATCTCGCTTTCCAGTTCGATTTCTTCACCGTTTTGCTTTATCTTCTTTTTATCCCTACCGCGATAATAGGAAACAAAATAACGGTAATCAAGACCTGCATTTGAGAAAGATTTCAAGAGCTCTGATATAACAAAGGTTTCAAATATATGACCGTTCATAGCACCATATGCAAGGGCTTCTGCACTCAACCAACGCGTCAGATAGCAGGCAAGTCCTGTATCGCGGAAATAAAGTTTAGGCGATTTGATGGCGCGTTTAAGAACAGATGCCGTGTAGGGTTCCAGTAAATATATAACGCCGGAGGCTTCAAGAATTGAAATCCAGTTTTTAACTGTTCCGATGTCTTTGCCGATTTCACTTGCAATGCTGCTGTAGTTAAGAATCTCTCCCGTTCTTGCGGCTGTTGCAATCATAAAACGTCGAAAAGCGTCTAAGTCCTGCACGGCAGACAGTTCGCGTACATCTCTTTCAATATACGTTTTAACATAATCTGCATAAAAAGACGCCCAGTCGAGGTTCTTGTCCTGTAACGCGGGATAAGAGCCGCGGTGAATAATTTCCCAGATGTTTTCAGGAGCTTTTGCCGTTTTCTGCCTTTCTGTAATATATTCCAGAGTGGGAAGAAATCGTTTGTTAAAAGAATCGCCCTGAATTTCTCTGAGCGATAATCCCGCAAGCTCAATTATATTAATTCTGCCAGACAGCGTTTCGGAAACGTTTTGCATTAATTTGAATTGCTGTGAACCTGAAAGGCAGAACAGTCCTTTTTCATCTGTTTCGTCGCACTTGATTTTAATATAGCGAAACAATTCGGGTGCTCTTTGTACCTCGTCAATCGTAACGGGAGGTTGGTTGAGCATCATAAACATACTTCCGTTTTCTTTTGCTTGTTCTTCTATAAAGGGGTCGTCAAGAGAAACATACTTCCTATCAGGAAATATTTGTTTAAGCAGTGTAGATTTACCTACCTGCCTTGCGCCTGTTACCAAAACAGATTTATATGTTTCGCTTGATTTTAACAGCCTTTCTTCTAAATGACGGGGAATATACATGTTAATCACCATAGCCTTTCAGGCAACAAATAGTTCATTAAAAATCACCTAAATCCTGTGTTGCCTGAACAGGCGTTAATGGTGATTACAGCCAACGCTCGTTGTTGCGTAGCGACAAACTGAGCGGGCAATATAATTGGTTAGTGTGATTTTTCACACTAACGTCTCCATTATTATATGGCAAAATTAGAATTAAATTCTAAATCTGCCACGATTATAGCATATTAATAATAAAAATTCAAGTGCCGTTAATCCTTTTTCAAAACGGTTTTCTCAACGCTGTCAAGCAGCAAATCAAAAAGAAGATTCCGTTTGCCGAGTGCAACAATATACTGCACGGCTACGGTTGGCTTAACTATTACGTCAAGCAATTCTCTGCATTTTACAGATACGGCTTCACGGTATGAAACGGCGGCGGACTTGTCCATATACGCCTGCATCATCTGTGCAAATGCTGTTGAATCTGTATCACGAATCAGCCTTTTGTTATCAAGCGCGGCGTTTTCGTCGTCAATATCGGCAATCAAATCGTACAGCACTTTGTAACCGCCGAAACGAAAATCACAAAGGAGAGAATAATAATCCTTAAAATCATCGTCGGGAAGATATCCGTTCAGGAAATCTTCTCTTTCTTTTTCTCCCATCAGATGCCAACGCTCACCCCGTATTGCATTTCGAATTGCAGAAATACGTTCAGGGGAAAGTAGTTGGAAAAGCGCATACAGTTCATCAGAATTATATATTTTCTCTTGCCCTCTCGAATAAAGAATACGGTCAATACCGCTTTTGCGGTTCTTGTTTTTAATCGGAACCTTGCAAAAGCGGATGCGGTTGAGCACCGCCTCATAATCCGAAATTAAGTCACTGACTGCAGAAAGAATATCTGCATCAAGATTATCTTTCCAGTTATCGTTAACCGCAAAAGCAAACAGCTCGCTGTCCTTTGCAGGATGAGCCTTTATCTTCGGCGTGTGTTTTTTCAGCTGACGGGCAAAGTACGGGAGCAGTTCAAGGTTTGAACTGACGGCGTTCCAGTCAGTCTGAGAAAAGAATTTGTTGATTTTGTCTCGGTGAGTGTCCTGATACCATTCCCGACGGGTTTCTGATTGTTCAACCAGATTTTTGTAAGTCAGGAAAATACTGCGTGAGATACTTCCGCTGCCGAGATATTCGGTAAGGTCGGGCTTAACTCCGCTTTTTGCAGAGTCAATTTCAAGACCCGTTAATATAGCGAGCGTTTCCGTTTCCTCACGACACTTTTTACGCAAAGCGGAATCGGAGTTTTCATCATAAGCAATAATGCTTCGGTCAAGCGCGGCATTTGATATCTGACCGACGCGTGAAGAAAATGTGCTCTTTACCGTTTCAAATCTCGCTTCCCAGTCGTCAGCATTACGGATAAGCGGTTCGGCATCGGGGATTTTTAAAAGCGGAATGTTGTTCATATTGTCAAGACTGTCAAGGTCATAATTTCGTTTAACCGCCGCATTGATAATCGGATCGGATATGGTTTTAATCATATCGCCGTCATAGTCTGCTCCGCCGAGTCGTTCTGCGGCGAGCATATGCGTGTCAATGATAACGATATCCGAAAGATGACCGAGATAATGCTTTCTCATCTGCTCGACCTGCGGATAAACGGCTAACTGAATTTCCTCGTTTCTTGCAATATGCGGATTACGAAGAAGCGTGCATTCGCCGCCATGTTTGTACGCAATCTGCGGCGCATAGTATGAATTCTTTGCAAAGCGATTGGAAACGGCAATTGAATAAAACCTTCGCTCTCTGCTGTCTTTTATGCCGGTGTGCGAAAGCAGCAAATTCAAAATCTCAATTAAATCACCGGAAAGAAATCGATTGTCGCCTGTAACGATTAACTTCCCGAGCGCATATTTTTTCAATATGTTTTCAGCATGGCTCTCTAATTCTTTTGTGTAAACGGGCTCGTTGATAAAAAGGGGATTGCTTTTCAGTATGGTAGCTAAAAGATAATTCTTCGTTTTGCGGTTGCGCCTGTTCAGATATTTAAGAAAATAGTTCAGACGGTATTCTTCATCCGCACAGAGATTGTAGTAAGCAGTTTCCGTTTCCTTCGTCAGCCAGTTACGCTCATCATCAGCAGGGGAAGAAGTCCAACCGTCAGGTAAATCGGCAGGACGAAATTCATCTCTTGTAAGCGAAAGCGTATTCAAAAACTGATAGTTCAATTCCGTAAATTCTTCGGGATGTTCCTTGCTGACGTTTGTGATATACAAAGCGTGATTGTATTCAGAAAATGCCTTCCAGTAGTCAGTCCACGTCATACCGTTATCAAGCAACCAGCCGTAGCCCTTGAACATACTTTTGGTAAGAATAATATCCACATCCTTAACCTTGTGAACGGTTCCGAAAACGTCCGTTATCGTCTTTGTTCCTGCACTGTGAAGAAAGTCTTTGAAATCAACCTGGTGCAGCATACCTTTTACATACGGCAGACGAATCTGAAAAGAGGTATGACAGTGTTCACCGCAGTAGGCTTTGTCAATAACGGCGGCGTATTCTTTTGAGATAAGACCTTCGCCGTCAAAACCTGTTACTTCCACTGCGCCTCTCGTTTCTTTTCTTGTATATTTACGAACGGAATTATTCGTACCGTCGTCTTCAACTGTAATAATTCTCGTTGCATCAACGGTGTATTTTTGATTATCAATTACGATTACCCGATGCGGCTTTTCAATATTTATGTTTTCAATTCTCGTTCCCGAGGACAGCAGCAGTCCGTTATACGCATAGAGTTTTGAAAGCTGACATTCTCCGATTGTCATACCGAGCATTATTCTTTTTCTTATCGGCTCATAGTAGTCGGTGCGGATAAAAGATAACTTTGCATTGCGGCTCATACTTGCAGAACGTTCAAATGCAACGAATTGAAATGCACTCGAGCCGAAGTCAAGCGTGATACCTTCGGGACGAAACATATCTCTTGCTCTGCTCTGAAGGTCAGCGTATTTCTTTAAACTGCTGTCTCTGTCAAATATGTTTTCAAAGTTGCAGTAGAAGATTATATCTTCAAGTTCGGTGATAATATTTTCCTCTCCAACACTAAAATTGTTTCCGTTTTTCTCACACATAATCTGATAGAACAGGGCGTTGCTTTCCTGTTCATGAGAAGCAGAAATAACCCTGCACTTTTCTGTCTGTGCAGAGTTGAGATTGAAGATTGTTCTCCCCTCGGAATTCAGTTTTGAGTTTGCAATTATGGCTCTTGCAGATAGTTCATAAATGCGATATTTCTTTGAATTCATATCATCACCGATTAGATTTTATCACATAACCTTTCAAAATGCAATATGAATATTGTGTCCACTTTTATTTCCCTTTTCAGGACACGGTGTTTAATACTGCGAAAGGAAAAGTTTAATTATGGTTCATAGTAACAAAAAATTCCCTTCAGGCAATTTCTTTATCGTACCAAATTGTATCTATAAAGAAAAACTGAAGGCGAGGGACTTTGCCGTTTACTGTTATCTGTTTCACCGTGCAAATATGAAAAAGTTTAACTGCTATCCTTCAAGAAGCACTATCGCCAAAGAATGCTGTATGTCCGAGCCTACGGTTGATGAAGCGCTTAAGGTGCTTGAGGATAAGGGTTTGATTTCTATTACACACCGATATGATTACACAAACGGCAACAGACTCAGCCATCTCTACACTATCAATAAAATTTGGTAGGGGTGGTTTAAAAACTTAATAAAAATAATAAGAAATACCTCCGAAGCGAAAATTGACGCTGAAACTTGATTGATTATTTCAATATTTCGAAGAAATTATTGAAAGCAGGTAAAAGCGAGGCGTATCTCGCCACGCCTCGCTTTTGACATCAGCCCGCAGTGCGGACTGTTTTTGAAATTTTTTACAGGGGTATGCTCAAATTAACAATTCAGGAGATGATTACAATGGAAACGATGAAAAAGTTTGCGTACTTTCAGCTGCCGAGTCAGGTGGAACAAATGGATAAAGTGCTGCCTTTATCCAACTGCGTCAACCGAAGTGACTTCGTCCGCACGGCGATTGATTTCTATATCGGCTACCTTTTGCAAAATGAAAATGCAGATTATCTCTCGCCGATGATAACTTCCGTAATCAAAAATGAAATTCGTCATACGGAAAAAGGTATGTGCGAAATGCTCTTCAAGATGGCGGTTGAAATCGGAAAATTAAACCGTCTTAACGCAGCGTTTAATGATTATACAGGCGTGGACTGGCAAGAACTTAATAAGGTTGTCAATGAAGAAGTTGCTCAGACCAACGGGTATATTTCTCTTGAATCTGCTGACAAACTTATGCATGGTGACGACTGATGGCAAAGATAATTGTATCGAGCAGGTTCATCAAAAATCCGTCTGCTCAAAATGCAGGAAAACTCGTAAAGTATATGGGTACTCGTGAAGGCGTTGAAAAGTTACCGAAAGGTACTGACAACGCTATTGCTACTCAGCAGCAGTACACTTTAATCAACCGTATCACAAAGCACTTTCCCGAAACGAAAAAGTATATTGAATACGATGACTTTATGATGAAGCCTTCAAAGGCAAATGCAACGGAATTTATCAATGTAGTTGCAGAACGTGAAGCAGACCGTACCGATGAACTTAAGAGCCTTGTTTCATATATTGCTGAGCGCCCAAGCGTTGAAAAACTCGGCTCGCACGGTCTGTTCTCTGCAAAGGATGAAGCGATTAATCTTGATGACGTTGCTAAAAAAGTTTCAAATCATCAGGGAGTCGTCTGGACGCACGTCGTCAGCCTGCGCCGTGAAGATGCGGAGCGGCTTGGCTACAACAATGCTGACGCCTGGAAGCAGTGCGTACGCCGCAATATGAATGAGCTTGCCGAAGCGCATAAGCTCAAGCCGAGCGATATGGAGTGGTACGCCGCTTTCCATAACACGACGCACCATCCGCACATTCATCTGATAGTCTTATCAAAAATTGGTCAGGGCTTTCTTACGAAAAAGGGAATGGAAAAGATGCGAAGCACCTTCGGTAACGATATTTTCCGTAACGAACAACTGAAATTATTCAGAGAGCAGACTGCTATTCGTGGCGAACTGAAAGCGGAAATGGATGAAGTATTGAACGGTATTTCAGTCAGGCGTTTTCCGCTTACAGATGAAACTGCCGAACTGATTAAGCAGCTGCAAAATGAGCTTGCAAACTGCAAAGGCAAAAAGGTTTACGGTTATCTTCCCAAGAACGTCAAGAACACCGTAGATAATCTGCTAAAGCATATTGTAAATGAAAATCTTCCGCTTCAATATATGTACGCAAAGTGGAACGAGATTAACCGCTTAAAACTTGCGCTCTATCACGACAGCGAGAAAACGCCTGACGTTCCGATTGAAGCGAACAAGGAATTCAAATCGCTGAAAAATATGCTTATAAACGCGGTGCAGGATTCGCTCATTTACGGTACGGATAACGGCTGGAAAAACATCAGCAAGAACACGAATATTTACAACAGTCTGCTGGTGTCTATTGCCACGCTGTTCAGCAGCAAAGCGGCTGACCGCATCAACGAAATCAATGCGCAAAAGCGACAGCAGTCAGACGGCAAGGAACTCTCCAAAGAACAGCAGAAACGCATTGCTCACGGCGAGCGTTCCGTAGGCGGCGAATACACTAAGGTAGAGAAAGACGAAGAAAACAGCCGCAGGGCAGCCGAAAATGCAGAAGCGTTACTCAACATCGGTGCAGGCTTTATTGACTTCGTCCTCCGCCGTGAAATTCAGCAACAACGCTATCAGCAACAACTTCAAAACACAAATCAGAACAACAGTAACGACACTGACGAAGACTTTGATGAAGACGAAGGCTTCGGTCAGTCGATGTAAATGAAAAAATCCTGACGACAGTCAGGTAGAAAGGTAAGTATTGTGAAAACTATTAAACCCGCAGTGAGAACTGCAAAGAGATTATAAATTAAGGAGGTTGATATAAAATCAAGTAAGGAATAGTGTTGCCTTATGGCAATTAAGTTCTATGACAAGCAGTTCCTTGAATATACTTTCAACAGCAGGGGAGAGAGTATATTATGAAAGCGATAGTTTATCTGCCGAAAAGCGAAGAGCAATGGAAAGAATTTGAAAAGCAAGCCGGATATATCGTCGGCAAGGCTATGCTTGAAAGAATAAACTCCTTTCCGATTTCGTATGCCGAAAAGACGGAAATACTCAAAGAACTGAAAAAGGAACTGTAAAAAAGCCGCAGCGGATTAATACCCGTTGCGGCGTATTCTTTCTTAACAAACACCGTTGATTTTTTCCCATTTCTCAAACGGCATTTGACAGGTGTTATTTTCCCATTTTGAAACGGTCTTTCTATGTACGAAAAGACGTTCTGCTAATTCGGTTTGCGTTAAACCATTAGCTTTTCTATACGCTTTTATCTGCTTGCCCTGGTTGTTCATAATGAAAATCTGGTAAGGCGTGTAAATCTCCTCGGGCGCTATATCAAGTATCTCGCAAAGCCTAATAAGCTTGTCCATATGATGAAGCTGATACTCGCCGTTTTCTATTTTAATATACTGCGAATAACTGACGCCGAGTAATTTGTGCATATCGCCTACATATATCTGTTTGTCAATTCTTCTTTTACGAATCCTGCCGTGCAGCGTGTTGCCGTCAATCTGCTCATACGATTTTTTGGAGTACTGCTTAAAATTGTTCACGAAAACACGATACGAAAAGAAAACTCCATACTCAATTTTACCGTAATGTATCCTGTGAAGCAAGGCGAGTCGATTATCGGCGGATAAAACGCTCCACTCGTCAATTAGCGGGACATGGAACACATTCTGAGTGAAAACACCGTCAAAAGTATCCGCTGTGTTAGTATAGCATTATTGCTACTTACATGTGCATTATCAACTTTCATCGGCGTTTTCGGAGACTTTGCGCTTGGATTTACTTTATCGGCATGGATACTTATAATACTGATGGCGATATATATTAAAGGTAAAGGCAGAATTTCTGCTGTAGGAGTCTTTTACATCATCACAGCGCTTGCTTCTTCTTTAACATTTGCTTTTTGGCAGACAGATACATATTCACAGTTCCTTGCTTTTGTCATTTATCTTACATCATGCGTACTCTTCACAACTGAAATGGCAGAAGAAAAACTTATTGATTCTTTCAAGGGAATCCTAAAGATATTGTATATGGCATTTCTGGCACCGTTTGAGCATATAGCAGTGCCGTTCAGATCACTCTTTAAGAGCGAGAAAAAGAAAATCTATTTCCAGATAGTTATCGGACTTGTTGCCAGCATACCGGTACTTTGTGTCATAATTCCTCTTCTTATGAGCTCCGATCTGGCTTTCTCAGGTCTTATCAAACTCATAGGTAGGACTTTCGGCACAACTCTGCTGAAGACAATATTCGCACTGGCAATGTTCGTTTTCCTCCTTTCATATGCTCTCGTTTGCAAATTCAAGTTGAAAAAAGATATGAAAGTAAACGTAAAAGGGGAAAGTATGAGACGGGTACCGTCGGTTCCTACGATTACATTCCTTGTCATAATATCAATTGCATATATAGTATATATGTTTTCACAACTGGCATATTTTTTCAGTGCATTTAAGGGTATTCTTCCGGAAGGAATGCATTTTACACTTGCAGAATATGCAAGAAGAGGCTTCTTTGAGACCGAGGCAATAGCAGTTATTAATCTTTTAATAATCCTTTTGACTTTGGCATTCACAAAGAGAAAGAAGCAGGAAAAGATTGACGGCGCAGTAAAGGGATTTTTGACTTTCATCGATATCTTTTCAATACTTTTCATTATCACAGCTATATCTAAAATGATTATGTATGTAAAGAATTATGACCTTACGGTATCAAGGCTTGAAGTTTTTGCCTTTATGCTTATAACGATAGTCTTCTTGCTTGCCTTTATCACAAAAATATTCAATCTGAAAGTCAAAAGCATTAAAGTTGCTTTCGCACTTTCCAGCCTTTTCTTAACTGTCGTTTGTCTGATGGGCATTGTAAATACAGTTGCCAGATATAACACAAATGCATTTTTAAGCGGACAAAGGGAAAGCATTGACGTGTCTTATCTTTCTGATTTAGGCGTAGAGGCTGTACCGAGTCTTGCAAAACTCCGGGCATCAGATGATAAGAGAACTTCGGACAGGGCATTCTATCATCTTAACAAAATCCTTGTAACGGAAAATTACCTTGACAAATATAACGCAGAGGACGGTAATTCATATATTGATGCAAAATGTCATAAGAACTGGAGATTTACAATGGCTTCATACCTTGCGAAGAAAGCACTTAGCGAAAACAAGGTTGAATACAAAAAGATTCTTAAATATGATGATGAGATTGATTACAGTCTGAATTTTGTGCTTATACCCTACGAATATGAAGGCATTAAATGCAATTCAATTTGCTACAATGGACTTGTTTACATAGAATATGGTGAATTGAAAACAGATGAGGATATGTATAGCTATCATTTTGGAGAATACATAGGCAGAATTAATCGTAATGATGCTTATGTCTTTGAAATGGATGGGAAGGAAAATGAAAATATCATTATTTCTGTTGACGTTGATGACGTTACCGGCTTGTATGATAAATATATAGTCTGGCTCAATGTCTCAGGCAGTGAAAAAGATATTGAGACTTTGCAGAAAATCGGAGAAATAAAAGCAAATTTTTGAAAGTAAAAAGAGCGGGCAGTTCAAAACGAACTGCCCGTCATTTTATCTGAATATATTATCTTATTTGCAACTGGGAATCAAAGAAAGCTATTAAATCAGTCATAACCTGCTCTTTGTCAAGCTCGTTATGAATTTCATGTCTGTCACCGGGATAAAGTTTCATTTCAACATTATGATTGCTGTTTTTAAGACCCTCATAAACTTCTGTGACTCCTTTGCCGTAAGCACCTACAGGATCATCTTCGCCGGCCATGAGGAGAATGGGAAGTTTGGTCGGAACAGAGCTGTACCAGTCTTTCTTTGAGATTTCAGAAAGAACACCGAACAAATCTCTGAAACCTGCTGCTGTAAAGCAGAAACCGCAATATTTATCCTCAATATATGCATCAACAACAGCATTGTCTTTTGTAAGCCAGTCAAAAGGAGTCCTGCCTTCAGTCTTTTTGTTATATGGACCAAAAGCGATTGAGTTGATGAATTGAGAACGATACATTTCTCCCTTGAATTTAGATACCATATTTGCCATCATAATGCCGGGCGCAGCACCTGGATTTGAGCCGCTTGTACCGCAGTAAACAGCAGCATCAATGCTGTCACCGTAGTATTTTGAGTAGCATCTTGCTATAAACGATCCCATGCTGTGGCCAAAGAAGAAATGAGCTGTATCGGGATATTCCTTCGCTATGATTCTGTTCAGGCTCTTACAATCATTTACAATGTTCATATAGCCTTTAGTACCACCGAAGAATCCAAGCATGTCATCATTTTTGACAGACTTTCCGTGTCCAAGATGATCATTAATGTAAACTGCATAACCTGCATTGCAAAGCTGCTCAGCAAACCACACATAGCGAAGCGCATGTTCTGCCATGCCGTGAGCGATTTGAACGGTTGCCTTTACATTCTCAGGGATAAACGCATATACCTGGATATCGCATAGCCCCGAAGATGACGGGAATGTAAATTCCTTTCTTGTTATTTCCATAATATAACCCTCCTATATAATTTGCCAGTTTATCTCTGACCCATAGGTCTTTTTTAAGAACTGGTTTGCTTTTTTAAAATGTCCGTTTCCGAAGAAACCGTTATATGCAGACAAAGGGCTTGGATGAGCAGATTCAAGTATAAGGTGGGAAGGGTTGTTTATGAGTGCCTTTTTGGATCGTGCATTTGCGCCCCAGAGAACAAAGACAATCGGCTGAGGACGGAGATTCAAGATTTTTATCACATCATCTGTAAAGATTTCCCAGCCCTTTCCTTTATGACTGTTTGCCTGTCCTTGCCTTACGGTCAGAACAGTGTTGAGAAGCAATACCCCTTGCTTTGCCCAGGATGTTAAATCACCATGACTTGGTATGGGATAGGCATATTCCGCATATAGTTCTTTATATATGTTCTGAAGAGAAGGAGGTATGGGAACACCCTTCTTTACAGAAAAGCACAAACCATGCGCCTGGCCCTCTTCATGATAAGGGTCCTGCCCTATAATTACAACCTTTATATCGTTGTAATCCGCATATTTCAGGCTGTTGAATATGTCATTCATATCCGGATATATGACCCGGCTTTTGTATTCGCTCTTCAGGAATTCTCTAAGATTTAAGTAATAATCTTTTTGAAATTCGTCTTTTAAGAGAATATCCCAACTATTACCGAAATGGACCATATTATTCCGCCTTAAGTTTTTCTATGATCATATGTGCCGACTTATATATATCGCCGCAGCCAAGTGTGATAACAAGATCGCCCTCTTTTACATTGGCGGCAACGTAATCCGCAAGTTCTGGCTGGCTTTCAAACCAGACACTGCCGGGAATTTTTTCTGCAAGCTGACTTGTATATATATTGTATGTATTTACTTCACGAGAACCCATGATTTCCGTCATAACACATTTATCAGCTATCTTCAACACCTCAACAAACTCATCAAAGTGC
The DNA here is from genome assembly GCA_937884995.1 of uncultured Clostridia bacterium. Lineage (GTDB taxonomy): Bacteria > Bacillota > Clostridia > Oscillospirales > Acutalibacteraceae > Fimenecus. Next base: position 64,061 of record CAKZZL010000003.1, read on the forward strand.
ATTGCTGTTCTTGAGTATGTGAAGGGCTGAAAGACTGCCCATACGGTTTTGTATCCGAGTTTCATAGCTGCTTCAAGAGTTACACGTAATTCTGCGGGATGATGTGCATAGTCATCTATTATATCCACACCTTTGTATTTGCCAAGATATTCAAATCTTCTTCCGGCACCTTTAAAGCTTTCAATACCGCTTACGCAATCCTCAAACTTTGCATCGGAATAGATTGCAGATGCAATGGCTGCCATCGCATTTAGGATATTGTGCTTTCCCGGTACCGACAGAGAAATCCGTCCTAAGTTCTTAGTCTTGTATATCAAATCAAATTCACTGTATGCGCCATTTACTTCTTTGATATTATCAGCATAGTAATCATTATCGTGAGAAAAACCAAATGAAATCATATCCTTGCCGCTGACACCCTCAATAGCTTTAAGAGTGTTTTCATCATCCCCGTTATATATTACGGCGCTTTTGGCAAGCATGGCGAACTTATGGAAACTTAAGATAAGATTATCCATTGTCTTAAAGTACTCCATATGGTCTTCATCAACATTCAGTATCACCGATACATTGGGATAAAGGTAAAGAAATGTATCTACATATTCACATGCTTCAACAACCGCATTTTCACTTTTACCTACACGTCCGTAGCTGTCTGTAAGAGGGAGTTTCCCCCCTATAACTGCAGACGGATCGAGACCTGCTGCCAACATAGCCTGTACTGTCATGGATGTGGTTGTTGTTTTGCCGTGTGTGCCGCAGATTCCTATGCAATTGCTGAAATGACGTGTGACTTCTCCAAAAAGCTCAGCTCTCTTAAAAGTGGGAATACCGCTTTTAAGGGCTGCAACAAGCTCGGGGTTATCTTCCATAATAGCGGCAGAATATACAATCATATCTGCGCCTTCTATATTTTCGGCTTTCTGTCCCATCATAACCGGAATGCCGAGAGCACGGATTCTTTCCACTATTGAACTTTCGTTGTTGTCAGAACCTTGCAACGAGTAACCTTTGGCATGAAGTATCTCGGCCAGGGGACACATACCGCTGCCCCCTATGCCTATGAAATGTATTCGCTTTGCAGTTTTTAATACTTCGGAAATATTAGCCATTATTTTCCCTTATTTCTGTTCAAAGAATACTTTGAATGCTCTGTATGCCATATATAGGTCAAGCTTTGAAATTACTTCAAAGGGAGCATGCATTGACAAAACCGGAACACCGAGATCGATAACATCAATATCAAGGTTTGCTACGTACATAGCAACTGTTCCGCCACCGCCTGCGTCAACTTTACCAAGTTCACCGATCTGCCATACAACATTTGAGGTGTCCAGCATTCTGCGGACTTTACCCATGAATTCTGCGGAAGCATCAGATGTACCGCCTTTGCCTTGTGAACCTGTGTATTTGGTTATAACGACACCATTGTTTACGTAAGAAGAATTCTTCTTTTCGCTGACATCGGGGAATGTAGGATCATATGCAGCATTAACATCTGCGGAAAGACATTCTGATTTTGAAAGAACATTCCATGGCTGAGCGCCACCCATAACGGCAAGGTCAGCTATAAAGTATTTCATATATGAAGAGTTAAGACCTGTGTTTCCGTCTGAACCTATTTCTTCTTTATCCGTTAAAACTGTAAGACAGGTGTATGCAGGATTTTCTACGTCAAAGATTGACTGAGCTGCAGGATAAGCGCAAACTTTGTCATCATGTCCGTAAGCACCAACCATGCTGCGGTCAAAACCGATATCTCTTGGCTTAAGTGCAGGTACGAGTTCAAGTTCTGCAGAAAGGAAGTCACTTTCCTTGATTCCGTACTTTTCGTTTAAAATCTTTATTATATTTAGCTTTACTTTTTCACTTTCGTCATCTTTTGAGAAAGGACGTGAGCCAATCAAAATATTGAGTTCTTCACCGCGTACGCCGTCTGCAAGAGAACGTTTCATCTGTTCAGCTGCAAGGTGAGGAAGAAGATCTGTGATAACAAATTGAGGATCCGCATCATCTTCGCCTATATTGACTTTTACGCTTTCTCCGTCAGCCTTGACAACAACACCATGCAGTGAGAGAGGAAGAGCTGTCCATTGATATTTCTTGATTCCGCCGTAATAATGAGTCTTGAAATATGCAAGAGAAGTGTCTTCATAAAGCGGATTCGGTTTTAAATCGATACGTGGGGAATCAATATGTGCAGCAGCAATCTTGACACCATCTGTAATCGGCCTGGTGCCGAATACACAGAGAATCAATGACTTGCCACGGTTGTTATAATAAACCTTATCGCCTGCAGTGTATTTTTTGTTTCTGTCAAATTCGCTATAGCCTTTTTCTTTTGCCTGAGCCATGAAAAATTCCACTGACTCACGTTCTGTTTTGCCGTTTGCCATATAGTACTTATATCCTTCGGCAAAATCATCTGCTTTTTTTACTTCGTCATCGCCTATGACGTCCATAGCATGTTTCGGAGCATAGAAAAGCTCATCTTTTAATTCTTTTAACTCGTTTTTTTCATTCATGATATATATCTCCTTTTGTAATTTATATACTTTTTAAGATTGGTATAAGCTCCGCCTTCAAATCATATGGAGGATAATTCCGTATGATAAAATCGGATTTATCTGTAAAGAAGTCCTGGCACTTTTGAGCCTTTATCCTCTTTATTGCTTCCTCATTTGATATTTTATCTCTTTTTAAGATTCTTTTTAAGCGTATGTCTTCGGGTGCCAGAACCGAGATTGTAAAGTCACAAATCTTATCTGCTCCGCTCTCAAAGAGGGCAATGGCATCAATGATTACGCCCCGGTATTCTTCCGCTTCTTTTTCTTTTATGATTTCATTTATTTTTTCCATGACAGCACTGTCAACAATCCTGTTAAGCTCCTCGGTTGTTGAAATATCCTTAAATGCAGCCTCTGCAAGAGCCTTGCGGTTAACAGTTCCGTCAGGAAATATGACATCGCCGAAGGTTGCTGCAAGTTTTGCTTTTACTTTATCGCTTGCGGCTATTGCATCCTTTGCAACCATATCTGCATCTATATGATAAAAACCATAATCTTTAAGCAGAAAGGCAACGTGGGATTTGCCGGAACCGGTCTGCCCGGTAAGACCTATAATTTTCATGAATTTTCCTTACTTTGTAAATCTATAATCTTAAAACCTGCTGAACGTATCAAACGGTTATATACGGCAAGACCTACGCCTTTTGTGTCGGGACATCTGGCATATACTGTTTTTGCACCTTTTTCATCAAGTTCTCTGAGTGCGTCAAATAACCTGTTCGCTTCGGATAATGTGTCATCTGCCAGCCCGAATGTTACTGCATTTTTGAAATTGTCTTCTTCTCCTTCAAAGCACAATACAAAAGAATCTTTGTCCGATGTATAATCTATGAAATCCTGAAGACTGCCTTTTACTATTGATATATCGGCTTTAGGTGCATAATGCTTGTATTTCATTCCCGGAGAAGATGCCTTTTCGTTATCTTTAAGCTGATTTAATACGGCATCATCAATAGAGATTTCTCCGATTAAGTCTTCAATCTCCTCAACGGTGACTTTACCGGGCCTTAAAAGACGGGGCTTGTCATTTGTAAAGGATATAACCGTAGACTCGACTCCTATATCACACGGACCTCCGTCTATAATCAGGGGAATACGCCCGTTCATATCATCAAATACATATTTTGCATTTGTTGGACTTGGACTTCCGGAGAGATTTGCGGACGGAGCTGCAAGAACAAGACCGCTTGTATGTATAAGGTCTCTCGCATAAGCATTTTCAGGCATTCTGATTGCAACTGTGTCAAGACCGCCGGACGTGACATCCGGGACTATGTCTGACTTTTCCATTATCATTGTCAAGGGACCCGGCCAGAATTTTTCGGCCATAATTTTAACCTTCCCGGGAATAGACTTTACGAGCGGTTGCAGCTGAGATAAGTCTGATATATGTACTATGAGCGGGTTATCGCCGGGGCGTCCCTTTGCGATAAATATCTTTTTTACTGCATCGGGATTTAATGCATTTGCCGCAAGTCCGTATACGGTTTCGGTGGGAATAGCAACCACGCAACCTTCATTTAGCAGCCTGCCTGCTGTTTTCAGGGCATTTTCATATTCAGTTTTGATCGAAATTACTTTCGTCTCCATTAGTTAAATATTCCTTTGCCACCTTGTAAGCATATAACTGAGGGTTGACTGCGTCAACGATTTTGTTTGCATATTCTTTTGCTTTTTCCTGATTTGTCCTTTTATATGAATTGAAAATCGCAAAATACGGGCCAAAAAGCTGATATGGAGCAAGAGAACCTGAAACTTTCGAATCATCGAGCTTTGCATATGATATTACTTTTTGCTCATAATCATTGTCATCAGTAAAGTTGCCCTGTGAAAAAAGACTGATACGGGTAAGTTCAGAGGTCAGCCTCTTTTTTGTAATAAAGTCAAAGGGTTTGAGTTTTCCTATATAATTTTCTGCAATCTTGAAGTTCTTTTTCATTTCAGCTTCGTCTTCCAAATCCGCAGCCATACCTGCCTCATTCATGTGAATAATTGCTGCGATTTGAGGAAAGTCACTTATTTTGTGAGCGGTTTTAAGAATTTCAATTGTATCTTTCGCTTTGTCAAAACGACCGAGTATGATTAAAAAAACAACACGGTCAGATAAAAGCGCAAGACGTTCTTTTCTTGATTTGGAAGGTAACAGATTCAAAAATTGCGAAATCCTGTTCAGCGTTTCCTCTACATCAAGAGATTTTATATATGGTTTTTCTGCAGCCATAACCTTTTGAGAAAAAAGCATTTCAGTGTAGAAATAAAAAAGAATCCAAACAGCAAAAGGTGTAAGGGCGGGGGTGAAATTGAAAACACGGTATACAAGTGGTGATAAGACAGCAAAAATAAAGAGTAAAACAGTGATGGCCGGTTTATGTGATATAAGGAAAATATCCAGCTTGCTGATCTTAAATGCCTTCATAATTATTCCTCCGCTTTAAGCTTTTCAGCAGTATCTGCAGTAATGAGAGCATCGATGATTTCATCAAGATCACCGTTCATTATTGCTTCTATTTTATATAAAGTGAGTCCGATTCTGTGATCTGAAACTCTGCCTTGCGGGAAGTTATATGTTCTGATCCTTTCGCTTCTGTCTCCGGTACCTACCTGGGATTTACGTGCACCTGCAATTTCTGCATCCTGTTTTGCCTGCTCAATTTCAAGAAGCCTCGAACGCAGCACTTTCAATGCTTTATCTTTGTTCTTGTATTGGCTTCTCTCATCCTGGCACTCAACTACCATGCCGGTCGGAATGTGAGTAACTCTTATTGCTGAGGATGTCTTGTTGACTTTTTGCCCTCCGGCACCGGATGAACGGAAAACATCTATCTGTAAATCGGCAGGATTAAGTTCAAAATCAACTTCTTCCGCCTCGGGAAGCACAGCTACTGTAGCAGTTGATGTCTGTATTCTGCCCTGGCTTTCTGTTTCAGGCACTCTTTGTACTCTGTGAACTCCGCTTTCAAATTTAAATCTTGAATATGCCCCGTCACCTTCAACACTGAATACAATTTCCTTGTATCCTCCGAGCTCGGTTTCATTTTCAGAAAGAATTTCAATTTTAAAACCCTTTGTTTCCGCATACATAGAGTACATCCTGTAAAGTGAACCTGCAAAAAGCGCAGCCTCTTCACCGCCTGCTCCTGCACGTATCTCGACTATGACATCCTTGTCGTCATTGGGATCCTTTGGCAAAAGCAGAATTTTCAGCTCGTTATAGCAGATATCAAGATTTTCTTTAGAACTGTCATATTCTTCCTGGACCAAATCACGGAAGTCTTTGTCAAGTCCGCCCTCATCCAAAAGTGCCTTTGATTCATCAAATGTTTTTAGTATATCTTTGTATTCACGATATTTTTCAACAACCGGTGTCAGTGACTTCTGCTCTTTCATCAAACGGGCATACTCTTCCTGCTGGCTGATTATTTCAGGATCACATAACTGATCATTAATTTTATTGTATCTCTCTTCTATTCCAGCCAGTTTATTTAACATTTACTTCTACTCCTTCGCGGACAACTTTTTTTATTCGCTTTTCCACATTTGCACGGGGAACCATAACCTCGCGTCCGCAGTTTTGACAACGGATTTTAAAATCCATACCGGTTCTAAGTACGGAAAATACATGTCCGCCGCAGGGATGAGGCTTTTTTAATGTCAGTTCGTCATTTACCCTAATGTCCATAAAGTCCACCTATACAATATATAAATATATAAATATACAAGATATTAATATATCACAAAAAAGGAATAATGGCAAATTGATAAAATTTTATTGAAAAAACAAGATTATTATGGTAATATCATATAGTATATACTTTATTTCAGACAGGGGAGAGTCTCATGAAAAGCAAGATTCTTATGAAAACAATCGGACTTGTTCTTGCATTTGCAATGATGTTTACACTTCTTGTACCTGCACTTGCTGCAGATCATTGCGAAAACGATCCGGTAATTTCAGTTTGTGGTTTCGGCCATGTACCGCTTGTTGATGGTAACGGAACAAAGGTATTTGTACCTGAATCCAGTGCTATAGCAGAAGCTGTCATGGGAATAGTTCCGGCACTGACACAGTTCCTTATTGACGGTGATACAGATACACTTCTTGACAATGTTATACCTGTAGCACAGAGAATTTTCGGGCCCATTCAATGCGATGAAGACGGAAATTCCATAGATGATTCAGTTGTAGTTTCAAGATATTTTGAGGACAGCGCCGATACATATAATTACTGCATACGTGAAAATGAACAAGATGAGATGACACTTGCTATTGCAGATGAGATAGGCGGAGACCATACATACATCTTCACATATGACTGGAGATTAAGTCCTATGCAGGTTGCTATGCAGCTCAACGACTACATCCAGAATGTCAAAGCACAAACAGGACACAGCAAAGTAAGCATTGACGGTCAAAGTATGGGATCATGTATTGTTCAGGCATATCTTGCAATGTACGGAACAGCAGATGTCGAATCAATTGCTATGGTTTCTGGTGCATTTACGGGACTTGAAATGGTAGGACAGCTTTTCAGAGGTAACCTTGAAATAGATGCTGATGGTTTATATAACATAATTTCAGAAGCTATGGAAGGCAGCGCAGAAGACGACAGTACATTCACAACTCTTCTTAAATATTCAGGCCTTTTTGAGAGAGTCATTGAGAAACTTGCTCCTTTAATGGAAGAAGGCGAATATAAGAACAGAATGTATGATGAGCTCTTCATTCCGTATTTTGCAAATATACCGGGTATGTGGTCTTTCGTTCCTTCTGATCAGTATGATGAAGCGGTTCAATATTTGTTCGCAAATCCTGACTTTACGTATGTACCCAGCGCTGAATTCTTTGCAAAAATAGACGCATACCACACATTGGTTCAGCTTGACATGCAGGAAAGATGCCAGAACTATTTTGACAGCAGCGATATAAATTTCTATATAGTATCAAACTATAACAGACAAATAGCACCTGTAACTCCTACTGGAAACTGGAATGCAGATACAGTTATTGAGACTGTACATACAAGTGCATATGCAACTGTAGCAAACAGAGGTGCTACTCTCGGTGAAGACTATAGCCAGGCTATTGATGACGGACATGATCATATATCAAGAGATAATGTAGTCGATGCATCCGTATGCTGGCTGCCTGAAGCTACATGGTTCATAAAGAATATGGAACATGTTAAGTTCACGGAATACGGAAACGGACCTCTTTATGCATGGCTCCTTACAAGTAAGGAACAATATGACGTATGGACAGAAGAAGAGTATCCACAGTTCCTCTATTATAATGTAAACATAGATTATCTCTGCCCTTATGTTAAAGACATAGGTGATGTTGACAGAGACGGAGATGTCGATCTTGTCGATGCACGCATGGCATTGAGAGAAATTGTCGGTGAGGAATTCCTTGAGTTGCAAAACTTCTACAGAGCTGATTATTACACAATTGATGGATATATATCTGAAAACGAAACAATCGGAATCATGCAAATGTATTCAGATGAAGTTTTAGCAAATATGGGATAAGATAGTATAAAACAAAGGGCTGTGGACATATGAACCACAGCCGTTTTGCTTTCGGTGAAAAGACATGTTTCAAATAGTCAATATAAATGACATAAGTAAGGAAGATTATGAGCATTATTATTCCCTTATGTCAGGAAAAAGGAAAATAAAAGTCGACTCATTCAGACATGAAGAAGATAAAAAGCGCAGTATATGCGGAGACATGACAGCACGTAAAATGATTGCAAACTTATTATCTTTGCCTGAAGATGATATTCATATCCTGACAGATGAAAAAGAAAAGCCTTATGCTGAAAATACAGATGTGTTTTTCAACATAAGTCACAGCGGGGATTATGTGCTCTGCGTACTGACTGACAGTCCTGTGGGAGCGGATATAGAGAAAATCCGGAAGGTTGATGATAACCTTGTAAAACGCGTCTGCAATCCGTCCGAACTTGTTTATGTCTTCGAAGACAGAGATCAAAAAGAAATCAGATTCTTTATGATATGGACAGCAAAGGAAGCGTATTTCAAATGCAAGGGAACAGGTATAAATAACATGAAAAATATATCTTCATTGGATTTGGATTTTCAAAAACATCTGCAGACTTTCTTTGAAGGAGATTATGTCATAAGCATATATACAGAGTGAGTTTAAATGGCGAATAGATACTTTTTAACTACAGGTCTCCGCATAATGATTTAAGCAATGAAACACACAGGTTCATTGCTTCAGCAGAGTTAGAATAAGTATATATAAAACTGCCGCGCAGGATCATCCGATCTTACATGGCAGTTATTTATATATATTACTAAAGATATGGATCAAAGGTTTGTGTCAACCCATATAATCGGTTTCATCTTGATGCTTTCTTCTGTCATCTCATATCCGTAATAAAGTATTTTCTTGTTGATATCTACGAAAACAAGTGTGCCTTCGTTTGCACCCGGTGTTCTAGTCCACCATCCGCTTTTTGTTGTCTTGTTGATATAATCCGTATAGCGGTTAAGTTCATCCACACTTAAAAGGAAAACTTTATCTTTTGTATCGTTTACTTTTACACCTTTGTATACGTTGTTGATGTCTGCTTTTATTGTGCTCTCAATAATGAGTTCTTTTTCTTTTTCTGAGAATGATTCACCAAAATAGACTGAGTTTAAGTATCTTCTCATTGATGAACTTTCCCAGCTCGTATTAGCAGATGAATCTGAAAAGACAAGCTCTGCATCAGGTGTTATTGCATTCTTCTTTATGAGAAGGCAACGGCTGCCGATTCTGTCAGCAAGGAACCAGTCTTCTCCGCCGAAATAGACTTTATCGCCAAAGTCAGCATTTGCCATAAGATTCTTTTCGACAAGAACAAGCTTATCCTCAAAATCGGTATATTCCATATCCTTAAGCTTCTTGCATGCATCCGTTGCGTCTGTCCAGTTGGCATCGGCAATATATTCATCAAGTTCTTTCAGCTTGGTCTGAACATATATATCATATGCCTCTTTGTTTTCATAATCGTTATATGCGATAAGATATTCATCTTTTGCCTTGTTTTCAAGTCCCAATGTATGAAGAGCCTTGCCCAGGGCAAGATGATATCCTCCGGTCTTGCTTGCGAGTATATTTCCCGTAATGCCTGCAATGATTATTAGAATGAAAGCAAGCAGAATAAATCTTCTCTTGACGAGAGTGCTTTTTGAGTGCTTGTGAAGTTTTTTTGCTTTTTGCTCTGCGTCATAGCAGCCGTGAAGTTTTTTCACCAGATCTTCTGATAAATATTTTTCATCAATCGTCGTTGATTTAATAAGTTTTGCAGTTGAGGCATAATGATTGCCGACACTGTCCATGTCTTTTGGAGAAGAATACATCTTCTCCTCTTTCTGGCACTCATGATATTTTGAAATAATCGCTTTTGCCCTGGCAGTGTTTAATTTTTTGTTAGCTGACTGTATAAGCTTTTTTATCTCTTCAGTCTCTGCCTGGGCTTTCAGCAAATCAAGCGCTTCGTTATAGTACTTCTCTCTGTATTTCAAAAGAAGTGTTTTATCAGCAATGTCTATAAGTTCTCTTGCCTGATCTGCAGCTGTTGATTGTATCTCTTCTTTGTTATCCATAATTGCCTCCGTCAGTTTTTGCTTTCATGGTAGTCTTGTTCGCTGTTAACATTCCATATATTGCTTTTATCCCGGACATTATTAAGAATATTGTTCACCGTTTCAAATGCGGTGAGCATTGAATGGTCCATATTATTGTATCTGTGCTGACCGTTTCTCCCTATACAATAAAGATTTTCTATTGTATCAAGATATTCACGAAGCTTATCTATTTCACTATATGAGTCAAAATATGCAGGATAAGCTTTTTCCACTCTCTCCGGATGAAGGTCAATGACCTGGGATTTATCAGAAATAATTGAGAGTTTCAGCATATCATCAATAGCAAGAGAAATGAACTGCTCATCAGACATCTGCCACAAATCACCGTCATCGGATGTGAAATATTCAAGACCCAGCCAGACTGTATTTTCCGGCTCTTTAACCATATACGGGGACCAGTTGTTGAATATTTGAAATCTTCCCATCCTGACATTCTTATTGTGCACATAAACCCAGTTGTCTGGAACTATGTCATTCAAGGTTGCAATTTTTGTCTTGTTAGTAAGATTCAAGCCTTTGACAAGTATGCCGAGTGTCATGAAATTGCGGTATGGCAGATTTTCTGCAATTGATTTGATCTCTTCCGGAACATCGTTCATGCAGCGACTCAAATCTGAGAGAGCTGCAGAGGAAATAAGAATGTCGCAATCTGCTTTTTCTCTTTTGCCGTCTTTAATGTATTCTATGTAATCTATCCGGCCTTCACTTTTGTGGACAGATACGACTTCGCAATTTGTATATACTTTTGCACCCTGTATTATTGCCTTGTCCAAGGCAACTGTCCAAAATTGTCCCGGTCCGTATTTGGGATAATAGAATGATTCTATAAGGGAAGTTTCTTTTTCCTTAGTCTTTATATGCAAAGAGCTTTTTATTGCATCAATTAAGACTGCAAAAAGAGAAACACCTTTAACTCTTTGGGCACCCCATTCGGGAGATATCTCGCTCGGATGCCTGCCCCAAAGGTTTTGTGTATAGTTTTCAAAAAACATGGAATAAAGTTTTTTGCCGAATCTGTTTATATAGAAATCTTCAAGTGATTTTTCCTCTCTTTTGAAAAACAAACTGTGAAGATAACTGAATCCGAAACTCAAACTCGTTGCAAGGCCCATGTTCCTGAAAGTTGAAAATTTAAGTGATATCGGATAATCATAAAATTTATTATCAAATAAAATTCTTGATATGCGCTTTCGGATGAGCATAACAAGATCTTCTTTTTCCGGATCAGGTCCACCTACAGAAAGTTCTGCATCCCTTGAAAGAAGAAGGTCATCAAAAGACATAAAGCCCTGAACCGGAAGTATATCCGACCACCAGGCATTTACTTTAGGGTCTTTGGAGAAAAAGCGGTGTCCTCCCATATCCATTAAGTTGCCTTTGTAATTTACGGTTCTGGAGATGCCGCCGATTTGTTGACTTTTTTCAAATACAATTACATTACCAATACCGGATTTTGCCAGTTCATATGCGGCTGTTACACCTGCGGGACCGGCCCCGATAATACAAATATTTTTCACCTAATCACCTATTTCCCATTATATGACTGCCATAGCTAAAAAGCAAGAAATATTGTGAAATAGTTATGGAAAAGAAAAGCATATTATGGTAAAATATTTGAGTATAATTTTTGACGAGGTGTGACATGAAGGTTTTAGTAGTTGACGGAAATTCAATACTTAATCGTGCATTTTTCGGAATTAAGCTCCTTACAACGAAGGACGGACGGTTCACCAATGCTATTTACGGCTTTATGAATATCTTTTTGAGACTTCTGGATGATACAAAGCCGGATGCTGTTGCAATTGCCTTTGACCTGAAAAAACCTACATTCAGACATAAGATGTATGACGGGTACAAGGCCGGAAGAAAAGGCATGCCTCCGGAACTTCACCAGCAGCTTCCCGTTGTAAAGGAAATCCTCAGAAGCATGGGATATGCAGTACTTGAACAGGAAGGCTTTGAGGCAGATGACATACTCGGCACCATAGCCGGGGAGTGCGGCGAATGCGACTTTTGTTATCTTGCAACAGGAGACAGAGACTCTTTTCAGCTCATAAGAGACAATGTAAATGTTCTTTTGCCTCACACCAAATTCGGGACAACTACCACAGAACTCTATACAACAAAAAGGATAATGGATGAATATGGTGTGACTCCCTTACAAATGATTGACATTAAAGCGCTTCAGGGTGATTCATCAGACAACATACCCGGTGTAGCGGGCATAGGGCCTAAAACTGCCGGAGAGCTTATACAAAAATTCGGCTCGTTGGATAAAATCTATGAAAATCTTGAGGAACTTGATATAAAGGAAAATCTGAAGGCAAAACTCAGAGACAATAAAGACAGCGCATATCTGAGTTATACATTGGGCACTATTGTGACAAATGTGCCGGGCTGTGAACTTGAAAGCTTTATTCCAAAAGAAGCTGACAACGACAAGCTCAGGTTTATCTTGACGGACCTTGAAATGTTTAAGATTCTTGAAAAAATGAATCTTTCCTCCAAAGTAAGCGAGACAGAAAATATTAGAGTGGAGAAGTTTAAACTTAAAGAAATAGAAAACCTCTTTGAGATTAAAGAAAAGATAATAAAAGAAAAAGCTATATATTTCACTGCCGATTATTCGGATTCTGACAGCCCGAGGGTATATATCAATCTGGAGAAAAATGTCTATGAGCTTCAGGGCATAACTCTCGGATATTTCGATTTTCTTAAGGAAATATTGGAAGATGAGAATATAGCCAAAATTACGGATAACAGCAAATATCTCTACAAATTCGCATTATCATCAAATATTGATTTGACAAATCTTAAGCTTGACACATCACTTGCGGGATATGTATTGAATCCTTCGGCAAATGAATATAAGCCGACAAGACTTTGTGATGAATATCATATACCGGCTGTCGAAATTGACAGCCAGGATGAAAATGCCCTGCAGGCTGCAGTCTTAAGAGGACTTGCTCCAATACTTGAAGCAAGAATAGAAAGCAATGAGCAGCAGGAACTTCTTTATGATATTGAAATGCCGCTCGCTCAGGTGCTTGCATCAATGGAAAATACCGGTGTACTGGTGGATCGCAAAGGCATAAGCGAGTTCAGTGCGAAAATCAAAGAAGAAATAAGCTCATTGGAAAAAGAAATATATGAGACAGCAGGCGAGGAGTTTAATATAAACTCGCCAAAGCAGCTTGGAGTCATCCTTTTTGAAAAACTGGGAATACCTGCTAAAAAGAAGACAAAAAGCGGATATTCAACCAGCGCAGATGTGCTTGCCGGACTTCAGGATGATTATCCGATTGTTGAAAAAATACTCTACTACCGTACCTTATCCAAACTTCACTCCACATATTGTGAGGGCTTGCTTAAGGCAATGGCAGAGGACAACAGAGTTCATTCTAATTTCATTCAAACTGAAACCAGAACCGGCAGAATCTCATCAACGGAACCGAATATACAAAATATACCTGTAAGAAAAGAAATCGGACGCGAGATGAGAAAGTTCTTTATTGCCTCGGAAAATTGTGTCCTTTGCGACGCGGACTATTCACAAATCGAGCTTAGAGTCCTTTCGCACATAGCTGATGATCCTGTTATGATAGCTGCATTTAATGACGGCATTGATGTGCATACGGTAACAGCATCACAGGTTTTTGATATGCCTATAGAGATGGTTACACCCTTGATGCGCTCACGCGCAAAGGCAGTTAATTTCGGAATTGTATACGGAATCGGAGCCTTTTCACTTGCCAAAGACATAGGGGTAACAAGAGCACAGGCAGACCAATATATAAAAGGATATCTGCATCATTACGCAGGAGTCAACAAATATATGGAAGAGATAGTTTCCAAGGCAAAGGCCGACGGATATGTCAGCACTATGTGGAAACGCAGAAGATATCTTCCTGAACTTTCCTCATCCAACGGTATGCTCAGGGCATTCGGTGAGAGAGTGGCTCGCAATATGCCGATACAAGGCACTGCAGCAGACATAATTAAAATTGCAATGATAAGAGTTTACAAAAGACTGAAGGCAGAAAATATGGAATCCAAGCTAATCCTTCAGGTTCATGATGAACTTATAGTTGAAGCTCCTGAAAATGAAGCGGAAAAGGCAGCCGCAGTTCTTCAGGAAGAAATGGAAAATGCCTGCAAGCTTAAGGTCAAACTCTCGGCGGATGTTCATATCGGAAAATCATGGTACGAGGCAAAAGGATAAAATGAAAATTGTAACATATATTTGCAATGGTAATACATGCAGAAGCCCGATGGCCGAAGCAATGTACAGAAGATATCTGCAGATGAAAAAAGTTGATAATATCAAGGTGATGAGTGCCGGAACATCTGCATTTCCCGGCGAAAAAGCAGATGAAAAAGTTACAAAACTCATGTCAAAACTCAAAATTGATATTGCAGATTACAAATCCAAAAGAGTAAATTATGAAATACTGAACGAAACAGATCTTTTTGTATGCCTTGACAGTTCAGTTGCAGTGACCATGGCTGAAATCTGCGATAATAACAGAATGATCACTATTGACACAAAAAATCCGAACGGAAGAGATGAAAAAGCATATGCGGACTGTGCCAAGTCCATCTATGATTCTTTTGAAATGATAACAAATCTCATATTGTCAACGCCTGAAATTTGTCAAATGACCGAAGATGATACAGAGCAGCTGGCATATATTGAAAAAGAGTGCTTTTCAAATCCGTGGAGTAAAAATGCATTTATGGAAGAAGTCAGCAATCCGCTTGCAAGATTCTATCTGCTGAAAGATGAGAAAAAGGTCATCGGATATATAGGCGCACATAATATATCCGGGGAGGTATATATAACCAATATTGCGGTGCTGCCTGACTACAGACGACATGGATATGCAAAAAGACTTTTAATGTTTCTCTGCTATATGAGTGAAAAAGAAGATGCATCCTTTATTACATTGGAAGTCAGAAGGTCAAATGAGGCAGCCATATCTCTTTATGAAAAATGCGGATTTGAGGCTGTGGGAGAAAGAAAATCTTTTTATTCCGATCCCAAAGAAGACGCGATTATATATAAGCTATAAAGTCGGAGGAAAATATGAAAATCCTGGGAATTGAAAGTTCATGTGATGAGACCGCAGCTTCCGTTGTAGAGGACGGACGCAATGTCCTGTCGAACGTTATTTCCACACAAATTGAAAAACATATAATCTACGGCGGTGTTGTGCCGGAAATTGCATCGAGACTTCACAGCGAAAATATATGCTATGTTGTACAGAAAGCACTTTTGGACGCAGATTGCAGTCTGGAAGATATTGATGCAATTGCAGTCACTTATGCTCCCGGCCTTATAGGCGCATTGCTTGTGGGAGTAAATTATGCAAAAGGTCTGGCACTTGGCAGTGGCAAGCCTTTAATAGCCGTTCATCATTTAAGGGCTCATATTGCCGCCAACTATATAACACATAAAGAACTCGAGCCACATTTTGTATGTCTTCTTGTCTCAGGCGGTAATACACTCTTGTGCAAAGTTAATGATTACACTGAATTTGAAGTTATCGGCAAGACCTGTGACGATGCTGCAGGAGAGGCAATGGACAAGGCTGCCAGAACACTGGGACTACCTTATCCGGGCGGAGTTAATCTTGATAAAATATCCAAGGACGGAGATAAAAACAAGTATTCATTTCCACGTCCCCATGTAGATGATAACCCTATGGATTTCAGCTTCTCAGGTCTTAAGACTTCCGTTATAAACCTGCTCCATAACAGTGAACAGAAAGGCGTAAGCCTGGATGCTGCAGATGTCGGCGCTTCCTTTATAAACGCGGTGACGGATTATCTTGTTGACAATACCGTAAGCGCAATGAAAATTGCTGAACTTGACAAACTCGTGCTGGCGGGCGGAGTTTCCGCTAATTCTGTTTTGCGCGCAAAGATTAAGGAGACCGCAAATAAAAACAAATGGCAGCTTTTTCTTCCAGATTTATCTCTTTGCGGAGATAACGGGGCAATGGTTGCATCACAAGGATATTATGAGTATATGGCAGGCCATATAGCAGATATGTCCTTAAACGGAAAAGCAAGCGAAAATATAAATGATAATTATACCAAAAACATTCAGCTTTAATTGACAAAATTTTAACATTTTGACGTTGAATATGCGCTTACATTAGTATATAATATTTAATGTAGCAAAAACTCGGTGGCATGAGGTCTATTCCTTATCAAATGACACCCAAACAATATATAAAGGAGATTGTTTATGGCACTCACAACAAACAAAACGATTCTTGACTGGCTTGATGAACAAATCAAACTTGTTAATCCGAAAGAAGTAGTTTGGATTGACGGAAGCGAAGAACAATTAGAGAAGATTCGCGAGGAAGCAGTCAAAACAGGAGAAATGATTAAACTTAACGAAGACCTTCTTCCAGGTTGTCTTTATCATAGAACAAAACCGGATGATGTTGCACGTGTAGAAGACAGAACTCTTATCTGTTCAAAAAAAGAAGAAGATGCCGGCCCTACAAACCACTGGATGGAGCCCACAAAAGCATATAAGATGCTTTATGATATAGCACGCAACTCATATGAAGGCCGTACAATGTATGTTATTCCTTATTCAATGGGACCTGTAGGTTCACCCCTTTCAAAGATAGGTATTGAAGTTACCGATTCCATATATGTTGTACTTAATATGGCAATTATGACACGTATAGGCAAGTCTGTTATGGATGCTCTCGGTGATTCAAATGACTGGGTTCGCGGACTTCATGCAAAGTGCAATGTTAATGCAGAAGAAAGATGGATTTGTCAGTTCCCTGAAGATAATGCAATTATCTCTGTAAACTCTGCATACGGCGGAAATGTACTTCTCGGTAAGAAATGTTTCGCTCTTCGTATTGCTTCTTATCAGGGTAAGAATGAAGGCTGGCAGGCTGAGCATATGCTCATATTAGGTCTTGAAAATCCGCAGGGTGAAGTTAAGTACATTTGTGCAGCCTTCCCGTCAGCATGCGGCAAGACAAACCTTGCTATGCTTATTCCTCCGGAAGGATATAAGAAAAAAGGATATAAAGTTTGGACAGTTGGAGATGACATTTCCTGGATCCGCAAAGGTCCTGACGGAAGACTCTATGCAATCAATCCTGAAAACGGATTCTTCGGAGTTGCTCCCGGAACAAATGAAAAATCAAACTACAATGCTCTTGCTTCAACAAAGAAGGGTGCCATTTTTACAAACGTTGCCAGAAACCTTGATAACAATACAGTTTGGTGGGAAGGCCTTGACAAGAATCCTCCTGTAAATGCAGAGGAATGGAAGGGCGCAAAGGTTAACGGACCTGACTATGTTGCTGAAGGCAATAAACTTGCTCATCCGAACAGCCGTTTCACAGCTCCCGCAGTTAATTGTCCTTGCCTTTCAAGTGAATTTGAAAATCCGAACGGCGTTCCGATTTCAGCATTTGTATTCGGCGGACGCAGAGCAAAGCTTGCTCCTCTTGTATATCAATCACGTGACTGGAACCATGGCGTTTTCGTAGGCGCAACAATGGCATCTGAAACAACAGCAGCTGCTGCAGGCGCTGTAGGCGTAGTTCGCCGCGATCCTATGGCTATGCTTCCTTTCTGCGGATATCACATGGCTGATTATTGGCAGCATTGGATTGATATCGGTAAGACACTTGATCCGGATAAGGCACCGAAGATCTTTAATGTTAACTGGTTCAGAAAAGACGATGAAGGTAACTTCATGTGGCCGGGATTCGGTGACAACATGCGTGTACTTGACTGGATTATACAGCGTTGCGAAGGCAAAGTTGATGCAAAAGAGACAGAGATAGGTTATGTTCCTTATTCAAAGGATATCAATCTTGAAGGTCTTGATATGACAGCTGAAGATCTTGACAAGATTCTTGATGTTGACAAAGACCTTTGGAAAGAGGAAGCAGACGGTATCGAAGAATACTTTGTTAAATTCGGTGATAAGGTTCCTGCTGAACTCAGAGAGAGTCTCGCAACTCTTAAATCAAATCTGGAATAATATGAATAATGGGGCCGGCATGATCCGGTCCTTTTTTGAGGTTAAAAATGGCAAATATTTTTGAAACGATTATGCTCATCTGCTTTGGTATTTCCTGGCCTGTAAATCTTGTGAAAAACTATAAGGCAAGAACGGCGAAAAACACAAGTTTGTTTTTCCTTCTTTTGATATTCTTCGGCTATGTTGCCGGGATAAGCGCAAAACTTGTAGCCGGCAATATTAATTATGTTCTTGCTGTATATATTCTGAATATAGTCGCAGTCGTTCTTAATTTGATTGTTTATTTCAGAAACAGAAATCTTGATAAAAAGCGCGAGTCTTGATATAATCTATAAAAAGGAGACGTGGGAAATGAATATTATAGAAATAAAATCTCCATATGGATTAATTAAAGGTCTGGACTACGGAGATTATTCTTTATTTAAGGGCATAAGATATGCGAAAGCAGAACGTTTTGAATATCCTGAGCCAATCACGTCATATTACGATATATATGATGCAACAAACTGGGGCGATTGCTCATATCAGCAGAGAGCTTTTGAAGAGGATGCAAAGTGTAATCCATTCTATCATCATGAATTCAGAGAGGGTATGAGTTTCAGCTATAGTGAAGATTGCCTTTTCCTGAATATATGGGCTCCAAAGAAAAAAGAAAAATGTCCCGTTATCGTATATATCCACGGCGGTTCTTTTACAGGAGGAAGCGGCAATGAAGGGCATATAAGTGGGGAAAGATTCGCTAAACATGATACAGTGTTTGTTTCCATAAACTATCGCTTGGGGCCTTTCGGCTTTATTTCTCATCCTGATCTCAGAGATAAAAACGGTAGATGCGGCAATATGGGACTTTATGACCAGACTGCAGCTCTGCAATGGGTAAAGGCCAATATAGAGAGCTTTGGCGGAGACAGTGAAAACATATGCATTATGGGACAAAGTGCCGGTGCAATGAGTTGTGATATACACCTTTCGAGCAAACTGAGCAAAGGACTGTTTAACAAAGCAATCCTTATGAGTGGCGCAGGACTTCAAAGGTTTATGGTAAAGCCATTAAAGGTCGAAGATACACGTAAATTCTGGGATATCGTAGTGCAAAATGCGGGTGTGAGCAAGGCTGATGAACTCAGAGATGTGGATGCCAAAACCTTATATTATGCATGGCTTGATGCTCAAAAACAGATTAAGATGGCAATGAAATATACATTCCCTGTTATTGACGGAGAAATAATAGGTGACGGGACATTCAATGCCGACAGCATACCTGATATGCCATACATACTCGGAATGACAATCACTGATATGATACCTGCAATTTTGGTATATATAACAAAGAAATGGGCAGAGATTTGCCAGAAAAACAATAATAATTGTTATGTATATAACTTCAACAGGTTACTTCCGGGTGATGATAAAGGCGCATGGCATTCTGCAGATTTGCTTTATGCATTTTCAACTCTTGATAATAACTGGAGACCGTTTGAAGATATTGACAGAAAGATTTCTTCACAAATGTCTGATTCTTTTATTGCTTTTGCAAGAAACGGGAACCCCAATTGTGATTCAATGCCTTGCTGGGATGATAACTATAAACGGCCGATGAAATTCTGTGAGAGTACACAGGCAGGCAAATGGGAAATGAAGGAACTTGTCCACAATACATTATTCAATATGATGTCTATATAAAAAAGAGAAAAGATAAGCGGTACAGCTTAAACTACTGTACCGCTAAATTTTTGCCTTTCCTTATTTTTCTCCCGTGGAACCGAAACCACCTGAGCCTCTGTCTGTGTCTTCAAGTTCATCACTTAGTATGAAATTCGCTTTTAAGAAGGGGACTATAAGGAGTTGTGCGATTCGCTCTTCGTTCTCAATTTTTTGCGTTATTTCTGAATGATTGTGAAGAGATACCATAAGCTCTCCCCGGTAATCGGAGTCGATTACTCCCACTTTGTTTGCAGGAGCGAGCCCTCTCTTGCTTCCAAGACTGCTTCTTGCGAAGACAAGTCCTACATATCCATCAGGAATTTCAAAAGAAAGACCGGTATGTATAAGGACTGTTTCATGTGCTTGGATTTCAACAAAGTCTTTGTCACAAAGCGCATAGAGATCCGCACCTGCCGAACCGTCGGTTGCTCTGGCCGGGACTTTCGCATTTTCGTTAAGTTTTTTAATCTTTACGTTTATCATCAGTCAACACCTCTGTAGAATAATCCTCTTGTGAATTCCGAATCCGGACTCTTCGCATCTTCATAATCTTTAATTATTTTTTTTACTTCTCGCTTGCTTTCCGTTGTGAACCTGAGGAAGATGAAGTCAAATGTTTCCAGTTCATTTAAGCGGTCTGCCATATATGTGGGTCTTGAATTTAGTATTTCCGTATATCCCATATTGCACAAAACAGGGAAAGAAATGCCTTTTCTGTCAACAATATATGATGAGCGTTTGCATTCGTTACAAGTTTTGCCGTTTTGTATAGGGCAATTTCTGGTGAGCATCAATGCCATTCTGCCATATATCATTATTCCTTTGCCGATAGGCGCACTCATTTTGTTTGCATCTGTCAGCAAACTTTCATTTGATACCATAAAAGCACTTGCATTTATGGTCTGCGATTCATATGCTGAAATAGAATTTAGTATATTAAATGACGGTGACAAGATAGCTTTTTTCTTATACTTTCTTGCAAGCGCCAATGCATCGAGCGTATGACAAAGAAGAAATTCTGTAGGACAATCAGCTATGAGCCTTTCAAGCGTGTCTGTATTTTCAAAAATGCCATGAGGAAGCTCGGCTCCGAAATTTTTCTTTGATAATAAAGATGCATCTGAGTCTATGGGAATGAAAATCAAATCCGCCTTAATATCATCAGGGATTTGAGAAGGCCTGTCAAATGAAAGATAAAGCTTAAATGATTTTTTTAATGGAGTCTCAATGTCGGGAGTATAACTGCTGATTTTCCTGCTGAAGGAGGTCATTTGAACTTCCAAATCCTTCAAAGCTTTCCTACGCATATTGTTAATTGCAGAAAGCGGAAGTGTGTAATCTATTTCTTTATCTGTTGATATATTCTCCGAATAAAACTGGGTGCCGCCGCATTTTGTGAGAGCGCCTGATA
Organism: uncultured Clostridia bacterium; assembly: GCA_937884995.1. GTDB lineage: Bacteria > Bacillota > Clostridia > Oscillospirales > Acutalibacteraceae > Fimenecus. The sequence goes on from CAKZZL010000003.1 coordinate 85,440, forward strand.
TCTTTTCTTCGGTTATAGGATGAGATTGCGGAGTTTCACATATGCAGTCACTTTCAACTTCAGTAAAGAAGTCCGCATATTTTGCTTTTAAGGAAGCCTTATTTCCTGCTTTGGCACTAAAATCAAAGTCAACAGGATATCTGGGAATTTCTTTTATGTAGAGAGAGGCATATTTATCGAGCAAGGCTTTGTCTGCGGAAATAACATTTTCCTTTTCGCGGATGCCAAACATTTCTCTGCCTCTTTTGTTTATATAATAACCTTCTGTAAAGCCTGATCTGGAGAAAAGCTTTTGAAGATCATCCTGCATATCCTGTGAATATCCTTCATCTCTGGACTTTTTGCATGCAGTGACTGCCGCAGCCACATATTCGGGCCTTTTCATGCGCCCTTCAATCTTAAAAGATTTAATACCCATTTTTGATAACTCAGGGATATGCTCAATAAGAGATAAATCTTTCAGGCTGAGGTCATGCCCGCTGCCGCCTTCAACCATAAAGGGCAAACGACATGGCTGCGCACAAAGTCCGCGGTTTCCGGATCTTGAGCCCAGAACAGCGCTTAAAAGGCATTGTCCTGAAACACACATGCATAAAGCACCATGTACAAAAATTTCCAAATCAATGGGGGACTGCTCACAAATCCTTTTTATTTCCTCAAAGGAAAGTTCCCTTGGAAGGACAGCTCTCGAAAAGCCCAGTTCCTTTAAGACTTTTATACCTTCAATTGTGCCGACTGACATTTGAGTTGAAGCATGCATCTCAGCATCCGGACACATAGTTCTGACAAGTTTTGCAAGCCCGAGGTCTTGAATTATGAAAGCATCGGCACCTGCAAGATATGCCCTTGATATATCATCTTTGACTTCATCAATTTCAGAATCTTTAATAAGGGTGTTAAGAGTAATATGAACCTTAACACCCCTGGAGTGACAATATGATATTATTTCATTTAAGTCTTCGTCCGGCTTTTTTGCATTCCTGCGCGCATTGAA
>CAKZZL010000004.1 GCA_937884995.1 uncultured Clostridia bacterium
GTGAAATCGGTGTAGACGTAGTTCTTGAATGCACAGGTTTCTATTGCTCAAAAGAAAAGTCAATGGCACATATCAATGCCGGCGCTAAGAAAGTTGTTATCTCTGCTCCTGCAGGAAACGATCTTAAGACAATCGTATTCTCAGTAAACGAAGATACACTTACAGCTGATGACCAAATCATCTCAGCTGCTTCTTGTACAACAAACTGCCTTGCTCCTATGGCAAAAGCTCTTAATGATTATGCTCCTATCCAGAGCGGTATCATGAGCACAATTCACGCTTATACAGGTGACCAGATGATACTTGACGGTCCTCATCGTAAAGGCGACCTCAGAAGAGCACGCGCAGGCGCTGCTAACATCGTTCCTAACTCAACAGGTGCTGCAAAAGCTATCGGTTTGGTTATTCCGGAACTTAACGGCAAACTTATCGGTTCTGCTCAGCGTGTTCCCGTTCCGACAGGTTCAACCACCATCCTTACAGCTGTCGTTAAGGGCGCTGATGTTACAGTTGACGGTATCAATGCTGCTATGAAGGCTGCTGCTTCTGATTCATTCGGATACAACACAGAGCAAATCGTTTCTTCAGACGTTATCGGCATGAGATACGGTTCACTTTTTGATGCAACTCAGACAATGGTATCAAAGATTTCTGATGATCTTTATGAAGTTCAGGTTGTTTCATGGTATGACAACGAAAACTCATACACATCACAGATGGTTCGCACAATCAAGTATTTCGCAGAACTTTAATCTTTAATAAAGATCATTGAGCGGTCACAAAAGTGGCCGCTTTTTTGTTGAACATATTTTTGGGATTTGATATAATCCAATTATAGGAGGCTGACAAAATATGAAGTTTTCAGAAAAAGCAGTTGTAGCTGCAATGAAACTGGGCATGAAAATAACCGGTGTTTCTCAAAATGAAAACCAGCCGGCAATTGGTGAATACAAAGAAAATAAAGGCTTCTCAAAACTTTTACGTGAGGTTGCTGCAGACGGCGCAATCTTATTAAAAAACGACGGCTGCCTTCCATATAAAAAGAAAGAAACGGTATCTGTTTTCGGCCGCTGCCAATATGATTGGTTCTTTACAGGCTACGGCTCCGGCGGTGATGTAAAACTTCCTTACAGTGTTAACCTTACGGACGGAATCAAAAACTGCAAAAATTTATTGATTAATGAAGAACTTGCAGATATTTATAATAATTGGTGCATAGAAAACCCCGTCGACCACGGAGTGTGGGCGCATTGGCCGAGAAGTCTGCCTGAAATGCCCCTGACTTATGAACTTGTTGAAAAAGCTGCAGAAAAAACTGATGCAGCTATATATGTAATAGGCCGTTCATCAGGTGAAGACAGAGAAAATGTACTTGAAGAAGGCAGTTATTATCTGACAGCAGATGAGAAAAATATAATCAAAACATTATCCGAAAAATTCAAGAGTCTGACTGTTTTGCTTAATATCGGATGCATTATCGACATGTCCTGGATAAATGAATTTAAGGAATATCTGAATGCTGTAATGATTGTATGGCAAGGAGGAATGGAAAGCGGAAATGCAGTTGCAGATTTGCTTTGCGGCGCAGTTTCACCATCCGGCAAACTATGTGACAGCGTTGCATTGTCATACAAGGATTATCCTTCTGCCTCATCATTTGGAAATAAAGATTACAACGAATACTGCGAAGATATATTTGTCGGATACAGATATTTTGAGACTTTTTCCCCGGAACTGGTTCAATTTCCCTTCGGCTTCGGTCTCTCATATACTGATTTTTCTCTCTCCGGCAGGAAAGTAAAGAAAACAGATGATGCGATTATTGTCAGTGTAAATGTAAAAAATACCGGCGCATTTCCCGGAAAGCAGGTCCTTCAGTTATATCTTGAAAAGCCGAATACATTTCTCGGAAATCCTTCAAGAGAACTCGTCGCATTTTCCAAAACATCTTTACTCTCTCCGGGAGAGTCTGAAAGTCTGGAACTCAGAGCACCAAAATATTTCTTCACATCTTATGACGACTGTGGTGAAACCGGCTATCCTTTCTCATATCTTTTACAGGAAGGAACATATTCAATATATCTCGGCACAGATGTCAGAAATGCAAAAAAGATATGGTCATATGAGCAGGAAAAGACCGAACTCTATAAAAAGCTTAAACAAGTTTGCGCTCCACATAAGCCTTTCATGCGTACTACAAGAAACTCAAGAGGCAACAAAGAAAGCAAACAGGTTTTAACAGCACAATATGACCTTAAAAAGATTATCCATGAAAACCTTCCCGAAACAATAGAGTTTACAGGATATAAAGGATATTCATTAAAAGATGTAAAAGACAAGAAAGTTTCTATAGAAGACTTTACAGCCCAGCTCACAAGTTATGAACTTGAGGCAATATGCCGCGGTGATATTGACATGGACAGCCCTTTGGGTGTAAAGGGCAATGCAGGCGTGCTCGGCGGTACAATTAAAAGCCTTCGTGACAAGGGCATCCCGGCGCTCACCACAACAGACGGCCCCTCCGGGATAAGACTTCTTTATTATGCCTCTCTTATTCCGATAGGCTCACTTCTCGCTTCAACATATGACCCAAAATTAGTAGAAAGGATTTACTCATATATAGGCAAAGAAATGAAAGCATTGGGAAGCGATATCCTGCTGGCGCCCGGTATGAACATCCACAGGAACCCTCTCTGCGGCAGAAACTTTGAGTATTTCTCGGAGGATCCTCTATTAAGCGGATATATGGCTGCTGCTACAATTAGCGGTATTCAGTCATCCGGTCTTTCGGCATGTCCGAAGCATTTTGCATGCAATAACCAGGAATACAACCGGACACATAATGACTCCCGAGTTTCCGAACGTGCACTCAGAGAGATATATTTAAGAGGCTTTGAAATTGCAGTCAAGAAAGCAAATCCAAAATGTATCATGACTTCATATAACAAAATCAACGGAGTCTGGGGACATTACAACTATGAACTCTGTCAAAGAATATTGAGAGATGAATGGAATTACGACGGACTTGTAATGACAGACTGGTGGATGAGGTCATCAAAAAGCCCTGAATTTCCAAAGCTGCGTGATAACGCTTACAGGGTTCGTTCGAGTGTCGATGTCCTTATGCCGGGGGCAAAAAGACTCTCCGGCAAATCTGATAACACCCTTTTGGAAACCCTTGATAAAAATGACGGAATTACTCTGGGCGAACTTCAAAGATCTGCAATCAGAGTTATACGAACATGCATGAAAATCCAATAAAGTATATATGGTTGAGCACATAAAATCCATCTGCTCATAAATAAAATGCACCTCACAAGTTAGACAATGTGATACCATGTCTAAAAAAGAGGTGCAATTTTTTACCAAAACGGACGAAAAAACTTAAAGTATTCTTTTTCTTTTTTTCAGATAAAATTAACTTGTAATTTTCTTTTCATTTTTCTTTTGCTTTGCGCTTTTCTTCAAGTTCTTTCATTTTCTTTTCATATCTTTCGGGTCGGCTTTCTATTCTCTTTTTTCTGAAATAATCAAAAGCAAACTCAGATGCTATAAAGAGGATAATTATGAATATAACAAAGAAAATGCGGATTGGACTTATTGTCGGTTCATTTGAATATCTGACTTCACTTGCAGATGCAGCTAAGGTCATACTTGTCATTAAAAACAGACTGAAAAATATTTTTTTCATTCCTTCTCCCTTGCTTTTAAATCAATTCCGAGTTCATCAAGCTGTATTGTATCTATTTCCGATGGAGCTCCGCTCATAATCTCACTTGCATTTTGTACTTTCGGGAATGCCGTAACATCTCTGAGGCTGTCAGCTCCGCAAATCAGCATGGCAAGTCTGTCAAGTCCTATACCCATTCCTCCGTGAGGCGGTGAAGCATACTTATATGCTTCTACAAGGAAACCAAATTTTGCATCTATTTCTTCCTGACTCATGCCAAGCAGTTCAAACATCTTATTTTGTAACTGACAATCTGTTATTCTCATTGAGCCTGATGAAAGCTCCGTTCCGTTTAAGACCAGATCAAACGCTTTTGCTTTTACTAAGCCTTTATCCGTATCAAGGTAAGGAATGGATTCATCCATCGGCATCGTAAATGGGTGGTGCATTGCAACCCATTGTCCGAGTTCTTCATCATACTCAAAGAAGGGCATTTCCGTAATCCAAAGAAAATTCCACTTGTTTTCCGGTATTATACCAAGTTCTTTTGCGACCTTAAGTCTTACAGCACCCATTACCGAAAGAGCCATTGATGTCTTGTCGCTGACTATAAATACGCAATCTCCCTTTTCCAGTTCCAGACTGTCCAGAAGTCTCTGAAGTTCATCATCTTTAAGGAATTTCCCAAATGAGCATGACGGCTCTTCTTCAGCCCATCTTATATATGCCAGCCCCTTGGCACCGATACCCTTTACAAATTCAGTCAACTTATCGATTTTCTTTCTTGTATATGTCTCGGCTGCATTCTTTGCGACAATTGCCTTCACGCTTCCCTTGTTCTCTATTGCAGTCGTGAAAACGGCAAAGTCAGTCTGCCCTGCCCAGTCTGATATATCCTTTATATGCATATCAAATCTGGTGTCAGGCTTATCCGAGCCATAATTATTCATTGCGTCTGCATATGTCAGTCTCGGCAGAGGATATGGGATATCGACGTCTATAGTCTCCTTCATAAGTTTCCTTATAAAACCTTCAGCCATATCCATAATATCGTCTGTGTCAACAAAACTCATTTCAAGGTCAATTTGAGTAAATTCAGGCTGTCTGTCAGCTCTTAAATCTTCATCTCTGAAACATCTTGCAAGCTGTATGTATCTGTCAAAGCCTGCTACCATAAGCAACTGCTTATATATCTGCGGACTTTGAGGCAGAGCATAGAATTTCCCATTGTGAATTCTGCTGGGAACAACATAGTCTCTTGCGCCTTCCGGTGTGGACTTGATCATCATGGGAGTTTCTATCTCAAGAAAATCATTATCATAAAAATACTCTCTTGCAATTTTTGCAATCTTGTGACGCATTATTATGTTTTTTGTAAGTCTCTCATTTCTGAGATTCAGATAGCGATATCTGAGAGTTGTCTCATCTCCGACTTCATCGGCTTTTGCTATCTCAAAAGGCGGAGTCTCACTTATGCTTAAAAGCCTTAAATCTTTAACATCGATTTCTATGTCGCCGGTTGGGATTTCCTTGTTTTTCGAAGAGCGCTCTCTTACGATTCCCTTTGCCATCAACACATACTCGGCACGTATGGTAAAAGCTTTATCAAATATGTCTTTATCTGTATTTTCGTCAAAAGCAAGCTGGACTATTCCGCTTCTGTCTCTTAAATCAATGAAGATAAGAGAACCCAGATCTCTCTGTCTTTGAACAAAGCCGGATACAACAACCTCCTTGCCCACATCAGCCATAGTGAGTGTGGCGCAATAATTTGTTCTTTTAAGACCTTTCATATTATCCATTTTCTTCGCCTCCGAAAATCGCAGCTAAGGTTTCTTTGTCCATTTCGAATCCGAGAGATTCAAAATCCTTCATAGCATCCTTTATGACGATAGATTGGAAATTCTCAGTAAAGTCATCTATTTTCATCTCTCGTTCGCTGCCGTCTGACATGTTTTTGACTTTGACATTTCCGCTTTGAATCTCATCATCACCCAGGACAATGATATATTGAGCTCCAATCTTGTTTGCATATTTCATCTGAGCCTTGAAGCCTCTGCCTACGGTATCATAATCCGCATACATTCCTTCTTCTCTGAGATCTCTGCAAATCGCTGCCGCCTTATATCCGGCATTTTCGCCCATTGAAACGACATATATGTCACATTTCTTTTCTTCCGGGAATGATATGCCGGTCTTTTCCATCAAAAGGATAAGCCTTTCCATTCCAAGTCCGAAACCACATGCCGGAAGAGGACTTCCTCCCATTTCCTCTATGAGGCCGTCATATCTTCCGCCTCCGCAGACCGTACCCTGCGCGCCTATATTATCGGATACGAATTCAAAAACTGTCCTTGTATAATAATCAAGACCTCTTACTATCTGAGGATTCAGCTGGTATTTTATATCCATTGCATCGAGATATCTCTGAACCTCTTCAAAGTGATTTCTGCAATCATCACAAAGATAATCTGTTACGACAGGTGCTCCCTTTGCAATTTCAGAACATACAGGGCTCTTGCAATCCAGTATTCTCATCGGATTTCGGTCAAGACGGTCTTTGCATGTGTCGCAAAGCTTATCCGTATATCCTTCAAAATATTCTTTTAACGCTTTATGATATTCTTTCCTGCATTCGGGACATCCTATTGAATTGATCTCAAGTCTCAAATTTTCAATTCCGAGAAAATTAAAAAGATTATTAGCAAGAGATATTACTTCTGCATCTGCTGCAGGCTTGCCCGCACCGAAACATTCCACTCCGAATTGGTGGAATTCTCTAAGTCTTCCTGCCTGAGGCTTTTCATATCTGTAACATGATGTGAGATAAAAGATCTTCTGCGGCAAAGCATCATTAAAAAGTCCGTGTTCAAGAAAGGCTCTGACAGCTCCTGCCGTGCCTTCCGGTCTTAATGTTATGGATCTGTTTCCTTTATCAAGGAAAGTGTACATTTCTTTTTGAACAACATCCGTAGTCTCGCCTACTCCACGCTGAAAAAGTTCTGTATGTTCAAAAACAGGAGTTCTCATTTCACGATAGCCAAAATTCCCGGCTATCTCTCTCATTGCACTTTCCAGGTATTGAACTTTATAGCTTTCTGCAGGAAGAGTATCCTGTGTTCCTTTGATTGCATTTGTAATAACTGCCATTTCATCCGTCCTTAATTAAAAGCCTCCCCAGATTTTGAGGAGGCGAAATCTTTTTATATCAATCCTTTGGATTAATAATATCACGCCAATCTAAGTCACCGCGGTCGAGAGCATGTATAAGGGCTTCGGCCGTAGCAATATTTGTGGCAACCGGTATATTATGTACATCGCAAAGTCTAAGCAGTGTATTGTCTTTAGGCTCATTGGGTCCCGGATCCGTAGGATTTCTGAACATCAGGAGCAGGTCTATTTCATTACATGCTATTCTTGATGCGATTTGCTGGTCTCCGCCCTGTGGTCCGCTTAAAAAGCGCTGTATCTGAAGTCCTGTTGCCTCAGCTACGATTTTTCCGGTTGTTCCGGTTGCACAGAGACTGTGGTGTGATAATATACCGCAATATGCTATGCAAAACTGAGTCATCAGCTCTTTTTTTGAGTCATGTGCCATCAAAGCGATATTCATTAGCCTTCTCCCTTCCTTCTGGAAAAATTATTTGTGAATTTTATTGTAACAAACTAAATTTGATTTTTCAATATTTTTTATAAAGAAAGTTCGACCTGTTCGCCCATTATTCTTTGGGCTATATCATATATTTGCCTGTATGACTTCCATCTGGCCGTAGGACGGTCACCGCTAGCAATTTCAGTCTGAACTTTTCCATCCTCCGGTATTATTCCCAGCAGTCTTATATATGTTTCGTCTATAATCTTATCTATATCCATCTGAAGGCCGAGTCTCATCTTTCTTTTACTGACCTTATTTACAAGCAGCAACAGTCTTTCCGCCTCAAGTCCTGCTTCTGTAAGTTTTTCACCTATTGAATATGCCGTTCTGACAGAAACACTGTCCGGTGTTGCTAGAACCAAAGTCTCATCACAGCTGAGAGCATAAGCTTTTGTGAGAGAACCCAGCCCCGCAGGTCCGTCCAGAAATATGAAATCAAAACTTTCAATGTATCCTGACAAAACCTTTCCCATATCTTCCTTGTCTATATCAGCCTCTTCAAGAGGGGCCGGCAAAAGGAATATATTTTTCTCTGCCTGCAGCAAAGCCTTGTCCTTTTCACATCTGTTTTTTATGACATCCATCCAGTCATAAAGGACTTTGCTTTCCACTCCCAGCATTATGTCAAGATTCCGAAGCCCTGCATCGCCGTCTATCAGCAGAACTTTTTTATTCATTCCGGCCAGAATGTATGCAATATTCACGCAGAAGGACGATTTGCCGACTCCGCCTTTTCCGGATAGAACCGCAAATGTTTTTGCCATATGCTCTCCTTATTCCAGTTTTTTAATTATATCCTCAAAGATCCTTGTATCTGCGAGTTCAACTTTTCCTTTGTCGACAAGAAGTCTGCTTTCCTCATTTAACGGAATCTGTGCCAGGAAGGAAATACCCTCTTCTTTGACAAAAGACTCCAGTTTGCTCTCGCCGAATATATTATGTCTCTTCCCACAGTCCGAACAGATAAAATAGCTCATATTTTCTATAATGCCGATAATGGGAACATTCATCATTTTAGCCATATTAACAGCTTTTTTAACAATGAGAGTAACAAGATCCTGCGGTGTTGTCACAATGATAATCCCGTCCAAAGGCAGACTTTGGAAGACTGTAAGAGGAACATCTCCGGTTCCGGGAGGCATATCAACAAACATATAGTCGACATCTCCCCATATTACTTCCTGCCAAAATTGGTTAATGAGGCCGGTAAGAACAGGGCCTCTCCATATAACCGGCTGATCTTCTCTTTCAAGCAGAAGATTAACACTCATGACTTTTATCCCTTTTGAACCTAAAGCGGGAATTATTCCTTCATCCGTACCTCTTGCATTTTCATGAATACCGAAAGCCTGGGGTATTGAAGGTCCGGTTATATCCGCATCCATAATTGCCGTGGAATAACCGAGATTTGCAGATGCCACTGCAAGCAGCGACGTCACAGTGCTTTTACCTACTCCGCCTTTTCCGCTTACCACACCGATAAGCTTTTTTATTTTGCTGTTTTCATTCGGAGAAAGAATGAAATCTTCTTTTCTGTCGTTACAATTCAGCTTACAATCACCGCATTTGCCGTTACATGAAGCCATAATTATCTCCTTTTCCTTATTTACCTACACAAAAATGTGAGAATATTTCATTTACTACCGTATCTGTCGCTTTTTCGCCTGTCATAATCAAAAGTTTCTCGACCGCAGAGTCAAGACATACATTGACAGCATCCAGTGTCTGACCGATACAAAGAGCCTGTTTTGCATCTTTGATTGCATCCAGCGCTTCCTTACAGCAATGCAGCTGTCTTTCATTTATGAGAGTTTCTGCTGAAGAATCAAATTCCGCAGTCATTAAAACCTTCTTTATCGTCTCTTCAAGCTTGTCCGTCCCCTCACCGGTCTTTGCTGAAATATATACGAAATTTTCAAATTCTTTTTCTATATCTTCTCTTAGTTGGTTTTTAACTAAATCTGTTTTATTAATTATAGCAATCGCTTTTTTCCCTTTGCAGGCCTCTATCAATTTTCTGTCTGAGTCGTCAATTTTACGGCCCGCATCGAAAACAGCGAGGACCAGACTTGCCTTATCAATCTTATCAAAAGCTCTGCCTACACCAATACTTTCGACCAAATCATCAGTCTCTCTTACACCGGCTGTATCTGAAATTCTCAATACTATATCCGCAAGCAATATTGTATCTTCCACAATATCCCTGGTTGTTCCGGCTATATCGGTTACAATGGACTTTTCCTCACCTGAAAGATAGTTCATCAATGTGGATTTACCTACATTGGGACTTCCCGCAATGACAGTATCCACACCCTCAATTATTGCCTTTCCTCTATCATAGTTGAAAATTAACTTTGATAATTCTGCTTCCGCATTTTCAATATCAGCCTTTAACTTTTCATCCGATAATTCTTCAATTTCTTCATATGGATAATCAACCCATGCTGACAAAAGAGCCATGTCATATACAAGTTTGTCGCTGATTTCCTTAATTTTTCTAAATAGGCTTCCCTCGATATTTTTCAAAGCAATCTTTTCAGATTCCTCTCCGTGAGCAGAAATAATGGACATAACTGATTCTGCTCCCGTTAAATCCATTTTTCCGTTTAGGAATGCTCTTTTTGTAAATTCTCCTGCTTCTGCAGGCACTGCGCCCGCCTCAAAGACAGTCCTCAAAACCCTTCTGCAGACATACAGCCCGCCATGGCATGAAATCTCAACCACGTCTTCTCCCGTATAGCTTTTGGGTCCTTTAAAAAAGAGCGCAACTGCAGTATCAAGATATGTATCATTGTCTTTTACTCTGCCGTAAAGAGCAGTATATCCCTTTAAGTCGGATATCTTTTTCCCGCTGAAGGACTCAAATACCTTATCTGCTATTTTGACGGCATCTTCTCCGGATATTCTTACAATTCCTATTCCTCCCGGCGCCAAACCGGTAGATATGGCAGCTATTGTAGTCATTTGCTCTCCTCTTTTTTTACTTTCTGAGGCTCTTAAAAAAATCCCTTAAAACTTTTGAAGATTCATCTGCCAAAATACCGGACTCGTATTCAGGCTTATGTGTAAAATCAAAATCAAAAAGGCATGCCTTCGAAACAATTGCTCCGTTTTTCGGATCGTTCGCACCGAAGTATACCTTTTTTATTCTTGAATTGATTATGGCGCCTGCACACATGGGGCACGGCTCTAAGGTTACATAAATATCGCATTTATGCAGTCTCCAGCCCCCCAGGTTTTTGCAGGCATTGTCTATTGCTTCCAGCTCTGCATGGCAGAGCGCATTTTTATTCTTTTCCCTTCGGTTTCTGCCCTCTCCGACTATCCTTCCGTCAAATACGACAACTGCGCCGACCGGAACTTCGTTTTCGTTTGCCGACTCTTTTGCAAGCTCGAGAGCTCTTTTCATGAATACATCTTTATCCATATTACTAACTTATATACATGGAAATAACCCAAATCATTACAAGCACAGCAATCACCATTAAGGGATTCAGGAAAAACGCTTCCCATTTTTCGCCGGTTTTTAAGGTGTTGACACCTTTATGGAATACAACCTTGTAATTCAGCTTCATATATTTGATAGCGCCGATTATACCTATAACAAATATCGAACCATAAATCGCTATGGCAACTATTGTCGATGGTGTGGTGCCGTATAAATCCAATACCCCGGATATTACGGCGGCAATAAGGTTATTAATGAAGTGTATTATTATTCCGGGCCAAAGGCTTCCTGTTGCAACGGCAACATAGCCTAAAAGAAGGCCTGCAGTCAAAGTATACGGTATCTGTTCCATGTTTCCGTGAAGCAGGGAAAATATAATTGAAGACATTAATATAGCGAACTTATCACCATATCTGCGAAGCGGTTGCAAAACAATGCCTCTTACGCAGACTTCCTCTATTATGGCAGGAATAACTGCGATTACTATCATGCTTATCAGCACATCTGCAATGTTTGCAGAGGACGGTATATCATCAAGGCTGCTTGAAAACTCAACGCCTGCAGCTGACTGGAAAAACTGCGAAATGAGATTTATAACTACCGTTGTAAGCATGAGAATCGGTGTTATGAGCATAACAAGATATGTCGATGCCTGTTTGTTATAGCTGGTTCCGAGCGGTATGACAACAGTATACTTTTTAGCTTTGAGTATCAGGTGCGAGACAAAGAAAGCACCGCCTAAAAAGATAACTGATGATATTGCACTGTAAACACTGTTTCCCATGGGATCTGAATAGAAGAAATCAAGTGCCGGAATCCGCTTTAAGAGAGCAGCGAATACAAAGGAAACCAGCAAACTGAATCCTATATAGAGCAATATCGCCAAACCGAAAACATTTCCCATCCGGTTAAGTATTTTCTTATCTTCCCTCTTGCGGTTTTCAAACATTATCTGTTCAGGGGAAGGCATGTATGGATAATTATAGTACCCTCTTGGGTCGTAATTGTTGTTCATTGCGTTTTATTTAACTCCTTAGTCTTTAGCTTTACCGCAATTTACTCCGTCTCTTCAACCTCTTCGTAGTCTTCATTTTCTTCGTCCCGGTCTGCTACCGATATGGTTACGACTTTTTCGCCTTCTTTGACTTTCATAAGAATTACACCTTTAGACGGTCTGTTGCATTCTCTTACTTGCTCGGCTTTAAGTCTGATGATGATTCCGTCTGAAGAAATCATTATGATATCCTGTCCATCCTCAACCATATCTATTGTGCAAACTTTACCATACTTATCCGTATGATAATTCGTAAGTCCTTTACCGCCGCGGTTTTGAACACGGTAATTTGAAACATCACTGCGACGGCCGTATCCTTTCTCACTGATGACAATAACTTTGCCCTCATCCGAGAATACGATCATACCTACAACTTCGTCGCCTTTTCTGAGGGTTATTGCCTTAACGCCTCTGGCGGTTCTGCCTGTGCAACGTACATCATTTTCATTGAAACAAATACTGTATCCGTCTCTTGTTGCAACCATAAGATTCTGATTTCCGTCTGTTAGCCTAACCCAGCGAAGTTCATCATCCTCATCCAGGTTTATGGCTATAATGCCGTTCTTTCTTATGTTCTTATATGCATCAAGATGCGTTCTCTTTATGACACCATTACGGGTCTGCATGCAAAGGAAGTACTTGTCCTCGCCGAAATCCGGTACCTTAAGCATGGCAGTCACTTTTTCTTCCGAGTTTACAGGAAGAATATTAACTATATTCATTCCCTTGCTGCCGCGGCTGCCTTCCGGTATCTCATATCCTTTAAGTCGGTAAACTTTACCGCTGTTGGTAAAGAACATAATATAGTCATGGGAAGAAGCGATAAACATGGTATCCGTGTAGTCTTCCTCACGCCTTGTCATTCCCTTTATTCCTTTGCCGCCGCGGTTTTGAACGGAATATGTTTCAACCGGAAGTCTCTTTATATATCCCATCTTTGTAAGAGTATATACACAATCCTCTTCCGGTATAAGGTCCTCAATGTCAACCTCACCGCTTACATTTTCTATTTGTGTCTGTCTCTCATCACCGAATTTCTGAGCAATAGCCATAAGTTCTTCTTTGACGATTTCTTTTATCCTTGTCTCCGAAGAAAGTATTTCGCTGTACTCACGGATCTTCTCTTTGAGTTCGTCTCTTTCGGCAATTATCTTCTGAATCTCAAGACCTGCAAGTTGTCCGAGTCTGAATGCAACAATAGCGCTGGCCTGAGGATCATCAAAATCAAACTTATCCATGATTGCCTGCTTTGCTTCCTGTTGTCCGCCCTTGCAGGCACGGATTGTGGCTATGATTTCATCCACTATGTCTATGGCTCTTGCAAGACCTTCAAGGATATGCTCTCTTGCCTGGGCCTTATTTAAATCAAATTGTGTTCTTCTGCGGATGACCTCGCATTGGAAATTTATATACTCATCAATGATATCTCTTAAGGTAAGTACTTTAGGCTCGCCGTTTACAAGAGCAAGCTGGATGATACCGTAAGAAATCTGAAGCTGTGTCATTTGATAGAGCTGATTAAGTATTACCTGTGGATTCGCGTCTCTCTTAAGATCTATGACAATGCGTATACCTCCGCCTCTCTTTGAAGAGTAGTCATTGATATCACTCATGCCTTCAATCCTTTTTTCTTTATGAAGGTCAGCCATATCCTCAATGAGTCTTGCCTTGTTTACCTGATAAGGAAGCTCGGTTATGATAATCTGAAAACGTCCCGTCTTTTCATTCTCCACTATTTCGGCACGGCCTCTTAAGATTATCTTTCCTCTTCCCGTTGCATATGCGGCTCTGATTCCCGAATATCCCATGATTATACCCTTTGTTGGGAAGTCAGGCCCCTTGATATGCTCCATAATATCTTCAAGTGTGGCATCCGGATTGTCGATAACCGTACATATTCCTTCAATAACCTCTGTGAGATTATGCGGAGGAATATTTGTTGCCATACCTACTGCGATACCTGTGGAACCGTTGACAAGAAGATTGGGATATCTTGAAGGCAGAACCGTAGGTTCTTTAAGTCTGTCATCATAGTTGGTTGTGAAATCAACTGTGTCTTTATCTATATTTGTGAGCATCTCCATTGAGATTTTGCTCATTCTTGACTCTGTATATCTGTATGCTGCAGGTGGGTCGCCGTCTATCGATCCGAAGTTACCATGACCGTCAACGAGTATATATCTCATTGAGAATGTCTGTGCAAGTCTTACCATTGCATCATATACAGATGCATCACCGTGTGGATGATAACGTCCCAATACAGAACCGACTGTATCGGCGCACTTACGGTATGCTTTGTCCGGATAAAGGTTGTTCTCATACATTGTGTAGAGAATCCTTCTGTGTACGGGCTTTAATCCGTCCCTTACGTCCGGAAGAGCACGCGCTGTGATAACCGACATGGCATAATCAAGGAAAGAACCTTTCATTTCCTTGTTGATTTCCACATTCAGAATATTTTGCGCCTCCAGAGGAACATAGTCCCCGAAAGAATGATTGTGACTGTTTTTGTCTGCCATTTTTTTACCTCTTCACCTTATATATCAAGATTCTGTACGTATTTAGCATTCTTTTCTATGAACTCTCTTCTGGGTTCTACTTTATCTCCCATCAGAATTGAGAATGTCTCATCTGCTTCCATCGCATCCTCAAGAGTTACTCTCAGCATGATTCTTGTTGCCGGATCCATTGTTGTCTCCCAAAGCTGTTCGGGATCCATCTCACCAAGACCTTTATATCTTTGAATATCACAACTTCCGCCGAGTTCTTCAATGAGTCTGTCTCTCTCTTCATCTGAGTATGCATACTCATGTCTCTTTCCCTTGGAAAGTTTGAAAAGCGGCGGCTGAGCTATATATATGTAACCTTCTTCAATAAGGGGTCTCATATATCTGAAGAAGAAAGTCAAAAGCAATGTTCTGATATGCTGTCCGTCGACATCGGCATCGGCCATGATTACAATCTTATGATATCTGATTTTTGTGATATCAAACTCATTGCCTATTCCCGTTCCGAGCGCCAGTACAACAGGAGTCAGTTTATCATTACCTATTACTCTGTCTATTCTTGCTTTCTCAACGTTGAGCATCTTTCCCCAAAGAGGAAGAATAGCCTGGATGCGGTTGTCTCTGCCTTCCTTTGCAGAGCCTCCTGCTGAGTCTCCCTCGACTATGAAAAGTTCCGTATTAACAGGATCCTTGTCTATACAATCCGAAAGTTTACCCGGAAGAGAACCTCCGTCAAATGCGGATTTTCTTCTTGCGCTGTCTCTTGCCTTACGGGCAGCCTCTCTTGCTCTGGACGCATCTAAAGCTTTGGAGAAAATCGTCTTGGCAACAGCAGGATTTTCTTCAAAATATGTCATAAGTTTCTCGTAAAACATCTTATTTACAAGAGTTCTCATTTCCGTATTTCCGAGTTTTCCTTTTGTCTGTCCTTCAAATTCGGCCTCGGTCAGTTTAACACTTATAACTGCGGTAAGTCCCTCTCTGACATCTTCGCCCGAGAGATTTTTATCATTATCTTTTAAGAGTTTGAACTTTCTTCCGTAATCATTGAATACTTTTGTAAGGGCAGCCTTAAAGCCGTCTTCATGAGTACCGCCGTCTATGGTTCTTACGTTATTTGCAAATGATAAGATAACTTCGTTGTATCCGTCGTTATATGAAATTGCAACCTCAGCACTCTTATCATCTTTTGTTTTTGAAAAGTGAAGTACTTCATCATGAATCGGTGTAAGACCCCTGGTCTTATTGATAAAGTCAACATATGACTTTATGCCGCCTTCATAACAAAACTTATCTTCGAGGATATTGTCTTCATCTCTTCTGTCTGTAAGAGTTATCTTAAGGCCCGCATTTAAGAAAGCCTGTTCTCTGAGTCTTCTCTGGATGACCTCATATTCATACTCAGTCGTTTCAGTGAATATCTCAGGATCTGCCTTGAATCTTATGAGAGTTCCTGTTTCCTTTTCATCTATATCAGCAATAATTTCAAGGTCGCTTACTGTTTCACCGCGTTCGAATCTCTGCTTGTATATATGTCCATTCTGGCTTACTTCAACCTCAAACCACTCAGAAAGTGCGTTAACAACAGATGAACCTACACCATGGAGACCGCCTGAAACCTTATATCCACTGCCTCCGAATTTTCCTCCTGCGTGAAGAACAGTAAGAACCACCGTAACCGCCGGAAGCCCTTCTTCTTCATTGATGCCCACAGGAATACCTCTTCCGTTATCCTTAACCGTAATTATGTTTCCGGGAAGAATCTCAGTTTCAATGTGAGTACAATATCCTGCAAGAGCTTCGTCTATGGAGTTGTCCACAATCTCATATACAAGATGATGCAGACCCTTGGGTCCTGTCGATCCAATATACATACCGGGACGTTTTCTTACAGCTTCAAGACCTTTCAATACCTGAATGGCATCGGCGCCGTATTCCTCGGTCACAAGAGTATCCATATCCTCTTCTTCGTATTTTATTTTTTCTTCGTCCATGTTTTCCTCCCTGCGATATGCAGATTATTTTTCTTCTATTCTCTTATATATTGTTGATGTGTTCAGTGGAGAAATATATACATTTCTCTGTTCTTTTTCGATACAAACAATAAAGGACTTGGGTAAGTCGTCCATTGAAACAGTTATGCAATTACCGGATTTAACGGCATTGTTTATATAATCCCGGCTGCTTTTGCAAACTGTTGTATTATCAAGATCAAAAATGCCGATTATATCTTTGTCTGAAACAATCCTGTTTTGTCCAATATTTATGAGCATCAGTCAATCACTTGTCCGTTTTCTATCTTGTATACTTTTCCTTTTTCCAGTCTCTGGACTGTTTCTTTTTCACAGCATGTTATGAATACCTGTTTGTCAGACATTTTATGGAGAATAAAGTTCTGTCTTCCCAAATCAAGTTCACTCATTACATCATCCAGCAAAATAACAGGTTTTTCATTCTTTTCTTCTTTTATGATGTCTGCTTCTGCAAGTTTAAGAGCAAGTGATGCACTTCTTTGCTGACCCTGAGAGCCGAACTTTCTTGCGGAAATACCATTTATGAATATTTCCATATCATCTCTGTGAGGACCGCAGCTGGTGCTTTTTATATATAAATCATTTGCTCTGTTTGCCAAAAGTGCCTTATAGCAGTTATCTTCTATATCTGCAATATTTTCACTTTCATAACGTATATTGCTTGCATATTTTATTTTTAACTTTTCCCTTTTATCGGAAATTCCTTCATATATATCCGAAACACAGGGCTCAATTTTTTTTATATATTCAATCCTGTATTTTATTATCTCTGCCGCTGCCTGGGCCAGCTTTTCATCCCATATATCAAATGTGGTTATGAGGCTGCTGTCCTCGGAAGCATTCTTTAATAAGGCATTTTTTTGATTTACAAGATGATTATAATATGCAAGTTTTTTAGCATATATATTTTCTATCTGACTTATTGCAGTATCTATGAATCTTCTTCTGTTTAACGGACCTTCCTTCACAAGCGAAAGATGTCCGGGTGAAAAAACTATACTGTAAAACTTTCCTATGAGCTCTCTCGGACTTGAAAGTTCAACACCGTTTAAGGCTGCATTTCTTCTTTTTTCTATCTGAATCTGGGCTTTATTTTCTCTTATGCTGTCACAAAATTCTATATCAAGCTGACTCATATTCTCTCCGAATTTTATGAGTTCCTTATCTTTGCTTGTTCTAAAACTCTTACATCCGGTAAAAAGCCATACAGCCTCAATTATGTTTGTTTTTCCCTGTCCGTTTTCTCCATATATGATATTAATTCCGTTTTCAGGCTTTATTTCTATCTGATTTATATTTCTGAAATTTTTAATTTCAACATCTTTTATATACATCAGATAACCTCATATTCTCTGTCTAAAACAGAAATCTTATCTCCTATATGGAGTTTTTTTCCTCTTGATTTTGTTTTTTCACCGTTTACTTTTAAGTTTTCCTTTGCTATGAGAATTTTTGCTTCTCCGCCGGTAGACACTTCTCCTGAAAGTTTTAAAAAAGCATCAAGTTTGATAAAATCAGTATCAATTTTTACTTTTATAACTTCTTTTTCTTTTATATGTGCCTTGATTTTTTTCATCAATCAGTTCATCCTAACCGGCAAAACCATGAAGAGAAAATTCTTTTCATATATTGCAGAATCATCATTATCAGGAACAATAATCAAAGGTGATGTTGCACCATTGAGTCTTAATATTATCTCATCTGTATCACAAACTTTTAATGCATCAAGAAGATATTTGTTATTGAATCCTATTTCAACTCTTTCTCCCTGCAAATCTGCAATTACCCTGTCTGCGGATGAGCCTATTGCAGATGTACTTGAAACTTTTACTGATTCACTGTCAAAAATACATCTTACATAACTCTTTATTCTTTCTGTTATGATAATTGAAACTCTTTCTATGGAATTAATCATATTTCTTGTATTAATTTTTACTTCTGTCTTTGCAGTTGTCGGAATTGCAGATTTGTAACTTAAAAAGTCACCTTCGAGAAGTCTTGAAATAATAACATAACTTCCGCATTCAAAAAGAATATGTCTTGTTGCAACTACCATTGATATATTTTCATCATTCTCAAGAAGTTTCACAAGCTCATTAAGCGTCTTTTTTGGAACTACAAAATCTTTCTCATCTGCACTGTATTCTATTTTTTCATTTCTTATTGCAAGTTTGTATCCGTCTACTGCAACAAGGCGTATGTTGTTATTGCCTATTTCAAATCTGACGCCGTTATGAACAACTTTAGCATCATTGTCGGATGCAGCAAATATAGTTTTTTTAATCATATCTTTTATTATGCTGCCCTTTATGATGATTGGAAAACCGCCTGTAACAGTCGGAAGTTCCGGATAGTCTGCTTCAGAAAAACCTGTAAGTGACATCTCATAGTCACCGCTCTTTATTTTGCAAATAAGCCTTTCATCTGCCTCGATTGAAACATTTTCATTTGGTACTCTCAATAAAGTATCACATAAAGTTTTTGCATTTAAGATAATGCTGCCTGTTGATTCAACATTAGCTTCAACAGATGTTATGATGCCGAATTCAAGATCATAACCTGTAAGCATTACTCTGTCACTTTCTGCCTTTATTAAAATACCTTCGATTGTTGGAAGAGTTGTACTTTTTGTTGATGTAGCCCTTTGTACATTCATGCAAGCTTCACTTAATACTTGTGATGAACATGTAAATTTCATATGAATTCTCCTTTAAAAATTTATATTTTTTTAGTATTAGTATTATATGCGGACAAACTGTCCAAAACTTTTGTTTTTACATATATGACTTAAAAAATGATTGTTAATTTTTATGACAAAAATTGTTTTTTCTTTAGTATGAAAATGACTTTTTGAAAAAGAAAATGTTGAAAACAAAAACTCAGTTGAAAAGAAAGAAAATTATTAACTTTAATAATCGCCTAAATCTTTCTTTATATCATCAATCAGATTTTTGTATCTTGAATCCGTTGCTATTTTGTTATTTACATTTTTAAGTGCATTATTAACCGTAGAGTGATTACGATTGAATATTTCTCCTATGGATTGCTGGGACATTCCGGTCATATCTAAAATTATATACATCGCAGTCTGTCTTGCATCATTTATATTCGCATCTCTTCGTTCACTTTTCATCTGATCTGCAGTTACTCCGTAGGTCGAGGCAACTCTGTCAATAATATTATCGACGAAAACAGAAATAGGAATATCTGTATTGATAATATCTTTCAAAACTTCTTTTGCAATATCAACTGTCGGTTTTTCGATATTGTTAAAACTGCAATATGCATAAATGTTTTTAACGGCACTTTCCAGTTTTCTTACATTGTTTTTTATCTTATCTGCAATATATTCACAGACACTTATCGGTATTGTGAATTTAAGAGAATCTGCCTTATCTTTTACAATTGCGACCCTTGTTTCAAAATCAGGATATTGAATGTCTACCAAAAGACCGTTTTCAAAACGAGTGACAAGTCTGTCTGAAAGTTTTGAAATTTCTGCTGGAGGACGGTCAGATGTCAAAACAATCTGTTTTCCTTCATTAAAAAGAGAATTAAAAGTATGAAAGAATTCTTCTTCCATTCTCTCTTTTCCTGCAATAAACTGAATATCATCAATCATAAGTGCGTCAAATTTTCTGTACTTATTATGAAAATCATTTGTTGTTTGTGTTTGTATGCAGAAATACAGCTCGTTGACAAAATCTTCACTCGTGAGATAGATGATATTTGCATCGGGATTGTTTTCCTTCATCTTATTGATTATGGCATTTAAGAGATGAGTTTTGCCGAGTCCGGAGTTTCCGTAGATAAACAAAGGATTAAATATGGAACCCGGGGATTTTGCAACTCTTTCTGATGCCGTGAAAGCCATCTTGTTTGAAGGACCTACAATAAAGTTACTAAATTTATAATCAGGCTTTAAGAGATTATCATTTTGTCCAAGTGAGTAAAAGTCCGTATTTGCCGTATTTGATCCTGCATTTTTATCTGAATCATCTATCTGGGCAATATATGCTATATCAATGTCAAAGCCAAGATGATTTGAAAAATCTTTTTTTATTATCTCGTTATATCTTTCTTTTACCATATCAATCTTAAAGCCGGGACATGATAAAGTCACTTTTTCACTGTCCAGTTTAATGAAGCGCAAAGGTTCAATCCACATGCTGTATGCCACATTTGACATCTGTCCTTTGCAGTCTTCCCGGATAGCCTCCCATATTTCATTATACGAGTTCAAAATACATCACTTCCTCGAGTAAATAGGTTTAATTTCAAGAAAAAGGGGCTAAATTAAGCATTTTGTCCTTTCTGTGTTACCTTATATTACAAAGATAGACAAAATCATTCTATCACAGTTTTTCAGCAAATTCAATATATAATTGTATATTTATATATATTATTATATATACAGAAAGATTTAAGAAAAAAATAAAATTTTTTCTTTTTATGTCTGATTCACAATATCTAGTTAGTAAAAAATGAAAAAAGGTAAAAAAACGGAATATATAGAAAAAAAGACAAAAAATATATGATTTGACATTTTGCAAATATTTATTATATAATACCTATCCGTGGGTATTTCAGGATATCCTTAAAGAGTGGAAGATAAAAAGACAGGAGGAAAGACCAGTGAAAAGAACATATCAGCCTAAAAAAATTCACAGAAAAAAAGAACACGGTTTTCGTAAAAGAATGGCAGACAGAAATGGCAGAAAAGTACTTGCTCGCAGAAGAGCTAAAGGAAGAAAACAGTTAACATACTGATTTCTTCTGGTGGATCATTTGAAACGGACAGATACACTTAAGAATAACTACGAATTCCGGAGGATCTATGCTAAGGGAAAATCGTATCACCATCCTGCACTGATTTTGTATTTGATGAAAAATCGTGCGGGAATTTGTCGTATAGGAATAACCACATCAAAAAAAATCGGAAATGCAGTGCAGAGAAACAGATGCAGGCGTATAATCAGAGCAGGATATGCTGGCCTTGAGGACAAAATAAAGGACAATTATGATATTGTAATTGTCGCAAGGTCAAGGACAAAATATTTAAAGAGCAGTGACATAGAAGATATTTTGATTTCTCAGCTTAAACAAGCTGGAGCAATAGAGTGATGAAAAAGCAAGTTATAAAGTTAATTCGTTTTTATCAAAGAAAAATCTCTCCCCTTTTCGGAGCCAGATGCAGATATTATCCGACATGTTCCCAGTATGCAATCACGGCACTTGACCGTTTCGGCCTTATACGCGGCAGTTTTCTGACTCTCAAAAGACTGATGAGATGTAACATTTTCTTTCCCGGAGGATATGATCCGGTCCCCGAGAAAAAATAAGAATAATTGGAGGAAAGAATGGACACAATTAGAGAAATATTTGCGATCCCTTTCGGTTACCTCATAGGCTTTGTCTACAGCCTGACCGGTAACTACATTATTTCTTTGTTGTTTATGACGATAGTAGTAAAAATAGTAATCCTCCCGTCCACGATTAAACAACAGACAAGTATGGCGAAAAGCCAGCGCCTGCAGCCTAAAATAAGAAGAATAAAAGAAAAGTACGCCACAAACCAGCAAAAGCAGCAGGAAGAGATGAATGCACTTTATCAAAGAGAAGGCTATTCATCAATGACAGGCGGATGCCTTCCCACCCTTATAACCCTTCCTATAATGATGGGCGTATATCTTGTAAACTATAAATTGCTCTCATATGTTTTGAGAATTGACAGCAAGGTTATAGAAATACTTAAAGAAAAGGTATTGACAATCTCAGATCTCAGCACATATGAAAAAAGTGCCATGAGACAGGAGCTTACAGTCATTACAAGATGGGATGAACTTCAAAATATTATTGATGTAAAATCCGCATATCCCGAGGTTTACAGCAAAATCACTGAATTTATAGGAAAATTCAGCTTTTTCGGCATACCTCTCGACCAAACACCCAATGTAAAAGAATTTGGTATTCTCTGGGCAATACCGATTGCAACCGGAGTATTGTCATTTGCAATGGCCCTTTATTCATACCTTCGTCAGAGAAAGCTGAATCCCGACATGGCAAAGAACCCCTCAATGGGATGTATGACCTTCCTTTCACCCGCAATGAGTGTATGGTTTTCTTTCCTTTTCCCCGCATCAGTGGGAATATATATCATCATGTCAACGGCACTTTCTCTCGTTCAGATGGTTATAATCAACCAAATCTATACGCCAAAGAAAGTATTGGCAAAGCTGATGATAAAAGAGACAATAAATCAAAGAGCCAGAGAAAAAGTCCTTGCGGCAGCGGCCGAAGGCAGATATGAAAATGAGGAGTAATATGATGTTAAAGACAGTAGAAGGAACAGGCGCCAGCATAGAAGAAGCAAAAGCTGATGCATTCTCAAAGCTCGGCATAAGCGAAAACGACGAATATAAAGAACTGGAAGTAGTAAAGACACCGACAAAGAAGATTCTCGGACTTTTCGGAGGTTCGCCTGCAATAGTAAGAGTATCAGTTGAAACAAAAGAAGAAAAAAGACCCGTAAAAGAGAAGAAAGCCCAAAATCAGGCAGATAGGAAAAAAGAAAAGAAAAAGGCAGAAGTAAAGGCAAAAACAGTTTCACAGCCTGTTGATATAAAGAATGAACTTTCACTTAATATCACAAATGAATACAAAGAAACAGCAGAATATATAAAGTCTATAGTTCTTGCACTGGGCATGGAATCCTGTATTGTTACTGAGATGTCCAATGATGAAGAGATATATTTCGAACTCGACTGCGGAGACGATTACGGTATAATCATAGGCAAACGCGGTGAGACACTGGATGCTCTTCAATATCTTGCAAGAATGGTAGCAAACAAAGGCAAAGCAAGTTACAAGAGAGTCTCTGTAAATGTAGGTAACTACAGAGCAAAGAGAGAAGAGACACTTAAAGCTCTTGCCCGCAAGACAGCAATAAAGGCCATAAAGCAGGACAGAAATATAACCCTTGAGCCAATGAATCCGTATGAGAGAAGAGTAATACATACAGCAGTCCAGGAAGTTGAAGGAGCAAGCTCTCATTCAATAGGACTAGATCTTGAAAGAAGAGTAGTTATAGGACCTGTAGGCGGCGGCAAGCAAAGCAGCAACAGACGCGGCTATTCAAAAGGAAACAGAAGACCGCAAAACGAGGCATATAAGCCCGACATAGCAGCCGACAGAGAGCCCAAAAGCGATCTTGACGGATCATTCCTTTACGGAAAAATCGAAAGCAAAAGCGAAGAATAAAAATCAAAACGGCGGAAAACCGCCGTTTTTGTCTCTGGAGAAAAGATGGAATATTTTGCCGGAAGTTATGACGTTGCAGTCATAGGCGCAGGACATGCAGGCATTGAAGCGGCTATGGCATCTGCAAGGCTCAATGCAAAAACAATTTGTTTTACAATAAACCTGGACTGGGTGGGCAACATGCCGTGCAACCCGTCTATAGGAGGAACGTCCAAAGGGCATATGGTCAGAGAGATAGATGCATTGGGCGGACAAATGGGCCTTGCAGCAGATAAAAACTCAATACAAGTAAGAATGCTGAACCTCGGAAAAGGACCGGCGGTTCATTCTTTGCGCGCCCAGATAGACAGACGCGAATATTCCAAATATATGAAACATCTGTTAGAGCTTCAGGAAAATCTTGACTTAAAGCAGGCAGAAATCACGGATATATACAAAAATGAAGATAATCTTTTCTGTCTGAAAAGTCAGCTTGATGCAATATATACAGCAAAAACAGTTGTCCTTGCAACAGGAACATTTCTCGGCGGAAGAGTATATATAGGTGAGTGCTCATATGAAAGCGGACCCGACGGGATGTTCCCGGCGACAAAACTCTCAGAGGCACTTAAAAAGATGAATATACCATTGAGAAGATTCAAGACAGGAACGCCTTCAAGAGTAAACAGAAGAAGCATTGACTTTTCTCAGCTTGAAGAGCAAAAAGGTGATGAAAGACCAGTCCCCTTCTCGTTTGAAACAAAGCCAGAGGATCTCTCAAACAAGGCAATATGTCATATAAGCTACACAAATGAAGAAACAAAAAAGGTTATACTTGACAATATCAGCAGGTCTCCTTTGTTCTCAGGCAAAATCGAGGGTGCGGGCCCCAGATATTGCCCCAGTATCGAGGACAAAGTAGTCAGATTCTCGGAAAGAGAGAGACACCAGCTCTTTATAGAGCCCTGCGGAACGGATACGGAAGAGCTCTATCTGCAGGGAATGTCATCTTCTCTTCCCGAAGATGTACAGCTTAAACTTCTGAGAACAATAAAGGGACTTGAAAATGTTGAAGTAATGAGAACAGCATATGCCATAGAATACGACTGCGTGGATCCCTTGTCATTAAAATCATCACTTGAGTTTTCAACGATTGAAGGGCTTTTCGGAGCAGGACAGTTCAATGGTTCATCCGGATATGAGGAAGCGGCGGCCCAAGGTCTTGTCGCAGGCATCAATGCCGCAAGGAAAGTGCAGGGCAAAAAGCCTTTGATACTCGACAGAGCAAGCTCATATATAGGGACATTAATCGATGATCTTGTTACAAAAGGATGTTCGGACCCATACAGAATGATGACATCGAGAAGCGAATACAGACTTTTGTTAAGACAAGACAATGCCGATCTGCGCCTAACGGCTATAGGCTATGAGATAGGTCTTATCTCAGAAGAGAGATATGAAAAATTGCTGAAGAAAGCAGAGCAGATAGAAGAAGAGAAAAAACGTTGTGAAAATACAACGATAGCACCGAGCGAAGAACTTAACAAGATACTTGTTTCACGTGAAACATCCGAGATGAACACCGGAATAAAGCTTGCGGAACTTATACGCAGGCCTCAGCTTGACTATGAGATTTTGAAAGATTTCGACAAAGACAGACCGGATCTTCCTGAAGATGTCAAAGAACAGGTTGAGATAGCTCTTAAGTATGAAGGATACATAAAAAGACAGCAGGCAAAAGTTGACGAGATGAGAAGACTTGAAGTAAAGAAGATACCCGAGGATATTGACTATGACGAAGTCTATTCATTAAGACTGGAAGCCAGAGAAAAGCTTAAAAAAGTAAGGCCGGAAAGTGTGGGACAGGCATCCAGAATATCGGGAGTATCCCCTTCCGATATTTCGGTTTTGCTTATATATCTGAGCAAAAAGAGGGACCCGAATGCTTAAAAGACAATTATTTTATGATACGATTGAAAAATTAAATCTTGATGTCGATGCTGAGACATATGAAAAACTTGACATCTATGCAGAAACGCTCATTGAAGAAAACAAAAAATACAACCTTACGGCAATAACTGAGCCCGATGATATAACAATAAAACATTTTGCGGATTCAGTCAGTTTACTTGCGAGCGTGGATATAAAGGCGGGGAGCAGTCTTATCGATGTGGGAACGGGAGCCGGCTTTCCGGGCTTGGTCCTCAAGATTGCAAGACCGGATATAAAGCTGACATTTCTGGATGCAAGAGAGAAAAAACTTCTTTTTATTTCAAAAATCCTTGAAAAGCTAAACCTTGAGGCCGAGATTTTACATGCCAGAGCAGAAGAGGCCGGACAAGATAAAAGATACAGAGAGAAATTTGATTTTGCGACAGCAAGGGCAGTCTCGTCACTGGATATATTATCTGAGTATTGTCTCCCCTTTGTAAAGCCTGGTGGCATATTCATATCGATGAAATCCTCAAACATAGAGGAAGAGACAGAAAAGGCAAAAAGGAATATATGGTTGCTCGGAGGAAGTATAGACAGAATTCATGAGTTTGAGCTTGCAGGAAACAAAAGAAGCAATATCATAATATTGAAAACAGAAAAAACAGATGATAAATATCCCAGAACTGCATCTCGGATAAAGAAAAAACAAATATAGAAAAGCAGCCTTTTTGAATGAACTGCACCATATTGTGCAGACAGTACAAAAAAGACTACTTGACATAGAATATTAAGTTTTAAGCAATGAACTGACATCTTTGTTCCAAGGGTGTCAGTTTTGTTTTAGTTTGGATACGGATGCTGTTGTAGAAATGGATGTATTCAGTTATGAAGAGGCGCACCTCCTCATAACTGCAAAGCTTGACGCGGTGGATACACTCGTCTTTGAGAATTGAAAAGAAATTTTCGGTTAAAGAATTATTTCGTTTTCGTATTTTCCTATGTGTCTATACTTCCTTGGCATAACCCCCTTGGGGCTCTTGTATCTGAATTGAATATTGTTTGATGTGGTATATCGGCGTGTCCTTACGGTTACACCGGTATTTCTTTGCCCTGCGCTTGCTTGGCTCGGCGTCTATGTCTATACCACGCACCTTAGCAACCCATTTGGAGTAGCGAAGGAAATGGCTTTGAATACCGAGAATATTTGTGACTGAGATGTCATCTCGACATAGCAAGCTTCCAGTGTGTTGTGATACGATGTTTTTCTGATTCATTTTTCCTCTACGGCATAAAACCTATCTCCTTGCTTTCGGCTGTCCGTATTCCCGCTTCATGGCCTCCGTGGAAATAACCCACTGCTTGCCGTATTTGCAGGCATCCACACCGTTGACCAGCTTGCCGTAGGCGATTGCCTTGCGCAGGGTGCTTTCATTCAGCCCCCAAAGCTGGGTTGCGTCGGTAAAGGCCATGAGCCCGTCAAAGGGCGTCTTGACCGTTTCGCCGTTTTCAAACAGCTCATCACAGGATAGGTCAAGATCATCATTCCAGATGATTCCATAGCCGCCCACGTCAACTTCAACATTGGAAAACAAAGCAGGATCATTCGTCAAAGTCTTAAACGGCACCCATTTTTCAAAGAGGGGCTTCACGTCATAGATTTTGGTCACGCCCTCCGCAAACTGCACGCTCAGGCGATAGTCCGGCAGAGCGTTAACCGCTTTCACCTTATGGAACATAATATCAACTCCTTATTCGAGGGGAGAAAGAGACATGAACTCCTGCGTCTCCCACATATGCAGAAGATCGTTTTTGTGGATCGCCGCCCACTCCCGTACCATAGCAAGCGCCTTGGGCGGCAGATGCCCCTCCAGCACTTCACCCGTCTGAATGTCAATGGCGGCCATATCCTCACCGTAAAGGGCATGGATGTGCGGCGGGTTATGCTCCGCCTGCTGGAAATACATACGAATGATGATCCCGTAGAATCTGGACAATACCGGCATAGATGAAACCTCCTATTTGTGGTCACTTATATTATATCACGAAATCGTGAAAAATCAACTGCTGTCCAAAATATATTTTGACTGGATATGGAAAAGCGACGGAGAGTGCTTCACAATGTTCTGTTATCAAATCGTTATCACCACTGATAACGCAAAGCAGCAGGCACTCCGAAGAATGCCTGCTGTCATAAGCTATTCAGGATAATACGGCAAATATTGAGTCAAAAAGTGTATTATTCCCACTCG
>CAKZZL010000005.1 GCA_937884995.1 uncultured Clostridia bacterium
GGAAAAACAGGCTGTCATTCTTGACGGCAGGCAATATGTTCTGACCGATTATCCCGCAATACAGGGGACAAGGGAGATACGGGCTATAAACCGTCAGTCTCCTGCGTACCTTGCTGAAATAAATGAAGACAAGTCGGAAGACTGGATTATTTCTATGGTAGTACTCTATAGAAACGAATTTGATAGATAAGGAGAAATATATCTTATGGCTGGTGAAAAGATAGAAAGAAAATATTTAGCTCATTTTGTCGATGCCAACTTCAATCCTGATGCTGATTCACTTGGAACCAACGATACTCTTTCCTATGTGCGTCTCGGCAAAGACCTTGAGTCTTTTGCAATTGAGCTGAATCCGCAGGTTGAAGTGCGTAAGAACATTTTAGGCGAACAGAACGTTGTTCATAATGGCTATGAAAGCCAGAGCAGTGCGGATACGTTCTACTGCTACTACGGTGATCCGCTGTATGAGAATCTGCTCGAAGTTGCAAATGAAAGGCTCACGGGTGATGGCTGCCGTACAACCCGTATTGACGCACTGTTTCATCTTAACGACAGTAATGCGCTTGTGTGCGATTGGGCGTATCGTGAAGATTGCTGGCTTGTTCCGCAGTCTGTCGGCGGTGATACTTCCGGTGTGCAGATTCCGTTTACCATTTATGATAACGGCAACCGTGTCGCCGGAACAATGGCACAGAATGCCCAAACTGGTGCCTGGACGTTTACCAAATCTTAAAATCAAAGGAGAAGGTGAATTATGGCTGGACCGTATGATGTTTTGGTTGAGCACGTAGTAGCAATTGCAAATGCTCTCGACGGAAAAACCGAAGCGCAGGTAATGCTGACGGGAAACAGGCTGAGAGATGCGCTTGGCCGTATTGCGGATTATTTTGAAGGGAACTCTGTTGCGGCAGAGCTTCCTGCAGTAACCGGTGACGATAACGGGAAGATTCTGAAGGTTGCCGACGGTGCATGGGCGCTCGGGACGGACAATGACACAGAATCTGAGCTTCCGGCGGTCAGCGCGGCTGACAACGGAAAGGTGCTGAAAGTCGTAGAAGGTGTATGGGCTGCAGGTGCAGACTCTGATACGGAAGCGGAGCTTCCTACAGTAGCCGCTGCCGATAACGGCAAGATCCTTAAAGTTGTAGAGGGCGTATGGGCGGCTGCAAGTGAAACTGTTGAACTGCCTGCTGTTACTGCTGAAGACAACGGCAAGATTCTCAAAGTTGTTGAAGGCGCATGGGCAGCCGCTACTGCTGAATAAGTATACATGTTATTTTTAGGCTCTGCATTTTATTTGCAGAGCCTTTTTTACAAGTTATAGGCAAGATTTGAGGGAAATTGCAACTATTATATGATAAAAATGGAGGTTGAAAATGGCTGATCTGAATGAGAAGAAAGTAAATGATGAACTGAATGAAATCGTCGTTGATGACGGTTATCTGCGTATTCCTGTAAAGAATACTTATGGCGAACAGATAGGAGTGTTTTGCTTTAATCCAACAGATATCGGTATTCTGAAAAGATTTGAAGAAGTAAGAAACAAATTTGAATCGGTTGTTGAACCGCTTCAGGAAACAAATATCAACCCTGACGGAACCGGCACGAACACAACAGATGTTCAGCAGATTGAAGAAGCTGAAAAACGTCTGTATGATCTTTGCGACTACCTTTTTGGCGGTGAATTTTCAAAAGCTTTCTTCGGAAAGGTGAATCCGTTTTCTCCGATTGACGGGAAGTTCTATTGTGAGAATGCCCTGAATATGGTTGCGAATTTCATTTCCAAAAAGTTTGATACTGAAGTCAGCAAAATCAGCACCCGAGTTGATAAGTATACGCACGGCATCAGAACAGGCAGGCATAAGGACGGAACAAAATGATTTACGAATTGCCTGATACTCTCGAAGTCAACGGTGTTGAACATCCTATCCGAACGGATTTTCGAGATGTTATGCGGGTTATATTCGCCATGAACGATCCGAACCTTGAAAACAGTGAGAAGGTCTATGTTTGTCTGTATGACATATATGAAGACTTTGAAGAGATGGACAGTAAAGACTATGAAGCTGCTTATAAGGCGGCTTCTGTTTTTATTGATTGCGGAGAAGAGAAATCCGCTGAAGGAAAACAGCCCAAAAGCACCATTGACTTTGAGCAGGATGAACGCCTCCTGATAGCTGCCGTAAACCGTGTGGCAGGCAGAGAAGTGCGAAGCATGGATTATCTGCACTGGTGGACGTTCATGGGCTATTTTATGGAGATCGGAGAATGTACATACTCCACTGTCCTTAATCTGCGGTCAAAGAAGAACAAAGGCAAGACTCTTGAAAAGTGGGAAAAAGAGTTTTGGGATAATAACAAAGATATTTGTGAGATCAAAGAAAAACTTTCCGATGAAGAAATTGCGGAGAAAGAACTGCTTAACAGTTTGATAGGATGAGAGACTTTTAATAGCGAGAGGATGGTGATTCACCGTGGATGAGCTGACAATTAGTACAAAACTGGATACAAAAGGATTCACGGCGGGGAGCAAACAGCTTCTCGGAGCTATCAAGTCTTTCGGGAATACAGCAGATAAAGCAATGGCTACTGTACAGAAACAGAGCAGGAGCGCAATCGCAACTATATCAAAATGGGGGCCTGCTTTGCTCGGTGTGACAAGCGCTTACGGTATCATTCGAAAAGCCGTCAGCACGTTTATGTCTGAAAACCAGCAGTTGTCTGCAAATTTCCAGAGTGCAAGGACGGCAATAGGAAATGTGCTTGGCCCGGTTATAACGAAGCTTGTCAATCTGATAACATCGGCGGTTTCGTATCTGATTACATTTCTGAAACTGCTCGGGCTGACAACAAAGAGCGCATCGGAGGCATCGAAATCCGGTAAAAATGCTGCCGGGGCATTGGAAAAAGAACGCCGTCAGCTGATGGGATTCGATGAACTTAACGTTCTTCAGGAAGACAGCAGCGGAGGCGGCGGTGTCACAGGCTCGCTTGAGGATATAGATCCGAGCGAATGGATGAAAAAGCTTGCCGAAATGCTCAAGCAGGGTGCATGGCATGAAGTAGCAAACCTGATTGTTCAGAAAATGAATGAGCTTACTGACCTTCTCGATAAGAACATAGAGGAGTGGGCAGGCAAGCTTGGTTATTATGTTGATGGTTTACTTACGATTCTTGCGGATGTGCTTAAGAAATACAACTGGAAGAATTTAGGCAGAATATTTGCAAAAGGCATTAACAAATTTATCGCTTCCGTTAACTGGCGGAATCTTGGATACATTCTTGTAAGAAGGTTCACGGCATTTTTTGAACTCATTTTTGGCGTTATTTCCAATCTTGATT
>CAKZZL010000006.1 GCA_937884995.1 uncultured Clostridia bacterium
AGTTTTCTTTCCCTTGAAATCACCCATTCCATTTATAATTGCCTTATGGATTCCCGGAGCTTTCACAGCACTGTAGACTAACGAATAATCAATACCCTCTGTTAGCTTTTCACCATCAAATGAAACACTAACCTCCGGTCTATGAGCCTTCTTATCATAAACAAATATATCTTCATCTAAAAACGCATCAGCCTTAGTAAGATCCTTTAGTTCTGCTTCCACTTCCTCAACAACTTCCTGCTGAGTAAAATTAATCCCATGACTTTGTGCATATTTTTCCGCAAAGCTTCCACTTTCACCAACAATATTAAGCCTATCGGAGCATCCGTCAAATGCAGTATCACTTATAAATGTAACACTCTTAGGAATACTAATATTAAACATATTACTGCATCCATAAAATGCATTTTCATAAATGCTTGTGATTTCATTTCCAAGAATTACATTATAAAGACTTTTACATCCACTGAAAGCCCTCTTGTCTATGGAACCAATATTTCCATTTAAACTAAGTTCAGAAAGAATTTCGCAATTCTTAAAACACTCCTGCGGAATGTTTCCAAGGTCACAATTTATCTCTACTTTTTTTAATGATTTACAATTACTAAATGCACTAATACCAAGTTCCGTTACAGATGAAGGAATTATAATTTCTTCAACGCTGACACACTCGGCAAATGCATGATTCTTTATTGCTGTTACACTTTCAGGAATTACAATTTCCTTTAAACTACTGCACCCATAAAACATACCAACAGAAATATAAGGAATACTTGCCAGATCTATTTTTTCAAGTTTCTCGCATTTTCCAAAAGCATATATTCCAATACTATCTACAGTAACAGGAATATCAAATTCCTTAAAATCACTTTCATAATATTGAAAGTCACTTATACTTGTAATCACTTCTTCCATGTCGACATATGTATTTTCATTTTCATCACAATAAACTATCTGTCCAAACAATAGAGTGATTACCATACTATTAATCGCAAATTTCTTAAGTCTATTTATTATACAAGTACTCACAACGAATCCCCTTTTATCAAATTAATAACATAGGTATTATATCAAAAGAAAATAATATAATAAAGCAAAAAAATATATATTATGATGTGGGTGTCAAAAGTATCTTTTTCCACCCAATGATATACGAGTTGCTCCATTACTTCGTAATTCTCGCAACTCTGCAAACATTCGGAATCCGCTGATTTTCCAAGGAATATCGCTACTTCCTCATGTTTAGTCGTGTCATAAAGTCAAACTGCTTTTTGTGCAAGCACAAAGCAGTTTGGACTTTTGACACTTATATCGTATTTATTCTTTTTATATTGTAACTTTTCTCGTTAAATGTTATAATCCTCAATATATGCGGTTATATTAATATCACTTTATCAGTGTACTTTCGTACAAATATGCCCCGCTTAAATCCGTTGCGGGCTCACGGAATTAAAACCGTGGAAGATTTTGAGTAAAATTTGCAGAAAGGAGTTTTAATATGTATTTAAAAGACAAGCACAAAAAATACGTGCCAATTGCAATTGCAGCGGTACTGGCCGTAGGTTTTGCAGGCACAAATATAGTTAACAAAATAAACAAAGAACATATTAACACTTTAACCGCAGATTTTAACACATATATAAATGACGAATCGGTATCTACCAAAGATATTAAAATTCAAGCTTATAACAAGACTTCCTTCATTGCTACAGCAAGTACAGTAATCAGAAATGATGGGCTAACTGTATCATCGCCTAAAACAATAGACGCCAAAATCAGTGCCTTAGATATGCAATATAATGAAGAAACTGAAATAACTACCGAAGAAATAACTACTGATCCGGACATTAAGCTTACCAAAGTCGGCAAATACAAAGAAAAAATCAAGTCTATGGCACTACTGGATTTATCCGACACCGATCTTGAGTATTTAAAAATATATAAGAAAGCCGATAAAAAATCCAAAGTAAAAGGCTATCTTGCCGACGGAAGCAGTTTGCAGATAATGGAACATGGCGATAAATGGCTTAAAATAAAGTCAGGAAAAATAACGGGATATATAAAAAATAAATATATTGTAAAAAAGAAAAAGAAAATTGAAGAAATTCTTCTTCAGGATGAAGCGGTTACCGCATATGTAAAAAAAGATAGTGTATATATATTAGCAAAAGCAAACAAAGACAGCACTTCTGTTGCTATAGGCTATAAAGAAGCTGAATACCCTATACTTGATTTTAGCGAAAATGAAAAGTATGCATTTGTAAAAAGAACCGAATCTATCTCCGGCTGGATACCGGTATCTGCTATAAAGATTAATGTAGCAGCGCCAACTGCTATGACTAAGGAAGAATTTGAAGATTATAAGATAGAACTCGAAATCAAAGAGCAGGAAATGTTAGATCAATATCTAAATGTTGCACTTTCTTCAACAGGAGATAGTCTCAC
Organism: uncultured Clostridia bacterium; assembly: GCA_937884995.1. Taxonomy (GTDB): domain Bacteria; phylum Bacillota; class Clostridia; order Oscillospirales; family Acutalibacteraceae; genus Fimenecus. The sequence goes on from CAKZZL010000006.1 coordinate 2,446, forward strand.
AGACGCTATAATTTCTCTTATTTCACACAACGAATCAGGAAATTTCAAAGCTGCAAGGAATCCAAAAACCAGTGGCGAAAAAACAATTACTGTAGGAGCCTGGCAATGGTACGGACAGAATGCCCATAATATATTAAAGCAAATTTGTAGCGCAGATCCTGACACGGCAATTGATATTATGGAAGGAGCCTTTTCCGGAAGAAAAGCTCACAAAAAAGCCAAAGAGCTTTATGATGATATTGTTGGCGGAAGCAACTGGGAAAGCGACAAACGTATTTTCTCAACCACAGAACTCATTGCAATACAAGAACTTCTCGGAAGCGATCAAGGTGTAAGTATACAAAATTCAAAAATCCAATCGGACATACAAGCCAAAGTATCTGTTGCTATAAATACATACAGCCTTTCAAATGATGCTATCGTTGCTTACTTCTGTGATCTTTTCTGGCAAAATCCTAATAATGCCCGAAAAGTAATGAACGAGTGTATTGATCATTTTGAAAGCGCTAAAAAATTATGCAAGGCAGATAACGGTCTTAAATATCTGCATAAAACAGCAATGAAAAGTAATGTCTTCGGAAAGTATTCAAAGCGAAGAGAATATACATATTCATATTGTAAATCATTAATTAATGACTAATTAAAAACAGCTATAGTGCGATTATGATATGGCTCCCTCTAAGTAAAGAGCATATCACTATCAACCCAGCAAATACAACACATATATCTTTTTAGGTCCTAAAAGGTATTCAAAAACTTTCATTCCAATAATATGCATATTCTTCTTTAATAGCCGCTTATTATCACCTGTAAGTTTTTGCTTTTCACTATACAATACAATATCTATAATACCATAAATTTCCTTGATTATTGTATGATCCATACCTAATTTATTTGAAATGACAGATATATTTTCTTCCCTATCTTTACCATACTCAAGTTTCACATTCAGACAGTTCATAAATCTCTGCAAATCTTTTTCAGCAGTATACGCAGTTATTGTATTCCTGCGATAATTCAAGCTTATTAAACATCCAATCAAAAGAAGTAACAAAGTTAGAACTATTATAAGTATAAACTTTAATAATCTTGTATAAGATTTGTTCGAAGTCTTTACCTTATTATTTTCCACACTATTCTTTTCGCTTGCAGATTCCCTATCATTATTCTTACTCTCATCATATTTGCTTTCATCCTCTTTATCAGTAATACTTTCCGTTTCCTTTGTTGTTTTTTCAGTTTCAGTTATTTCTTC
>CAKZZL010000007.1 GCA_937884995.1 uncultured Clostridia bacterium
AATCTATAGTTTGAGAATAATCCTTCATCTCTTCCCTATAATCACTTCTTGCAATATAACGTTTCTCACTCAACAAATGTGACATCCTGTCCGAAAACGCCATCAGTTTCTCGCAATTTTCATTTCGTACTACAACAGGCTGAACTCCGTCTGCATTTGTAACTTGCATGCCATTTGACTGGTTTCTATTAACCCGAAATATTCTCTCAATAATGCCCATGTTCACCATAATCCTCAGTTTTTCTTATGTAACATTTAAATAAATTATATTCTTTGCAAAATTACGTGTCAATTATTTATCCAACCTATGGCAATAAAAAAGGCACTATATAAATATAATGATGTAGGGGTCATTACCCCTGTTTGAATCAGCCGTCTGAACGGCATTGTTAACAGTTGCACCTTGAAAATTGCATATTTTGTAGTTTTAAGCTGATATACTGCTCACCGCCTGATATTTGTGGCTATCCTGCCGCATTTTCTTATGCTATCACCGGATTTGGGGCATACCTACCAGAGCCTGTTCGATATGTGAACAGCTTCTTGAAATTCAATGCACCGACTTTGAATCCAAAGAACAGACGGCCATGCGTTTTTCCCCTCGGAAGATTGTCAGCATGATATTTCCTTCGAAGAATGGAAGGCAGGGTCTCTACTCCGTTCCGAAGCTTTGCATAGTTCTTACCTTCTTCACCCTGTGTATGTCGCTGGGTTTGGGCTCGGTTTATGGATGATGCGGAGATTATGACAGAGCTTACTCTTTTGCCGATCTTCGCAATACACTTATCCTTGTATGGGCAGTTCTGACAGCAGGCTGCCGGGAAGGTGACCCTCATCTGGCCATTCGCATACGGGCCGGTGCAGCTTATCGGTTCAATGCCTGCCGGACACTGGATAATGGCGGTTTTCTCTTTGTTCATTACAAAGTCAGCACAGATGTCATTCGCTTTCCGTCCAGTCATGTTTGTTGAAACGATTTGAACATTTTTGCTTTCGGCAAGTTTTTGATTTGCGGGAGTAGGATAAGCACCATCTGTCGCAATGATAACCGTTTCTTCCTGAGCATCCATCTTTTCGAGAGAATCACTAAGAAACTGACTGTCGCTGTATGTGTTCTGCTCGAACTGATAATCGGTGATCACGGATCCGTTTTCGCCGACGGACTCTTCAAGGTTTGCCACATAGCCCCGATGTTCTTCTCCGGCTTTACTGCGAAATGTAGCATCCGGGTCAGAAGGATTCTGGAGCATGGCAGAATGCATCGTCCCATCTTCGTGAGTTGCAAGCCTCCGGGTGCCCTCATCCACGATTGTCTGCTCATCCATGCAACGTTTGAAGAGAATGTATTCCTCCCAATCCGCGCAGGTATCTTTGCACAACTCAGAAAGGGCGTCAGCATCTTTTAGAAGCGTCAGGCATTTCTCAGCATAGGTGGAACTCTTCGCATAGTAGAAGACCTGGTTGAAATCGTTTGGAGTTGCATAATGCTTAAGCTCTTCAGGGAGTTCAGCATTGCCCTCTTTTGAGAGCCGCTTCACAAGGTTGGCTATGCAGGTGTAGATGAGTTCCAGACGGCTTAACTTCTTAATGTTGGAGTCAATCATCATGGAATCCATGCGTCTGGTACGTCCTGTAATCTTCATTACGTGGGCAATCTCTGACGCAAGCGATACGATACAGTTGTGTATAAGATCTATACCGGTCTTCTCGTAATAATCGTAACAACGTTTACGAAAACGGGACAGGCTTTTGTCGGACAGTGGCTGTTCTTCAAAGCTTGTTGTATGGAGCGCATACTGGAGTCGGATATCGAGCATAAGTCCTTCGACAATCTCGTCATCGGACAGGTCAAGGAGCTCCTTGATAATGCTGGCACCAACAATGATGTTGACGGGAGTGTTCGGTGCACCGTTATCCTCGCAATAGAGTACTCGAAACGGCTCCTCGTCGATCATAGGAAAGACTTCTTCAGCGAACGGCTTTGCCCATGATTTTTCCAGTGCTTTTTGCTCTCTTTTTGTAAGATGATAAGTAGAATCATCAAGCGTCATCTGCTGCGATGGATTGGTAAAAAATGACATAGCTCCGGCTCCTTTCTGATATACCTGTATTGTACCATATATAAGGGCGGAAAGGTGCATAAATACTACAAAATATGCGATTATCAATGTGCGGTTATTCTACATAAAGGAGTGGGGTTTTGACCCCGATATCATATAATGGCACAAAAGACAAGCAGCATTCACAAGGAGGATGTGCAAATGACCTATGCGGTGCGGTATTACACGAAAACAGGAAACACCAAGAGGCTCGCAGATAGCATCGCAGCGGTTTGCGGCGTTGAGGCTAAGCCAAGAAGCGGCCCTGGAAATGAGGAGGTTGACGTTTTATTCTTAGGCAATTCCTACTATGCATTTAACATTGACCCTGAGGTCAGGGACTTCGTGGCAGGACTTGATAAGAGCAGGGTCGGCAAGATCGTAAACTTCGGCTCAGCGGCAATGCTCAACTCAACCTACAAAAAGGTTAAGGCGGTGGCAGATAAGGCAGGCATCCCCATGGACGAGAGGGAGTTTCACTGCAAGGGCGAATTCAAGGGAATTCACAAGGGCAGAACAAACGACGACGCCGTGAAGGCCGCCGGATGTCTTATAGGCGTCGCTATCGAATTTGCCGCCCGCATGGAGAATGGTGAGAACGACCTCAACCGTGGGGATCTTCTCTTTCGGATGCTTGTCGAGATTGTTCCATCATCGCAAGAGTTTGTTTCTTCATGGATTGGAGTTGTTGGCGAAGTTCTTGCAAATCTTGCGACAAATGTTCAC
>CAKZZL010000008.1 GCA_937884995.1 uncultured Clostridia bacterium
TGTCGGCATTACCTATTTTCCCGGGCCGCTTCCAGCCAAGTATTTTCGGCGCAAATGAGCTTAACTACCGTGTTCGGGATGGGAACGGGTGGACCCTCATTGCAATCAACACCGACTAGCGAAACTATTCATCTCGCTGATGTGAGAATGATTTTATCATTATATCAAGCTCTTTTCAAGTGCTTTTTATGATTTTTAACGATTTTGTACATTTTAAACAAACAGGTTCAAATATATATAGGTGCTGTCTGTGCATTTTGCAGACGGCGTCTTGCCTTAATCAAAAGCTTTTTCAATGTCGAGTACAACATATTCAAATCCTTGATTGGGATCAAGAACGCAATATGATGCTGTCGTATTGTCTATAAAGCAAAGGTTGCTGTGCTGCGAATAATTCTTATCTTCCATCTTTGCATATTCGCCAGTCTCAAGATTGAACATCTGAACCTGATAGTCAAGTGCGTTTTTAACCGTTCCTATGACAATTAGATATTTACCATCATCACTTACACAGAAATAGTCCGGATTGCTCATTGAATAGCCCACAAGAGTCTTTGTTTCAAGAGTCTTAAGGTTGTAGAGTTTACCGTCGGCTTTGCCCAAAATATATTCCTTATAATTGATATAACTGGAATTCATAAAGCCATAGAATGACTGTTTTACTTCCTCTTCACCCTTTGTGTTATATATGAGGTTAAAGCCGGTTGTCGTCTTTCTCATATATATAACGGTGTCTCCGTCCATAACAAAATACTTTCCGTAAACATCGCTCGCAAGGATTTTTTCGGCAGCGCCTGTCTTTACAAATATATCTTGCATATCAACCCCGAGAGGATACTCACGGGATGAGAAGAAAGGTATCATCTCTGAACTTGATGTATATGAAGCCCATGGCATCAAGCAGAAGTTACTTTCATAATTGCCCGTTTCCGTGTCTGTTCTTCTGTTTATTATCTTCAAAAATCTTGTGGTCTCGCCCGTTTCAAGGTTCAAATCAAAACTTTCAGTCCAGTTTATTGCATTTGATGTAAGCGCATTTTTACTGCTTGTTGCAACTAAAAGCGCATGCCCGTCTTTTCTGTATTTCTTTGGCAGATCCGTAATCTTAAACGCAACCATATCATAATAATATACATCGCTGTTTTCATTTGCCGTAAAGAGGCCGAAGCCGAATACTCTGCCGCCGAGTTCGACATAATCGATTTTGACAGGAATAGATGCGCTTCCCAGATCCACTGTCAGGCTGACATTGTTTGTTGCGCGTGCAGCATGCATTTCTTTTTCGTAATATTGATAATATCTTATGCTGTAATCTGTTGCCACTCCATAGAACACATCCGGTATATCACTTTGAATAAGGTCAACCATTGTTCCTGCTCTTATAATCTGAACATCAGACAAGTGATCTTTCTCGGTTACCGTTTCTCTTGTAGCATCGCCTTCATCCGGAGCGCCCTTGAAATAGTAAAGAGTGAATGCGGAAATAGCAAGAACTGCTATCACAGCTATTACGATTGTTATATAGTCTTTTTTTGCCAAAGGCTCTTTTTCTTTCTTCTCTTTTTCTTCTTTGGCTTTCTTTTCCTTTACTTTTTTCTCTTTCTTTTTAGGGGACTTTTTTTCTTCCTTATCTTTCAGCAGAATGTCTTCTTCAATTTCGTCATCTTTGAGCTTTTCTTCAATGTCAGTGTCTTCGTTTTCTTCCGGTGTCTCCGGCTCTTCGCTTGTTTCTTCTGCTTCTGCTTCTTCTATTTCCTGTCTTTCACATTCTTCTTTTCCGTTTTCTTCAATATCATCAAGGCTTTCGTTTTCCTCTTCCGATATTTCTTCTTCGCTTATTTCCTCTTCTTCTGCATCCTTGCTTTTCTCATTCTCGATTTCCTGCTCCTCTGTTTCCTCTTCAGGGAGCATTCCCATCGATTTGAGGATGTCGTCAACAGACTCATCTTCCTTCTCTTCAGTCAGATACTTAGACACATCGATTCCCTCAAATGTGTCTTCATTCTCTTCAACTTCTTCAATTTCAGTTTCCGGATATTCTGCTGCAAAATCTTCATCTTTTCTTTCGTCTGCATTTTCGGTTTCATCCGGATTCTTTTCTTCTGAAAGATCTTCAATCTGCGGCGCAGTCTCTTCGATTTTTTTCTTTCTTCTGCTTTTCCATCCGCGCTTTTTACTTTCTGTGTCTTCTTTTATGATCTCTTTATTTTCATTTATTTCTTCGACTTCTTCTATTCTGCCGTATTTGTCGCTGTTTGTGTTTTTAATATCCACGTTACCACGCTCCTAACGTTCATTGAAGATTATATCAAACTTCCTGAGAAAAATAAAGAGCCACATCCGAGATTTATCCGTCTGCAGTCAATTAGTTTCCAAAGGCATATTTCTCTTTCTGTCAAGATCTTATTCTCCTGTTACGAAATTCCTGCATACATGCTTTATTTTCGTGATATACAATCTCACTCGAACCATTTTTAAGTTCGAGTGAGACATTTTTGAATTTGGTGGAGATGGCGGTAATCGAAACCGCGTCCGAAAATCTATTCCCAAAACTTTCTCCGAGCGCATTCGCTATATTGACATTCCCTCTGCAAAGCGCCTAACGAAAGGCTCTGAGCATCAGTAGTTCGGTTGTGTGTGACAGGTTACCGAGCACTTGCCTGTTCACATTTACTGCTAAATGATGCCCCGTTTAAAGTCGCAGTTTTCTTTAAGGGAGCAGCCGCCTAATCAGGCAGCAAGTAAAACTTTATTGTCGTCGTTTATTTCTAAACTTGAAGCTTTTAAGGTGGTACCTCACCACCGCTCGCTTATTTTGGTTCAGGGTCCCCGTCGAAATCCTTTCATCCCCATATTCTTTTGTGTCTATATCTTATCACATTTTTTTCTGTTGTCAATTACTTAAATATATACATTTGCGGCACTAATATATTTTAATACAAAAAAAACATTTATTATTATTTTTATTAGATGATTTGAAACTAACTAATCTTATTGGATATAAAAATCTCTATAGCATTCATTAAACGCCTACATTTGCTTTCCCTGTTCATCTTCCGACAACAATAATTCGTTGCGGTCCAAATACTCCTGAAATGCACTTAAGGTATCACCATAATATGTGTATTCAGATTCTGTCGCAGATGCTGCCGCATTGTAGAATGTGTCAAGCGAATAATATTTGTAGTCCGAATCTCCAACACCCTTTACGCTTACGGTCTCGTTCTCCAAATTGATTTTTACAATTGCATTGATTCGTTCATCGCTGCCCATTGATTTACACATAATATCAAACGGAATATCCGGGATAGCATTCCAGTAATCGAAGTTGCTCATGTATGTTTCAAATTCATATTCGTATTCGCCTTTGGGATCAAAGATTTCCTATGCAAATATTTTTGCGATTTCATATGGCGAAACATAATCTTCGCAAGCTATGTTGACCGGATCGCTTTCATTTTCGATCTGAATAAGAGCGACTTTTCCTTCCGGATTGGCTTTTTCTTCAAGCTCAATATCTGCTTGGATTAAGGTCTGTTCCTCCGGCGTAACACAGTTGTCAAACAAGAAGGCAATTTGATTCTCAAGGTGTGATTCTATGGTTTTGTCAATCGCCTCATTAATTACTTTGTAACTCCTGTCATCGACAGAGATTGTTATGTTGTGGTATTCCTTTTGGATTTCATTTCCCGTTCAATCTTTCTGTCGGCTTCCTTCCTGGCTGCGATTTCGCGCTTGTCATAATTCTTTTTACCTTTGCAAAGTCCGACTTTAACTTTTGCTCTGCCTTTCTTGAAATATATCGACAAAGGAATCAAAGTAAGTCCTTCCTGCTTTACTTTCCCGTAGAGTTTCATTATCTCTTTTTTGTGCATGAGCAGTTTTCTGACTCTCATCGGGTCTTTGTTAAAAATATTACCGTGATCATACGGACTTATGTGCATTCCGTTTAAAAGAAGCTCTCCGTCTACGACATTACACCATGAATCTTTTAGGTTGCACTTGCCTTGTCGCAGTGATTTGACCTCTGTTCCCACCAGTTCAATTCCTGCTTCATAGCTTTCAAGAACAAAATAGTCATGAAAGGCCTTTTTGTTTTGTGCGATTATTTTTATATTGTCTTCCATAACTTAATCTCCGTTTGCCCTATATGAGACTTCTTCCGGACAAAGCTCTTGAAAGTGTAACTTCATCAGCGTATTCCAGGTCGCTGCCCACAGGTATTCCGTATGCCAGTCTTGAAACTTTAATGCCCATTGGTTTCAAAAGCCTTGCTATATACATGGCTGTTGCTTCGCCTTCCGCCGTTGGATTGGTTGCCATAATAACTTCTTCTATGCTGTCATCGGAAAGTCTTGAAATAAGTTCTCTTATCTTTATATTGTCCGGCCCTACACCGTTCATGGGAGAAATAACGCCGTGCAACACATGATATACCCCTTTGTATTCATGCATCCTTTCAAAGGCCGTTACATCTCTTGGATCCTCAACAACGCAAATAACCGAATGATCTCTTTTTGCATTTTCGCAAATGCTGCACTTGTCATTTTCCGTAAGGTTACAGCATGTCTCACACATATGGATCTTGCTGTGTGCATCACTTATTGCATCAAGAAGAGATTTGCTTTCCTCATCTGTAAGGCCCAATACGTAATAGGCCATCCTTTCGGCTGACTTCAGTCCCACAGACGGCATTTTCCTGAATTCTTCGATTAGTTTTTCCAGTGATAAAATTCCTGCCATATCTACTTAAGGAGTCCTTAAAATCCCAGGCCAGGGATGTTCATTCCTCCGGTAACCTTTCCCATTTCTCTTTCCAAAGTCTCATCTGCTTTTCTCATTGCTTCGTTTACTGCTGCAAGAACCATATCTTCGAGCATATCAGGTTCTTCCGGATCCATTACATCCGGCTGAATCTTCACTGAAAGAAGCTGATGCTTACCATTTGCGGTAACTTCCACAGCTCCGCCTCCTGATGATGCTGAATATTCGGCTTCTTCGCACTCTGTTTGAATTCTTGCCATATCATCCTGCATTTGCTGGAGTTTTTTCATCATATTGGCCTGTCCGCCGCCTTGATTGGGTATTCTGGCTTTCATTTTTTAATCCTCCTGAATATCAATTCCAAGTTTCTTTGCTTTGTTTACAAGTCCTTCCAAAGGGCTTTGCTGTTTGGGCTCTTCGCTTTTGTTATATACACCGAGAGTGTAATTGTCTCCGCTTATTTCAGCGACTGCTCTCTTTATAATCTTAGTATAATCTCCCGTATTCAGGTATCTTCTCAGCACTTCCGAGCCCTTTATAAGAAGATATTTGCCGCCGTAAACATATGCTGATGAGCCGGCGAGCATCGGTATCATGCTCGGATCCTTTTTTGTCAGCTTCTCAACAATATCCGGCCACTTGTCATATATGATTTCTGTGTTATCATCATGCCTTTGGGCAACCTTGGGTTCAGCTTTTTCTTTCTCTTCCTTAACGGGCTGAGTCTTTTCTTCCTTTGCCTCGCTTTTGTCTTCCCTTTTTTCACCGAGGACTTCCTTTTTCGGATTTTCTTTCTTCCTTTCTTCCTCAGCAGGCAGTTCTTTCACAGCTTGCAACTTCTTTTCAAGTTCATCAAGTCTGATTGCAATCGAGGAAATGTCCTGAGATACGGATGCAGAACAAAGTTTTATCATACAAAGTTCAGTTATGGTCCTTCTGTTTGCTCCCTGCTTCATTTCTATTGAAGCATTTGTGAGAACATCTATGCAGGTCATAATATTGCTAAGCGTAGTTTTCGACGCCTGCCTTTTTATAACCTCTGTTTCCTCCTGCGGGCATACGACAACGTTTTCGAAATTCTTTACAGCCTTCGATACCATAAGATTTCTGAAATGTCCGGTAAGTTCGGTGAGAAGTCTTTCCATATCGCAGGAATCGTTATATAGCTTGTTGATTATTTCCAGGGCTTTTGCAGGATCTTTATCGAGTACGGAGTCGGTTATTTCAAAGAGATATTCTCTTCCCGCAAGTCCCGAGCTTTCGGCAACCACCTTTGAATCAATTGCGCCTTCATATGAGACGCATCTGTCAAGTATTGAAAGCGCATCTCTCATTGCTCCGTCCGCTATTCGTGAAATCAACATAGCGCCGTCATCGGTCAATGTCATATTTTCTTCTTCGGCAACAAGCTTAAGTCTCTTTGCTATTGCTTCCGGAGCTATTCTCTTAAAATCAAAGCGCTGACATCTGGAAAGAATCGTTGATGGCAGTTTGTGAACTTCTGTCGTTGCCAGTATGAAGATAACATGTGCAGGCGGTTCTTCAAGTGTCTTGAGCAAGGCATTGAAAGCTCCAATTGAGAGCATGTGCACCTCATCTATGATATATACTCTGTATTTTGCATTTGCGGGAGTGAAGTTTGCCTCCTCGCGAAGCTCACGTATATTATCGACGCCATTGTTTGACGCCGCATCTATTTCTATAATATCAAGAATCGATCCGTTGTCGATCCCCTTGCATATTTCACACTCGTTACAGGGATTGCCGTCATGAGGGTTCAAACAATTAACGGCTTTTGCCAATATTTTGGCGCAGGATGTTTTGCCCGTTCCCCTTGATCCGGTGAAAAGATATGCATGGCTTGTCTTTCCCGTCTTAACTGCATTTTCCAGTGTCGTTGTTATATGCTCCTGCCCCACCACTTCCGTAAAAGTTGCAGGTCTGTATTTTCTGTACAAGGCACGATACAAAACTATCCCTCCCTCTTTTTTATTGAAATTGCCTTAACTTAGTCATGCACCGTGCAGGCGAACTGTGGCGCCCGTTGCAGACCTCTTAATGCTGCTCGGTTCCCCGCCTGACATGGTTCGTGGTGCCCCGCCGCACAGGACCCACACGGCACACGATTAAATTAAGGCAAGATTTCTTCCCGCTTATTATACTATAATATATATCTAATTTCAAGTAATTTTATCATCATATTGATATTGTTATTTCCGCCTTTCTATGCTAAAATATATATATTCTGAAAAAAGGGATGAAATCATTCTTAAATGAGGTGTTTATATGAAAAAGTATGTAATGGCTCTTGACCAGGGTACAACAAGTTCAAGAGCAATTCTTTTCGACAAGAACGGAAAAATTTGTGCAAAGGCTCAGCATGAGTTCACACAAATTTACCCCCAGGCAGGATGGGTAGAGCACAGCCCAATGTCCATTCTCTTTTCACAGCTCCAATCCGCAACAGAAGTTTTCGCATCAAATGACATTTCTGTTGATGAACTTGCAGCAATCGGTATTACAAACCAACGTGAAACAACATTGATTTGGGAAAAGGCAACAGGAAAGCCGATTTATAATGCTATTGTATGGCAGTGCAGAAGAACGGCAGATATTTGTGAAGAGATAAAGAAAGACAAAGAACTTACTCAATATATCAAGGACCATACAGGTCTTGTAGTTGATGCATATTTCTCAGCTACAAAGATCAAATGGATTCTTGACAATGTGGAAGGTGCCCGGGAAATGGCCGAAAGAGGAGAACTTCTCTTTGGTACAGTTGATACATGGCTTGTATGGAACCTTACAGGCGGCAAAGCTCATGTAACTGATTATTCAAATGCATCACGTACGATGCTCTTTGATGTTGATAAACTTTGCTGGGATGAGTATCTTTGCAAGAAACTTGATATTCCTATGAATATCCTTCCTGAAGTTAAACCTTCCAGCATGGTTTACGGTGAAGTTGCTTCCGGCGTTATGGGTCTTGAAGAACTTGCCGGGGTTCCGATTGCAAGCGCCATAGGTGACCAGCCGGCTGCTTTGTTCGGACAAGGTTGCTTTAACCCCGGCCAGGCTAAAAACACTTACGGAACAGGTTGCTTCCTTCTTATGAACACAGGTGACAAACGTGTCGTTTCCAACCATAACCTTGTTACAGGTGTTGCATGGGGTCTCGATGGCAAAATCACTTATGATATTGAAGGTTCGGCATTCAATGCAGGTTCTGTAATCAAGTGGCTGCGTGATGATCTTCACATCATTGATACTGCACCAAGATGTGATGAACTCGCAGAAACCGTCAAAGATGCAAACGGAATATATTTCGTTCCTGCTTTCACAGGTCTCGGCGCTCCTTACTGGGATATGTATGCAAGAGGAACAATCGTCGGCATCACAAGAGGTGTAAACCAAGCACATATCTGCCGTTCGGTTCTTGAATCAATTGCATACCAGATGACCGATCTTCTGGAAGCTATGAAGCAGGACTCAGATATCGACCTCTATGAGCTCAGAGTTGACGGCGGTGCCTCTGTATCAGATATAATGATGCAAATACAATCAGATATGATCAGGACTCCCGTAAACAGACCTAAGATGGTTGAGACAACTGCCATCGGTGCTGCTTATCTCGCAGGCCTTGCAGTAGGTTTCTGGGACAGCACAGATGAAATTGCCAAGATCCGTCAGGTAGACAAACTTTTTGAGCCCAAGATGGCAATAGAAGACAGAAACAGATATTACAACGGCTGGCTTCGTGCAGTTGACAGATCCAGAAACTGGATTGAAAAATAACGGCAAAGAAAAAGACTCCAAAGAGTCAAGGATTTCCTTGCCTCTTTTCGGAATGAAGTTCAGGAGAAATACTTTTTTCTGAAAGATATATAGAAAGTGAGAAAAATATGCAAAAGGAAGAAAATTCCGGCTTTGCGCAGAAAAGAATAAATCAATCCAAAGAGAATCGGCCTGTCTTTTTGGCAGGACTTGCTCTTATTGCGCTTTTGATAATAGCGCTGGTATTCGTCGCCCCGAAAATCTTTTCGAATACTGGCGGAGTTGAAATTATCAGCGATGTCTCCTATGAAAACAATGATAATTTGATCATAACGGAGGGTTCTTCCGTAAACAGTACACCACCCGATATTTACGACAATACGGGTGATGAAAACGAAGATTTTACAATATTCGTCAATGGCGGCAGTGCGAACGATTCCTCATATTCATCTTCCTCAGGCTCCGGAAGCAGTCAGGCATCTTCCTCAGGCAGTTCAAGTCAAAAACAGTATTTTTCTGGATATACTTTCCGTTCCTCAAATCTGCTCACATCCCATTTCCAAAAACACGGTAGTGAGGTCGGTGCCTCAAACGAGACGCAATATGTGCAGATGGCAAACAATGTCATCAACACAGCCGACCGGCACAAGTATGAGAAGGAAGACGGAGATGATGTCTATTTCAAATCATCCACCGGAGAAATCGTTTTTGTTTCCACAGACGGATATATACGCACATATTTCATAGCAAGTCAGTCGTATTATGACCGACAGTAGTCAGGCAGATAGGCAAAGGCTGTCACATTTTTAGATGTGACAGCCCTTATTTTTATCTTTTTTTATTTTGCCAGGTCTCCTACAGCCAGCATAAATGTTCCGAATTGTCCACCGAACTCAGGTGCACCATCCATCACAATTCTCCCGGCTTTAACTGCTTCAAGCATATCATCTGTACCGAGAAGTGTTCCCAGTGCAGACTTAAAACTGTCAAATCGCAGTGTAAAAAATGGCATTGCCCGCTTGTATTCTCCGCGTCCCGCTCTTGATTTTCCTGCTTTTATCCGTATATATGCGGAAACTTCAGGATGATTGTCTACCGCAATTGCATAAACTCTGTCGGGTGATTTTGATGTCCATTCATGTATTTCTTCATGTCCCATCTTATTAAGCTGGCTTATTCCGCTTGTGAGCAGATAGAACATACATTTTACCATCAGTCTTTGTTCATCTTCCGTTTCGGGAGCCTTGTCTGCACCCAGCACATTTGCCATCTTCAAAAGTGTCATAAGGAAGGCTTTGAATGTTCCGAATTTTGAGATTACGCCTTTCATTTTCGGAAGTGTAGCCGGTCCTATTTTACCTTTAAAGAACGCGTTCATTGCCTCTACGGATTTGAATTCAAGCTCAACATCGGGATTTTCTGCAGTTTTGTTCAGGACAACCTGGAAATCTTCCGGTCCGTTAACAAGATAGTGCATTCCTGTCTTTCCGCCTTCTGCGTCAGGATCTTTTGCGCTGACTTGTATAACTGCATTGACCTTTTCAAACTGCTTTTTCAATGAAGGAACGTCATTGGCAATGACCTTTATCAGAGGGAGTGCGGCGTTAAAGAATATCTTGTTGGCATAAAGTTCATCTTGTGTATGCATATATTTCACCATCTCTCCTAAACAAGCCGATTATACATCGTCTTCCCAGTTGTCGTCCTCTTCGAAATCAGCCTGCATCAGTTCACGAACGGCTGAGATTATTCCGTTTGCATCTATTCCCACTTCAGCCATGATATCCTCATGAAGTCCGATAGGCGCAAACTTATCCTGGTGACCGAGCATTTTGAATGCGCAGCCTTTACCTGACTGTGCCATTACTTCTGCAACTGCCGAGCCAAGTCCGCCTATTACAGAATGATCCTCCACAGTGATAATTCTTCTTGTATCCATTACTGCTTTTATGATTGCATCCTTATCAATAGGCTTAATTGTATGCATATTGAGAACTCTGACTTTCAGTCCGTCTGCATTCTCAAGAAATTCTGCAGCCTGTTTTGCCTGGAACACGCATGAACCGCAGGCAATTACCGTGATATCTGTTCCGGGATGAATTTCAACTGCTTTACCCACTTCAAATCCGTAATCCATATTGTCATAAAGAACTCTGTCAAAGCCTCTGTTTATCCTTATATAGAAAGGACCTTTTGTAGCATATGCAGCATTGACTGCATTTGCGGTTTCCATTCCGTCTGCAGGAACTATAACGGTAAGGTTTGGCATAGCCCTGGTTATGGCGAGGTCTACAATGGCATGATGCGTTGAACCTGCCTGTCCGAATGATGTTCCTGAATGTGTTGCGATTATCTTTGCATTGACATTCTGATAGCAAATATCTGTGTGAAGCTGATCACATGCGCGCATTGAGCAGAAAACAGAAAAGCCTGAAATGAAGGGTATCATTCCCGTTTTTGCAATTCCGGCACCGACACCGAGCATATCCTGCTCTGCGATTCCCACGTTTATTACACGCTCAGGGCAAACTTTAAGTACATCACCAAGCTTTGTTGATTTTGCAAGATCGGCGGTAATAGCTACAACCTTTGGATCTTTAAGCATGATGTCAGCAATGGCCTTTCCGTATATCTCGGCTGTCGCAACTTCTGTCTGGTCTATTGCGTTATATACAAATCCACCTGCCATAATTATTTACCCTCCTTTTCTGCACGTTCAACTCTCTGCTTGTAATCTTCTTCAAGCTGCTGATTGAATTTTGCAAAGAGTTCATCATCTATAGCCATATAGTGGCAATGATAATCTCCGGCTATGTCTTTGATTCCCGCGCCCTTTAATGTGTCCATCAAAATACATGTCGGATTGCATTTTTCCTTGCTTCTTTCTATAGCGACATCGATTGCATCACAAAGCATATCAATTTTGTTTCCGTTTACAGCTATAACATTGAAGCCGAAAGCCTTGAGTTTGTCCTCAAGAGGTTCAAGCTTCATAACTTCTTCTGTCGGTCCATCAATCATGCAATGATTACGGTCAACAAAGACTATGCAGTTTGAAAGCTCATACTGATTCATTGTCATGAATGCTTCCCAGTTGCTTCCTTCATCAAGTTCTCCGTCGCCTGTAACAATATATGTCAAGAAATCCTTGTTCTGAAGTCTTGCTCCGAGAGCTGTGCCGGCTGCTATTGAAGCACCATGGCCGAGAGAGCCTGTTGATGCATCAACACCGACAACCTTATTCGAGTCAAGGTGCATGCCCATCAAAGAACCGGAAAGGTTAAATGTTTTCAACATTTCCATGTCATTGAAGCCTTTGTCGCAAAGAACAGGCGCATAAGCTATAGCTGCATGTCCTTTACTTAAAATAAATCTGTCTCTGTCTTCCCAACCGGGCTCCTCAACCCTTATTCTTAAATATTTATGATAGAGCACTGTAAGAAGATCCATAACGCTGAGTCCGCCGCCTATGTGTCCGCTGCCGCCCCAGACAGTTGTCTGAACGCAGAGTTTGCGAAGCTCATATGCTTTCTTTTCCAATGCCAACCATTCCTGCTTGCTTAAAGCCATTGAAAATTCCTCCCCTGTGAATTGAACAAAGCCCCCTTTATGCCGGAGACTTCGCTTTTTTATTTCATTTCCGGATGATTCTTTCTTACTGCATTGAATGCATCTTCTGCTATATCAATTGTTGTCTTGATATCATCCTCTGTCAATGCCGCATTTATAAAGTGATTATGGTGAGATGCAAAGAATACACCTCTTGATACACATTCGGCAACCCATTCCTGATGAAGCATAAGGCTGTCATCATTAGCTATTCTGAGGTAGAAAAGTGCAGGCTCGCCTGAAACCACCAGATCAAATCCGTTGTTTGTTGCTGCTTGCTTTAGTCCTTCTGTAAGCTTTGTGCCGAGTTTTCTGAAAAGCGTCGGTGTATCCAGAGCCTTCATTTTATTGATGCATGCAATGCTAGCTGCGAACGGAACTGCGCTCATCCAGTATGAGCCTGTATATGTCATGCCTGAAACAGTCGCCTTCATATGTTCTCCGCCGCAAAGAGCAGACATGTTATATCCGTTTGCAAGTGCTTTACAGAAACAGATAAGGTCTGCTTTTATTCCGTAATAGTGGTCAGTGCCCTCTATATCAAGTCTGAATCCTGTCCTTACATCATCAAAGATGAGAACCACGCCGTGCTCATCGCACCATTTTCTGACTGCCTGCCAATATTCCGTTGATGCAGTCTGATTGTCATAGAAATTACCATGGTCATATGGCTGAGCTATGAGGCCTGCTATGTCTCCGTCATTTTCGTCATATAACTTCTGAAGGGCATCAATATCAAACCAGGGAGCCAGGAGATTATGGCATACATCCTCGGGAAGAATTCCGGGATAATCAACTTTTTGTGCCCATTGGAAATCTCCATGATAATATCCTTTTAAGAAGATTATCTTTCTCTTATGTGTATGTGCACGTGCAGACATAACTGCAAGAGTTGTGGTATCCGAACCGTTTTTGCAGAAAAATGCCCAGTCTGCAGATGCAACTGTATTAACGAGATTTTCTGCGCATTCAACCATTACTTTGCCGGGCGCCGTTGTGCAGTTTCCGAGTTCCAGTTGCTTCTTTGCTGCAGCATCCACATCCGGGTCGTTATATCCCAAAACATTAGGGCCATATGCACACATATAGTCTATATATTTGTTGCCGTCAACATCCCAAAAATATGTTCCCTGTGCTTTTTCTGAGAAGAATGGCCAGTTATTTATCGGTATCCAAAGTCCTTCGGAAGGACCCAGGTGTCCGTATATTCCCGCCGGGATAACTTTGAGCGCTCTGTCAAAATACTCACGGCCTTTTTTATGTTCATATATTGGATATTTTCCCATTTCCACATCCTCCTTATGCAAGATACAGAGCAACTCTGTCAAGAAGTCTGTTCATATTATCTATCATTGATGCCATTCCGTGAATTTCAACTGTTCCGCGTCCGAGTTCCTCAAGGGCATTGACTCTTCCGTTGAAAAGATCGCTCGCAAGGTCATAATCGGAAAATGTCATTATTGCTCTGGGCTTTTCGGGAGCCTGTTTGATCGCAACCAAATGATGGTCCTTAACTCTTAATGTCGCTGTATCGGCATCTTTGATTCCGAAGAGGATATCTCCGTCAAGCATATATGAAGCTGATTGTTTTCCTATCGGATCCTGATTGCCTATTTGCGCCATTGCAACGGCAATCGTGTAAAAAGTAAGCCTTGTTGAAAGTATGAAGAAATCCCTGTCCTTGAGAGCTTCTTCGCTCGGTCTCATAATTTCCGTGAGTCTATCTGTAAGAGCTGTAAATGTCTTCAGAAGGAAATTTATCTTTTGAATTCCCTTCGTAGGTATCGGAGTCGCTTCTCCGTTTATAATCTTATTGAATTTCTCACAGGAAGAAACCGGAATTTTTATGTCACATTGCTTTGCTCCGTCTTCCATGCGGCATCCGTTCTTTGAAAATGTCAGTGTAGCCGCAGGTCCGTCCTTGACATCAAAAGCAAGTGCAACCGGCTTTTCAAGCACAGATAAAATCTCCTTTGCTTTTTCATCAAGTTCGCAAAGATTTTCCAGTGTGCCCAGGACAGCATACATGTTTATATATGCCATTGTTTTTGCATCTGTCATATAATCTCCCCCTAGTATGTATATCATTAATATTTTATCAAAAATAACATAATAAAGCAACAAAATGAAACTGCTTTTTCATACAATTTTAAATAAATTTAATGATTTTTTTACAATTCTATGATATAATCAAATTTAATTAAATTGGGTATTGTGGGCTTTTTCGGATTTTTCCTTTATTTAAGCCCGGAATACACGTTTCGAAAGGAACTGAAAAATGTCACTTTTTACAAAAATTTTCGGTGATTATTCAACAAGAGAAATCAAAAGGGTAATGCCTATCCAAAAGCAGGTTCTTGATTTAGAGGATGAATATGCAAAGCTATCGGATGCCGAGCTTCAGGCCAAGACACCCGAATTTAAGGAAAGGCTGAAAAACGGCGAGACTCTCGATGATATTCTGCCTGAGGCATTTGCCGCCTGCAGAGAAGCATCCGCCAGAGTTCTTAACATGAAGCACTTCCCTGTTCAGGTTATCGGCGGCATAGTCTTGCACCAGGGAAGAATCGCAGAGATGCGTACCGGTGAAGGAAAGACGCTTGTCGCTACACTTCCGGCATATCTGAACGCACTCAGCGGCAGAGGCGTACATATCGTCACAGTCAATGATTACCTTGCACGAAGAGACTCCGAGTGGATGGGAAAACTTTACAGATTCATGGGTCTTACAGTCGGTCTTATTGTACACGACATGGACGGTGAGCAAAGACGCGCTGCATATGCATGCGACATTACATACGGAACAAACAACGAGATGGGTTTTGACTATCTTCGTGATAACATGGTTACATATGCAGAGCAAAGGGTACAAAGAGGTCACAACTTTGCCATTGTCGATGAAGTTGACTCGATTCTCATCGATGAAGCGAGAACCCCCCTTATTATTTCCGGTATGGGCGACAAATCCACCGATTTGTATAAAATAACGAACGACTTTGCAAAACGACTGAAGATGTGCAAAGTCAAAGAAATAGACTCAAAAGTCAACTATGAGGATATTGTAGGCGAAGATGACGACTATATCGTAGATGAAAAAGCAAAGACAGCTTCTTTAACCAAAAACGGCATCAAAAAAGCTGAGACTTTCTTCAGCCTTGAAAACCTTGCCGATATGGAAAACCTTACCATCCAGCACCACATAGATCTTGCCATAAAAGCTATCGGTGTCATGAAAAGAGATGTTGATTACGTTGTAAAAGATGGTCAGGTTCTCATAGTCGATGAATTCACGGGCCGTATTATGAACGGCAGAAGATACAGCGACGGTCTTCACCAGGCGATAGAAGCAAAAGAAGGGGTAAAAGTTGAAAGAGAGTCAAAAACTCTCGCAACAATCACTTTCCAGAACTACTTCCGCCTTTATCGTAAACTTTCGGGTATGACCGGTACTGCAATGACAGAAAGCCAGGAATTTCAGGAGATATATAACCTGGACGTTGTTGCCGTTCCGACCAACAAACCGATGATCCGTGTTGATGAAGACGATGTTCTATACAAGACAGAAGCTGCAAAATTCAACGCAATTATAGACCAAATAATGGAGTGTCACGAAAAAGGTGAACCTGTTTTAGTCGGAACAATCAGCATTGAAAAGAGTGAAGCTTTAAGCAAAGCGCTTAAAAAACGCGGAATAAAGCATGAGGTGCTCAATGCCAAATTCCACGATAAAGAGGCAGAAATCATAGCCCAGGCAGGTTCATACGGCGCAGTAACAATCGCAACGAACATGGCCGGAAGAGGTACCGATATTATCCTTGGAGGTAACCCTGACTATATGGCCCGTGCCGAAATGCGCAAAATGGATTATTCAGAAGAGATGATTGCTGAAGCAACAGGCTTTGCGGAAACCACCGATGAAGAGATTATAAATGCGAGAGAGACTTATCAGACTCTCGAAAAAAAATATACGGACCAGCTGAAAGACGAGGCAGAAAAAGTAAAACAGGCCGGCGGTTTGTATATCATAGGTACCGAAAGGCATGAGTCCCGCCGTATAGACAACCAGCTGCGCGGACGTTCAGGCCGTCAGGGCGACCCGGGACGAAGCAAATTCTTCCTTTCTGCAGAAGACGAACTTTTACGTCTCTTTGCAGGTGACCGTTTCTATAACATACTTGACAGCTTCGGCTCGGCAGGAGAACTTCCGCTTGAGACAAAGATCTTCACAAGCACAATAGAAAATGCGCAGAAGAAGGTTGAAGGAAACAACTTCGCAGCCCGTCGTAATGTCTTAAAATTTGATGACGTTATGAGCAAACAGCGTGAAGTTATTTACGGTGAAAGAAACAAAGTCCTTGACGGTGCCGATATTCACGGAACAATACTTAATATGATCGACAGATATATCTCTGATACAGTCGAATTCTATTGCCCGGCCTCCCAGCTTCCGGAAGAGTGGAATCTTCAAGGCCTTATAGCTAAGCTTAAGTATCTTGTATCGGATGATATTGCCGCAGAATATAAGACATCAGATGATGTTCGTGACTATTTCTACGGCAAGGCCATGGATCATTATAACAGCAAATATGATGAGTACGGCGAGCCCATAATGTCGGAAATCGAACGTAAGGTCTTGTTGCACAGTGTTGATACACACTGGATGGATCATCTTGATGCGATGGATGAACTTCAACGCGGTATTTACCTTCGTTCTTATGCTCAGCAGGATCCTGTTGTTGCATTCAGAATGGAAAGTTTCGATTATTTTGATGAAATGAACAACCTCATCAGAGAAAGCACAGTCACCACTCTTCTCACCTTCCGTTTGAAGAGTGAAGAAGATATAAAGCGTGAACAAGCAGCAAAGATTACATCCACAAGCGGAGCAAGCGACGGTTCGAAAAAACAAAGACCTGTCAAAAAAGACAGAAAAATAGGCAGAAATGAGCCCTGTCCGTGCGGCTCCGGTAAAAAATACAAACATTGCTGCGGACAATAAAAGTAAAACTAAAAAGGAGGTATACAGATGAGCGATAATAACGAAAAACTCCAAAATGACGAAGTCAATGAGCCTGAAACAAACGGCGCCTCAGATGACTCGATTCATGATGAAATGGAGGAACTTGCCAGAATCTTCCGTGAAGAACTCGGCAAGGCTGTCCAGGAATCCGAAGAGGCAGAGGCCACAGACGTCAACGATATAGAAGTCGAAGGATATGACCCTCGCGCAGTTTCAACGGAAGGCGTAAAAGCATACAAAGAAACACTTTGTGAGTGCTGTGGTGAAAGGCCTGCAGGCACAGATGACGATCCTGACAGTCCTTTCTGCAGTGAATGCGCTGCTTTAATGGAAAAGTATCCATATGACTGGAAAGGAATTGTAGCTTTTGTTCTGGTTATAGGTATAACACTAATGTCCCTCATACTCTTTGCAGGATACTCTCCGATCTTTTCAATGATGAGACGCGGAGATAAAGCCGTAAGCCAGGGAAAACTTTATTCGGCAGAAGGCTACTATGATGAGCTTATTGAATATCTTGATTCCGAGGGCTACAATCTGAACCTGCGCAATTTCAAGAGAAATTATGTGGATCTTGAATTCAAACTTGCAAACCTCTCAACTGTTCTTACATATATCGACAGCAATTATGACAGCGATAATATAAAGGATAAAAAGGTTCAGGAAATTTATGATTCCATTATCAACATGGAAATGACAACAGCAGCAATCCAAAAACACCTCAGCAACTATCCGGATGTTACCGAGGACAACTATGATGACATCATCAAGGAAATGGAGAGCTTGATAGGGACAAAGATATACTTTACCGTCGACGAAGACACCTATGATGAAAGCGATGTTGAAAGCGGAGATTACGCACCTGACGGCAATGAAGAAGTGTACACTTATGAAGAGGGCTGGATAAG
Organism: uncultured Clostridia bacterium; assembly: GCA_937884995.1. Lineage (GTDB taxonomy): Bacteria > Bacillota > Clostridia > Oscillospirales > Acutalibacteraceae > Fimenecus. The sequence continues at coordinate 18,076 of CAKZZL010000008.1, forward strand.
GCTCTATCAATACTCTGCAGCTGCTGTCCTTGATAAGAAAGATGATGTAATAAAATATCTTGAACTTGCTCATGATAAATCCTCATATATGAAGGTATATGTAAGCACACTTCTGGCACAGACATATATCGGAAACGAAAAATATGATGAAGCTGAGAAGATGATAAAAGAAATAACTGAAGACAACAATGAATCCATTGACAAGTATATTCTCAATGCAATGCTCTTCAGATACAGGGATAAGAATTATCAATTAGCTGTTGATACCTGCGTAAACGGTCTGAACTCCCTTACGAAAGTAGAAAACGGCAACCAGCTTATTGCAAATATAGGTAATTCACTTTCAATGCAGAAGACACTTTCATATATTATGCTTAAGGATTATGATAAAGCATATGAATCTGCAAAAGAGTGCTATAGCTATCAATCCGAGTCGGGCAACCTTACAATTCAGGCCCGTGACATATATGCAATTCTTGCTTATGCGACAGGAGATACAGACACATATGACGCCTTTGTTTCCGAAATAGAAAGCTATAGCGAAGAAGGTTATGATTACAGCTTCGAAGAGGACGTTGAGAACTATGTCAACGGTAAAATCACTCTTCAGGAAATCGCTGAGAGCGGGAGGTATGATTTAATATGAAAATAATATCACTTATTGTAAAAATTATTACTCTCCCCGGCGCCATACTTCATACATTCTTCGAGCATCTTTGCTGCCGTACATGCAAGGTCCTGGTTGATGATGCGGCAACTATCCGGTTCGATGAAATGCTTTCACATGTCGATCACCAGCTTGTAAAAAGGAAAGGCGCATCTTTTGATATATGCTTTGTCCCCTTCCTTCTGAATCTTGTTTTTGCATTTTTGCTTCTTGCAAACGGCTCAACTATGATTCTTTACTCGGGACATTATGAGAATGTATTTAACTGGATTTGCCTCTATCTTGGTTTTTCTCTTTCCTGCAATCTCTTCCCTCAAAGAGAAGACATATATATGTTAAAAGACAATTTCTACGGAAAAGGGAAAAAAGTAAATATCTTTGCCAAAATAATTGTTGCACCCTTCTATCTCATTTTCCGCATCGGAAATCTTCTTGAGGATACGGGACTTATCATATTTACATCGGCAGCATTCGCTTACTTTGTTCCATATATACTCGGTACTTTTGTTCCAAGACTTTATGACCTTTTAAGCGAAATATAAAGGTCAATTAACATTAATTTAAGGCGGGGAATTTCCCCGCCTTCGTTTATATATATTCTTTTACTGACTCAGAACTCGAGTGCTCCGTATGTTCTTGGATACGGAATCACATCACGAATATTTGAAACACCGGTTACATATATGAGTAATCTTTCAAATCCCATGCCGAAGCCTGAATGTGTGCAGGCCCCGAATTTTCTGAGATTCAAATACCAGTACATAGAATCCTTTGAGATTCCGAGTTCATCCATTCTCTTTGCAAGCTTGTCATAATCCGTCTCACGTTCGCTGCCGCCCATGAGTTCTCCCGCATTAGGTACAAGAAGATCAACAGCGCCGACTGTTTCTCCGTCATCATTCTGATACATATAAAAGGCTTTAATATCTTTCGGCCAGTCATAGATAAACACGGGCGCATTGAAGTATTCCTCCGTAAGATACTTTTCATGCTCTTTCGCAAGATCTTCTCCGTATTTGGGTTCGAATTTGAAGTCCTTGCCGGATTCTCTGAGCAACTTGATAGCCTCTTTATGGGTAATTCTCTTTATCTCGGATGAAACAAGTGCCAGCATTCTTTCTCTTAAATTAAGCTTGGTATAGCCTTCAAGGAATATGAGTTCATCCTGAGCTCTGTCAACTATCTTCTGAATTATGGATTTTAAGAAATCTTCCTCTATATCCATAAGCTGGTCAAGATTACAAAATGCTATTTCCGGCTCTATCATCCAGAACTCTGCTGCATGAGTGGGAGTTACCGAATGTTCGGCTCTGAAAGTCGGTCCGAAAGTATATATCTTATTGAAAGCCATTGCAAAGCTTTCACCTTCGAGTTGTCCGGTTACAGCGAGAGATGTCGGCTTTCCGAAGAAATCGTCTGCATAATCAAATTTATCCGAGGTCGGGTCAAGACTCGTTACAGTAAAAGTGTTGCCCGCTCCTTCAGCATCATTGGCTGTCAGCAAGGGTGTATGCACATAAAGATATCCGTTTTCCTGGAAATATTCATGTATTGCCATTGATGCTATGCTTCTTATGCGAAAAACCGCCTGGAAAAGTCTGGTTCTCGGTCTTAAGTATCCTATTTCTCTCAGGAATTCTATACTGTGACGTTTCGGCTGAAGAGGATAATCCTCGGGACAGTCTCCCATAACTTTTATGTTTTTTACATTTATTTCGACCTTGTCATTGTTTGCAACCAGAACACCGTTTGTCTCAATGGCTGCGCCGACATGAAGAGACTGAATCTTTTCAAAATCGGGATTTTCATCATCATAGACAAGCTGTATAGACTTAAAACATGTTCCGTCAAAGAAATCTATAAAGCCGATATTCTTCTGCTTTCTGTGATTTCTTATCCAGCCGTCAAGAACGATTTCTTTTCCTAAAAGTTCAGATGATTTTTGATATAACTCTCTTAATTCCATTTAATATAACCCGCCTTTTGCGATATTTTAAAAATTATAGTACTTAGATTATTTCAAGTCAAGCATTGAGCAGTCCCCTGAAAAGTCCCAAAGTCTGAGACCTGTCGTGTCTTCCACATCTATGTCTTCACCGTATTCATCGGTTTTATTGCCCCAAGAAACCGATGATTTTTCTATTCTTATATTTTCGGCACTTCGTATATAAAAGCCTGCATTTTTATGCTTCTCAATTTCTTTGCCAAGGCCCGGCCTCATATCATAACTGCCGCCCGGCCAGCGACTGCTTTTAGATATTTCCAGGCTTAGATTTTCAAAAGAAATATTTTCTATCTTGTTTTCAGGACTCCCGCAAATTACGACTCCGTTTTCTCCTTTGCAGGATATATTATGAAATCTTACGTTTTTCACATAACCTGCTTTTGTATTCTCATCCCTGTCAAAAGATGTTATGGTTATTGGCTCTGCGCTTCCCCACCAATCGGAACAAAAGCGCCTCGTTTCTATCATAATATTGCTGTAACTGACATTTTCAACATTGCCCGAATCTCTGATTTGAATCGAAAGGCCTCTGTTGCTTCTTGAAATGATGCAGTTATTTACCGATATGTTTCTGAAATTATCCACACCTTCGGTCCCTATTTTTATTGCGGCGGATGTTGATATAAGAGTACAGTCGGATATGACTATATTCTCACATGCTCCGTATTCTGCATTGCCCTTTGATGTCTTCATACATATGCAGTCATCAGCACACTCAATATGGCATCCGATTATTCTTACGTTCTTTGAATGATCGGGATCTATTCCGTCTGAATTTGCAAAATCCAAATCATTGAGTATCCGTATTTTTGATATAAGGACATCATTACATCCTGCAGGATGAAGAGTCCAAAAAGATGCTCCTCTTACCGTAAAATCCCTGAAAGATATGTGATTTGAATTTTCAATGTATATAACGGTGGGTCTGGGATAGAAATTTCCGGTTTGATAATACTTGCTTTTTCTGACAGCAAAAGCCTGTCCGTTTCCGTCTATGCAGCCTTCTCCGCCTATGCTCATATTATCTGCCTTAAATCCGTAGATAAAGCAAAAAGAAGGTTTGCCTGTTACGGGATTTCCTATCAGTGTGTTGCTTTCATCATTTATATAATCACAAGGTCGTATATATTCATCAATATTGTCACTTGCTTTAAGAACCGAGCCCTTTTGTAAATACAGTTCCACGTTTTCTTTGATCTCTATCGATGAACTGTAATATGTCTTCCCGCTTTCAAGCAGAACCCTTCCGCCGCCGTTTTCAAATGCTTCGTCAATTGCGCTTTGAATGGCAGGGGCATCGTTTGAAAGTCCATCTGCTTTTGCACCGTAATTTTCCGGATAGTAATATTTCATGTCTTCTGCCTCCGTTTTTTCTAAGTCTTAGTATATCACACCGAAAAGATCTAAACAACAAAATGTTTCTATATAGATAATTCACTCAAAAATCTCTTTTTATCTGCTGATTTTTAAGCAGTTTGACAAAAGTTTAACACAAGCGGTTAAAATTCTTGCAATATCGATTAAAAAGTAATAGAATATATAATGCAATTAAGCGATACAAAGCAAATAAAAATTTTGGAGGAATACAAAATGTCAGTTAAAGTTGCAATTAACGGTTTCGGACGTATTGGACGTCTTGCATTCAGACAGATGTTTGGTGCAGAAGGCTATGATGTAGTAGCTATCAACGACCTTACAAAGCCATCAATGCTTGCTAACCTTCTTAAGTATGATACAGCTCAAGGCGGTTATTGCGGCGTAATCGGTCAGGGTCTCCACACAGTTTCTGCTGATGACGAAGCTAACACAATCACAGTTGACGGAAAAACTCTTACTATCTATAAGGAAGCTGATGCAAACAACCTTCCTTGGGGTGAAATCGGTGTAGACGTAGTTCTTGAATGCACAGGTTTCTATTGCTCAAAAGA
>CAKZZL010000009.1 GCA_937884995.1 uncultured Clostridia bacterium
TTTAGATCATATTATACTCATTAACAAAATGCGTTGCCATTTTGTTAATGAGCCCGCGCCGGTCGCATGCCGCTTTACGGCTAACTTCTTCTTGCGACCGGACGCCTCAAAATTATTCTTGAATCATTAAAATTTTCTTCCTATAAATTTGTATACGACGTTAATTGTATCATAGTTTTATGGTTTTTCTATAGAAATCCAATTTTAATAAATTGATATTGACTTCGTATACATTTTTATGGTATTATGTGAAAACTTTGTGAATTTTAAAAATTTAAGAGGATTAATTTTATGAAAAATCTCAATCATACCTACACCGTTCTAACTGTTGATGATGACAAAAATATTCTTTCGGTCATTGACCATTGGCTGAAAAAAGGCGGATATATATCCTGTTGCGCACAAAATGCCAATGAGGCAATCGAAATCATAGACTCCAAAAATATAGATATTGCTCTGATTGATTATCGGATGCCGGGAACCAATGGCTTTGCCCTCATAAAGAATATCCGTGAAAAATATTCTTTTCCGATAATGGTTATTTCCTCAGAATCAGAAGAATTAAGCCAGGTTGTAGGACTAAATTCCGGTGCTGACGATTATATTACAAAACCCTTCAGTGAGATTGTACTTCTGGCAAAGTTGAAAAGCCAACTTCGCCGCTCATACAGTTTCTGCTTAAAAAGTTTTATCCCTATAAAATCAGACGGTTCTATCCGCCTGAATTGTGAAACTGACGAAATAACTAACGGAACCGATTCCGTATCCCTGACACATCAGGAGGCAATAATCGTAAGGAATCTGATACAGCAGTCAGGAAATCCGGTTGCACTAGAAGATCTCTGCGAAAGACTTAATTTTCCACCTGAAACACAGTCAAGCCATAGAAAGATTCAATCAACAGTTTCAAGACTTAATGGCAAATTAGCTGACAATGGAATATATAACGGTCTTATAGTAACAGTCCGCAAACTAGGATATACAATACTCCCATGAATATAATCTTACATATTAAAAAAAAGCTCTTACATAAAAAAAGCGTAAAAAACCTCGTTTTAAAACTTAACATACTCTGCCTGACAGCAATTATGGCTGTCATAATTCTTTCCATACTGCTTTCAGACAAACTGTCATGTCTTATGGTAAAACATGATAGTCTGAATGAGCTTATCAGTCTTGTCGATCACGCCGATAATGACAATTACAACAATATAGAAGTTCCCAAATATATCGGTCATAACGGTTATATTGAAATACTTGATGAAAATCTTAATATCATATATGCGGGAGATAATAATTATTCCCGCATATATACCGCTGAAATCATAAATTTCATTTCAGATGTTGATAAAAACACCTCCTACTATATAAGCTCCCATAAAGGAAGCGATGCAAAAAATATTTATGTCATATCAGAATACAGCTATAACGACGGTGAAAACGGAGAGTACTTTTTTGATGACAACAATTTATCAGGAACAGCTATATTTAATGAAAATTATAAACTGATTTATTCCGATATTACCCCAAACGTCCCATCTCTGACAGAAAGTAACATAAAAGCTCTTTTCGAAAATAATGATGAAAGCTTCGCTGTAAAACACAGTTTTCTTTCCTCCAGCGGGAAAAAGCGTTATCTGATAGCCCATCTGGATTATCATTCCAATCCTCAGGCTGTATTTAACAAAAGATATATTTCCTTTTCAATTATTTTCTGTATCGCACTTTCGGTTATCTTGAGTCTTATAGTTTCAAGACTTATCGCCGGTTGTATAAAAAACACACTGTGTCTCGTAAGTAATGCATTAAATGAAATATTAAACGGAAAAGTTTTTGAAAAAGACTCACTTCTGAAAGTAGAAGAATTTAGTGAGCTTGCCGACGAACTCGACGAAACAGGTATAAAATTAAGAGAAAAACGCCTGAATCTTGAAAAAAAGATAAAAAATAAAATATTTCAGACCGATGGCTATATACACGATATAAAAAATTCTATTATGTCAATAACTGCATGCTGTAACATATTGCAATCCTCAAGTGATTTTTCTGACGAAAACAGACATTTTCTCAAAATAATTCTGAGTTCTGTCCAAGATGCTTATGATCTCTTAATACGCCTTTGCGATTATAACAAGATAAATTCTCCAGATTTTTCACTTAAATTAAAAAGTGGAAATCTGGCTTCATTTTTCAGGAGATTTACCTGCAGAGCAATAAGCGAGCTGACAATATTAGGTTTTAAATATGAAACAAAAATAACTCTCAATACTGCTGAAACTATGTTTGATGAGCCAGAACTCTTTCGTGCGCTGAACAATATAATCAAAAACTTTATAAAATACTGCGAGCACGATAAAACAGTTTATTTTGCTGCCTACCAGACAGAAAATAAATGCATCATGGAACTTGGTAATAACGGTTCTCCTATAGACCAACACATAAAGGACAGTATTTTCAAGCCCTATGTCCGAGGTGCTGTTTCCAAAACTGAAGGTATAGGACTTGGTCTGGCTCTTACAGATAAAATAATATCCATGCATTCAGGAAAGATTAAACTGATTGTTGATAACAACTCATCCTTTGTTAACCTCTTTCATATAGAAATACCTACAAGTTCTTACAGCTCAATAAGTGAGTCAATGCCAATAAATTAAATAACCATAATTATGATGTAAG
>CAKZZL010000010.1 GCA_937884995.1 uncultured Clostridia bacterium
TAGAAAAAAGAGGGTCAATCCTGTATAATAGAATAGCATCTTGACGGATAACAATTCGAAATACAAGGAGACCCTCATATATGAATTATATCAGAGAAGAAGAAAATGGTCAAGAGGTTTTTGAAAATTCAACAGAATTTCTTAAGCTGCCCTCCACGCTGTATGGATTTAAAAACACCCATACTGAGGACACGACTCTGAAAGATGGAAGAATAGCATTTCGTTTATCCGGAGAATTATCCCAGTCAGATACAAGCAGAAAATGTGATTGCGGCTGTAAAATGCACATAAACACAAGCCACACTATAAGTCTGAAGCATCTGAATTTCGGTGGACATCCTACAAGTGTACAATTTCCGCACATACAGTTTCGCTGTAAAAAATGCGGTGCCTTAAAGAATCAGTTTATAGCATTTAAATCAGAAGATCATATGCTGACAAAGCCGCTTTATCAGTATATTTGCGACCTTTTAAACATTGGTACTTATACGCTTAAACAAGTCAGCGAACAGACAGGAGTAGGCAAGAATATTATCAAAGCTATAGATCTCAAACGATTAAAAGATAAGTACACAGAAAACGGTGAAAAACTCAGAAAACCCGATGAACAAGCCCGCTATCTCAGTATAGATGAGTTTAAACTTCATAACGGACATCAATACGCCACTCATATTATCAATTTGGAGAACGGACACATTCTTTGGATAGGTCACGGCAAAAAGAAGCAAGTCGTGTATGATTTTATTGAACATGTCGGACTTGATTGGATGAAAGGCGTTGAGGCGGTTGCATGTGATATGAATTCGGATTTTCAAGAAGCTTTTCAGGAAAAATGCGGGCATATCAGTATAGTGTACGATTACTTTCACATAGTCAAAAACTTCAATGAAAAGGTTGTTTCAGAAGTCAGAAAAGATGAACAGAAAAGGCTTGCCGATGAGGGAAATACCGAAGCAGCCAAAGCATTGAAGAAAACAAAATATATCCTGACAGCTTCAAGAAAGACACTGCAGAAGAAAGATAAAGAATCATCTGAAAATAAGGTCATCCGTAAGGAAAGTCAACTTTTTAAGACACCTGTTGTTACACGAAAAGGCAATTATGAAACAAAATATGATGAATTGATCAGTGAAAATAAGCTTTTATTTTCTGTTGATCTGATAAAAGAAAAGTTATCACAAGCATACAATCTGACTGACGAGCAGTCCATGATAAATGCTGTCAGTGAAATCATTTCTGTTTGCATTGAAACGGGAAACGAGCATTTTATTTGGTTTGCAAAACTTCTCAATTCACATTTTGACGGTATTGTATCTCATGCTGTTTTTAAGATTTCTTCCAGTAAAATCGAAGGAATAAATCAAAAAATAAAAACTATCAGAAGATCCGGATACGGTTATCCGGATGATGAATATTTCTTTCTTAAAATCATGGATTCTTCATACTGATTACCGTATAGGGCTTTTGATGTTTGCCATAAAAAAAGTGACTGAGCC
>CAKZZL010000011.1 GCA_937884995.1 uncultured Clostridia bacterium
AATCTCGCAGCGTTTCTTAACGAAGCGAGAGAGTCCGACTGTTACGAGTTCTACTATCTTGTAATCGCAACGGGAATGAGGCGCGGCGAAATCCTTGCACTTGAGTGGAACGACGTTGACTTCAGAGCAAAAACAATCTCCGTCAACAAGCAGTTGCAGAGAACACCCGAAGGCTTGCATATCTCACCGCCAAAGACAAAATCATCCATCAGGAAAATCAGCATCAGTGACGAGTGTGTGAGCTTGCTGAAGGTAATGAGAGGCAAGCAAAGGCTCGACCAAAAACTGCTTTTCCCCTCGCCGATAACAGACGGTTACAGGGACCCTGACGCAGTCACGCGTAAACTTCTCAGAATGTTAAGACGTGCAGGACTGCCAGACATTCGTTTCCACGACTTGCGCCACTCGTTCGCAACGTTGTCGCTTGAACAGGGTATGGATATTAAAACGGTATCACACATGCTCGGTCACACAGACGCAGGCTTCACGATGAACACCTATATGCATGTGACCGATGCAATGCAGCAGAATGTTGCGGACACAATGAGCAATCTGATAAACGAAAAGGAAGAAGAAAAGCGAAAGAGCAATATTATTAAACTTAATGCATAGAAAGAACAAGGGGCTGTAAAAAAACAGCCGAAATAAAAGCACAGGAATTCACTGAAAGGTGAGTTCCTGTATTTTTTAACTAATTGTTGATATTTAGTTGAAAATTATGTGTTTTTAAATATAACAAATCAGAGGTGCAGAGTTTTGCACCTTTGGTGTTGAAAACTTTTCGGTTTTGTTTATGCCGCTTTGTAGGCGGCTCTTGTTTTTAAATGGTATTTGTGCAGGTTAAAACCGCAGCAAATGAGTGATATTTCAAGATTTATGCCTTTTAAGCCTCTTCTGCGTGCCCTGACGTAGCCTTTGTTCCACTTGATTGTACCAAAAGCACCCTCTGCCTGTATGCTTCTGTTCATTCTGAGCAGAGCGCCTTTTGTACTGTTCAGATTGCTTAGTACTTCCTGATGTATGCTTGTCAGCTCTTCGTTCAATCGGATAATTCTGTTTTCTTTTGATTTGTGGCATTTCTCTCTGTGCTCGCAATTAGTGCAGTCTTCGCATTGATACAGCTCTTCTGTTCTTCCGTATTTGTTCCCCTTAACAGGTCTTGTGTAAAGATAATTAAACTCCTTGCCATTCGGACAAACAGGCTTTCCGTCTTCATTGATAGGAAAGTTTACCGCTCTGTAGGGGTTGTCTCGGTATTTTTCATCCTTGCTTTCCTTTTCAAACATTGTGAACTTCATATACTTTTCCATGCCGTGTTCTTCACAGTAAAGGTAGTTATTGAAAGAACCGTAACCTGCGTCTGCTACAGGATATTTAGGATAGAAACCGTGAATCTTTTTAAACTTCTCCATTAACGGTATGAAGCAGTCTATATCGTTTGCATATTGCTTTACGTCACATACTGCTACATATTCATCACAAACTCCAAGCTGGATGTTGTATCCGGGCAACAGTTGGTCATTACCCATGTAATCTTTCTTCATTCGCATAAAGGTTGCGTCATTATCTGTTTTTGAGTAGCTGTTTCTATTCTCACCGCACATATTGATGTGTGCTGCGTATTTCTTCAATCTTTCGGTATATTCAACGAGCTTGTCGTAATTCTTTTGCTCAGCGCTTTTGCGACGTCCTTTTCCGTAAACAGCAGTTTCGGGATTAAAGCCTGTCAGTTTAATATATTGAGTAATTATCTCTTCCATATACTCTACTGCATATTCTGTACGAAGCTCAAAAGCAACGCTTTGAAATACGAGCGTTTCATTGATTTCTTCAAGCAGAGCAGTTATTTTGTTAAATACCTTTTGTCTGCTTTTAATACTGCTTTTCTTCCATACCCAACTATACCGATTTGCGTTTGCAGTTATCTTTGTTCCGTCTATGTAGATATGTGACAAATCTACGCCTTGACTTTTGAAGATGTATGCATTGATTTCTGCAAGGATATCGTCCATACAATCGGCAAGATAATCTTTCATAAAGTTATCTATTGTCATATGGCTTGGCGCTTCGTTATCCTGCAACAACCACATAAAGCGAATATCTGTTTTACACAGCTCTTCTATTCTTCTTGTTGACACATAGCCGTAAAGCATAAACGCGAACAGTATTACTTTCAGCAAAGTTTCAGTATCATATCTTTTGCGACCTATCCTGCTTTCCTTAACAGCGAGGTATTTATTTAGGTCAATATGAGCAAAAACTTCACTAAAAGTATATACAGCATCAGTAATTTCTATTTTTTTTGAAATTTCCAGTGGTAATTTTAATTGATATGGTGTATCATATATTTTAGTGGGTTTCATTGTAACTTTATTATACCACTAAAAAGACTGCATTTCTACCTTTTCGGCGGAATGCAGTCGATTTTTTTATTCAGGTCGTTTTTTTACAGCCCCATTTATTATTCATTAAGTTTCTTTCTGGGTATATTGCTTATCATTTTCTTTTGTGCTAAAATTGCTTTAACTAAACAATCAACAAGGGTGATGTTATGGGAATATTCAAGGCGGCTGCAGGAGCGGTCGGCGGTACGCTGGAAAATCAGTGGCTTGAGTACTTTTACTGCAACAGCTTTCCTGACGGAATGCTTGCGGTAAGGGCGGCAAAACGTGTTGACGAAAACTCCGCCAATCGCGGCGAGGAGGATATAGTAAGCAACGGCTCAATCGTTGCGATCAACGAGGGGCAGTGCGCCTTTGTTGTGCAGTCGGGCAAGGTGCTCGATTTCTTTGACAAACCAGGCGAAAACAAGATCACGGGCAGCAAGGCAGGCAGCGTATTCTCACACGGAGGGCTGAAAAGCATAG
>CAKZZL010000012.1 GCA_937884995.1 uncultured Clostridia bacterium
TCATGGCGAAGAACAGCAAGCACCACGACGCGGTCAAAAACACCAACGCGACCTTTGGCTGGGGTACGAAAAGCGGAATGGAATATCTGGATCTGGAACCGCGTATGAAGCTGGTTTCCGAGACCAGCTATAACGAGGAAATGAAGAAATACACGATCCGGGGAAAGCTGTTTGCCGCCACCATCGGGAAAAACATAAACAACAGACTTGCAGTATTCAAGTGGTAAAGATTGGAGGATAATCATGTTTACAAAATGGACGAAAAAAGAGATCCTGACGTTTGTACTTTGCTTTGCGGTATTTTTCGTGCTTGTCCTGGCTACGCAGCTGCCGGGATATCTCAGCCCGCTCTATTGGGCGATGTTTCCGGTGCTTTCCGCCTTTGTCGCCGCCGGGCCGCTTACCTGTGTCATGTCCATGAAGAGAGGCTTCGGCTCTGCCGCCGCCCTGCCCCTGCTTTGGCTGATCGTCTACAAGCTGTTCGGTGAAATGGGCATGACCCTGATGTGGGTCGGCGCCCTGGCATTGATCGTTCTGGCAGAGCTATGCCATATGCTGGTTGGCCCGGAGAAACTGGCCAGTATCCGGATTTCCGTTGTCATTGCCGCACTTGTGCCATCTGCCGCGATCTGGCCCTTGTATCTCCAGAAGCCTGTCTTTTTGGCGGCTGCGGCGGAGGAGGGGATGAGTGCCGCCTATGTGGCGAGTCTTGATAAGTATGGTAACATCGGTATTTTTGCTCTGATGATTGTTCTTTCGTGTGTTACGGCGACGCTCTCAGAACGGATCAGTGAGAAGATTCTGAAGATGTGAAAAATGAGCCCAGGGAAAGCATAGGCATACAGGCCATCCCAAGACAGTTTGCCGTGCGAGTCGAGATAATCAAGCATTTTGTCTTTGGATTCCTGGCGCTTGTATATCATCACCTGATATAACAATTCGGTCTTGCTCCCAAGCGTGATAATATTCACCACTTGTTCTTTTAACGCTTGAGAGCCACCCATACCACAATATATATAAGGAGTCTATGTCAGCAATCTTGTCGCTAACATAGACTCCTTATAGGTTAAAATAGGAATAAATCCTACAAATTTAATCCTCTATGCTATCCACAAGCTTCTTCAACTTTTTGATATCATATATCCTTTTTGGATTTGTTTCACTTGTAGGTATTTCGTAAGCATTATGAACACTTCTGTTCATAACAGAATCAGCTTGTGTATCTTGGGCTGATTCTCATTAGCAGTTTTCTGAAAGGTCAATTATACCCATATGGTTAGGATGGGCTAACTTGAGAAAAAGTCAAGAGCTAATTTGTTAATTTTCAATGTTTTTTGATTTTATTGACACATTGTTTTTGCTGTGATAGAATACAAAATCATATATGAGTTAGCAATTACTAACTGAATGGAGGATTACTATGAAAAAAAGACCTTTTTCAAACATTGCACTTGATGCATTAACGCTGCCTATAGCATTAGTTCTGTTCATCGGTTCCTTTACTTTTTTGAAAACCTGTCCTGCTATGGAGGACGGTTCTTGGATGGCTTGCCATTGGGCAGGTCAGGCAATCAGCGGCGTAAGTGCGGTTATCGCCGCTTTGAGTATTGCAAATATTTTTGTGACGGATAAGGGCTTTAAGGCAGGCATATCTCTCGGAATTGCGCTTAACGCTATACTCAATGCATTTGTTCCCGGAAAACTGATTAATACCTGTATGATGCCCGATATGCAGTGCAATGCAGTAACAAAGCCTGCGGTTGCAGTTATCAGCGGTGTGCTTGCTGTTTTAGCAATCATTAATGTTTTAGTATCGCTTAAAGGTAAGAAAAAAGAGAGCAAGTAATGGACATAAATAAATTACCGATTAAAAATTTACAGCACAAGACAGGCAGATCAACGGCACTTATGCTAGTTGTGCTTCTGCTTTCTGTTTCAATGCTTAGCGGCTCGCTTATTGTCGGCAGTCTTCAGAGCGGACTTAACAGCCTTGAAACAAGGCTTGGCGCGGATATCATCGTTGTACCCGATGAAGCAAAGTCGAAAAAAGATTTGGAGTCGATTTTGCTTGACGGCGTTCCCGGATATTTCTATATGGATAAGGAATATCTTGACGAGATTGCCGAGCGTGAGGGTGTAAAGAAGATATCGGCACAGTATTATCTTGCTTCAACGAAGGCAGGCTGCTGTACAATGCCTGTTCAGATTATCGGTTTTGACCCCGAAACCGATTTTACCGTTACACCGTGGATTACAAAAAGCTACGGAAAAGAGTTACGTCTTTATGATGTTGTGGCAGGCTATAACATAAATAAAGCAGTCGGCGGACAGGTAACCTTTTTCGGCAAGGATTGCACTATTGTTGCAAAGCTTGACAGAACGGGAACAGAGCTTGACAACGCCGTCTATGCAAATTTCGACACTACAAAGGCGCTTATTGAAGCATCAAAGGAAAACAGCTTTTCGTTTTTTTCAAACCATAATCCCGATGAGATTATTTCTTCTATTTTGATTGATGTTGAGGACGGTTACAGCATTGACGAAGTTGTCGGAGATATTAATATTCACATTAAAGGCGTTGAGGCAACGGCAACAAAAAGTATGCTCTCAGGCGTATCGGATAGCCTTTCGGGAGTCGCAAGGATTATCAAGCTGCTTGTGGGCGCCGTATGGCTTTTGGTGCTTATAATATTGCTTGTTGTATTCTCATCAATGATAAACGAACGCAAAAAGGAATTTGCCGTTTTGCGTGTTGCAGGGATGTCAAGAGCAATGCTTGCAAAAGTAATACTAATGGAATCTGCGCTTGTCAGCCTGATTGGCGGAATAACGGGCTGTGCCTTCTCGCTCATAATGATATATCCGTTCAGCACTATGATTGAAAACGAGCTCGGTATGCCGTTCTTAACCCCAAGTGTCAGCAGAGCCGCAGTGCTTACTGCCGTAACACTATTTCTGACGGTGCTTGCAGGTGCGTCAGCCTCCTCTTACGCTGCGGTAAAGCTCAGTAAGGTTGACACGGGACTCATACTGAAAGAGGGTAATTAAATGATATTAAAGGCTGAAAATATTTCTAAAAAATTCCCGAGGAAGCTGAAGGAAGCAAACTTTTTCTATGCCGTTAATCCGCTTGATTTCACGCTTGAACAAGGCAAGGTTACAGAGATAATCGGAAGGTCAGGTGGCGGAAAAACAACGCTTTTGAATATGCTTTCAGGCTTGCTGTCGCCATCAGACGGCAGAGTTACGCTTGACGGAAAGGACATTTATTCCTTTACCGATAAGGAACTTTCATTATTAAGAAACGAGCACTTCGGCGTTGTTCCGCAGGGACATACGGGAATTGAAAACCTGACGGTGCTTGAAAACGTGCTGCTGCCTTATGTGCTTTATCATAAGGATAACAAAGCGGAAGAAAGGGCACTTGAACTGCTTGAAAGGGTGGATATTCTAACCCTTGCCGAAGCGTATCCGAGCGAGCTTTCGGGCGGCGAGGTCAGAAGGCTTGCAATCGCAAGAGCACTTATTATGAATCCCGAATTTGTTTTTGCAGACGAGCCTACGGGCGACCTCGATGACGAAAATACCGAATCGGTGTTACAGCTATTTAGAGAGCTTGCAAACGGCGGCACCGCAGTTTTACTCGTTACGCATGAAGCAGAGGCAAAAAAAATTGCTGATATAACCTACAAAATGAATAACGGAAATATAGAACCGGTTAGCGGTTGCTAATTATTTTCCGGATTTCTATTGACATTCAAAAATAATTATGTTATAAAAGATATGAATTAAAAGTTAGCATTAGGTAACCGGCATGGTCAGCATCGCTGACCATTTATAAAATGCTTTCGGTTAGCAATCCCTAACTTACGGAGGCGATGCTTTACGAATATAAAAACGACAGAAAAACGAATAGTTGCCTTTATGTTTGCTGTATTGGTGGCAGTATTTGCGTTGTTCCCGATAAGTGCTTTTGCCGATGAAGAAATTCCACACTATTCAACGTGGGAGGAGGCGCAGCCCGTTTACTTCCCTGACAGCACCAGCACCAATATGAACGAGGTCGCATATGCTATAGACCAGTGTATGCAGGCAGGACTTCAGAATTACGAAGCCGGCAATATGGATGCAGCATATAAGTGTATGCAGGACGGCTATTACGGATATTACGAAGTCTGTGGTTTTGAACGACAGACAATGAGTCGTATTTCCGGTGCACGTAAAAATGAAATTGAGCTTTTGTACAAAGCCTGCCGTCAATCGGTTAAAAAGGACCAAGGTATGGAGGTTGCAAAAGCAAATGTTGAAGAACTGACATCTAAATTGTACGAGGATGCACTATTGTTAAGTCCTACAACTGAGGCTTTTGAAAAGCTGACAGGCTCGGCGAGCGGCGGTACAAAGGTAACCTCCGGTGCATTTTTCCTTGAAGCATTTATTATTTTGCTTCGTGAAGGATTAGAGGCAATTCTTGTTATCGGCGGTATTATTGCATATCTTGTTAAGTCAGGCAACAAAAACAAGCTCAAGCCCGTTTATATCGGCTCGGTTGTAGCTATTGCCTGCAGCGCACTTGCCGCTTGGATACTTGGCATACTTAAAGCCAAGAGCTCGATGTTCGGCGCATCGCAGGAGGTTATTGAAGGCGTTACAGCTCTTCTTGCGGTTGTGGTACTGTTCTATGTCAGCAACTGGATGCTTAATAAATCCGAAACAGAAACATGGAACAGATATATCAACGATAAGGTTGAGGGCTCTGTTTCAAGAGGCAGTATGTTTGCGCTCGGCTTCACAGCCTTCCTTGCAGTATTCCGTGAGGGCGCAGAGGTAATTCTGTTTTACCAGCCAATGCTTTCAGATGCAAAGGATCAGAATATCGGCTCCGGAGCAATTTGGCTCGGCGTTGTAGTGGCTGTTGCGATACTCGCAGTTGTATTTATTGCAATTCGCTTCTTCTCAATCAAGCTTCCGCTCAAGCCGTTCTTCCTTGCAACAAGTATTTTAATGGCATTTATGTCAATAGCGTTCCTCGGCTCAGGTATCAAGGAACTGCTTGAGGGCGATGCAATTAACCTTTGGAACGTTCACATTCCTGTTATTTCAGACCTTGTTGCAAAGATACCCGAAAACGATTTGCTTGATACCTTCGGAATTTATCCACATATTGAGACTATCGTTCCCCAGCTTGTGCTTCTTGTTATTACTATTGTGCTTTTCATCATTGCACAGAAGAAAAACAAGAAAATCAAAAAGGAACTTGCCGATAAGGCAGAATAAAACGGATTTAACTCTTACGACATAAAGAGTGAATTAATAAATATATTTCTTTTCGAAAGGAGAAAAACACTATGTCAAAGAAAATGAAGGGCATTATCGTAGCAATACTTTGCATTGCTTTAATTGCAGTTGTATTTGCTGCTTGCTCAAACAACAAGACCACAGACGATCAGTCAGCCGGAGCTGCAGTTTCTGATACAGCTGACACAACAGAGCCGGCCGAAGATGAAGAAGAGGCAGGCTTCACTGAAATCCCGATTTTCGAGGATGAAGAGCTTGAATTCATTAACCTTTCCGCAGTTTACTTCCAGCCCGTTCCTATGAGCGACGGCACAAAAGCAGAGGATTATGACATCCACCTTGAGGCTGATATTGCTGCTCTTGAGAATGACTTTGGTTATGAGCTTGGCTCATGGATTCCTTATCTTACCGTTGATTACGATGTAATCGCTGCAGACGGCACAAGCGCTGCAAAGGGTACATTTATGGAAATGGCTGCTTCTGACGGTCCGCACTACGGCGCTAACATTAAGCTTCCCGATGCTGGTACTTACAGCCTTAAGATTACAATCCACAGCCCTGCTGATAACGATTATCTTCTTCATACCGACTCACTTACAGGCCCCGGTGCTAAGTCATTTGACGAAGCATTTAAGGACGGCGTGCTTGAGTACACATATGAAGGCTGGAACTACGAAGGTCCTGTTGAGATTCCTGCTAACTAAGGATTTCTCAAAAGTTAATTAAAACTAACAAAAATCCGCAGTGTCTTCACTGCGGATTTTTTGTATCTGCTTAATATAAATATATTTATATTAAAATAGTTGATTTTTTTATAAAAAGTATTATAATAGTGTTGAGTTATCCGTGGATAACTTGTTTTTTTGAAATTTAGGTTGCCTATTGCTAACTCAAATCCATCCAGAGGTAAACATTATGCTTAAATATTTAGTGCTTCTAACAAGCGATTTAATGTCTGCCGGCATTATTATCGGAATGCTGTTTGCGTACATAAAGTATAATTACAAGGAAATCGGAAGGAAAATCGTTTTCGGAGCCTTTGGCTTTTCCGTTTTTGCTTCTGCGATAATGACTGCCCTGCTGAACACAAAAAACGTCGTCAGCCAGAAACTGAACATAGGTTACTTGGCATATATCAATATCGGGCTGTTTGCTATATTTATTTTAGCATTTCTGCTTTTGCTTGTTTTCAGCATTACGCCGATACGCAAAAAGACGAAAACTGCAGGCGAAATTGTAACCTATATTGCCGCCTCGCTTATGATATTTGTGCTTTGCTTTTATAAGCTGCCAACAGTATTTGCTTATCCGTTTCACTTTGATTTGTCGGATAACACGGTTTTATCTACTGACTTTATCTACCGTTTTATCGGTTGTCTGTTCGGTTTCATACTGGCACTTGTTTCGGCAACGGCGGCATATAAGACTGAAAAGGCTATCAAAAGCCCGCTCAACAAAATATTCCTGTTTATCATTATGTTTATTCAGGCGTTTTATTTTGCAGGAACGGGCGTACAGCTTCTAAGGCAGAGAAGGTTAATACCTCAGTCAACCTTTACCTTTAAGTTCATTATGCTTGTCAACAATTACAGCGAATATTTCATTATTGCCGTTACCATTGTTGCGCTTCTTGCTGCAATCTATCTATACTTTGACAACAGAAAAGTTAAAGAGGAATACTCAAACTCCGCACAGCTCAGAAAGATTAAGGCAAGAATGAGGAGGCAGAGGCGTTGGTCGGTGGTGCTCCTTATCTGCACAATCCTTGCGGTTGTAAATCTTACTGTGATTGATGCTTATAACAATAAAGAGCCTGACGAGGCTCCCGTTGAAGAATGTATTGACGAGGGCGATAATTTAATCGTGCCTTATACAATGGTTGAAGACGGACATCTTCACCGCTTCGGCTATACAACTGACGACGGAATTTTAGTAAAGTTTATTGTTGTTCAAAAGCCGGGTACGACAACCTATGGCGTAGGACTTGATGCCTGCGACATCTGCGGAGACGCGGGTTATTATGAAAGAGATGAACAAATTGTTTGCCGCCGCTGCGATGTTGTTATGAACAAAAACACCATCGGCTTCAAGGGCGGATGCAATCCGATTGTTATTGAATACTCTGTTGAAAATGCTCAAATCATTGTGCCGAAATCGACCTTGATTGAGCATCAGGATGAATTTAAATAAGGAGGTGCGGTATGTTTCTGAGAATGGTCAGAGGTGCTCTTTTCAGACAAAAGGGCAAAATGCTGATGATAGCATTTACAATTCTTTTAGGTGCATCACTTGCTACCTCAATGCTGAACGTAATGCTTGACGTTGGTGATAAGGTAAACCAGGAGCTTAAAGCCTACGGTGCAAATATTACCGTAGTTCCAAAAGAAAACAGTGTTATTGACGATATTTACGAGCTTGAGGGCGAGAACGCCGATGAAATCAAAAGCGCCTATCTCAAAGAGGACGAGCTTGGTAAAATTAAAACCATTTTCTGGGCGTTTAATATTGTTGATTTCGCTCCGTTTATTGATACAACCGTTAACCTTAACGGAAGTGAAGTTAAATTAGTCGGTTCGTGGTATAATCACCACTTATCTCTGCCAACGGGCGAGGAACTTGATACAGGCGTTACCTCGCTTCGTTCCTGGTGGGATATTACAGACGGCGAATGGGCTGATGAGCAGAAGGATACAAACGGCGTAATGGTTGGCACTCTGCTTGCACAGACACAGGGAATAAAGGCAGGCGATACAATAACCGTATCTACAAAGAACGCTACAAAAAATCTGAAGGTTGTCGGTATATTTGACTGCGGCAGCGATGAGGACGAACAGTTATACACAACGCTTGATAATGCACAGGAGCTTTCAAATACCGACGGCTTGCTGTCGAGCATTGAGGTAAGCGCGCTCACAACACCTGATAACGAGCTTGCAAGAAAAGCCGCAAAGGACCCAAGCTCGCTTTCCATAGCAGACTACGAAACCTGGTACTGTACCGCTTATGCAAGCTCAATTTGCTATCAGATTCAGGAGGTAATAACGGATTCCGTTGCCTCCCCTGTAAGACAGGTCGCTGAATCCGAGGGTGCTATTATGGAAAAAACGCAGCTTCTGATGATTTTGATTACGATACTTTCGTTAGTAGGCTCGGCGCTCGGTATATCAAATCTTGTTACCGCAAGCGTAATGGAACGTTCAAATGAACTCGGACTCCTTAAAGCAATCGGCGCAAAGGACGGAGCGATTTCCGCTCTCGTGCTTACGGAAATTATGATTACTGCTCTGTTCGGAGGTGCAGCGGGATATTTTGTTGGCTACGGCTTTGCCCAAATTATCGGACAAACGGTATTCGGCTCAGCGATTGATATGAAGCCGCTGGTTATTCCGATTGTCGCCGTGCTGATTGTAGTGGTTACGCTGTTCGGCAGTATTCCCGCTATCAGGACTCTTTTGAGGATGAAACCGGCGGAGGTATTGCACGGACGTTAAACCAAACAACGCATAAAATATTAATCAACTAATGGAGAAAGCAATATGAAAAAACGCAGAATGTTCTTTCGTATGATAACTGCTTCCCTTATACGCCGCCGTTCAAGAATGTTTGTAGCACTGCTCGCCATCGCAGTCGGCGCAACTATTCTTTCGGGACTGACAACGATTTACTATGACGTTCCGAAACAGATGGGTGAACAGTTCAGAAACTACGGCGCAAATATGATTTTTGTTGCTTCAGCCGATTCAGACGGCTTAACGACAGAAAGCGTTGACGAGGCGTTATCTTATATTAAAAACGACCAAATAGTCGGCGTTGCACCGTACAGATATGAAACAGTAACGGTCAACGAGCAACCTGTTATAGTGGCGGGCACAGACCTTTCCGGCGCACAGAAAACAAGTCCTTACTGGTACATAACAGGCGAATGGCCATCTGCTGGCGGTCAGGTGCTTGTCGGCAAGGAAACGGCTGATTTACTAAGCGTAAAGGTCGGCGATACGATAAAGATGACGTATTCAGCGGAAGCGCTTGAAAATCCCGACCAGCCTGCCGAAACGGACAGAAGCCAAAATGAGGATGCCGTTAATATGACTTTTATGGTTGCAGGCACGCTTGATACAGGCGGAAGCGAAGAAAATTATATATTTATGTCACTTGAGGACGTCGCATCGCTTACAGGTGAAAGCTCAAAACTTGATGTCGCAGAGCTTTCCGTTTCTGCAACTCAAGAAGAATTGAACGGATATGTAGAAAAGATTTCTTCCTCTGTTTCAGACGTCACGCCAAGGCTTGTAAAGCGTGTAACGCAATCGGAAACCACCGTTCTTTCAAAGTTGCAATCGCTTGTGCTTTTAGTTACGATTGTTGTGCTGCTGCTTATGATGATTTGCGTTGCCACGACAATGATGGCGGTTGTTACCGAAAGAAGAAAGGAAATCGGGCTCAGGAAATCACTCGGAGCTTCCAATAAAAGTATTGTTTATGAATTTATGGGCGAGGGCGTTTTGCTCGGTGCTGTCGGCGGCTTACTCGGCTCGATACTCGGCTTCGTCTTTGCACAGGCGGTTAGCGTGAATGTATTTAACAGCACGATTACCTTCCGCCCTCTGCTTGTTCCGATAACAATACTTGCCTCAATGGTAGTAACAGGCGCTGCTTGTCTGATACCCGTCAGAAACGCAACGGAGGTTGACCCCGCACTTGTACTGAAAGGAGAATAACCGATGAGTTTACTTGAATTAAAAAATGTTTCAAAAATATACGGACCGCTGAAAGCGCTTGACGACATCAGCCTTAAGGTTGAGGAAGGTGAATGGGTAGCTATTATGGGTCCTTCTGGCTCAGGCAAGAGCACCATGATGAATATTATCAGCTGTCTTGATAAGCCCTCGCTCGGCGAGGTGCTGCTTGACGGAGTGGATATTGCAAAGGAGAGCTCAAAAAAACTTACGGAAATCCGTAGGGACAAAATCGGTCTTATTTTCCAGCAGTTCCATCTTGTTAATTACTTAACCGCAGTTGAAAACGTTATGGTGGCGCAGTATTACCACAGTATGCCTGATGAGCAGGAGGCACTTGAAGCACTTGAAAGAGTGGGGCTAAAAGACAGAGCGAAGCATCTTCCCTCGCAGCTTTCAGGCGGCGAGCAGCAGAGAGTTTGTATTGCTAGAGCGCTGATAAATCATCCCGAAATTATCCTTGCGGACGAGCCAACGGGCAATCTTGACGAGGCAAATGAAAATATCGTGCTTGATTTGTTTCAACAGCTTCACGACGAAGGCACTACGCTTATTGTTGTTACGCATGACCCTGAAGTTGGCGAGGTAGCACAGAGAACCGTTATTCTTAATCACGGCAAGATTGACAGAGAGATTATCAATGAAAACTTCGGCAAGAAAAAGCAGGAGGAACAGAGCAATGAGGCTTAAAAAGGTTTTAGCAATTATTTTGGCAATAATCGTTGTTGCAGTTTCCTTTGCAGGCTGCGGCAGTTCAAAGACTTATGCGGACGGAACCTATATCGGCAAAAGCAGCATTATTGAGGATAATGACGGCGAGGGCGACGGCTACGGCGAGGTAACCATTACAATAAAAGACGGTAAGATTACCGAATGTACGTTTAACACCTACGAGCCTGACGGCACGCTTAAGGACGAGGATTACGGCAAGCAAAACGGAGAGATTGCCAATCAGGATTATTATAACAAGGCACAAAAGGCGCTTGCAGGCTCAAAGGAATACGCAAGGCTTCTCGTGGAAAGCGGCGACTATCATTCAATAGATGCCATCAGCGGCGCTACTATTTCCTACGATCAGTTTATGGAAGCGGTTGACGACGCACTAAGGCAGGCAAAGCAGTAAAATGAAAAATACAATCTTACGCTGGCTGATGCGTGCAGGCGTGCTCGTATTGATTCTCGGAATTCCTTTCACGGCTCTCGGCGGATTTTCGTTAATCCAAAGTGGCGGAGTTGACGCTGTTTCAAGCGCGACATCCTATGCCTTTGACCCAAACGATGTATCGGGCGAATACGTGGTGCTGATAAACAAAGAGCGCCACAGCGACACTATTGACGTGTGGACTGCCTTTTTTCAAGGTGAGAATATTCCCGTTGTCCTTGACGACATATCCTGTATGATTTGCAAGGGCGACGAGGGAGCAAAGGGCTATGCCGAAATCTGTCAGGCAAGGTTACCCGAAAATCAGATGAAAATCAAAAGCGAAAATTCACTCCTTTTAATGTCAAAGGGTGAATACGGAAAATTTGATATTATCATCCTTTCAAAAGAGGTTGCCGATATGTATGCGGCAGACAGCATCAGAAAAAACAATAATATAACGACGGTAAATATCGTATGAGAAAAACGAACGCAGTAATAAGTCATTTAATAATTTTGCTATTCATAGTGCATGGAGTAATGGGAGCCTTCAACCTTATGGGAGTAGGCTCTGTTACAACACGCGTTATTGCATGGTCTATGGTAGGCTTAATCTGCGTTCATACTGTTTTGGGAACGGCTTTAACCGTTCAGACCCTACAGGCGCAAAAGAAAGCAGGCGTATCATATTTTAAAGACAATCTGCTGTTTTGGGCAAGACGGTTCAGCGGCTTTTTAATTATGGTGCTGATATTCTTCCATATTTTTGCCTTTTCAGGTGTCAGTGCAGACCATTACAGACTGCCGAATTTTGACGTATTCAAGCTGATAACGCAGATTTTGCTTGTCGTTTCAATTGCGTTTCATATTATTACAAACACAAAACCGCTTCTCATTGCCTGCGGCATTAAAAAGCTGAAGCCGAAAGTAAACGATATTGTTTTTTGGATATCTGTTTTACTGCTCTTTATGGCAACGGCGTTCATCATTTATTATGTGAGGTGGGCGGCAATATGACGAAGAGAAAAGTAAATATTATCGGCGCAGGACTTGCAGGACTGTCCGCTTCCATTCATTTGGCGCAGCAAAATGTTCCAAGTCGCTTGATATCCCTTCAACCGTCGGAGCGTGCTCAGTCCGTTATGGCGGAGGGCGGAATTAATGCGGCGATCAATACTATGGGAGAAAACGACGAACCCCTTAATCATTATAACGACACTTTAAAGGGCGGAGCATTTCTTGCGGACGAAAACGCCGTTTGGAGCTTAACACAAAATGCTCCTCATATCGTGGAGTGGCTGTGCTCGCTCGGTGTACCTTTTAATATGAAGGGCAATACGCTCGTGCTTCGTAATTTTGGCGGTCAAAAGAAAAAACGCACTGCTTATTCAAAAAGCAGTACGGGTAAAATCCTGATGTCCGCCTTGATTGATGAGGCAAGGAAGTATGAAGCTCAAGGTCTGATTAAGCGTTATCCCCATCATCAGTTAACCGAATTTATCATTAATGATGAAGTCTGTGAGGGTGTGAAAATCACAGATTTATATACAGGTAATACAGGCAAGCTTTACGGAGCGGTTATTGTTTGCACGGGCGGTATGAACAGTCTTTTCCCTGAAATGACTACGGGAACTGCCGTAAATACGGGCGACGTTACCGCGCAAGCCTTTTCACAGGGCGTTGCGCTTGCTAACCTTGAATTTATACAGTATCATCCGACAACCGCCGCAATCCCCGGAAAGCGTATGCTGATATCCGAAGCAGCAAGAGGCGAAGGCGGCAGATTATTTATATATAAAGATAATAAGCCCTTCTATTTTATGGAAGAAAAATATCCAGAGCTCGGTAATCTTATGCCCCGTGACGTCGTGTCCCGTGAGATGGCGGCACTTGGCGAGCAGGTATATCTTGATATGACGGGCATTGACAGCGAGGTATGGAAAAGCAGACTTTTCGATTTACAGGAGGAATGCATCCGCCTGCTCGGAAAAGACCCGCAAAAGGAATATATTAAGGTTTCACCCGGCATTCACTATTTTATGGGCGGAATTGATGTTGATGAGCAACACCGAACTAATTTATCAGGGCTTTATGCTGCGGGAGAATGTGCCTGCCAATATCACGGAGCAAACCGTCTCGGCGGCAATTCTATGCTCGGCGCAATCTACGGAGGAAGCGTTGCGGCAAATATGGCTGCAGATTACGTTAAAACCGTTGATTATAAAGACTCTGAATGGACTGAAAATAATTCCTGCAATTTACTTTATGATTATGCCGTCAATGATGAAATAGCGGAAATTATGAAAAATGCTCTCGGCATATTCAGAGATAAACAAACGCTTGAAAAGGCTGTTTCAGACCTTGAAGCAAAAGCGGGTGCAAAAATGATGACTGATGTTTTTGCAAACAGATACCTACTTGTGAAGGCAATGCTGCTTTCTGCTCTTAACAGAGAGGAAAGCAGGGGCGCACACACAAGAACGGATTTCCCGGAAAAGGATGACGAGCATTTTAGAAAAACAACGGTTGTTAAATGCAGTGGCTTTGATATTACCCTTTCTATGCGAGATATTGCAGAGAGGAGGGCAGATTGATGAAATACGCGCTGAAGATACTCAGAAGGAAATCAGCGGCTGATACTCCGGTTTGGAAGTCCTATGAGTTTGAAACTGAGCTTGAAAGCGTTACCGTTGCAACTGCTCTATCCCTGATAAACAAAAGCTTATCAGACAAAATAATGTGGGACTGCTCCTGCCTTCAAAAGAAGTGCGGTGCTTGTGCAATGGTCATTAACGGCAGACCGGCGCTTGCCTGCGACACGAGGCTGAGTGAGCTTAAGGGTGAAATAACCGTTGAACCTCTGAGAAAGTTCCCTGTTATTCAGGATTTGGTTGTTGACAGAACGATTTTATATCAAAATTTAGAGGCAATTAATGCTTGGCTGAATGGAAATGCCAATGCAAGCGAAAAGCAAAACGAGATGCTCTACGAGGCTTCACGCTGTTTGCAATGTGGCTGCTGCCTTGAAATCTGCCCAAACTTTTATTCAGGCGGAAATTTTTTCGGTATGTCTTCTATGGTTCCTGTTGCAAGACTTTTAGAGGAGTTGCCAAGAGAAGAAGAAAAAGAACTACGTAGAAAATATCAAAAGCATATTTATTCGGGCTGCGGCAAATCGCTCGCCTGCAGAGATATTTGCCCTGCAAAAATAGATATGGAAAAGCTACTTGTTAATTCTAATGCAATTACGCTTTGGAAGTATTTACTCAGAAAATAAGGCTCTTCAAGGGTAATGGTGGATTTTTTACCCACCATTACACCTGAAGAGCCGTTTTTTGTTGGTATTGAACTTTATACCATTTTTTGAGGTGTCTTCTTTTTTTTATGGGTCACTTCATTTTATCGCATACATCATTTTTGTGAACATTTTCTCTTGTGTTAATACGCTTATTTCGGTACAATATATATGAATGTTATTTATCAAATCTATGTGCGTTATAAAAAAAGGAATTGAACATGAATAAAGATTCTACCATTGTTTTTACCGGTGATATAGGCTTTGACCGCTATATGAACGGCAAATGGAACGACGATGAGCTTTTATCATGGGACATACTCAACTTTTTGTCTGACAGTGACCATGTTGTTGCAAACATTGAGGGCCCCATATTAGCAGGAAATACAAACACCATAAACAGTGGAGTAAAGCAATTACTTCACTCCATCGATCCCGCTGCTACCTCAGTTTTGCGCAAGGCTCATGCTGATATATGGAACATCTGCAATAACCATATTATGGATGCAGGTCCCGAGGGAATAGTAGCTACTCTGTCAGAGGCCGAAAAATTCGGTGCAAAGACCATAGGCGCCGGGATGAACATAGATGATGCTTCAAGGCCTCTTATTTTAAACGAGGCCGGTGGAATAGGAATCTTCGGAGTAGGATACCAGCGCGCATGCAGAAAAGCCGATGAAGAAAAAGCCGGATGCCTCAGTTGGAGCGATATGGAACGCATAGAAAACAATATCCGGGAAATCAAAAAGACTTGTCGCTGGTGTGTAGTTGTCGCTCACGGAGGTGAAGAATTTACCGCTCTTCCATCTCCGTATACAAGAGATCGTTATCATGAATATCTTAATATGGGAGCAGACATTGTAATATGTCATCATCCCCATGTTCCAATGAATTATGAAACAGTCGGTGAGAAGATAATCTTCTACTCTCTCGGCAACTTTATTTTTGATACCGACTATCAACGCTCACAATTTAACACGGAAAAAGGATTGTTAATCAAGATTAGATTTTCAAAAGACAGCTTTTCCTGGGAGCCTATAGGACTAAAAATAGTCCGAGGTCCGGAAAGAATAGAAAAATCCGAACTTCCCTTAATTTTCAGAGATGTGGACGAAGAAGAATATATGCTGCTTGAACCACTTGCCGCAAAGATGTTTATTGAAAACACCAAGCGACAGCAAAGATTCCTTTTCCCGGAAAAATATACTGATGCAACTGAGGAAATATGGCAGGAAAATTTTTCAGAACCGCTTCGCAGCGGGAGAGTTCCGGGTGAAGTTCTTGATTTTGCAATAATCTGTCCTCTTGCGGAAAAAGAAAAAGAAAAAGCATGGCAGAAAAGCAAACTTGAAGATGTAAAGACTTTTATTTTGGAACAGTTGACATAGATTTTTTTCTTTACAGAATATCTACTTTGAGGATAAGGATATGTATTACTTGATTCGTGAAACTCTTATACCATGCAAGGCAGATGAAATCAGTTCATCTTTCCCCTATGTTGCCGTTCTCAGTACGGAGCAATGGCAAAATGAGAAGGAAAATTTTTGTATGGGCATAGATATGGATATGGACACATCGGGCGAACAAACCCGCGCCGTTGTCAACTTTGATTCCCTGACAGGAACTATTGCAATTCCTAAAATGGCATACTCTGAAAACGTTTCCTGTTCTTTCGGCTTTGCCTTGGACGAAAAAGGTGTCGTATTTATAGATGACACAGGGATTGCAGAAAAAATCATACATGATATTGAAACAGGCCCTCGTCGTCGTATGCCGGGACTTGAAAGATTTCTTTTTGATTTTCTTGAAGGAATCGTTTCTCCGGACCTTGAGAGGCTCGAACTTCTTGAACAATCACTTGACAGAATGGAAAAAGATATCATTTCCGGCAAAGCTGATAATCCCTTTTCCGAGCTTAACATCATCAGAGGAGACCTTCTTGATTTGCATCTTCATTACGGTCAGCTCATGGACTTGAGCCAGGAGCTCTGGGAGAATGAAAACGGTTTCTTTACAAATGAATCCGTCCGATATTTCCGTATATTTACATCAAAGGCAGAACGTCTGAGAGATATGACATCCAATCTTCGCGATTATACTGTTCAATTAAGGGACTTAATCCAGACAATGACAGCTGATAAACAGAACCGGATTATTACCCTGCTTACAGTGGTAACCACCATATTCACTCCCCTTACGCTTCTCACAGGTTGGTATGGAATGAATTTCAGGTATATGCCGGAATTAAATTATCGCTGGAGTTATCCTCTGGTTTGCCTTTTAAGCCTGCTGATAGCAGGCGGCAGTCTGATTTTCTTTAAGAAGAAAAAGTGGTTATAAATTTGCAGTGCTGATGGGTGCAAGAATTTCTTGAATTTCTGTGTATCACAAAATATTAATGAGGGAAAACATGAGAATCTTTATTATTTGGACATTTTACTTTTTACTTGCTGAACTTATTTTATCCGCTGTTCAGTTTTTATTAAAAAAAAAGAAATTTAAAGCCGGCATCAGGATAGTCCTGATTGTCGCTAAGTTTCTGCTGGCACTTGCCTTTGCAGCATTGCCTATGGCAGGTCCTGTATGGCTACGCCCTGTGCAGCCGCTGATGATGGCACTCTATGCAGCAGTTATTATGGATGTTTTTGCAGACATAATATATAGCCTTATTTGCCTTCTAAGGAAAAAAGAAAGAAGATTCAGCATTTTTAAATCCTTGAGTCTTGTGCTCGGTGTCCTCTTCTTTGTTTACGGCACTGTAAATATGCAGCTTGTAATGCCGAACTACCACACTTACAGTTCCGATAAACTGACATCGAGTCATAAAATCATATTTGCTTCGGACATTCATGTCGGAAGCGCACAGCCCTTTTCAGTCCTTGAAAAGGAATTAAAAGCGATGCTGGATGAGAAGCCCGAATGTATTATACTCGGCGGTGATATCACAGATGACTACACAACAAAAGAGGAAATGGAGCAGACTTTTGAACTTTTCGGAAATTGCGGTGTCCCAGTATATTATCTCTATGGTAACCATGACAGACAAAAGCATGCTGAATATGCAAACGGTATGCAATATACTGCCGAAGAACTGGAGCAGACCATTGAAAAGAGCGGAATAATTGTCCTGAAAGATGAGTATGCGGACATAGCTCCGGATTTGCTTCTGCTTGGCAGAGAAGATATGAGCGAGGATAATGAGAGAGCAAAAGCGGAAGCACTTGCAAATCCGGCTCCTGAAAAGTATCTGATAGTTGCCGACCACCAGCCATTTGAATTCAAGGAAAATATGGCAACGGGCACAGATTTGCAGCTTTCAGGTCACACACATGCAGGACAATTATTTCCACTCTGTTCTCTATATTCTGTTATCGGCTATTCCTATGGTGATTTTCAGGATGGCGATGTCTTGATGAATGTCAGCGCCGGTGCCTGCGGTTGGCGAGTACCTTTCAGGACAGAAAAGCATTGCTATTTTGACGTTATCAATTTGGAACCTAAAAAGTAAAAAGTTAGCGCCGGCTGAGAGTCGGCGCTATGTGTTTTTTCCGAAAAATAAATTTTCATTTTAAGAAAAGTCAATTTTTTCCCGCAGGTACGGAGTTAGCATATATCTTGTGCATTGTTTCATCATCATAATGAGTATCTAAAAATTCCTCATAACGATTTCGTGGCTCAATGCCCTCTGCACGCTGATTCATCCGTATTCCTGCTGTTGCAGAAAGGAATGCATCAAATATTAAAAATGTGATAAATCCATATATGATAATGTTCTCGAACGGAATATTTACCTTATCAAATACTGAGCTGAAAAGAGGAATAATCAATTTGACCCAACCAATACCGAGAAAGCCCCAGAAGAGAGAATACAAAAGGCATACTCTTCCGTTTATATTAAGCGGCAGATGGCTGTAATCCCAGGCAACTGTATGGAAAAAGGTTTCCTGACCCCATGAGCAGATATATTCAACAACTGTACCGCTTAAAAAGGATATCAAAAATACCTTCCACAATTGCGAATGTTCAAAATTAACCAATATAAGGGTGAGAAGCACTGCCCCCATCCCGTAAGCAATGCTCAGATGACCGAGCACCAGTGCTTTTCTGCTTTCAATAAATCCGTTTTTTATGAGACACCACAATGTTTCAACTCCATAGCCTATATAACAGGCTGCTATGAATATCCAAACGTATTGGAAGAAATTATACTTGAAAGTCATTTAATATCCATCTCTTTCCTTTACAATAAAAGCGTTTGACTTATACTCATTTGTGTATTATAATACGATCGTGTAAGATTAAAGTCAATTACCAATATTCCCAAAACAATGTAATAATACTCAAAAGAGAGGATTTCGTGTAATATGAGTGAAGACAGACGAATCAGAAAGACAAAAACTTCCATAAAAAGTTCACTTATAGATTTGTTAAAGACTAAGCCTATTAACCAGATTTCCGTTACTGAGCTCACTTCAAAGGCGGATATAAGCAGAAAAACATTTTATCTCCACTATAACTCTATATTTGAGGCCAAGGAGGATATTGATAACGACCTGATACAAAGACTCAAGCGCCTCATTTCAACCATAATTTCAGACGCGCACAAAATTGAAGAAAAGAATATACTTCTCTTTTTTAAGCAAGTTGATGCAAGCATAAGAGAACACAAGCAGCTTGTTGATTATTTCATGATGAATTCGAGACAATCATCCCTCTATTCAAAAGTTAAGCACTTATTGAAAGAATCCGTGCTCGAAATTGTAAATTCTGACAGCAGCGATGCAGTCTATAACAACTACCTGGCAGAATTCATAGTAAATGGTATTTTGTCCACTTACATTGAGTGGAATAACCGCAAGAGAGACATATCAGATGAGGAATTAAACTCTTTGCTTACAAGGCTTTGTGCATCCGTCGTCGAAATGATAAAATAAGGTGAAAGAGAAAAGCTTCATTAAAGAAAACCGCCCTACCCAAATTTAGGCAAGGCGGTTTTTCAAACTGAATATGAACAATGCTTTTCTCCGGCTAATCTTATACAAATATTTTTACCCAAAGTATACATCCAGAATCATCATCAAAACAAAGCCGATTGCAAGCCCGATAGTTGCGATATTTGAATGATCTCCGACTTGTGAGTCAGGAATCAATTCCTCCACGACAACATAAATCATCGCGCCTGCTGCAAATGCCAGAAGGTAAGGCAATGCATTCAGGATGACACCCGTCAGCAATATTGTGATAAGGCCGAAAACCGGTTCAACCACACCTGAAAGTGTACCGAGTAAAAAGGCTTTTACTTTTGATTTTCCCTCACTTTTAAGCGGCATTGATATAATTGCGCCCTCGGGGAAATTCTGAATTGCAATGCCGACAGATAACGCTGTAGCTGAAGCAAGCGTAATTTTTGAATTAGAGTTCAGCGCTGCAGCAAGTGTCACACCGACAGCCATGCCTTCAGGGATATTGTGAAGTGTTACGGCAAGCACCATCATAGTTGTCTTCTTTAAGCGACTTGTTTTAATGCCCTCTTGTGTTTTGTCAATATGCAAATGAGGAATGGTAGTGTCCAGAAGAAGTAGAAATGCCATACCAAGAAGAAAACCGACAGCAGCCGGGATAAACTTTAATTTATAGCCCTCTGCCATCTCGAGTGAAGGTATCAGAAGTGACCAAACGGAGGCGGCAACCATCACACCCGATGCAAAGCCAAGCAGAAGTTTCTCGATTTTTTCATTTATTTTGTTTTTCATGAAAAATACCATTGCAGCACCGAGTGTGGTTCCGGCAAACGGTATCATAAGTCCCAAGAACATTCTGCATTTCCCCATATATTAATCCGATTAATTCAGTTAGCCTAGACTAACCAAAAAGAATATATCACAGTCCAAATATCTTGTCAACTTTTTCAGTCGCTGGTTTTAGTTCTTGAAAAAGCATTTTCTCTTGGTATATAATATCAAAGAAAGACGGAGATTCACCTGTCTCTGCTTACCATAATACAAGTTGTATAAAAAAGGAATATATGGCAAAAGATTATTTAAAAATGGTGCGTGATGGCGAAAAGCTGTCAGGCAGAGAACAATTTTCTATGATTTTCCGTCTCAGCTTGCCCACCATGCTTGCTCAAATATCAAGTGTAATAATGCAATATATTGATGCATCTATGGTCGGAAGACTTGGGCCAAACGATTCGGCATCCATCGGTTTAGTATCCTCAAGTACATGGCTTATTTGGGGTGTAAGTGCTGCTATCTGCACGGGTTTTACGGTTATGATAGCCAAAAAGATTGGTGCCAGGGATGAAAAAACAGCAAGAGATATTGCAAAGACCGGCATTTTCTTTTCACTCCTGCTTGGCATTATTGTGGCTGTATTATCAGCCGCGGTCAGCGGAATACTGCCCGCTTTACTTGCGGGAAATGAGGACATCAGGAAAAACGCTTCGGTCTATTTTCTTGTTTTTTCAATAAGTTTGCCGATTTTTCAACTCAATACCTTTTCAATAGGTATGATTCAATGCAGCGGTAATATGAAGATGTCCGGCATCGCGGAGACAATCATATGTGTTTTGGATGTTATTTATAATATGCTCCTTATATTCCCTGTAAGAGAGTATATCATTGCGGGGCATACAATTAAAGTATATGGTGCAGATCTCGGTGTCCTGGGTGCTGCTTTAGGCTCCTCATTGGCTGAGCTTACTGTCGTTATCTTCCTTCTCTATTATCTTATCAGAAAATCACCCGTTTTCAGGATACGAAGGGATGAAAAGCCAAAACTGTCTCTTTCGTATTTGCGTGCAGCAATCAAAATTGCGCTGCCCATCGCTGCAGAGCAGCTTGTAACATGTTCTGCGTATATAGCTATCACAAGAATTGTTTCGCCACTGGGTACTATTGCTCTGGCTGCCAACTCTTTTTCAATAACTGCCGAAAGTCTTTGCTATATGCCGGGATTCGGTATAAGCTCAGCGTCTTCGACAATTATAGGGCAGTCAATCGGTGCAAGAAGAAGCGATCTCACCGGTAAACTTGGACGCAATGCGGTTATATCAGGAGTTGGTGTTATGGCAATCTGTGCTGTTCTTATGTACATATCAGCTCCGACTATGCTCTCTCTTTTAAGTCCAGATCCTGAAATACAGCAGCTGGGTGTAAAAGTCCTCAGAATTGAGGCATTTGCCGAGCCACTATATGCTGCGGCAATTGTTTCAACAGGAGTCTTCAGAGGTGCGGGCGATACAATTGTGCCGACATCCGTAAATCTAATATGTATGTGGATGATACGTATTCCTTTTGCGGCCTTCTTATCAGTCAGACTGGGACTGGAAGGGGTCTGGATTGCAATGTGTACGGAATTATGCATCAGAGGTTTGCTTTTCATTATTCTTTTGTCGACAAGATTCAAGCGAAAAGTGGAAAACAACGCCTATATAGTTGAAGTATGATGGCTAAGCATGTCAGTTTGCACAATTAACAGCGATATTTTTTTACAAATTGTGACAAAATAGGCAATTCGATTGATTTTATATATCCGATATGTTAAAATTAATAAGTATTTAAAGATTTTTAGTGGAAGAGTGTTTTATGAAATTTTCAGAAATGCAATATCATCGTCCCGATATCGTTAAGGTTAAAGAGAAGATTGACGATTTTACGGACAAACTTAAAAATTCCGGCAATTATGAAAATGCGCGAGAAATATTTACTGAATTTGATAAATATAACAGGCATATTCAAACATTAGCTACTCTTGCACACATACGTCACACAATAAACACAAACGATAAATATTATAACGATGAGAATTCTTTTTGGGACTCTGTTACACCCGAGATAACCGAGCATGTTCAGGCCTGGACCATGGCATTGCTGAAAAGCCCTTTCCGCAATGATTTTGAAAAAGAATTCGGCAAAGTTCTATTTCTCAATGCCGAAATAGAACTGAAGACATTCTCACCTGAGATTATTCCGGAACTTCAGGAAGAAAACAACCTTGTTACGGAATACGGTAAATTAATTGCAAGTGCCCAGATTCCTTTTAACGGCAAGACATATACAATATCCCAGCTTTCCCCTTTTAAGAACGATTCTGATGATAATATCAGACTTGCAGCTTGGAAGGCCGATGGTAACTGGTATAAGCAAAATCAGGCACAGCTTGATTCCATTTACGACAAACTCGTTCATCTGAGGAACAATATAGCAAGGAAACTGGGTTATGAGAATTTTGTAGAACTTGGTTACTACAGAATGGGCAGGAATTGCTATTCCAAAGATGATGTTGAAAAATTCCGCGCTGCAGTCAGGGAATATCTTGTCCCTGTAGCAGACGGCATATATCGTGAGCAGGCAAAAAGACTCGGCAAACAATATCCTATGAGTTTTGCGGACAATGCTCTCAGCTTCCGTTCAGGAAATCCCAAGCCATCAGGTGGTCCCGACGAGATACTTTTGGCAGCTAAAAAGTTTTATGATTCTCTGTCTCCGGAGACTTCTGAATTCTGGAACAAAATGCTTGAGGATGAACTTTTGGATCTTCTTTCCACTGAAGGTAAGATGGGCGGAGGTTACTGCACGGGGCTTTATGATTATAATGTTCCTTTTATATTTGCTAACTTTAATGGTACAAGTTCCGATGTGAAAACGGTAACTCATGAAGCCGGACATGCATTTGCAGACTGGATGAACAGCAAGCGCGTACCGATGAAGACAATATGGCCTAGTATGGAAGGCTGTGAAGTTCATTCCATGTCCATGGAGTTCTTTGCATGGAGAAACGCCCGGGATTTCTTCGGAGATGACACAAGAAAATTCCTTTACAGTCATTTGGCAGGTTCGCTCACATTCATTCCTTACGGAACTATGGTTGATCATTTCCAGCACATTGTTTATGAAAATCCGGATATGACACCTGCACAGCGTCATGAAAGCTGGAAAAATTTACTTGAAATATACATGCCCTGGATGAAACTTGATGGTGAGATTCCATTTTATTCAGAAGGCCAGGGATGGCAAAGACAATTACATATATATCAGGTTCCTTTCTATTATATAGACTATTGTCTTGCACAGACAGTTGCTCTTGAGTTCTGGGCAATGATACAAGAGGATTCCGATAATGCATGGAATCATTATATGGCATACACAAAGCAAGGCGGCAGTAAGGTCTTCACAGAGCTTTTAGCATCTGCCGATCTTGAAAGTCCGTTTGATGAAAATTGCCTTAAACATGTGTCTGCCAAAGCAAATCAATGGCTTGCAGATTATGATCTCAGCGGTATTGAATAATGAAAAATCCAAAAAAATGGGATTATATCAATGACTTTAAGATGACAGCCGACGGCAAGTACACATACATGGGAGATTGGTACTGTGTCGCTGATAAAGAGTCTTATAGGAAAACTTATATATTTTTTTCATTGATAGCTTTTATAAACACAGGGCTTGTTATCGCCACGGGCCTCATAAATGCAGCCGGCATGAATAACACCTTTTATGTAATACTCCCCTACGTCGCACAAGTCTGCTCCGTATTTTCTCTACTATGGAAATCAATCAGACTTATAAGTTCAGGGAAAAAGATAAAAGCATATGTCTATGAAACTGCCGTGCAAGGGATTCCCGCAGCATTGATATCACTCTTTATTTTCAGTTTGGTAACTTTGCTCTCATCAGTCATATTTTTAATATTGCATGGTTTCGAGGGCAAAACAGCTTTATGTGTTTTGTTTATAATTCTTCAAATTCTGACAGCTTTATCTGCATTTCTTTCAAAGAATTTTTATAAGAAACAAAGATGGGCAAAACTTTAACCGAGTCATTTCATGGCGAAAGCCAATAAATAAAATCTTATACAAAGGAGAGAAAATGAAATGAAAAAAGTTATTGCGGTCTTATTAGTGCTCGTAATGGTAGTTTCCGTTTTCGCAGCATGCGGTAAGACAGGTACAAACGACAAGACAGAAGAAAGTAAGCCTATAGTAGTTGGTTACTCAAACTTCTCCAGTAAGTTCTCACCATTCTTTGCTGAGACAGCTTACGATTTGGATGTAGCTAACATGACCACTATCTCATTACTTACCACTGACCGTCAGGGTGCTGTTGTTGAACTTGGTAAAACAGGCGAAACACGTGCTTACAACGGAACAGATTATAAGTATGAAGGCCCTGCTGATCTTAAAATCACTGAGAATGATGACGGAACAGTTTATTATGACTTTGAACTTCGTGATAACATCAAATTCTCAGATGGTGAAGCATTAACAGTTGATGACGTTATTTTCTCAATGTATGTTCAGGCTGATCCTACATTTGACGGTACTTCAACATTTTTTGCTCTTCCTATAGAAGGTATGGAAGAATACCGTGCAGGTATGGCTTCTCTTTTAAGCCTTATGTATGCTGCAGGAAGAGAGAACACAGACTTCACAAACTGGACAGAAGAAGATCAGACAAAGTTCTGGGAAGACCTTGACACAGCCGGTGCAGCTTTCGTTCAGGAAATCGTTGATTACTGCGAAGAAAACGGCTATGCTGAAGGCGTTTCCGCTTCTCTTGGTGCTTGGGGATTTGAAGTTCCTGAAGATGCAGATGCATTAGCAGGCTTCTACGTCATGGTAGATGAATATGGTGGAGACCTTGCTTCACTTTCATCAGCTGAAACTGCCGGTTCATCTCTTGCTGATCTTGGATTTGATCCTTCAGATTATGCTATAGGTATTAAGACCGGTGATTCTGCTGAAAACATCACAGGTATCATTAAGACAGGTGAAAACACACTTCGTGTTGTTCTTACTGAAATTGATGCTACAGCAATTTACACTCTCGGCACAGTTATCGCTCCTCTTCATTACTACGGCGATACAGCAAAATATGACTATGATAAGAATCAATTCGGCTTTGACAAGGGTGATCTTTCAAGCGTACGCGCAAAGACATCTGAGCCTCTCGGCGCTGGTCCATACAAGTTCCAGAAGTTCGAAAACGGCGTAGTTTACTTTGAAGCAAATGAAGATTACTATCTTGGCACTCCGAAAACTGCTAACATTCAATTCAAAGAAATGTCCGATGAAGACAAGCTTAACGGCGTTCTTACCGGCTCTATCGATCTTACAGAACCTTCCTTCTCACTTGATGCAGCTAAAGCTATTGCAGAAGCTAACTCAAATGGCGAAGTTACAGGCGACAAGATTACAACTGACACAGTTAACAACCTTGGTTACGGCTATCTTGGAATTTCAGCTAAAGCTGTAAACGTTGGTGGCGAACTTGGTTCAGATGCTTCCAAGAATCTTCGTAAAGCATTTGCTACTGTATTTGCTAACTTCCGTGACGTAACAGTTGACTCATATTATGGCGAAGCTGCTTCCGTAATCAACTATCCTATTTCCGATACATCATGGGCTGCTCCTCAGAAGACAGACGCTAACTATGCTATTGCATTCTCAAAGGATGTTGACGGAAATGAAATCTACACATCAGATATGGATGCTGATGCTAAGACAGAAGCTGCATTAAAGGCTGCTCTCGGTTTCTTTGAGGCTGCCGGATATACAGTTGCTGACGGCAAAGTAACAGCTGCTCCTGCCGGTGCTAAGATGGAATACGAAGTATGGATTCCTGCAGACGGTACAGGCGACCACCCATCATTCATGATGCTTAACCTTGCTTCTGATGCTCTTGCAACAATCGGCATCACTCTTACAGTTAAAGACCTTGCTGATTCTTCAGAACTTTGGACAAGCATTGAAGCTGACCAGGTACCAATGTGGTGCGCAGCTTGGGGTGCTTCTCCGGATCCTGATATGTATCAGGTTTACTATTCAGGCGTTGAATCAGGCAAAGATCCAGGTGGTTCAAACTATATGTATGATATAGCTGATCCTACTCTTGACAAACTTATTATGGATGCTCGTTCAAGCTTTGACCAGGCTTACAGAAAGACCATCTATAAGAATTGCCTTGACATCATCGTTGACTGGGCTGTTGAGATTCCTGTATATCAGAGACAGAATGCTGTTATATTCTCAACTGAGAGAGTTAACATAGACTCTGTTACTCCTGATATCACACCATACTATGGCTGGATGGCAGAAATTCAGAATCTCGAACTCAAATAATCATTAATTCACTTAATTTCAATACTCTTGTTTATTGAGTGATAAATCAGGAGGGTAGATAAGTTTATGCTTATCTGCCCTCCTCGAGGCATTTTAACTTTAGTTATTCAAAGCATTAAAGTTTTAAGGCAAACGTCATTAAGTTATTAATTTTTTTTGATAACTTAATGATGTGTGTTTTAAATGATGCAAATCATTTGCAGGACACATCTGAAAAAATATATAAATTGGAGAGATGACAAAATGCGCAAGTATATCGTCAAGCGACTGATTCAGTCTGTCGTTATACTGTTCTTTGTAGCTTTTATAATCTATGCGCTCATAAGATGTCTGCCTACTTCCTTCGTTGAAGCAATGGCAAGGCAAAAATCCATGCAGCCCGGATCTAAAAGTTATCAGGAATGGCTTGACCAACTTAACGCTATGTATGGTTTGGATGGAGGCATAATAAGAGGCTTCATTCATTGGCTCGGCAGAGCTATAAGGCTTGATTTCGGTGATAGCTGGAAATGGACTATCCCCGTTGTTGACAAGTTTAAGAGTTGTATATGGATTTCCTTTATCATGGGTGCCGTATCATTCTTCTTTGAGGTTATAATTGCTATTCCTCTCGGAATCATATCTGCGACAAAGCAATACAGTAAAACAGATTACATAATATCCATTATTGCTCTTGCAGGTATTTCGCTTCCCACTTTCTTCTTTGCCTCCCTGCTTAAACTTGTGTTCTCAGTTAAACTTGGATGGTTTGAACTCGGCGGTCTGGTAGGAAGAAGCTACCTTCAATTATCTCCGACAGGACAATTCTTTGATAAGGCACACCACCTTGTTCTTCCTATTGTTACATTGGTTGTTGTTAGTATGGGTTCTCTTATGCGTTACACAAGAACCAATATGCTCGAAGTACTCAATGCTGATTACATCCGTACAGCAAGAGCAAAGGGTCTTTCGGAACGCAAGGTCATTTATCATCATGCTTTCAGAAACACACTTATACCGATTGTAACCATTATCGGTGGCTCTCTTCCGGGACTTTTCTCCGGAGCACTCATTACAGAAACGCTCTATTCAATAAGCGGTATCGGATATGTTTCATACCAGTCAATGGTAGCAGGTGATATACCATTCTTTATGTTCTATACCACTTTTCTTGCAGTACTT
Organism: uncultured Clostridia bacterium; assembly: GCA_937884995.1. Taxonomy (GTDB): domain Bacteria; phylum Bacillota; class Clostridia; order Oscillospirales; family Acutalibacteraceae; genus Fimenecus. The sequence goes on from CAKZZL010000012.1 coordinate 27,756, forward strand.
ACTCTGCTGGGCAACCTGATTGCAGATATTCTTTATGCTGTGGTTGACCCGAGAGTTCGTGTTTCTTAAGGGAGGAGGATAAAAATGTCAGACAAGAATAAGACTACTGCTCCCGAAAATAATGAAGAATATTCACTTAATGACGACAGACGTGTCCGGGTACTTTCTCCAGGCATGCTTGTTGCAAAAAGATTCTTCAGAAACCGATTGGCGGTTACCGGCATGATTATACTCATTGCCATGTTTGCATTCTCTTTTATTGGCGGAATCGTTTCACCATATAAGCAGGATGAAAAGTTCTATAGAAAAGACGCCATGGTCAAAGACTATGCCGGAGTTCTTTACAACTCAGAAATCCGTTTTTCGATCAACGACAGTTCTGTTTTCACAGGACTTGCACAGGCAAAAACTATACTTGCAATACAAAATGATGAGAGTTCTTTCACAAGTGAAGATAACTCATTTGAACTGGAAAAACAAAGCGAAGACACATATCTGATTTACTATTCCGGCAAAATTGTCGGCGTTGCAAGCAGAGAAATGGTCATCTCATCCCTCTCCAATGATAATTTTGATTTTGATTTTACCTGTAATGCCTTGGTAGCATCCGCAAAAGGTGATGAAAGCTTTGAATACCAGGGAAAGACATTCACAATTAAAGATGGAATTATTTATGATTCTGAGGATGAGGAATACGCATCTGTCGGAACAGCCATAATTCGTCCGGTAATGAACGATGTCGTTCTCTCACGCGGCTTCAAGCAAAAACTTTTGGAAGCAATCGAGAAAAAAGATTCATCATTCACATATACAGATAAAGACGGTGTTGAAGCGGAGTATCTTTTAAGTTTTGACGCCTCCAAAAACCAATGGGATGTTAAGCAGGAAATAGACACAACCGTATTTGATACATATTCAACTCCATCTGCCAAGCACTGGCTTGGAACAGATAAAAACGGTATGGATATGCTTACCCGTTTAATGTACGGCGGACGTGTTTCTCTTATCATCGGTTTCATCGTAGTATTTCTCGAAACAATCCTGGGTGTTATCTTTGGCGGTATCTCCGGATATTTCGGAGGACATGTAGATAACATAATGATGAGAATAGTTGATATATTCTATTGCATACCCAGCATGCCTATTATAATCATTTTGGGTGCCGCGATGGATGCCGCAAATATGGAACCGAGCAAACGTATGCTTATGCTTATGATAGTTCTCGGTGTTACGGGATGGCCCGGAGTTGCTAGGCTCGTAAGAGGCCAGATTCTCTCTCTGCGTGAGCAGGAATTCATGACAGCAACGGAGGCGTGCGGTATCTCCGTACCGAGAAGAATATTCAAGCATCTCATTCCCAATGTTATCCCCCAGCTTATCGTTACAATGACAATGGGACTCGGTGATACGATTATCACAGAGGCAACACTTTCCTTCTTAGGTTTAGGTGTTCGTTTCCCGTTCGCATCCTGGGGAAATATTATCAACGACGTAAACAACGTATTCGTTCTTACACATTATTGGAACATTTGGATCCCGGCTGGCATCCTGCTCCTTCTCACCGTACTTGCCTTCAATATTGTCGGTGACGGACTCAGAGATGCATTTGATCCTAAGATGAAGCGCTAAAGGAGGAGACAGAATTATGGCAAAAAACGGAAATGACGGATATCTGTCTGCTAAAGAATCGCGCAGAATTTCCAAAGAAAACAGAAAAATCACAAGTAAGCTTGATAAAAAATATAAACGTAAGAATGTTCCGGAATCAGAATTTCTCACAAAGATGAATGACCCGGCAAACTCTCTTGAAATTGAAAACCTGCACACCCATTTCTTCACAGACATAGGAGTGGTTAAAGCTGTTGACGGTGTATCCTTTGATGTGCCGCTTGGCAAAACAGTCGGTGTTGTCGGAGAATCAGGTTGTGGTAAGAGTGTTACCAGTCTTTCGATAATGCAGCTTCTCCAGCGTCCACAGGGTCAGATTGTAGATGGTGAAATTCGTCTCAATCTTGGAGATAAGGCATATGACATTACCAAGACTCCTATCACAGAAATGCAGAAACTTCGCGGCAACTTTATCTCCATGATTTTCCAGGAGCCTATGACAAGCCTTAATCCTGTTTTTAAAATAGGAAACCAGGTTAATGAAGTTATAGAGCTTCATGATGGTAAAGGCATGACAAAAGATGAGATTAAGGCACGTACTTTGAAACTTATTGAAATGGTTGGCATAGCAAATTCTGAAGGTGTATACAACATGTATCCTCATGAACTTTCAGGCGGTATGCGTCAGCGTATTATGATTGCCATGGCTCTCGCCTGCAATCCCAAGCTTATTATTGCTGATGAACCTACAACAGCTCTTGATGTTACTATTCAGGCCCAGATTCTCGACTTGCTGAGAAATCTTAAAGACAAGATCAACTCTTCCATTATGATTATCACCCACGATTTGGGTGTTATTGCAGAAATGGCGGATTATGTAGTTGTTATGTATGCGGGTAAGATTGTTGAAAAAGGCACAGCCGAAGAAATCTTCGCACATCCCTTGCATCCATACACTATAGGTCTTATGGCTTCAAAGCCTGTAGTAGGCAAGAAAGTTGAAAGTCTTTATTCAATCCCCGGAAAAGTTCCGAATCCGGTCAACATGCCAGATTATTGTTACTTTAAGGACAGATGTGAGATGTGCATTGCCGAATGTGACGGCGAGTATCCGCAGGAGATAAGCGTATCTCCTACTCACAAAGTTTCCTGCTATCGTTATTTCGGGGACAATATGAAGAAGGAGGATACAGAAAATGAGTAAAAGCAAAAACGATTTGAAAATAGAAAATGATTTTACTCCCGTTACATATGATCCTCAATATATTCTTCAGGTTAATGCTTTGAAAAAGTATTTCCCGATTAAGGGCGGTCTCGTATCAAAAACCGTAGGTTATGTCAAAGCCGTTGATGGTGTAACATTCAACCTAAAACGTGGAACTACAATGGGACTGGTTGGCGAATCAGGATGCGGAAAGACAACAACCGGACGCACAATATTGAGACTATCAGGAGATAAAAGCGGTGGACAGGTTCTTTTCAACGGCAAAGAGGTTTATGACCTTAACAGAAAAGAAATGCATGATATCCGCACCAAGATGCAGATAATCTTCCAGGATCCGTTTTCATCGCTCTCACCACGCATGCCTGTAGGTGAAATAATAGGTGAAGCTGTACGTGAGCACGGTATAGTTCCGAAAAATGAATTTAATTCATATATCGACAAAATCATGGATGATTGCGGACTTCAGTCTTTCCACAAAGACCGTTACCCACATGAATTCTCAGGTGGCCAAAGGCAGCGTATTTGTATTGCAAGAGCACTTGCTCTCAATCCCGAGTTTGTTGTCTGCGATGAACCTGTATCTGCTTTGGATGTTTCAATTCAGGCTCAGATAATCAACCTTCTTAATGACTTGCAGAAAGAATATGCTCTTACATATCTCTTCATTTCACATGACCTTTCTGTTGTTGAACACATCTCAGATACAGTAGGCGTTATGTACCTTGGTAATCTTGTGGAGTATGGCGAAACAGATGACATTTTCAAGAATCCTCTGCACCCATACACAAAAGCTCTCTTTTCCGCAATACCGATTCCTGATCCGACAGTCAAGATGAACAGAATCGTTCTCGAAGGTTCTATTCCATCCCCTGCGAACCCGCCTTCAGGTTGTAAATTTCATACGAGATGTGCAAATTGTATGGAAAAATGCAAAGAAAGTGTGCCGCAGCAAAAAGAAATCGAGCCCGGACATTATGTGGTTTGTCATCTTTATGATGATGTCAAAGACATAAACGAATAAACAGGAAGAAATTATGAGAAAGAAAAAGATTTACGACGATGATGACGGCCGCACAATCGCCGACATGAGTCAGGTCAGCAGACAGTCACTGCTGATACCCAGAAAGCCTGAAAAAAACGCTGATAAAGATTCGGCGTCAAATGATCCTTCTGCCCAAAATGATAATCCATGGGAAGAACAGAAGCTCTCAAAAGGTGAAGGTTTTGCATTTGCTTTCGGAGCTATGTCTGCTGCAATGCTTGTAGCATTGATATTTGTTCTTGCTGCTTTAGTCGTTATTTGTATAATATACTTTTTCGGAAAATAACCTTGAAGGAAATGCCCGTGTCTGACGGGCATTTTTCTCATATATGAACTCTGATAAGAAAAAAAGTTTAAAATCATTGACAAGCATACAATCTATGTGATAAAATACAAAAAATTATTTCAAATGCAGTGAAGGAATTAATCATTATCCTCACTTCGGCACAGAGAGCTGTCGGTTGGTGTAAGACAGTGCGAACGGATATTGAGCCTCATTTCAGAGCATAACCGCAGAATTCAGTAAGCGGTTACGGATTGCCCCGTTATCATGGCAGAAAGTTTAATTGAACTTTACAGAGTGGGTTTACTGAAACCAATCAGAGTGGTACCGCGGACATTCCGTCTCTGAGGCATATGCCTCGGAGATTTTTTATTTTCATTTTATTAAGGAAGGTATAGTTATGAAACAAATCAAGATTGCTGACACAACATTATGTCGCGAAAACAACAATTTCTCATTTAAGGAAAAAATCGAGATAGCAAGACTCCTTGAAAACCTGGGAACTGACGTTATCGAACTGGCTCAAATTGAGAACAAACAGACAGACATTCTGCTGGCGAGAACCATTTCTTCCTTCCTAAACAACAGTATTTTGTCTATTGCAGCAGGAAAAGATGACGAAAGTATCGATTTTGCCATAGAGGCTTTAAGCGCTGCAAAAAAGCCATCTATCAGAATTGAACTTCCGGTATCCCCTGTCGGCATGGAATATACATGTCATAAAAAAGCACCTAAAATGCTTGATTGGATTTCGCATGCTGTTTCAAAAGCAAAAGATGCAATAGATGATGTGGAATTTTGCATGCTGGATGCAACAAGAGCTGAAATTGACTTCATATATGATGCAATTAATGCAGCTGCTCAGGCAGGCGCCAAGCGCATTACAATAGTTGACTCCGCTTCTTTTATGCTGCCGGATGACTTTGCAGAATTCACCAAAGATATATGCAGCAAAACAAGTCTTCCTCTTGCTGTCAACTGCATGAATGCAAGCGGCCTTGCCGAAGCAAGCGCTGTTCTTGCAGTAAGGAAAGGAGCCTGCGCTGTAAAGACTTCCGTAGACGGAAAGGCAGCATCTCTTGAGACATTTGCATCTATTATCAAAGACTGCGGAGATAAGTATTCATTAAAAACATCAATAAACTTTACCCAACTTAACAGAACAATTAATCAGATTAAACGCATAACAGAAGGAGATAACAACAAAAGGACAGTTGTCAATGTTGACAGCGATGCAAGTGAAATCCGACTCGATAAAAATGACAGCCAGGATGACGTTATCTCCGAAGTTAAAAAACTCGGCTATGATTTATCCGATGAGGATTGCTCAAAAGTTTATGAAGAATTTCTCCGTGTAGCAGCAAAGAAGAATGTCGGAGCTCAGGAACTTGATGCAATTGTCGCATCTGCAGCATTGCAGGTTCCCCCAACATACAAATTAAAAAAATACGTAATAAACAACGGAAACATCATTACTGCAAGTGCGCATATAATGCTGGAGCGTAGCGGTGAAGAACTTGAAGGAATTGAAATCGGCGACGGTCCTATCGACGCCTCATTTATCACCATAGAAAAGATAATAGGCAGACACTTTGAACTTGATGATTTCCAGATACAGGCGGTAACCGAGGGCGCTGAAGCCATGGGTTCTGCTCTTGTAAAAATTCGTTCGGACGGTAAAGTCTATTCCGGTAACGGAATATCCACGGATATCATAGGTGCAAGCATTCGTGCTTACCTTAATGCCGTAAACAAAATCATTTATGAGGAGGCATAGTAATGAATCTTTCTTTTTCAACAAAAGGCTGGCACGACAGTTCCTTTGATGACTTTTGTGCCGTTGCACAGGATTTGGGATTCACAGGTATAGAACTTCATAATATACATAATCGCCTTTTCACAGACAAAGACGGTGCCTTTCATGATTATGCGGCTGCCGCAACCATCCGTAAGCTTTATGAAAAGAAACTGAAACTCACATGTATCGATACTATTTGTGATTTATCTGATATAAACAGTCGTGAAGATACAATAGCGGAGGCATCTGCGTGCATTGAGATTGCAAAGAACCTCCACATACCTTATGTCAGACTTCGTGCAGAAGCAGAAGAAAGAACTGATGATGTCTTCAAGTACATTTCATCTGTTCTTGAAGAACTTATACAAATTGCAGAAGCAAATAAGATAGTATTGCTTCTTGAGACAAAGGGACTTTTTGCCGATACTGCCGTTTTAAGAGATATACTTGAAAACTTTGCAAGTGACTATCTTGCTTCACTTTGGAATGTAAGTGAGGCATACATGGCAACAGCTGAGGATCCGAAGGATATAATCAAGAATCTCGGCGCATATGTAAAGCATGTTCATATAAGCGATGTAAAAAAGGAAGGCTCTTCCTTCAGCCATTGTCTTATCGGCGACGGTCAGCTCCCTATGGATAAAATTATGAAAGCCCTGCGCTCTGTAAACTTTGATGGTTATATTTCTCTTGTCTGGGATCCGAAATGGATGCCTGAGATTGACGATATGGAAATAATATTCTCCCATTTTGTGAACTATATGAAGCAATGGGGAGACACATCAAAGAACGAAAAAACACTTTATTGGAACCGCGCACATACGGGAAGATCTGTATGGAAGAAGGACTTGCTGATAGACTGTACTTTTTCTCAGGTTCTTGATAAGATGGTTGAAGAATTCCCGGATCAATATGCTTTTAAATATACTACCCTTGATTATACAAGAACATATTCTCAATTCCGCGATGATGTTGATGAGTTTGCCCGTGTTCTTATTGCAATGGGAGTAAAATCAGGTTCACATGTTGCAATATGGGCTTCCAACGTTCCTCAGTGGTTCATTACTTTCTGGGCAACAGTTAAAATCGGTGCGGTTTTGGTTACAGTTAATACAGCATACAAGATCCATGAACTTGAATATCTTCTTAAGCAATCAGATACACATACTTTGGTTATAACCGAAGGAGCAAAAGATACACACTATGGTAAGATTGTTGCCGAGCTCTGCCCTGAGCTTGAAAACACAAAGGCCGGTTCCCCTCTTCACAGCAAGCGTCTGCCATTCCTTCGTAACGTTATAACTGTGGGATTTAAGCAAAAAGGTTGCCTTGAATGGAATGAAGCTCTTGAAAGAGCAAGTGAAGTAAACAAGCAGGAGGTATACCGTCTCGCATCAGTTGTAAAGCCGGATGATGTCTGCAATATGCAATATACATCAGGCACAACAGGATTCCCGAAAGGTGTTATGCTTACTCACTACAATATAGTCAACAACGGTAAATGCATAGGTGACAGAATGGATCTGTCAACTGCTGACAGAATGATGATACAGGTTCCCATGTTCCACTGCTTCGGCATGGTACTTGCCATGACATCCACCATGACACACGGCGGAACACTTTTACCTATCCCATATTTCTCACCTAAGCCATCACTTGCATGTATTAACAATGAACATATCACCGCCTTCCACGGTGTACCTACCATGTTTATTGCCATGCTTGAACATCCGGATTTCCCAAAAACTGATTTCTCATATATGAGAACAGGTATTATGGCAGGTTCTCCATGCCCTATTTCAACAATGCAGGACGTTGTAGACAAGATGAATATGAGAGAAATCACCATAGTATACGGTCAGACCGAAGCTTCTCCCGGTTGTACAATGAGTTCAACGGACGACCCGCTTGATGTTCGTGTTGCAACCGTCGGCAGAGCTATGCCGGAAATAGAGTGCAAGATTGTAGACCCGGAAACGGGTAAAGACTGTCCTGACGATGTTACAGGTGAGTTTGTGGCACGTGGATACAATATAATGAAGGGCTATTACAAAATGCCTGAAGCAACGGCTGCTGCCATTGATAAGGACGGCTGGCTTCATACCGGTGACCTTGCATGCAGGACCAAAGACGGAAATTATAAAATAACAGGCAGACTTAAGGATATGATTATCCGTGGCGGAGAAAATATCTATCCGAAAGAAATTGAAGAATTTATATATACGAATCCTAAAGTCAGTGACGTTCAGGTTATCGGAGTTCCCGATGAACAATACGGTGAAGAAATTATGGCCTGCGTTATACTTAAAGAAGGCGAAATCATGACAGAGCAGGAAATGAAAGATTTCGTTGCTGCAAGTATGGCACGTCATAAAGTCCCCCGCTATGTAGACTTTGTGGATAAATTCCCAATGAATGCTGCAGGTAAGATCTTAAAATATCAAATGCGGAAAGATGCAGTAAAAAAACTAAGCTTGCAAAAAGCAGATAGTGTGGTGACTGCATAATGGTTGAAAACAAATATCAGGTTATTGACGCTCATTGCCATATCTATCCTGACAAAATCGCGATGAAGGCAGCCGGAGCGACCGACAAGTTCTATAATGTACATGGCTTTGGCAACGGAACTCTTTCCATGCTCATGGAAGAGGGTAACAAAGCGGGATATGACCACTTTATAGTTCAGTCAGTCGCAACAACGCCCAAACAGGTTTCCAGTATTAACCACTTTATAGCACGCGAGGTAGAAAATCATCCTCAGTTTCTTACGGGACTCGGAACCCTGCATCCGGAAAGTGAAGATATATCTGCAGATGTGGAGGAGATTATATCTCTCGGTCTGCACGGAGTAAAACTTCATCCGGATATCCAGGGCTTTAAGATCGATGACTACAGATGCCTAAAGATATATGAGCTCTGTGAAAAGGAAAAATTACCTATTCTTATGCACACCGGTGACAGCCGCTATGATAATTCAAACCCGAACAGACTGATTCCCGTTTTGGATATATATACGGATCTTATCATTGTCGGTGCTCACTTCGGTGGCTGGTCAATATGGGAAGAAGCTTCCAAGCAACTCAAGGGTATAAAAAATCTTTATGTTGATTGCTCATCCAGCTTTTACGCACTTGAGGATGAAGTCATAAAAGAAATCATAGATCGATACGGAACTGACCGGGTTTTATTCGGTACCGATTATCCCATGTGGTCTCCGCAGGTGGAAATCGACAGATTTCTGTCACTTGGCTACAGCGATGAGGATAAGAGAAAAATTCTCAGTGAAAATGCAAAAAAAGTATACAATATATACTAAAAATAACTTGACAAAGAAGTTTTTGAGTGTTATCATATGAAAAACTTCATTAAAGGCTGTGACGAAGACGGCTGAGTATTTGTTTTACAGAGATTCGGTGTTTGGTGTGAACCGAAATGCAAATACCCAAAAGCCTATCCCTTCCGAGCCGGGGGTCCGAAAAACATATGTCTAGTAGATACCTCCCGTGATTGCTGCGTAAATGCATAGGAATTGATGGATTCCAAGAGTGGCGGCTTTTAGTCGCAATTTGAGTGGTACCGCGGATGTGATTTTCACACTCGTCTCAAAGAAATGAGACGAGTGTTTATTTTTATCTATGAGGAGGAGCCATTATGGAAATGAAAAAAGTCAGCAGAGCCAAAGAAGAACTTCTGGAAGTGGCTATGCGAATACGTGAGATGCGTGAAATTTCCGGTCTTACGGTTGAAGAGATGGCTACTGAAACAGAGGTTACGGTTGATGATTACCGCAGATATGAAGCAGGAGAACTGGATTTTCCTTTTACATTTCTTCACAAATGCGCTGTGGTTTTCAACATAGATATTACAAATATTCTTGAAGGCAAGAGTGCTCATTTGTCTTCATATACGGTAACAAGAAACGGCGAGGGTCAACAGACAGCCAAAGAAGACGGAATTGACATAGTAAACCTTGCTCCGAAATTCAGAAACAAGCTTGCCGAACCCCATCGTGTTATCTATGAATATGATGAAAGTTTGCAGGATAAACCTATCCATTGCACCACACACTCAGGTCAGGAATTTGATTATGTAATAAAAGGACATTTAAGGGTAAGGGTAGGCAACAACACAGAAACTCTTTATGAGGGCGATAGCATTTACTACAATAGTTCAACACCTCATGGTATGATCGCCGTTGACGGTGAAGATTGTCTTTTCCTTGCAGTTGTAGTTTCTGCCGAAGAAGAAAAAGAGGATCTCATAAGAGAAACATTCATCCCACAGGATACAGAAAAAGAGAGCTGTGTCAGCGATAAATTCATATCTTGTGAAACAGACTCAAAGGGACGTCTTCAGAAGATTGATTTTCATAATGAAGACAGGTTCAACTTTGCATTTGATATCGTTGATGAGATTGCAAAGAAAGAGCCGGACAAACTTGCAATGCTTCATATCTCAAAGGATAAAACAGAACGTCGTTTCAGCTTTAACGATATGAAACGTGCATCCAACCAAACTGCAAACTACTTTAAGTCACTGGGCATCAAAAAAGGTGATAAAGTAATGCTTGTACTCAAGCGTCATTATCAATTCTGGTTTTCCATGCTTGCGCTTCATAAACTTGGCGCAATCGCCATACCGGCAACAAACCAGTTGCAGTCACATGATTTTGAATACAGATTCAAAGTCGGAGAAGTCAAGGCAATAGTATGTACAGCCGACGGTGATGTAGCTCACCAGGTTGAGATTGCAGAGAAGTCTTGCCCGGATCTTCAGATAAAGATTATGGTGGGAGGCAAGCGTGAATGCTGGAAAGACTTCGATGAAGAATACTCTCTCTTCAGCGCTCACTACTACAGAACAGATGATACTCCCTGCGGTAATGATCCTATGGTAATGTTCTTTACATCAGGAACCACCGGTTACCCGAAACTTGCCATACATTCATATAAATATGCGCTGGGTCATTATATAACAGCGAAATACTGGCATGGTGTCAGTGAAGACGGCCTTCATTTCACTATCTCCGAGACCGGCTGGGGCAAGGCACTTTGGGGCAAGCTCTACGGTCAGTGGCTCAGTGAAGGCGCCATATTTACATATGACTTTGACCGTTTTGATGCATCGGATATCCTTCCTATGTTCAAGAAATATAAGATAACAACATTCTGTGCACCGCCTACAATGCTGCGCATGATGATTAAGCAGGATATTTCACAATATGACTTATCATCCATAAAACACATGACTACAGCAGGTGAAGCATTAAATCCCGAAGTTTACCGCCAGTTTGAAAAGGCAACCGGTCTCCAGATCATGGAAGGCTTTGGCCAGACAGAGACAACATTATCTGTAGGCAATCTTATGGGCAGCACCCATAAAGTAGGATCTATGGGTAAGCCGTCTCCGCTCTATGATATTGATATAGTTGATGAAAACGGTAACTCGGTTCCTGTCGGAGAAACAGGTGAAATTGTCATAAAGACCAGCGAAAAAGTACCATGCGGACTATTCTTAGGTTACTATCATGACGAAGAATCAACCAAAAAGGTATGGCATGACGGATATTACCATACAGGCGATACAGCATGGCGCGATGAAGACGGATTCCTTTGGTATGTCGGAAGAGTTGATGATGTTATTAAATCATCAGGCTACCGCATAGGACCTTTTGAAATTGAAAGTGTCATTATGGAACTTCCTTATGTTCTTGAATGCGGAGTTTCTGCAGAACCTGATGAAGTGAGAGGTCAGGTTGTAAAAGCAAGCATAGTTTTGGTCAAGGGAACTGAGCCCAGCGAAGAACTGAAAAAGGAAATTCAAAATTATGTAAAAGCCCATACCGCACCTTACAAATATCCGAGAATAGTTGTTTTCAGAGATGAACTTCCAAAGACTATAAGCGGAAAAATTCAAAGAAATCAGTTATAATTGTTGACAAATCAACAAAGTTTATTTATAATAAACTTCAAATTGTAAAGGCGTTGAAGAAGAGTGATTAAACCTTTGCTTTTGCCAAGAGAGACAATATTTGGTGTGAATTGTCCAAAAGCGGTTTCAATCTGTAGCTTCTGAGCCGAGAGGAAGAACGGTTATTCTTAGTAGAACCTCTCCGTGATTGCTGCGTTAATGCATACGGCTTGTCAGAGCCTGAGTGGCGATTTATTCGCAATTTGAGTGGTACCGCGGGTATTGAATTTTAATGCTCGTCTCAAAGTAATAAACTTTGGGACGGGCTTTTATTTTATCCCGTCCGAAAACAAGGAGAATTTTCTATGGAATACACCGGACTTGATTTTAAGATCAAAGAGATGGCTGCAAGAATCAAAGAACTTCGTGAGATTACACATTTTTCTGTAGATGAAATGGCACAGAAAACCGATGTGACTGCCGCAGAGTATCTTGCATGCGAAAATGGTGAAAGCGACTTGAGTTTCGCCTTTATATATCGTTGCTCTCTTGCCTTCGGCGTAGATGTGACCGATATTATAGAGGGTGTCAGCCCGACCTTGTCATCCATGGTAATCACAAGAAATGGTGAAGGCCAAAAGATTGAACAAGCTCATGGCATGGTTTATTACTCACTTGCCCCAAATTTCAGAAACAGAATATCCGAGCCCTTGTATGTAAAATGCGCATACAGCGCTGAGGCAGAGAAAAAAGATATAGAGCTTACAACTCATGAAGGTCAGGAAATTGATATTGTAATATCCGGTCAACTTCTTGTACAAGTCGGTTCACATAAAGAAGTCCTCTATCCGGGAGATACTGCATATTATGACAGCGGCACACCGCATGGTATGATTGCTGTCGGCGGCAATGACTGCGAATTTTATGCAATCGTATTAAATCCTGCAGGAGAATCCTTAAACAGAATCGTCCATAAGGAAGCCGATATTACCATCAAGGCTACAGAGGATAAAAAATCACGTATATATAAAAAGTATATTGATGTAGAAAAAGATGAGAACGGTACACCTACAAAGATTGAGTTTAAGAACACGGAAAATTTCAACTTTGCTTTTGACATTATGGATGAAATTGCAAAGAAGGATCCTAACAAACTCGCAATGCTTCATATCTCATCTGATAAGACAGAAAGACGTTTCAGCTTTGAAGACGTACGCAGGATGTCAAACCAGTGCGCAAACTATTTTAAGTCCCTTGGTATAAATAAAGGCGACCGAGTAGTTCTCACTCTTAAAAGACATTATCAGTTCTGGATTGCCATGCTCGGCCTTATCAAAATCGGTGCAATCGGCATCCCTGCAGTTGCGCTTTTGCAATCTCATGACTTTGAATACCGTTTCCAGTCATCAGGAGCTTGCGCTATAATTTCAACTTCAGATGGAGATACGGCACACCAGATTGAAATTGCCTCATCTGCATGCCCGACTCTTAAGACCAAACTCATAGTTAACGGCAGTCGAGAAGGCTGGAGAAGTTTTGATGAAGAGTTCCCTCTTTACAGCCCTGAGTTCAAAAGAACTGCAGATTCTACCGGCGGTGATGACATTATGCTTATGTACTTCACTTCCGGCACTTCGGGATATCCGAAAATAGCAACTCATAATTGCAAGTATCCATTAGGACATTTCCATACTGCAAAATACTGGCATTGTGTAGACCCGGACGGCCTTCACCTCACTATATCCGACACTGGATGGGCAAAGGCAGCATGGGGCAAATTCTACGGTCAGTGGATGTGTGAAGCCGCACTCTTTGTATATGACTTTGACAGATTCGATGCAAGTGATATTCTTCCTATGTTTGCAAAATATCATATAACGACATTCTGTGCCCCTCCGACAATGCTTCGTATGATGATTAAGCAGGATCTTTCTCAATATGACTTTTCATCAGTTAAACATATGACAACAGCAGGAGAAGCATTAAATCCCGAAGTTTACCGTCAGTTTGAAAAAGCAACAGGGCTCCAGATCCTTGAGGGCTTCGGCCAAACCGAAGGAACAATGCTCATAGGAAACATGCGCGGAGCAAAGCACCGTATCGGTTCCATGGGTAAGCCTGCACCTATTTACAAGATTGAACTTCTCGATAAAGACGGCAATCCCGTTCCCGTAGGTGAGACAGGTGAAATATGCGTTAACGTTAAAGACGGAGCTCCCTGCGGTCTCTTTGTCGGATACTATGGAGACGAAGAAAAGACAAAAGAAGTATGGTATGACGGATACTATCATACAGGTGATGCAGCATGGATGGATGAAGACGGTTTCTTCTGGTATGTAGGCAGAGTAGATGACGTTATTAAATCATCCGGCTACCGTATAGGTCCGTTTGAAATAGAAAGCGTTATCATGGAACTTCCATACGTTTTGGAATGCGGAGTATCTGCAGTTCCCGATGATGTCAGAGGCCAGGTTGTCAAAGCCAGCATCGTACTTGTAAAAGGGACTGAAGCCACAGATGAACTCAAGAAAGAGATTCAGGAATATGTTAAGACTCACACTGCACCTTACAAATACCCCAGAATCGTTGTTTTCCGTGATGAACTTCCAAAAAGTACAAGCGGTAAAATCCAAAGGAACAAATTATAATGGAATACAAAAGATTAACTCTTTTATGTGGCCATTACGGAAGCGGTAAAACCAATATTGCCGTAAATATGGCTCTTGATTTAAGAAAAAAATATGATAATGTCGCAGTTGCAGACTTAGATATAGTAAACCCATATTTCAGAACCAAAGACTCAAGCAAGGAATTTGAAGAGGCGGGAATCCGACTTATCGTTTCGGAGTTTGCAAATTCAAATCTTGATATTCCTTCCCTGCCACAGGATATGTATGCATTGACTGATGATCTCCGCTTAAGAGCTGTCATCGATGTGGGCGGAGATGACAGAGGTGCGTTGGCACTTGGCCGGCTGGCTCCCAAAATCATCCAAGAGGGCAATTATGACATGCTTATGGTTATAAATAAGTTCCGACCCCTCACACCGGATGCTGAAAGTACAATCGAAGTTATGCATGAAATAGAAGGCGCAGGCGGAATAAAATTCACAGGCTTGATAAACAATTCAAATTTAAGCGACGAAACCAGCCCGCAGGATGTTTTAAAAAGCCGGGACTATGCTATGCAGGTTTCAGCCCTTTCAGGTCTTCCCATTGTCTTGACTACCGTTAAGCAAGAGTTGTATAATATTTTGAATGGGCAAATTGATAATCTATTCCCAATGGTCTTGCAAAAGAGACCTGCAAACTGATTTTAATTAGAGGTGATATATACATGGCAAAAGTTACATTTAAGACCGACAATTGCAAGGGCTGCGGACTTTGCATTGATGTTTGTCCGAAGAAAATTTTACGTTTAGCCAATGACAAAATTAACAAGAAGGGCCATCATCCTGCTGAGATTTTCGACCAGGATGCATGTATTGGCTGCGCTTCCTGTGCAATTATGTGTCCTGATTGCATAATCAAAGTAGAAAGGTAAGGTGTTGATAATGGCAGATAAAGTTTTAATGAAAGGTAACGAAGCTATTGCGGAAGCTGCTATTATTGCAGGCTGCAGGCACTACTTTGGTTATCCTATAACCCCTCAGACAGAGGTTGCTGCATATATGGCAAAGAAAATGCCGAAAATAGGCGGCGTTTTCCTTCAGGCTGAAAGTGAAATTGCCGCAATCAATATGGTATACGGCGTTTCATCTACAGGAAAAAGAGTTATGACATCTTCTTCCAGCCCCGGAATATCACTTAAAGGCGAGGGACTTTCATATCTTGCAGGAAGTGATTTGCCGGCTCTGGTTGTAAACGTACAGCGCGGCGGCCCCGGACTTGGCGGAATTCAGCCATCACAATCTGACTATTTCCAATCTACACGCGGCGGCGGACACGGTGACTACAGAATGATCGTTTTGGCCCCCGCTTCGGTACAGGAAATGGCAGAACTTACTGTTAAAGGCTTTGAACTTGCCGATAAATACAGAATGACAGCTATGGTTTTGGCAGACGGAACAATGGGACAGATGATGGAACCTGTTTCTCTTGACATAGAAGTTGCTCCTCAGCCTGAAAAGCCCTGGGCTACAACAGGCACAAAGCTTGAGAGAGAACATAACATAGTAAATTCTCTTTCTCTTGTTCCCGATGAACTTGAAATGCTGAACTTCAAACGCTATGAGAGATATAAAGTGATTGAAGAAAATGAAACGATGTATGAAGAATACATGGTTGACGATGCAGATATAGTTATCGCAGCATTCGGAATTGCTGCACGTGTATCCAAGAATGCCGTAAATGAAGCAAGAGTTATGGGCATCAAGGCCGGTCTTATCCGTCCTATCACATTATGGCCATTCCCGGTTGCACCTTTTGAAAAGGCTGTTGAACATGCAAAGCAGTTTATTTCTGTTGAGCTTTCAATGGGTCAGATGATAGAAGATGTTAAACTTGCAACAAAATGCCGTGTTCCTGTTACTCTTTGCAACAGAGCAGGCGGAATGATTCCAAGCCCTGATCAGGTACTCACAGCAATTAAAGAAGCTGCAAATGAAGGAGGTAACAAATAATGGTAGTTTTTGATAAACCGCATGCACTTATAGATGTGCCTCTGCATTACTGCCCCGGTTGTACACATGGTATCGTACATCGTCTTGTTGCCGAGGTTATTGATGAACTTGGAATAGAAGGCAGAACAATAGGTATTGCTCCTGTCGGATGTTCTGTTATGGCATACAACTACTTCAATTGTGACATGATTGAGGCTGCTCACGGAAGAGCGCCTGCAGTAGCCACCGGTGTTAAAAGATCCGACCCCGAAAACCACGTTGTTTTCACATATCAGGGAGATGGTGACCTTGCTTCAATCGGTATGGCTGAGACTGTTCATGCCGCAGCAAGAAATGAAAACATCACAATTATATTCATAAACAACGCTATATATGGAATGACAGGCGGACAAATGGCTCCTACTTCCCTTCCCGGACAGGTTACACAGACTTCACCTTACGGAAGAGATCCCAAACTCTGTGGCTATCCGATTAAAGTTTGCGAGATGCTTTCAGAACTTGAAGGTCCTGAGTATCTTGAAAGAGTAACAGTTAACTCTGTTCCTCATATCCGTGCTGCCAAGAAGGCTATCAAGAAAGCTTTCCAAAATCAGCTCGATGGTAAAGGTTTCTCACTTATAGAAGTTATTTCATCCTGTCCTACAAACTGGGGCATGACACCTCAGGCTGCCCTTCAATGGATAGAAGATAAAATGCTTCCATATTACCCACTTGGTGTATATAAGGACAGAAGCGCGCAAAAGGAGGCTGAATAATATGGCTGCTAGAGAATTCTTGTTTTCAGGTTTTGGCGGACAGGGCATTCTGTTTGCAGGTAAGTTTCTTGCATATAAAGGACTTATTGATGACAAGCAGGTAAGTTGGCTTCCTTCATATGGTCCCGAGATGCGCGGAGGTACAGCAAGCTGTTCAGTTATAGTCAGTGATGAGCCTGTTGGTTCCCCTATCGTTTCCAATCCGGATATATTGGTTGCCATGAATCTTCCTTCATTGGACAGATATGAAAAGGCAGTAAAAAAAGGCGGAATCATTTTTGCTGATTCCACACTTATAGAGCGCAAGGTAGAGCGTGATGACGTTGATGTTTATTATATCCCTGCAACTAAACTTGCAAGCGATAATAACATGGCTACTCTTGCCAATATGATTATTGTAGGAAAAATTCTTAAAATTCTTGATGACTTTAACGAGGACAGTGTACGCACCGCGCTTGGAAAAGTTATTCCCGCAAAACATGCTGATATGCTTGAAGTAAATATTAAGGCTATGCAGATAGGCGCAGATTGCAAATAAAAATATACAGGAAATATATAAGATGCTTGGAATTGCAAAATGCTTTTCAAAGCATCTTTTTTCTTTCACTTTTCATATAACAAAACATATTTCCACATGTTTCATAAAAATAAAAGTTAAACATCTGTTTTAGAAACAGGTGTTTTTCTATTTTTTTGCATTTTCCCTCGAATATATAAGCATCGACTCAGACGTTTTCGGAAGGCGTATCTAATTCATGGACCTCACTTGCTTCAACCTCAATAACCTCGGGAACTCCCAATTTTTTGGCTTCCTTTAAGCATTTTGCAAAGAATACAGCTGCCACTATATCACAAATGGCTGAAAGTATAAGTTCCACCCCTATAACAGTCATAAAGGTCTTTACGGTATCAAAAGGATTTACCAAAGCTATAAAGCCCATTACTAAAACAGCGATGCCCATAATTAATGGGAAGATGGGATGTGTAAAGCTGAAGTGTCTGAGATCAAGGGCATATTGGAATTGCAGTATACCGGAAATAATAATGGTAAAAGCAAGAATATATCCCGAAATATTTATGATTACATCAGGTTTTGAAATTAAAAATATACCTAAGATAATTGCAATAAGTCCCAATGCAAAAGAGTTTCTCTGACGACCGATAAAGTGTCTGCCCACAAAGTAGATAACTGTTTCTATAATTCCCAAAAGAAGTATTGCAATGGCAATTGCCCTTCCTACTACATCGGCAGCCATATCCGGTTTAATGACAAAAAAGAGTCCGAAAACGAAATAGATTGCTGCGAGACTGACAGTCTGGCGTATGCTTGTTTTAAGAAAATCCATAATTTTCCCTCCTGTTTAACATATGAATATGCTTTAATTATACCTTCTTTATATGTCATATGCAATAGCGTGCCAAATCTTGAAAAAATTTTCCCCGTGAGCGTGTACAAAAGTCAGAGTAAATGTGATAGAATAAAAAAAGAAATGGAGAGTGAACAGATGATACGAATAGCTTTCTTTGATACAAAAACCTATGACAGGGATTCCTTTGAGAGACTTGAAAGCCAAGATGTGAAATTTAAGTTTTTTGAAACAAAACTCAGTGAAGATACCGCGGAACTTGCAAAGGGTTTTGACGGGGTATGTGTATTTGTTAATGATGACGTAAATGAAAATGTTATAGCTAAGTTATATGAGTATAACGTAAAATTCATAGTTCTTCGCTGCGCCGGATATAACAATGTAGATGTGAAAGCCGCCTTCGGCAAGATCCACATCTTCAGAGTCCCTGCTTATTCTCCCTATGCCGTAGCAGAACATACCATGGCTCTCCTATTGACTTCTGTCAGAAGAATTCATAAGGCATATATACGTTCAAGAGACTTCAATTTTTCTTTAAACGGGCTTACCGGATTTGATCTTCACGGCAAAACTATCGGTGTCATAGGGACCGGAAAAATTGGCAGAGTATTTATAGATATCTGCAAGGGCTTCGGAATGAAGATATTGGCCTATGATCCTTTTCCCATGGATATAGAAGGGGTGAAATTCACTGACCTTGATGAGATATTCAGAAAAAGTGATATCATTTCACTTCACTGTCCTTTAACAGATGACACCAGGCATATAATAGGATTTGACAGCTTGCCGAAGCTTAAAAAAGGTGTAATGATTCTTAATACTTCAAGAGGCGGACTTATTGATGCAGAGGCGTTGCTTCAGGGTATAAAAGAGAGAATAATAGGCGGTGCTTGTCTTGATGTTTACGAAGAGGAAGCAGATATCTTCTTTACCGACAACTCAGGACACATTCTGGGGGACGATGTGCTTGCAAGGCTCATTTCCATGCCCAACGTAATTGTTACATCCCATCAGGCATTTTTAACACATGATGCACTGGACAACATAGCTAAAACCACATTGCAGAACATACTTGATTTTGCTGCCGGTAAAGATAATGATAATGAGGTTTGTTATCATTGTGAAAACTTTGATAAATGCAAAAGTGAAAAAAAGAAAAAATGTTTTTAATAATGTGAACCTCTCGTGCTCAAGTCGCGAGAGGTTCTAATTTCTACAGACTTTATTCAAATTTTGTTATTTTATATCGCTTTTCTCTTAATATATTAAAGAAAAAGGATTAATTATACGAAGCTATGCTTTAGATTGGTGTGCTGTCAGCAGATTTCATCAATATATTTGAAATGTATATTGTCAAAAACTATATAAGTCAATTATATAAATTATATATATTCAAGGGCTTTTAAAAATATAATGCTAGAAGATGAAATGTAGGCTTAGCGGCCGATTTTTTATAAAAAGTCTTGACTTTACCACTTTATCGTGGTAAAGTGGTAGCAAACTAAAGTAAAAGAGGAAGAATTATGTCCAATATTCGTAATGATTCAACGACAAAGTTATTTGAAACTATCAGGAATTTGAGCACGGTTGATGAATGCTATGCTTTTTTTGAAGACTTATGCACAATCAAGGAAATTCAGGATATGACACAGAGATTCGAAACAGTTATGTTGCTTGATAAGGGCATGAGTTATCAGCAAATAGCTGACACCGTCGGAGTAAGCACTGCTACTATCAGTAGAGTTAACAGGTGTCTTGAATATGGTGCAGGCGGATACCGCAATGCGCTTGATAAAATTGCAAGTGAGGATAAAAAATTATGAATATAAGTGATGCTGTTTTACAATCAAATGAAAAAATTGTTCTCTCTTTACGTGAGCTTTATTCAAAATACGGTTATGTGCCATACCGGATGAGCAAGTTTGAAGAGTATGACCTTTATGCAAAAAACAAGGATTTCCTTGTTTCCGATAATGTCATAACCTTTACTGACACAAGCGGCAAATTAATGGCATTAAAGCCCGATGTCACCCTTTCTATCATAAAGAACAGTCCAGATGACAGATCAGATCTTCGAAAAGTCTTTTATAACGAGAATGTATACAGAGTTTCAAAGGGCACAAACAGCTTTAAGGAAATAATGCAATCCGGTATTGAATGTATCGGAGACATTAAGGACGATGATATTTGCAGCGTTCTTAATATGGCTGCAGAAGCATTATCGACTTTATCTGATAGTTATATTCTTTCTCTTTCCAATCTTGATATATTAAATTCACTTATATCAAAACTTGACTTGTCTTCCGGACAGATAAAAAAGATATATAAGGCGATAGAAGAAAAAAACATACCTGAAATTTCGACTCTTTGCAATGGATCAAGAGAAGCAGAGAAAATAAAGAAACTTCTCTCCGTTTATGGAAAAGCAGCCGATGTCTTAACTGAACTCGATTCGATTCTGGCTGACGAGGATGCATATGGAAATTTCAGAGAGATACTCTCGGAACTTGCCGAAGGAACTTATGCAAATGACATTTATCTTGATTTCTCGGTTATAGATGACGTTAATTATTATAACGGGATTGTCTTTAAGGGATTCTTAAAGAATGTATCTTCTGCGGTTATTTCAGGCGGTCAATATGATAATCTGATGAAGAAAATGAAACGCAGGTCCAAAGCCATCGGATTTGCGGTTTATACAGACCTTCTGGAACGCATGGATGAAGATGATGAGCCTAAAAGCGTCAATGACGAATATATCAATATAGCGCTCCCTAAAGGAAGGCTCGGTGAAAAGGTATATGATATTTTTGCAAAAGCAGGATATGAGTGTCCTTCCCTTCTTGAGCCTAACAGAAAGTTGATTTTTGAAAATACTCAAAACAAGGTCAGATATTTCTGGGTTAAGCCTTCAGATGTCGCAATTTATGTTGAACGCGGCGCTGCTGATATAGGTGTTGTGGGTAAAGATATATTACTTGAATACGAACCTGACCTTTATGAACTTCTTGACCTGAAACTCGGAAAATGCAAGATGGCAGTTGCAGGGCCCAAAGACTTTAAGGACAATCTGTCAAACACATTGATTGTAGCAACTAAATTTTCAAATATAGCCCAGTCATATTATCGTTCCCAAGGCAGAGATATCGATATAATTCACCTCAATGGTTCAATAGAAATTGCTCCTATCCTGGGCCTTTCGGACGTAATCGTTGATATTGTGGAAACCGGCACAACATTAAGAGAAAACAATCTTGATGTAATTGAAGATATCGTTCCCATAAGTGCCCGTCTGATTGCAAATAAATCAGCGTTCAAATTCAAGAGTCAAAAAATTAATGAGATTTCAGATAATCTTTCAAAATTTGTGGAGGAGAGCAAATGATAAAGATACTTAAATACGGACAGGTTTCAAATGACGAAATATTTGCCAGATTTGAACCTACATCAAGTGTTGAAGATATTGTCAGAGACATTATACAGAACGTGCGTGAAAACGGTGATTCAGCTCTTTTTGCCTATACTGAAAAGTTTGACAAAGCTAAGCTCGACTCTCTTCAGGTCAGCCCTGAAGAAATCGATGCTGCAGTTGGATCAATTGAGCCTGACTTCATCAGAATCTTAAAAACCGCGGCATCAAATATACGAAAATATCACGAAAATCAAAAAAGAGAAGGTTTCACAATTAAGGGTGAAGATGGTATTATCATGGGCCAGAAGGTCATTCCTGTTGACAGAGCCGGTCTTTATGTCCCGGGAGGAACTGCAGCTTATCCATCAACAGTCCTTATGGATGCAATCCCCGCTAAAATAGCAGGTTGTAAAGAAGTTGTAATGGTTACACCTCCAAATGCATACGGCAGTGTAAACCCGGCAATACTTGTAGCTGCATTCGTAGCAGGCGTAGATAAAATATTCAAGGTCGGCGGAGCACAGGCAATAGCTGCTTTGGCATATGGAACAGAAACTGTTCCACGCGTTGACAAGATAGTAGGTCCCGGCAATGCCTTTGTCGCAGAAGCAAAGAAACAGGTATTCGGACTTGTTTCAATTGATATGATTGCAGGGCCCAGCGAGATATTGATAATCTCAGACGATAAGATGGATCCAAAAGTCACGGCCGCTGATTTACTCAGCCAGGCAGAGCATGATAAAATGGCCTCGGCTGTTCTCATTACAGACTCAGAAGATTTTGCCACGGCTGTCAGCAAGCAACTTGAAATCCAGATACCCAATCTTGACAGAGAAGAAATTGCAAGAGCCTCCATTGATAACAACGGTAAGATTATTATTGCCGATAACATAAATCAGGCGATTAAGATTTCAAATGAGATTGCTCCCGAGCATTTGGAACTTTGTGTAGATAATCCATTTGATTACCTTGACAAGATCCGCCATGCAGGTTCTGTCTTCCTTGGCAGGAACTGTCCGGAAGCACTGGGTGACTATTACGCAGGCCCGAACCACACTCTTCCTACAAGCGGTACTGCCAAATTCTCCAGTCCCCTCTCTGTGGATGACTTTATAAAGAAAACACAATTTACTTATTATACAAAAGATGCTCTGTCAAAAGTTGCAGATGACATTGCAGTATTTGCAAGAAAAGAAGGACTTACAGGGCACGCGAAAAGCGCTTTGGTACGCACAAAGGAGGATATATGAGTAAATATCTTTCAGAAAAATATAGGTCCCTTACTGCCTACACTCCGGGAGAACAGCCTCAGGATCAGAAATATGTAAAGCTGAACACAAATGAATCCCCTTTCCCTCCCTCGGCATATGCACAAAGGCTTGCACGCCGGGCAAGCGGAGATTTACAACTTTATTCCGACCCGGAATGCAAGGCACTTGTATCATTTGCTGCTGAGAAATTCGGCATTTCAAATGATCAAATAATCTTCACCAATGGCTCGGATGAGGTATTGAATTTTGCATTCATGGCTTTTTGTGATAAAAGCAGACCGGTCGTTTTCCCGCAAATAACATATGGCTTTTATAAAGTCTTTGCTCAGCTAAATAATCTGCCTTATGAAGAGATTGCTTTGAATAATGACTTTACTATCAATGTCAATGATTACATAGGCATAGACAAAAACATTTTCATTGCAAATCCCAATGCACCGACCGGTATAGCTCTCTCACTTGAAGAAATTGAGAAAATAGTTTCTTCCAATCCCGGTAGGATTGTTGTAATTGACGAAGCTTATGTTGATTTTGGTGCTGAAAGCGCCGTTAAACTTGTTGATAAATACGAAAATCTTCTGGTAACACAGACTTTTTCAAAATCCCGTTCTCTGGCAGGTGCGAGACTTGGTTTCGGTATTGCCTCAAAAGAGATAATTGATGACCTGAAACTCATAAAATATTCAACTAATCCATATAACATTAACATGATGACCATGTATGCGGGCATAGGAGCACTTGCCGATGCAGAATATTTTGACAAGAATTGTAAAACGATAGAAGAGAACAGACAATTCACAACAGATAGGCTGGATGAGCTGGGCTTCATTGTTTTACCGTCAAAGGCAAACTTTATATTTGCAAAGAAAGATGGCCTTGACGGCGAAAAAATATATCTGGATCTCAAGGCACGTGGTGTTCTTGTACGTCACTTTGATTCCGATATAATAAATGACTATATCCGCATTACAATCGGAAGCCGTGAACAAATGGAAATATTGATTAAGACTTTGGAGGAAATACTATGAGATCTGCAGAAATAAAAAGGACAACTGCCGAAACTGATATATATATTTCCCTGAATCTGGACGGAAGCGGCAAGAGTGAAATCAATTCCGGCGTGGGATTTCTTGACCATATGCTGACTTTATTTGCATCTCATGGTCGCTTTGACCTTATTGTGAAATGCAAGGGTGATACATATGTGGATTTCCACCACACAACTGAAGATATAGGCATATCTTTAGGAAAAGCTTTCTATGATGCACTCGGGGATAAAAAAGGCATCCATCGTTACGGTGATTGCTTCCTTCCAATGGATGAAACTCTAATCCTGTCAGCTGTTGATTTCTCCGGAAGAGACTTTCTTGAATTCGGATTAAAGATACCGACGCAAAAGGTCGGTGAATTTGATACTGAACTTGTTGAAGAATTCTGGCTTGGATTTGTTCGTCAGGCACAGTGTTCACTTCACATCCGCCAGCTCAGCGGTAAAAATTCGCATCATATTATTGAAGGTGCATTTAAGTCCGTGGCAAGAAGCCTTCGCATGGCCGTTTCAATAGATGAAGATTTTGCAAACGAAATTCCATCAACTAAAGGAGTCTTATAATGATAGCCATAATTGATTACGGAGTCGGCAATCTTTTTTCTCTTAAAAGTTCATTTGCTTTAATAGGTCAGGATGCTCTGGTAACCGGTGAGAAATCATTGATTGAAAAAGCAGACAAGATTATACTTCCCGGTGTAGGCGCATTTGAGGATGCAGCCAAAAAACTTCACTCAAGCGGACTTGATGATTGTGTAAGAGAGCAAGTAGGCAAGGGTAAGTATCTTATGGGCATATGTCTCGGCATGCAGCTTCTCTTTGATAAAAGCTATGAGTACGGTGAACACGAAGGTCTCTCTCTTATCACGGGAGAAATACGTCCGATCTCCGATGTTATAGATTTTGAACTTAAAATCCCTCATATGGGCTGGAATGCACTGAATTTCAATAATGGCAAGCATCCCCTTTTCAAGTATATAAATGAAGGAGATTGCGTGTATTTTGTGCATTCATTTTATGCCTGCAAATGTGAGGACAGCATCATTGCCACTGCCGATTACAGCTACCCCCTGACAGCAGCAGTTGCAAAAGATAATGTTATTGGATGTCAGTTCCATCCCGAAAAGAGCGGTGATATCGGGCTGAAAATCTTAAAGTCATTTTGTGAGATGGAGGATTTCCAATGCTGATTTTCCCGGCCATTGATTTATATGAAGGACAGGCTGTCCGTCTGTATAAGGGCGACTATAACAAAAAAACAATATATAACTCGGATCCCTTGGAGGTAGCAAATGATTTTGTAAAATGCGGTGCAGGATACATTCATCTTGTTGACCTTGAGGGTGCAAAGAATGCAACGACCCCGAATTTTGACATTGTAAAAAGGATAAAGGAAGAAACCGGTCTCTTTTGTGAGATAGGCGGTGGTATCCGTAATATAGATACCGTTAAAAAATATATCAATGCAGGCATCGACCGTGTCATTCTCGGAACAGCTGCCGTCACGGATCCTGATTTCTTAAAGCAGGCACTTAGACTTTATCCGGACAAGATAGCTGTCGGTGTGGATATAAAAGATGAATATGTTGCAATAAAAGGATGGACCGAGAAATCCGATGAAAAGGCATATGATTTTTGTAAGCAAATGCAGGATATGGGTGTAAAAAACATCATCTGCACAGACATATCAAAAGACGGTGCCATGCAAGGTACAAACCGCAGTCTGTATATGAATCTTGCTGAAAAATTCAGTTTGGAAATCACAGCTTCCGGCGGTGTAAGTAGCATTGATGATATTAAGGCATTAAAAGAAATGAAACTGTATGCAGCAATCGTAGGTAAAGCATACTACATAGGCGACATCTCCCTTAAGGATGCTATTGAGGTGGCTCAATGATAACGAAAAGAATTATTCCCTGTCTCGATGTAAGAGACGGTAAAGTTGTAAAAGGTGTGAATTTTGAATCTCTGAGAGAGGTGGACTCTCCTGTTGATTTGGCAAAATACTACAGTGCAAACGGCGCAGATGAACTTGTCTTTTATGATATAACTGCTTCATCTGACGGCAGAAAGATTTTTACCGATATACTTTGTGAAACAGCAAAGAATGTTTTTATTCCGATGACTGTCGGCGGCGGCATTAACAGTGTAAATGACTTTGAACGTGTCCTGAATTGCGGTGCCGACAAAGTGAGTGTTAACTCAGGAGCTATAAGAAATCCGAATCTCGTATCGGAAGCCGCCAAACTTTACGGAGATCAATGCGTAGTTCTCTCTGTTGATATAAAGCGTGTAGACGGAGTATTCAGAGTCTTTGCAAAAGGCGGCAGAGAAAACACAGGCATGGAAGCCATAGAATGGATTAAACGCTGTGTAGGAAACGGTGCAGGAGAGGTAGTTGTAAACTCTATTGACACAGATGGTGTAAAAAACGGATTCGATCTTGAGATGCTGGATGCTGTTTGCAATGCAGTATCTGTTCCGGTTATAGCCTCAGGCGGTGCCGGTGATATATCCGACTTCATAGACTTATTTACAAAGCTTCCAAAAGTCGATGCCGGTCTCGCCGCTTCTATCTTCCATTTCGAAGAGGTAAAGATAAAAGATTTAAAAAAAGAAATGAAAAAATATAATATTCCGGTCAGAATGTGAGGTAAAAAAGATGATAAAGATTGAGGAATTAAAATTTAACGATCAAGGACTTATCCCAGCAATAGTAATTGATGCCGTAAGCAATAAAGTCCTTATGCTGGCATATATGAACAAAGAAAGTTTATCAATATCCATAGAAAAGAAACTTACATGTTTCTGGAGCCGTTCAAGAAATGCGCTATGGCTCAAGGGAGAAACGAGCGGCAATTATCAGCACATTCTCGCCATAAAGACCGATTGCGATAAAGATACTTTGCTTATATATGTAAAAGCTGACGGTCCTGCATGTCACCTTGGAACAAATTCATGTTTTGAGTATCCGATATATGAAGATGAAGGATTTAAGGATTTTTCATATCACGGACTCTATGAACTCATTGAGGGCAGAAAAACAAATGTCAAAGAAGGCTCGTATACAAGCTACCTTTTTGACAAAGGCCTTGATAAAATCCTAAAAAAGGTCGGTGAAGAATCGACAGAAGTCATCATTGCAGCAAAAGCAGAAGATAAAAAAGAAACCATATATGAGATTGCTGACCTTGCATACCATGTTATGGTTTTGATGATTGAGGCGGGAATAAGCCTCGATGATATTTATTATGAGCTGGCATCCAGACATGTAATAGATAAAAAAGTAAAACAGGAGAAAATGACCTGATTTAGATAAAAAATTACCGGATAGAAACAAGAAAGGCGATGCTGTGAAGCATCGCCCGTTTCATTATTCTTTTATTCGAATTCCGGCTCCATAAGTCCGTAGCCTCCGTCTTTTCTACGATAAACTACGCATATGTCATTTGTTTCCGAATTCCTGAACATATAGAACTGATGTCCCAGCATGTTCATTTGCAGAATAGCCTCTTCAACTGACTCCGGTTTCATACTTACTGTTTTTGATCTTACTATATCAAAATCAGTTTCTTCTTCCTCAATTCCGCTTGCAAGAACTTCATCAAAAGAAACATCACGGAGTTTCTTTTCAAGACGAGTCTTATTCTTGCGAATTTGACGAATCAGGGAATCAACACACTTATCCAGTGCTTCTTCTAAATCATCACTGCGCTCTTCAGCTCTGAAAATCATGTTTTTGCGTGAAAGTGTAATTTCACAGCTTTTAATATTCTTTTCTACTGATGCGGTGATTTTAGCCGTTGCGTCAGGTCCGAAAAACTTCTCAACTTTCTTGAGTTTTTCTTCTGCTCTTGTTTTGAAACTTTCTCTCGGCGTACATTTACGTCCTATAATCTTAATGTTCACAACGACATCTCCTTTGTCTAACTATTGAACCTTTAAGGTCCAACTAAATTATAGCATAATCACCTATAGAAATAAAGTGGTTTTGTGTTTTTTTATTGATTTTTTACAAAATCTTAACAGAATGTCGTGTGACATGACAACCAACATTGACTGCCACAGGAAGCCCGGCTATATGTGTACTTCCCTTTTCTATATTCACCGCAAGTGCAGTCACATTTCCTCCGAATCCCTGAGGTCCTATACCGGTTTCATTTACTTTTTTAAGAATTTCTTCCTCAAGTTTTGCATAATCCTCGTCCTGGTTTCTTTCGCTTATGGGCCTGCATAATGCCTTCTTTGCAAGAATTGCGGAAAGTTCAAAATCTCCGCCGATTCCGATTCCTAGCACTATCGGAGGACACGGATTTCCACCTGCCTCTTTCACTACATCAAGGACAAAGTCAATGATATCATCCTTGCCGGCTGATGGTGTAAACATTTTAATTTTACTCATATTTTCACTGCCGAAGCCTTTTGGCGAGACAATAAGCTTAATTTTATCGCCGGCAACTATTCTGGTATGTATCACAGCAGGAGTGTTGTCATTTGTATTGATCCTTGTCAATGGATCCGACACTATTGATTTTCTTAAAAGTCCTTCCGTGTATGCCTGACGGACCCCTTCATTTATTGCATCCTCAAAGTTTCCGTCTACTATATGAAGATCTTGCCCAACTTCCGCAAATACCACTACCATACCCGTATCCTGACATATGGGTATGTTCATGTCGTGTGCAGCATCCAGATTTCTTGCTATATCGCTCATAATGCTCCTGGGAAGTTCATCACTTTCCAGATCTTTCGCATTTCGTATAACTTTTTCAAGATCACAAGGAAGCTCTTTGTTAGCAGATATGCACATTTCCTTAATTGCTTCCTTTATGGCCATGACGCTTATTTCTCTCATTTTTATACTCCTGTAAATCAAAAGGCAGTATCTATAACTGCCTTATACATGTTTAATTACTCGCCGGGTGTAATATCGTAGAAAACCTTTTCTCCGGGCATTACATATCCCAGTTTATCTCTTGCAACCTGCTCAATATAATCTCTTTTGTCCTCAGCTTCCAATATAGCCTGAAGACGTTCATTTTGCTTTTCTTTCTCATCCAGTCTTTCTTCTGTTTCTTTCAGAACCTGCTTTCGTTCTTTGATTTCAATTCTCGTGCTTATTGTTGTAATTATAAAATATCCTGCCATAAGTATTGCAACAAGCACGATAATAAAGCTCACTTTTCTTCTTGGCTTTTTCTTCTCCACAATATCCGCCTCCTATATACAATACCTTTTTATTTGTATACATATAAAAGAACTGCAAAAAAGTGCATGATGCTTGCAATTACTATACAAAAATGGAATATGCAATGCATGTATTTTTTCTTTGCTCCTATTCCGAAAAGTATGGAGCCTATAGTATATATTATTCCGCCGCCGAGTAAAAGCACGAAGCCGTGAACTCCTAAAATCTCGAATAAGTAACGAATCAAGAATATAACCATCCAGCCTTCAATCATGCAAAGTGTCATCTGAATCGGTCTTGTTTTTTGAAAGTTTACGTATATCATCACAATCGACCCTGCTGTGCAAAGCCAAGCCACGCCGAAAAGCAGCCAGCCCCAAAAAGGATGCTCAGGTCTTATAGCACAAAGCGAAAAAGGTGTAATTGTTCCCGATATAAAGACAAAAACCATTGTATGGTCTACAAGTCTCATAGCCTTTTTGCCGTTATGCTCATGAAGCGCATGATAAACTGCAGAACATGCGTACATTCCGATCATTGTTCCGCCGTATATTACCGCTGTTATTATATACCAAACATTTCTGCACATAATTGCTTTTATGAGCAAAATAATGGTCATAATTATGGCAAATCCGCCACCGACCATGTGCGATATTGAATTAATCCATTCTTCTTTTCTTGTATATGTTACAAACTTGACTTTGTCTAAGTAGTCAGCCAATTGACTTACTTCCTTTCGTTTTAATTCCTATTCTATCCCAAACTAAAACAAAACTTATCAGTTATTTTCGGAGCTTCTTCTCTCTGTTATATAATCATGAATATCATCCGCAAGTTTTCCATATATCTTGAACTTCTTCCTGAACACAATCAAAGAAGCTATAAGGAAAATAATGGGTGCTCCGAATGCCAAAATTCCTATACCTGTCTTTGTTGCTTCAGTAAATTCTCCTGCGGACTTCTGAGCGTTATAACTCATGAACCACAAAGAAGCAAAGAGAACAATTGTCTGCAATGTATATGCCATTTTTTGCAGGAAACCCTTCATAGAGAAGGTTATGCTTTCGTTTCTTATTCCGTTCTTATATTCACCATAGTCAACTATATCAGCAAGGAATATTGTCTGTGACACGAACATTGAGCTTATACCTATTGATGCAATTATATAACAGATATCAAGAACAACAGTTATCCTGATAAACGAACTGAATACAAGCATTAATGCATATCCGACCATTGCCGTGCAAAGCGATATTGTATATGTGGTTCGTTTGGTTGTAACTTTGGAAAGTACGGGTATTACCAGCAGCCCCAGAATCGAACCCACTGCTCCTATTGTACTAAAGAGCGATTGCTTGCTAGCATCCCCGAGTGAATCCGTAAAATAATATACTGCTGTTGAACTTGTCAGATACCAGCCTGCATTTGAAAGCATAGCAAAGATTATAAACACTACAAGCTGATCATTTGACTTTATTACCCTGAAAATTTGTTTCAAGCTGAATTTTTGCTTTTCATTGTATACAACATTTGTTTCTTTTGTTGTCAAGACACATATAAGTGAGAAACATATTAAAGCTGCGCCGCAAATCATTGCCCATCTTGAAAATCCACTTGCGCTGTAACCTTTATCCGTTGTCATACCACTTGAAAGCATTGGGCATATAATAGGTGTAAGGATTGATATTATCCCCTGTCCCAGACCTGAGAATGTTCTGGCTATTGTAGCTACAAGATTTCTTTCTTTTTCCTCACTTGTAAATGAAGGAACCATACTCCAATAAGGAATATCTGCCGTAGTATTTGTCATTCCCCAGAGGATATACATTACTCCTATGTATATATACAGTTTCATACCGCTCATGCCAAAGGATGTAAACAATAATGACAAAACAACTGCATTCGACACAGCCCCTATAAGTATCCATGGTCTGTATTTGCCGAATTTTGTTTTAGTATTATCAACTATTGTTCCCATCATCGGATCGTTGACACCATCCCAGATTCTTGCAATAGGAGTTAATATCAAAAGAAATGCTTCTCTCAGGCCCAGAACGCTGGAAAGATAATATGACAGGTATGAATAGAAAAGTCCATAGCTTAGGTCAAGCCCGATTGCTCCAATACCATAGCAACAATATTTTCCAAGTTTTTGTAAGTTGTTTTTCTTGTTCTGCATCAGTCAGCCTTCTTTCCTTTAACCTCTTTAATCTTTTCTTTTAACTCTTCTGCCACTTCCGGAAAAAGTGAATCAATATCGCCATCTCTTGTGCTTGCAACTCTGCCAAAAGCCGAAGCAAGTTCGGAAAAAGCGTATATCGCAGAAGCGGCGATTATCATATTTTTTATTGTCTTTTTATCCATAGCAGTTATTCCTTACTTATGATTGTTCCCTCGGTTTTTGCATCCATGAACTGAGATAAAATATTGTATCTGACTTTGCCATTAAGAATTGAAACTTCACTTGCGCCTGCTTCAATTATATTTATGATATTCGTGATTTTGGGAATCATACCGCCTTTTGCAAGTCCTGTCTTCAGTATCTGTCTAGCCTTTTCAACGCTTATATGTTCAAGAGCGGTCTTTTCATTGTCTTTATCTATAAACAGTCCCTTGACATCCGTAATAAAGATAAGATAATCAGCAGATACGGCGGATGTAACCGCACTTGCGGCATCATCGGCGTTAATGTTTACAGAACCATATTCATCACAATAGCTTACCGGTGAAAGTACAACAGAAAATCCCTGATCATAAAGCGCCTTTACAAGTGCCGGATTCACAGCTGTTATCTCTCCGACTCTTCCGATTGACCTGCCGTTAATCAATTTCGGAACAGCAGTTATTGTCTGACCGTCTGTCCCGCTGATACCGACAGCTTTAATTCCTTTTTTCAGAAGTTTTGCAACAATTCTCTTGTTAACGCCACCCGAAAGGACTTTTTCCACTATATCGATTTCATTTTCGCCTGTAACTCTGTATCCCTCATAAAATTCGGAATTAATACCCAGGGCTTCCAGGGTCTTACTGATTTCTTTTCCGCCTCCGTGGACTATCAAAATCCGGGCGCCCGCTTTTTCGAGAATAGCTATTTCTTCGAGCAGGTCATCCATCAGTTTTTCATCATCAAGGCAGCTTCCACCAAGCTTTATAACGATCTTCTTATCCTTTACTTTCTTTAACAATGAGGTTATGTCGCCTGTGTGCTGTATTCTCTCTGTGTTGTCCAGTCCGTTTTCAATATCATATTGTTTTAAGGCACTGACAGCATAATCAACATCGGTGGGGCATTCCACATATTCCAGTCCCCTTTTTTGTCTCGTTTCATTGCCTTTGCCTGTAATAAGGATAACTGAATTTTCTCCGCTCTCCTCTATTGCGGTTCTTATCGCCTGTCCTCTGTCGTTTATAATCTTGTATTTACCGCCTACAGACTCTATATATCCTGCAATCTCTTTTGAAATCTTCTCGACAGGTTCTTCACCCGGATCTTCTTCTGTTATATATGACATGTCCGCCAA
Source organism: uncultured Clostridia bacterium (assembly GCA_937884995.1). Lineage (GTDB taxonomy): Bacteria > Bacillota > Clostridia > Oscillospirales > Acutalibacteraceae > Fimenecus. The sequence continues at coordinate 60,805 of CAKZZL010000012.1, forward strand.
CCTGCCGCTTGCTTCTCCGAGGTCTTTTCTTCTTATGAGTGCCTTATCCCCGGGGCAGCCATATACAATTGATATTTTTCTCCCCGGATATTCTTCTCTGACCGAACTGAAAAGAGTTTCAAAGCTCAGCTTATTATGGGCATAATCAACTATTGCAGTGACTGTCTTATTTGCATTCTCATATACTTCCATTCTGCCACTTGAACGTGCTTTAATAAGGCCGACATATATGTATTCTTCAGGTATTTCAAGCTTTTCAGCTACTGCAATGGCGCAAAGTGCATTTTCAACATTAAAAAGGCCCGGTATGGAGAGGATCATTGTTCTTTCCATTTTATGGCTTTTAACATTGAAGACAGTATCTGATCCTTCCTTATGTATATCATATGCATATACGTCTGCATTCTTGTCTTTGCGGCTGAATGTAATAAGCTCATCTGCATTTTCAGCATATTTAAGCACTTCTTCACTTTTATCGGAGTCAAGATTTACAATTGCTGTTTTGCATTGGGAAAAGAGTTTCATCTTTGATTTGAAATAGTCATCAAAATCAGGATGTTCAATTGCGCTTATATGATCGATTCCGATATTCAGATAGCATCCTATATCAAACTGCACTCCCGTCACACGTCCGTATTTAAGAGCCTGTGAGGACACTTCCATTGTGAAATATTCTATGCCGGTGTTTACAGCATTGTTAAAACTCTTATGAAGTTCAAATGGTTCAGGTGTCGTAAGATGACTTTCCTCATTGATAACACCGTCATATGAATCAATTGATGATAATATGGCACTGGGTCCCTTTCCCTGCTCTGCCAGATATTCATCAATAATGTACTTAATAAAATATGCAGTTGTGGATTTTCCTTTTGTTCCTGTAATCCCGACAAGATTCAGTTTTTCAAAACAATTATTATAGAAAAAGCATGCAGACAAATGCAGACTTTCCCGTATATCCGAAACAAGTATACATGGAATATCTGTTTCATATTCTTTTTCAGAGACATAAGCAACTGCGCCTTTGCTTACAGCATCAAGCAAAAACTCAGCCTTAAAGTGAGCGCCTTTGCAATAAAACAAGGTGCCTTCTTTCATATCCTTTGAATTGTATGAAATATAGTTTACCGAGATGTTTTCATCTGCTCCGGAAGAAACAAAAATTTTGTTCTTTTGAAAAAGTTCAATAAAATCTTTTATTTTTGTCATATCGGTCTCCAATAGCCAAATCTATACAATTATATATTGTATCATAATTTCTTGCTTTTAGCAATTAAAAAAGTCAGCAGAAATAGCCTTCTGCCAACCTTTTTTGTCTCATATCGCCTTATCTGTTTCCGTATTTATGATGTCCTGAAAAACAGCTCTGTGGGAACTTGATATATATTTGTCAATATGAAGGGATCCGAAATACCACTTCTTGAATTTACAATTGATGGATAACTCTTCAAAATATGCATTAAGCGCAGTTACTCTGAGCATCTCATTGTCATTGAGATTAAGGAAGCTCTTTATCTTCAGCGGAGGCTCATGTGTGATAATCATATCCATATCATAGCCTGCAACTTCAAGATTTTCCGCACCTTCAAGAAGTTCTTCCTGAGTCGGTATCTCTTCTTTTTGCCAAGCGCCGACATCTCTGCGTATGTCAATGTCTGAACTCTCTCCTCCGCCCATAGTAAATATCTTTTTGCCTTCAATTTCAAAAATCTGGCCTCTTAAAAGGTGATAGAGATTTCCGTATATCTTATGTACCTTCCCGCCGTTCCATTCGCTTATTTCATAGCTGTTCAGCAAATTGAAATTCTCATGAGTTCCGTCTATGAAGCAAATGTTATATTTTCTCTTGCCGAGTTGTTTCAAAAACTTTTGCTCTTTCCGGCCGTTGTCCCAAAGAAAGCCGAAATCTCCGCATATGATAAGTGTGTCGCCCTCGCCGAGTTTCATAAGATTCATCTTGGAAAGACGTTCTTTATCTCCGTGTGTATCACCTGTTACGTAAATCACACTGATTCTCCTCTTTTAGAAATAAAATAAGTTTAAAATGTCATCTTTTTATGATATACTTTGTATTGTAATATATTTATCTTGCATTTTCAAGTGGAGGATTATTGTGAAAAGACTTGTTTCCCTGTTATTGATTCTGGCAATCATGCTCTCATTTCTTTGTGTACATGCGAGTGCTTCATTTAACTCACTTTTAGAAACCGAGGCAGATATAGTACTGCTTGTGAGTCTGGACAACGGAGCTGTTATATTTGATAAAAACGCAGACAAAAAGAATGCTCCCGCATCTCTTACCAAGATAGTAACATGCTTGCTCGTTCTTGAAAACTGCGATGACTTAAGCATAGAGCTCACCTGTGAGCAGGATGATCTTACAGGTCTTTATGCGATGAATGCATCAACAGCCGGCATACTTGTCGGCGAAACAATGACAATAAATGAACTTCTCTATTGTCTTATGCTTCCTTCTGCTGCAGATTCAGCCAATATACTTGCAAGATATGTCGGAGGCACAGTTGATCACTTTGTCGAAATGATGAATGAATATGTAGCAAATCTGGGATGCAAAAACACCCACTTTACAAACCCGCACGGGCTTGACGAAGACGGCGGAGCATATACAACTGCAAACGATCTTTGCATCCTTGTAAAACACGGGCTTAAGAACGAAACTTTCAAAGAGATAACCGGCACATTGAAATATCAAATAGAGCCAACCAACAAGTATAAGTATACGCGCTATTTAAACAACACCAACAAGATGATGAACTCTGCATATCGGGATTATTACCATCCTGCTATTTCCGGTGTCAAAACAGGAACGACAGAGCTTGCAGGTCATTGTGTCATTTCCACGGCAAGCCAGGATGGATATAACTACCTTTTGATAGTCTTAAATGCTCCCCAATATGATATTGACGGAGACAATGTTGAAGAGAATTGTGCTTTCACAGAGAGCAAGAAGATATATGAATGGGCTTTTGATAATATCGAACTCACAAAAGTGACATCCACCACAGATATAGTTACGGTAGTGGATGTAAACTACAGTTGGAAGACAGATCATCTTCGTCTTGTTCCCGCAAAAGAGATCTCCGCTCTTGTTCCTACGGGCACACAGTCGGGAAGTCTCGAAATTAAATCCATCCCGGATGAAAGCCCGAAGGTCGTTGATGCGCCCATAAAAAAAGGTGATGTCCTGGGTAAAGCTCAGGTCCTTTATGGTGAAGATGTCGTTGCTACGGTTGACCTCGTCGCTGCCGAAAGCGTAAGCGGAAGTATTATTCTCAGAATCTTAGGCTGGTTTAAGACTTTATTTAAGTCTACTCCCGTAAAAATAGTTTTTATATTAATTGCTTTGATTATTCTCGCATACATCGCACTGATTATACGAAAGAATCTGATCAAAGCAAAAAGAAGAAAGCCAAAACTCGTTAAGTAAGAACATGGGCAGTTCAAAAATGAACTGCCCATTATATATTCATTTATCTTACAGCATTGTGCCGTTATAGTTTGTATAACCTGCTGTAATCCAGTAGAACTTAATTGTATTTCCGGTTCTCTGGTATACATTCGGATTTGTTGTGCTTGTGCCGTATTTTACAAATCCGTTGCTTCTTCCTTGTGCATCTTTAACAGCCTTGAGACCTGATTCAATTCCGTCTGCCATCTTGCTGTTCTTTGCTTCGATTGTCATTTCAACAACGCAATTTGTCGGGTTGCAATATCCGAACTTAAATCCGGTCTGCCACCAATGATATTCCATTTCCCTTGTAAAGAGAGCTTTTCTCTTATTGAAATCACTTGATGTCTTGTAGAAGGTGAATCCCATGTTCAAAAGTTCATCATCACCTGCTGCGCCGTAGAAATCATCTGAGAATCCTGAATCCGGATCTTTGGTATATACTCCCATCTCTGCGCCAGAAAGCAACGCATATTGTCCCTTCCAGCATTGGATTCTCCACATCTTTCCTCCATATGTGAAATCACACTTGAATGTGCAATATTCCATTGCAAGGTATCCTGCTGCAGTATCATACTGGCCGGTAAATCCGAAATTCTTCTGCCATGGTTCAAGAGGCGTATAATAAATGTCCTGTTCCTCATCATATACATAACCGGCATTATTAAGAGCCTTGATCATATCGCTTCTTGTTATGCCGCTTGATGATGTGCTTTCTTCTGCCTGTGTTGTCGAAGAATTACGATTTCCGGATGAGCTTCCTGATGATGACCCCGAAGGACTTGAAGAACCTGAGGCTCTTGTTGTTGTGGTAGCTGAAGCAGTCGATTTTGTTGTACTTTCACTTTCGCTTGCATCTCCCTCATCGCTTTCACTTTCAGCCTCTGTTTCGGATTCAAGCGTATAATCATCGAAGTTAACAAGATCTGCATTATCCTCCGGTGCCTCTACTGTTTCCGGTGGCTTTATCTCTTCTTCATCTTCTGTCTTGCTCGTACATGATGCAAATGTCATCATTATCAAAGTTATTGCAAGAATAACAGATAATATTCTATGTATTCTGTCTTTCATCGCCTGTCCTCCTGCATAGATATTTACTCATTTTAATTATTGCACAAATGCCCCCTTTTGTCAATCAATACAAGGATAAATTAACAGCTTGTTCATATTGATTTTTACATGTCTTTATGATATATTTGAAATAGCATCTTATGGAGACAAAAGTTATGAATAGTATTAAAAATCCTTCACTTTTTCCATCGGGAAAAAGGAAAATTGAATGGGTACAAAAGCATATGCCCCTTCTGTCCGGAATCGAATCGGACTTCAAAAAATCAAGGCCGTTTGAAGGCATGAGAATTGCACTTTCAATACATCTTGAGGCAAAAACCGCATATCTTTGTAAAGTTTTGGCAGCAGGCGGAGCTGAGATGTATGTAACCGGCTCAAATCCTTTGTCGACTCAGGACGATGTTGCTGCTGCTCTTGTACATGACGGTTTGAATGTCTTTGCGTGGCATAAAGCAAGCCCGGATGAGTATACAGAACATTTGAGAAGTGTAATCCGTTCAAAGCCGAACATTATAATAGACGACGGCGGGGATCTTGTAAATCTCATACATAATGAATTCCCTGACTATCTTTCCAACGTCCTCGGAGGATGTGAAGAGACAACAACAGGTATCATACGACTTGTTTCGATGGCAAAAGAGAATGCCCTGAAAATGCCTATGATTGCTGTTAACAATGCACGATGCAAGTATCTCTTTGATAACCGTTACGGAACAGGACAATCTGTTTGGGACGGGATTAACAGAACAACCAACCTAATCGTAGCAGGGAAAAAAGTTGTTGTTGCCGGCTACGGTTGGTGCGGCAAAGGTGTTGCAATGAGAGCCAAGGGCTTTTCCGCACAAGTAATAATAACGGAGATAGATCCCATCAAAGCTATGGAGGCCAAGATGGACGGCTTCGATGTTATGCCTATGGAAGAAGCTGCAAAAATCGGTGATTTCTTTGTTACAGTTACAGGCTGCAAGGATGTAATAACTGAAAAAGATTTCAAACATATGAAAGACGGGGCGGTTCTTTGTAACGCAGGTCATTTCAATGTCGAGATTAATCTTGATCAGTTATCCGCACTTGCTGTTAGGACTTTTGAACAAAGGAACAACATAAGAGGCTATGAGATGCAGGACGGAAGAGTAATAAGCGTGCTTGCTGAAGGCAGACTTGTCAATCTGGCAGCTGGAGACGGACACCCTGCGGAAATTATGGATATGAGTTTTGCAATTCAGGCTCTTTGTGCCGAATATATTGCAAATCATCACGATAAACTTAAATTATCGGTAAATGATGTACCGGAAGAAATAGACAGAAAGGTAGCTTTGAGAAAACTTGAAAGCTGGGGACTGAGCATTGATAAATTATCAGCCGAGCAGGAAAAGTATATCAACAGCTGGAATGTATAATGGATAATTATTTCAGATATTCAGAAGAAAAATGCCCGATTTGTGAAGAACAATTCACAGAGCAGGACGATATTGTTGTATGCCCGATTTGCGGAACTCCGCATCATCGTGCATGCTATAACCAAAACGGAGAATGTGGCAATGAGCATAAGCACAATGAAGGTTACCGCTGGGCTCCGAAGGAAAAATATGACTCTGCAAACGATAACTCTTTTGTAACAGAACCAATGACTGAAGATGGCTCCGAAGAACTCCCTCCTTTTGCGCCCATGTATAACCCTTTTAAGAATCTGCCGGGTAATATAGAGGACGATATCCCCACTTTGGAGGCTGCAGCTTTTATTCAATCGGGGTCATACAGATATTGCCAGAAATTTTTCTTTGAAAAATCAGGCAAAAAGACATTTAACTGGGCAGCCTTTATTTTTGCACCATATTGGTTTTTCTACAGAAAGATGTACAAGCTCGGTATTATCTTTACAGCTTTATTGCTGCTATTATCCGCAACTACCTTTATCCCTGCAGTAAAAGTTTTGAACAAGTCTGTCAATGCGGTATATGACCAATATGCCGAAGTTGAATCAAGAGAAGAACTCAGCACTATTTATAGCGCTATAACCGATGCAATGCGCAGCAACAAAACGGGTACAGCCATTCTTCTTTCAACTTATGCAGTTCAACTGGCAATCGGCATTGTTGCGGGCGCAATTGCAAACAAGGAGTATTACAAACATATAATAAAGAAGATACGAGATATACATAACACATCGCAAACTCCGGAACTTGCCGGTATGAGGACACGAAAGGAAGGCGGAGTCAGCATTATATTCCCGCTTGCAGCCATTTTCCTTATTGAAGGAGTAAATACATTTTTGCAAACGTTTATAAAATAACAAAAGTATATAGGAGAGATGTAAAATGAAAATCACAAAAGCAATTATCCCTGCCGCAGGTCTCGGAACACGTGTACTACCTGCATCAAAATCTGTTCCAAAAGAGATGCTGAACATTGTCGACAAACCGGCAATTCAGTATATCGTTGAGGAAGCAGTTGCCGCAGGCATAACTGATATTCTTATCATAACAAACAGAGGTAAGGGTATTATAGAGGATCATTTTGATCACTCTTTTGAACTTGAGGCAAAGCTTGAAGGAAACCCGTCAAAAGCAGAAATTTATGAGAGTGTTAAGCATTGCTCAAATCTTGCCAATATCTATTTCATACGTCAAAAAGAAACAAAAGGTCTCGGCCATGCTGTTTGCTGTGCAAGAAGTTTCGTAGGAAATGAGCCTTTTGCCGTTATGTATGGTGATGATGTTATCATTTCTGAAGATCCGGTTGTAGGACAACTCTGCAGAGCTTATGAGAAATACGGTGTCGGAACTGTAGGCGTTAAAGAAGTTCCCCGCAAAGATGTTCCCAAGTACTGCACTCTTGATGTTACACCTCTCGATAACAACGTTATGGCTGTTCACAATATTATTGAAAAGCCCAGCCCGGAAGAGATCCTTTCATGCTACTCAATTTTAGGTCGTGTGGTTTTACCACCCGAAATATTTGACCTTATCGAGCAGACTCCTCCCGATCCTAAGAGCGGCGAAGTATATCTCACCGATGCTATGTGTGCTTTAGCTAAAGAAGGAAAACTTACTGCAGTTGACTTCAACGGAATTCGTTATGATATGGGTAATAAGCTTGGCATAATGAAAGCAAATTGCGAAGTCGCACTTACGCACAAGGAAATCGGAGAAGATTTCAAAGAGTATCTTAAAGAACTTGTAAAATCATTCTAATAAATAAATCGTAAAAACGTTATAATAAATGAAAAAACGGACTGTGAACTCAGTAGATTTTCCCACTGATTTTTCACAGTCCTTTTTCTGTAAATTTTTCACATATGATTTTTGATAAAATTGATTTTCTAAGGAACGAATTTTCTTGTTTTCATCGTTTCCTCCTGAAATGATCGCTCGACCTGAAGTTATATATAGGTTTGATTTGCTTCTCAATTTTCACGGTTTCACCGATCACGCGGATAATACTGTCGGGATCCTTATACGCCATAGGGCATTCGTCCAGAGTGTCGGAATCGACCGAAGTCGTAAAGATTCCTTATTAATTCCATCATTAATACTCTTCATCGTTTGTTCTTACGCATGTGTCGATTTCCACAACACCTGCACAACCGTCCCTTGTGCTTTTCATCAATCCTTAAGATTGCGTGGCGTTCGCTGTTCTCTATTGTTAGCTCACGATTCAGCAGTTGGCAGTCTCTTTGGCTGTCTTTTTTTCCTTTGCTTTTTCTTTTTGTTTTTTCTTTTCTATTTTAGCTTGTTCCTTCGCCTCTTTTATTTTCTTTTCCTCCGGATCACCTGCATTTACAATCATAAAAGAAAGCGTCCAAACACAAATGCCGAGAAGTATAAAGAAGACAGCATAGAAACCGGATGCGTATTTTAATGTTACGACATCACTCAGAAAGGCGACAATAATTCCGGAAAATGAGTCTTCCAGTCCCAATACATCCGCAAGGCCTCTGCCTTCAACACCATCTATCATCGGTTTTGCAAAGAAAACGTTAAATACAAGGCTTGATGCTCCGCAGGAAAGCATTCCTATGCCCGAGATTATAACCAACGGTAACTTTTTATTCGAGACTGCTGCTATTATGAATATAACAAGAAGTAAAACAAGTACAAAAGCTAAAAATGAAAGTGCTATTACTAAAGGTCTTGCCGCTTCTCGTTCTATAATGCTCCTAATATTCAGTTTTTCTCCGCCAAGCTGGAACCAAAGGTCTTTCATTTCTGCAAATTTTGAAATATTAATATATCCTTCTGTCAACTCTACAGATTGCTCAGTTGCTGCCTCAGTCTCATCACTGCCATTAAGCAAGTTGGATATGACATTAATGGTGTTGTAGATGCTTGAATGGTCAAGTATGTAATATATGAAGTCCAAAAAATACAGAAGAGGGAACGCTGCAACCGCCAAAAGGCATGTGCCTATTCTGTGAGCTATATCAAAGCCGGTTGTCTTCCTTTTTATTTTAGCCTTAGCCATAACAAATCTCCTTTACTTTCCCCATGAAGAATTTAATTGTACTGTTCTGTTGAATATTATATCATCTTCTGTTGACTTTGTGTCAACACAAAAATATCCTTGTCTCATAAACTGGAATCTGTCCCCGGCTTTTAAGCCATTTTTAAGACTTCCTTCAATGATACAGTTTTCAAGTGTAATAAGCGAATCCGGATTTATATTGCCTCTGAAATCTTCAGATGTTTCATCGGAAGGGTTCTCTTTATTGAACAATCTGTCGTAGAGTTTGATTGTCGCTTTGAAAGAATCTGCCTCACTTACCCAATGAAGTGTTCCCTTCACCTTACGTCCGTCAGGCGCGTTGCCACCCTTGCTTTCCGGATCATATTCACAATGAAGGCATATAACGTTACCGCTTTCATCTGTATCATAACCTGTGCATGTGACAAGGTATGCACTCTTTAATCTTACTTCATTACCGGGATAGAGCCTGAAATATTTCTTTACAGGTTCTATCATAAAGTCATCCTGTTCAACATATATTTCTCTTGAAAATGTCACTTTTCTGGAGCCCATTTCCGGGTGGTCGGGATGAAGTTCAACATCAAGTTCTTCTGTCTTCCCTTCCGGAAAGTTATCTATGATAACTTTCAAAGGATGTAAAACTGCCATTGCGCGGGGTGCATTTGCATTAAGCTCGTCTCTGACACAAGATTCAAGCAGAGCATAGTCAACTACCGAATATGCTTTTGAAATGCCTATCTTATTGCAGAAATTACGAATAGCTGCCGCCGGATATCCTCTACGTCTCATACCGCTCAATGTGGCCATTCTCGGGTCATCCCAGCCATCTACTATCCCTTCATTAACAAGTGCAAGGCACTTTCTCTTACTTGTAAGACAATAATTCAGGTTAAGCCTTGCAAATTCTATCTGCCTTGGTGGGTTTTGAATATCGCATGCTTTTAAAAACCAATCATAAAGGGGTCTGTGATTTTCAAACTCGAGCGAGCACAAGGAATGAGTTACACCTTCCTTGGCATCTGAGAGAGGGTGAGCAAAATCGTACATCGGATATACGCACCACTTATCGCCTGTCTGATGATGAGAGACATGCGCGATTCTGTAAATAACTGGATCTCTCATGTTTATGTTGGAAGATGCCATGTCTATTTTTGCACGTAATACTTTGGCACCGTTTTCGAACTCGCCTTCAGTCATCCGCATGAAAAGTTCTCTGTTCTCTTCTATGGATCTGTCACGATAGGGGCTGTTTTTTCCGGATTCGGTAAGTGTTCCCCTGTATTCTTTAATTTCATCGGCAGTGAGATCATCAACATATGCAAGCCCCTTGTCTATGAGTTTCAGAGCGCACTCATATATGAAATCAAAATAACTTGATGCAAAGAGACACTTTTCCCATTTGAAACCCAGCCACTCTATATCTTCTTTAATAGCATCAACATATTCAGTATCTTCTTTTTGAGGATTGGTATCATCAAGTCTAAGATTACATACACCCTTGTATTTTTGAGCCGTTGAAAAGTTTATACATATTGCCTTTGCATGTCCTATATGTAAATATCCGTTAGGCTCGGGTGGAAACCTTGTCTGGACATGATCATATACCCCGTTTTCGAGATCCTCATCTATAAAATCATGTATAAAATTGGATATGTTTGTTATTTCTTCCATTCTCTTAACCCCTGTAATTGTTCATTGCTTCATTTATTCTTCTTATGACTTCGTCTTTACCAAGTATCTGCATAATGTAATATAGATCCGGAGTATTTATTCTGGATGTTATTGCGATACGTATAACTGAGGAAACATCTCCCACATGTCCTTTATATTTTTCTGGTTCCGCCTTATATTCCTTTACATTCGGGGTAAAGCCGCATGGCTCACATAAATCCTTTATCTTTGCAAACCATTCTTCCTTGCTGTCTTTTCCCGAATATGCATCCGCATACTTTTCAAGAATCATTAAAGCATCGGCCTTTTTAATGTTTTCCGGCAAGCTGTAATCAGCAGAATAAATTTCGTTATAGAAATACGATAGATAATTTTTAACTTCGTTCCAGCAAGCTATGTCTTTTCTCGGTTTTGGATTTTCTCTGTCTATATTAAGTATTGCTTTTGCTTTTTCAGAATCCTGACTGAGCAGGTCAAAAAGCTCATTGTCATAATCTTTTGCCCATTTAGTTATATAGTTATATACGGTTTGGACATCCATTTTTGAAATGACATTTTTCGAAACGTCATTGAACTTGACCATATCAAAGAGGGCACCTGAAACACTCATCTTTTTCAAATTGAAGGGGAATTTTGATATATCTTCCTCTTTATTGCCTTTTCTCCAGTCTTCAAAATTTGAATTGAGTATTGTAAGTATGTATTCTTGTACACTTTCTGCAGGATAGCCCTTTTCGATATAATATGAAACATTGGCTTCCGGATCTTTACGCTTGGAGAGTTTTCTCTTTCCGCCGTCCTCCTCTTTCATGATAGGAGCGATATGCGCATATTTAACCGGCTTAAATCCCAGTGCCTTAAAAAGCTCAATGTGTAAAGGAACCGATGCAACCCATTCATCTCCACGCACAACATGACTTGTTCTCATCAAATGGTCATCTACGGCATGAGCAAAATGATATGTCGGTATCCCATCTGCTTTCAGGATAACAACATCATTAACATTCTCACTCATTTCAATTTTTCCTTTGATAAGATCATCAAAAGTAATTTTGCGGGATATGTCGCCGATTGAACGGAGCCTTACGGTGAAGGAGTCTCCGTTTTTTATTCTCTCCTCTATTTCCTCGTCCGAAAGATCTCTGCAATGGGCATATTTACCGTAATATCCTTTGATATCTTCATTTTCCTGCTGCTTGTGGATTTCTTCTAAATCCTCAGGGCTGCAAAAGCAAGGATATGCCCTGCCCTCTTCAACAAGTTTTTTGACAAATGTTCTGTAAATCTGTCTTCTCTTGCTTTGGATATATGGTCCATATGATCCTTTTTCTTCATTAAGGCCCATTACACCCTCATCCGGTGCAACGCCGAAAGCTGAAAGTCCGTCAACTATGCAACTGATGCCGTCCTCGATTTCACGTTTTTTATCCGTGTCCTCAATTCTGAGCATAAAGATTCCGTTTGTTGCCTGCGCCGTCAATTTGGATGCAAATGCTGCATAAAGTCCTCCGAAATGCAGATAACCTGTCGGACTTGGTGCAAACCTTGTTACTCTTGCACCTTCCGATAGTTCTCTATGCGGATATAGGTTTTCATAATATTCGCAATCTTCTGAAACATCCGGGAATATTAAGTTAGCAATTTTATTACAGTCTGTCACCTTGTTTACCTCTCAATCGGGCAATATTGCATTTGTTGTAATATATTTAACACCTTGTGCAAGCATGGCATTTAACATTTCTTCAGTGTCTACCGTCCAGCATGCTGCTGTCAGATTGTTATTATGTATTTTCTGAATCATTTCCGTATTCTTGATGTTTCTCTTAGCGTTGAATGCTACTCCGAACCCGTGCTCAATGGATTCATCTAGCTTTCCCTTGGTTATTTTCCCCATAAGATACCAAAGTGTCATATTTGGTGATAGCTTTTGGAACTCCTCTAGTATCTGTGGATGGAATGATATAAGGATAACTTTATCTTCTATTCCGTATTCACAAATGATACGATATAAGTCAGGCACCTTATCTATTCGTTTATCTTTAACCTCTATCATAGGTATCTTGTCATATTTTTGGCATATATCAAGATATTCCTCAACCGTACACATTCTTGCATCGGGATATTTTTCAATATTGGCACCGTTTGTGAACTTAATGGTTTTTAATTCCTCCCATGAGAAATCCTTTACGTCTCCTCTGCGATCAGTCATTGTCTGCATGTTATAGTCATGAATGATTACCCAACGACCGTCGGTTGTAAAATGGACATCACATTCCAAGGCATAAAAGCCTTCTTTTGCTGCAGCTTCAAATGAGTAAAGGGTATTTTCCGGTGCTATTGCTGAAAGACCTCTGTGTGCTGTCAAGTGAACATTATCCGTGTTTCCTTTAGCTATTTGCGAAAAATGAAGCAATTCTTTAGCTACCTTGTGCGGATATCTGACTTTCATATACAGACGATTAAGTGTTATCGCTGTTGCGGCAGTAAAACCGGTAAAAATCGAAAGTCCGATTTTGGTATTTTTCTTCATTTTCAGGTCCCCTTCAATACATAATTATAGATTATATAATTATATACCAAAGCAACGCAAATGTAAAGAATTGGCGGGGAATTTGAAGCCCTGCAATGCAAAAGAACCGGCTTAGTCAAAACTTAGCCGGTTTAAGATTTTTATTTTCTTTAATGACGTTGTCTGTTGCCACCGTGATGCCTCGGCTTGCGGTCTCTTCTCTGGTCATCAGGATCATTTTCAGGAACCATTCCCTTGATTTCTATAAGGGCGTCACGTCTTGAAAGGTTGATTCTGCCCTGGTCATCTATTTCCATAACCTTAACCAAAACGCTGTCACCAACGTTAACAACATCTTCAACTCTTGCAACACGCTTAACATCAAGCTGACTGATATGTACAAGGCCTTCCTTACCGGGAGCTATTTCTACAAATGCGCCGAATGACATAAGTCTTGTAACAATTCCGTTATATACTGTTCCGATTTCAGGATCATTGGCAATTGTATTGATCATCATGATAGCTCTTTCAGCATTAGCAAGATCAAGGCCCGAAACAAATACATTGCCTTCATCAGATATGTCAACCTTACAGTCACATTCTGCCTGAATCTTTTGAATTACTTTACCCTGCTTACCGATTACATCGCCGATCTTTTCAGGATCAATCTTGGTTGTAAGCATCTTCGGAGCCCACTTTGAAAGCTCAGCTCTGGGTTCAGAAATAACCGGAAGCATAATCTCATCAAGTATATATTCTCTTGCCTTGTGTGTCTTAGTGAAAGCTTCTTTGATGATTTCAGGTGTAAGTCCATGTACCTTTAAGTCCATCTGGATAGCTGTGATACCCTTCTTTGTACCTGCAACTTTGAAATCCATATCACCATAGAAATCTTCAAGTCCCTGGATATCAACCATTGTCATAAAGTCTCCGTAAACGCCTTCATCACCGGTAATAAGGCCACATGAGATACCTGCAACAGGTGCCTTAATCGGTACACCTGCAGCCATAAGTGCAAGTGTAGAACCACATATAGAGCCTTGTGATGTAGATCCGTTTGAAGAAAGAACTTCTGATACAACTCGGATTGTGTAAGGGAACTCTTCAATTGACGGAATAACAGGAAGGAGTGCTTTCTCTGCAAGTGCTCCGTGACCTATTTCACGTCTTCCGGGGCCGCGGGACGGCTTCGTTTCACCTACCGAATATGAAGGAAAGTTATAGTGGTGGATATATCTTTTTTCTTTCTGTTCATCAAGACCGTCAAGTTGCTGAGCATCTCCTGCAGTACCGAGAGTAGCTACAGAAAGGACCTGAGTCTGTCCACGTGTAAACATACCTGAACCGTGTGCTCTTGCAAGAAGATCGATTTCAGCATTAAGCGGTCTTATCTCGTCAATGCCTCTTCCGTCAACGCGCTTGTGCTCATCTTTAAGCCACGCTCTTACTACATGTTTTTGAACGAGATACATAATCTCTTCTATTTTTCCTTCATTTCCTTCAAACTGTTCATCGAATTTTTCATGAACTGCCTCATAGATAGGAAGGAGGGCCTCGTCTCTTACGAGTTTGTCGTCTGTATCAAGAGCTTTCTTTACATCTTCTATACAGAAATCTTCAATTTCTTTGAATATAACGGGATCCGGATCACTGGATTCATATTCAAATTTTGCTTTGCCTACTTCATCTACTATGCCCTGAATAAACTTAACTATCTTTTTGTTCTCTTCGTGGCCGGCCATGATGCATTCAAACATAAGATCATCCGGTATTTCGTTACCGCCTGCCTCTATCATTGCAACCAAATCCGCAGTTGATGCAACAGTTAAGTTCAGGTCTGTCTTTGCTCTTTGTTCAAGGTTGGGATTGATAACTATCTGTCCGTCAACAAGACCAACATTAACACCTGAAATCGGACCATCCCACGGGATATCTGAAATTGCAATTGCTGCAGAAACTCCTATCATGGCAGCAATCTCAGGACTGCAGTCCGGGTCAACTGACATAACGGTTGCAACTACTGAGCAGTCGTTTCTTAAATCTTTCGGAAAAAGAGGACGGATAGGTCTGTCGATGCAACGTGATGTAAGGACTGCCTTTTCACTTGCCTTTCCTTCTCTTCTGCCGAATGAGCCGGGGATTCTGCCTACAGAATACATCTTTTCTTCATAATCAACTGAAAGCGGGAAAAAGTCAACGCCTTCGCGTGGCTTTGCTGATGCCGTCACTGTGCAAAAAACGTTTGTCTCGCCATAACGAACCATAACAGCAGCATTGGCAAGCCCTGCCATTTTGCCTGTTTCCAAGCTGAGTTTACGGCCTGCAAGTTCTGTTTCCCATGTTTTGAAATTTTTGAAAAACATATTTTTACCTTCTTTTCATATATATTTCAAGGCAAAAAACTATTTTAGCAATAAATACAACGTTTGCATTGATCAAGCGCTCTATTTACCGCTAAAAAACAAGAATTCTGCCTTGATTTTTCCTTTACAAAAAACAATTCAAGGCAAGCGAGAGAAACTCACTTGCCTTAATTCGACTCTTATTTACGAAGACCGAGTCTTGAAACGATAGAACGATATCTTTCGATATCAACCTTTTGAAGATATGCTAAAAGGTTACGTCTGTGACCAACCATCTTAAGAAGTCCTCTTCTTGAATGATGGTCCTTCTTGTTGATCTTCAAATGCTCGTTAAGATCATTGATTCTCTTTGTAAGAACAGCTATCTGTACTTCAGGAGAACCTGTGTCACCTTCGTGAGTTGCATACTCGGCCATAATAGCCTGCTTCTCTTCTTTTGTCATCTTTTTTCACCTCATTATATATATTTATCATTTGCCTCAGTTCAAAGCAGGTGAACACCCTTTGGGTTTGCACAATGAACCGAGAACAACGACAGCCTTAATAATATATCACATGTTCTTTGCTTTTGCAAGTGTTTTTTAGCTCAGTATTTCATTTGACGTCTGTGCCGGCTGAACATCGCTTGTCAGATTAAAATATGCCTCGCATATCTCTGCGACATATACGGCAAGTCCGGTAGACATAGCATTTTCAATGGCTATAGCAACTGCTATTTGTGGATTATCTGCCGGTGCATAGGCAATCATAAAGCCGTTTGTATATGAAACGGTTACCCCGTTAACTCTCTTTTTAACCTGAGCTGTACCTGTTTTACATGCAATCGGATATTTCAAATCTCTGAAAGCCGAGAAACTGCTTCCGAGATTTACCATACCTTTTTTTACAGCCTCTTTTGATTCTTCTGAAATATTCAGTTCGCGTATAACGGTAGGTTCTGCCTCATATACAGTCTCTGTATAGTCAGCAGACTTTATTGCTTTTACAAAATGAGCCTTGTATTTTGTGCCGCCGTTTGCCAATGTGGCGACATAACATGCAAGTTGTATCGGTGTAAACAAGTTATCTGACTGACCTATTGCCGCCTGTACAACGTCGCCGGGGTACCATGTGCCACCTGCGGCTTCTCTCTCCTCCGGACCGGCAACAACGCCCGTTGCCTCCGTCAGTTCAACCCCGGTTTTTTCACCGAGTCCGAATTTTCTGAAATAACTTGAAAGGCGATCAATTCCCAGTCGTCTGCCAACTTCATAGAAATACACATTGCATGAATTATATATCGCTGTATCAACATATTGATTTGAACCGCCGTGCGAGTTGTTGTTGAAACACTGGAAAGTCTGGTCTGAAAAGTATTTATAGTAGACATTACAGAATATAGGTGTTGAAGATGTTACAACGCCTTCTTCAAGGCCTCCGATGGCAACTGCAGGTTTTACAGTCGAGCCCGGGGCATATGTACTTCTCAAGGCCCTGTTCCAAAGAGGTGATGTCGCATCATTGTTAAGTTCAATGACATTTTCTTTGTATGTAGTCAAGTCAAAACTCGGGTATGTTGCACATGCCAGGACGGAAAAATCATTCACGTCAAGTACAACCACACTTCCTGCAGCTGCAGTTGAAGAATTGCCTTTAGTATTTTCAACCCTCGAATTTAAGATTTTCTGAACCTTCTGTTGAAAATCAGCATCAAATGTCAATATGACATTGTTTCCGTTAACAGGTTCGGTTGTCACCGCGGTGGATTTGTTACCATCCGCAGTTATTGTAGTTGTTGAGAGTCCGTTTGTGCCTTTCAGTTCTTCCTCCATGGCGTTTTCTATGCCGAACTTACCTATCTTGTCGGTCATCCCGTAGGATCTCAGCTTTATAACTTCTTTTTCCTCATCGCTGAGTGTTTCGTCCGCCATTTGTTCTTCGTACTTTTTCGTCTGCGCTTCGTATTCATTTGCATCGATATAGTCATAATATCCTATGATATGGGGCGCTATACTTCCGTCATAATATTCCCTGCTCGTATCAACACGAACTTCAACACCAGTATAATAACGGCTTTGTTCTTTTATGATATATACAACTTCATCAGATACATTTTCAGCAAAAGTGAAAGGCTGGGAGCGGGAGAAATCGGCATTTACCATTGCAAAATAGACGCTTGCAAGTTTAATGGCGTTTTTAGCCGAGTAATCCTGTAACTCATAGTAGTCAACGAGTGCATCAAAACAATTCTGCGCAGTTGCATACATGTTTAAATTGAGATAGCCTTTTTCAAAAAGTTTCTCTTTCATTGCCCTGCTGTCTTCTTTATATACGATTTCATTACCCTTGAATTCAATGGGCAGCATCGCATTATATTCCAGTTTATGTTTTTCAAAAAGATTTATGAGTTTGAGAACCAGCTCATTCCTGCTTGCCTTATCAGTTGATCTAGGAAAATATGAGCCGTCAAAATATACCGAATATGATGCCACATTGTAAGCAAGAGAAGTTCCTTTGTTGTCAAGTATCTCACCCCTGACAGCCTTTACCGTAGTTGAGGATTTGGATAAGGAGACACTGCTTGAATATGCCTCCGGACTTATAATCTGAATTCTGAAAAGGTCGGCAATAAATATAGATGCGACAAACAAAATCAATACCGTTACTGCGGTAGTACGGAATTTCAAGCTGTAACTGTTTCGCATCTTCATCGCCTCCTTTTCATCTAATTTTTTAGTATTCTATGTATTTAAATGGTATCTTCTGATTTGTGTAATTTACGATTGCATATGCTATCGGTGAAAGAATCACTGAGTACGCTGCCATCGGAAAATAGTATCTGACAAAAAGCCACATTGCATTATCTATGCCTCTGCTGGTTACAAAAAACAAAGCATAAAGCATGAAATATATGACTGTAACAAAAACATTCATTATGATAAATGTCAGCAGATTCTTCTGTAAAAAGATTCTTAACACAAGTCCGGAAATGGCACATATGACCATAAGCATAAGCGCGTTATATCCGTCTGCAAAGACTGTTACCGTGTCCCAAAGTGCACCTGCAAATATGCCTGCTATTGATCCTATTATCTCCCCTTCAAACATAGAGATGCCAATCACTGCAGATATGAGTAAAACCGGTCTTACTTCACCGATTTCCGGAAATATGAGTAATACATTTTGCAAAATATGGGCAAAAAGAATCAAGGCAAAATATACTATAAACTTTTTCAGTCCGGTTTTGGTCCTTGTGTTCATAGTCAGTCTTCCTCAAATTCTGTTATGACAAAACAGCTTGCTATGTCATTCGTATCAATCGCAGGCTTCACAAGAGCGAATGAAGAAAGCTCGCTTGAACTTTGTTCTACCGAACTTACTGTACCTATGATAAGGTCTTTGGGGAAAAGTCCGCCTGTACCTGATGTGCATACGATACCGCCCTTTGAAACCTTTGTTGTCCTGTCAAGGCCTGAGAGAGCACAGATGCCTTCTACCGCCTGTTCTGACGTTGAGGATACATAGCCCTGTTCGCCTGTTCTTGCCTCATATGCCGCGATATTTACCGTTGGGTCGGTTATATTCCTTACAACACATGATTTCAAATCAACCTCAGTAACTACTCCTATGAGATAGCCGCTGTAAATCACCGCATCATTCACTTCAATGCCGTCTGCAGAGCCTTTGTTAAGCGTAAATGAATTGAAGAGATCTGCAGAGTCCCTTCCTACTATAGTACAGGAAACCCAGGTGTAATCCGGATTTTGTTCCCTTACTTTCAGAAATTCTTCATATGAATCCAGCAATTTCTTTGTATTTTCATAATCAACAAGTTCTGCCCGATACTCGGCTATTTCTTCTTCAAGTTCGTCAATTCTTTTCTTATATGAATTGGAAGAAACAAATCCTCCCGTAAAGTTATCTAATTTTTCCGAAATATATGATGCTGCCGACTGCAAAGGACTTGTTATGAGGCTGAGACCCTTTGTTACGGGTGATGATGCACTCCTGCTGACAGCAGCAAGAACCGTAGCCGCCACTAAAAGTGCAACTACAATCATCAATACCTTAAAGGTTGTACCCTTGAAAAAATTCTTCATTTATTTGTCTCTCCGATTAAATGCTTCCTCTTTCAAGACATATTCCGGTTCCAAGTGCAACGCAGTCAAGCGGATCTGATGCTATATGTACCGGGATTTTAGTCTCTTCGGAAATCAGTTTGTCAATTCCTCTCAGTAAAGCTCCTCCGCCTGTAAGCATAATACCGTTATCCACTATATCCGCAAGCAGTTCCGGAGGTGTCCTCTCAAGTGTTGCTCTTATTGTATCCATTATCTTGGCTACAGGCACAGACAACGCTTCTCTGATATCCTCTGATGTTACTTCTATATTTTGCGGGAGGCCGTCAACAAGGCTTCTGCCTCTTATGTCCATAGCTCCTTCTCCGTCGTATGGGAAAGCAGAACCTATTTTTATTTTGACTTCCTCTGCTGTTCTTTCTCCGATAAGAACATTGTTTTGTTTGCTGATATATTCAATGATTGCCTCATCAAATTCTCCGCCTGCAGTTCTTATTGAGTTTGCGGTAACTATATCTCTATATGAAATAACTGCAACTTCTGTTGTTCCGTATCCGATGTTGACAACCATGTTACCCGTAGGCTCATTCACCGGCATTTCAGCTCCGAGCGCCGCCGCAAGGGGCTCGCTTATCAAAGAAGCATATTTTGCTCCTGCGTTTCGTGCCGCATCATGGACTGCTTTACGCTCAACTTCCGTAATACCCGAGGGAACCGTTATCAATACTCTGGCTCTTGAAAACGGTGATCTCTTAACCGCCATCTTGATAAACTCCTTCAGCATTTCCGAAGTTATCTCTATATCTGCTATAACACCATCTTTGAGTGGCTTTATGGCTGTTATGGAACCTGGAGTTCTTCCGATCATCTCCTTGGCTTCATTTCCGATTGCCACTACTGTCGGAGGATTGTCTTTCTCTATAACCGCAACGACTGATGGTTCTCTTATGATAATGCCCTTTCCTTTAAGATAAACAACTGTATTCGCTGTCCCCAGGTCTATTCCAATATCTTGTGCAAAAAGCATCTTATATCTCCTCCGCACCAAAATTTCTCATAATCAATTTATTATATCAAAAATATAGCTTTTATACAATACCCATGCGATTTGTAAAGCTAAATTGAAAATTGCAATATATGAATATTATCACGCTTGGGAGCACCGCTTCTCACGCTTGAGAGCCATCTATACCACAAGATATAGTAAAAGAGCTCCATCAGCGATT
>CAKZZL010000013.1 GCA_937884995.1 uncultured Clostridia bacterium
GTATCTCTGGACTCCGAGCAGACCCAGACTGCGGGAATCCGCACGGATAAGTTTCTTTGAACGTGACTGCATCATATATGCGACCACGGAAAACGGATCGTATTCCTTTGCATTATTGCGCAGATGGATCTCGACAGAGCCGTTGCCGGGTACTATTAGCGAAAGCTGGGACAATACGCTGCTATGTGTCTGTTCATGCTCACTTATTGCCTCGCATATCTCTTCAAGTGACAGACGCACGCGTGATCGCGTGATCTTTTGTATATCATATTCCGTCAGAAATATATCTATCGCGTCAAGCTCTTTGAAAAATTCTTTGTTATTGTTCGAAAAGGAAGTATGATATACCGCTGTGCCGTCATCTCCCGCTTTTTTCCTGCTTATACGGCTCACTATGAAGAATACAGCCTGCGAAAGCACCTCTGTAAGCGGATAGACAAACCATATGGCGCTCTTTCCCGCAAGAGACAGCGCCAGAAGCACGGGAACGCTGAATCCGAGCTGACGCAGAAATACCAGCAGAAATACCTTCTTGTCATCACCCACCGACTGGGTGACATTCTGCAGCAGCAGCGATATTCTGGGTGCTGCTCAACAGAGCAAGTAAAGACGAGAAATAAAAACAAGGGGATCAGAATATGGACTATGATGTCATAATAATCGGAGCAGGCCCTGGCGGAATTTATTCAGCCTATGAGCTTGTTAAACTAAACCCTGATATAAAAGTTGCAGTGTTTGAAGCCGGCAACGAGCTCTCAAAGCGTAAATGCCCTATAGACGGGGATAAAGTAAAAAGTTGTATTAATTGCAAAATCTGTTCTATAATGAGTGGATTCGGCGGTGCAGGAGCTTTCTCTGACGGAAAATACAACATTACAAATGACTTCGGCGGCACACTTTATGAGTATATCGGCCGTGAAAAAGCAATAGAACTTATGAAGTATGTTGATGATATTAACATGGCAAACGGCGGGGAAGGTACAAAGCTGTATACTACAGCAGGAACTGAATTTAAGAAAAAGTGTATAGAAAACAAACTTACTTTGCTTGATGCATCCGTTCGCCATCTTGGAACCGATAAAAACTATATTGTCCTTGAGAATTTATATGATCAATTAAAAGATAAGGTTGAATTTTTCTTTACAACACCCATAACAGGTGTAAAGAAGACAGATAAGGGTAAATATGAAGTCGAATATGACGGCGGCAAAGCGAGTTCCGATTATTGCATTATATCCGTAGGTAGAAGCGGCAGTAAATGGATGCAGAAGATTTGCGAAGAAATGGACATCCCGACAGAGTCAAGCAGAGTTGACCTTGGTGTCAGAGTTGAACTTCCTGCGGTTGTATTTGAGGATTTAACAAAAGAACTCTATGAAGGAAAGATAGTATACAGAACCAAAAAGTTTGAAGACAGAGTGCGTACATTCTGTATGAATCCTCATGGTGCAGTTGTTAATGAGAACACAAACGGCATTATTACTGTAAACGGACACAGTTATGAAGACCCGAAACTGCAAACAGAAAATACCAATTTTGCACTTTTGGTCGGAAAACATTTTTCCGAGCCATTCAAAAACAGCAATGAATACGGCGAAAGCATCTCACGCCTTTCAAATATGCTTGGCGGCGGGGTAATTGTACAAAGATTCGGAGACCTTGAAAAGGGCAGAAGAAGTAATGAAAAACGAATCATGGAAGGCTCCGTAAGGCCGACACTGAAAGCAACACCCGGAGATCTCAGCCTTGTACTTCCCAAAAGGATACTGGATGGCATCATAGAAATGATTTATGCCCTTGATAAGATAGCTCCCGGTACGGCAAACGACGACACACTGCTTTACGGTGTCGAAGTCAAGTTCTACAATATGGAAGTAAAGGTTAATGAAAATCTTGAAACCTCTTACCCGGGACTCTATGTAATAGGTGACGGCAGCGGCGTTACACACTCGCTTTCACATGCATCTGCAAGCGGCGTATATGTAGCAAGACAAATCGTAAATAAGTAAAAAAAATAACGGTCACGACAATGTGACCGTTAAATTATGTACTTTATTCGCTGATTGCTTCTGCTGTATCTGCAGAGCCTTCTGTGGCATTATTATCTTCTCTGACAATCTTGTAAATAGGTTCAAGCTTTTCTTTTGTGAGAGGATACGCAAACTTATACAGGATCCAGATAAGTGTGTATGTGATGGCAGGTATCAATGTACATATTGTAAGAATGCCCTCACTTACTCCGGCTTTGTAGCCTATTCTTGTCATCTCTTCCGTGTATCCTACTTTATTTAAGAGCATGAGACCTACATAATCTGCAATGGTCTGACCGAGTTTACGTGAGAAAGTATATACGGCATAAACTGCACTTTCCGAACGTATGCCTGTCTTTACATATTGGTAGTCAATAACGTCTGCGACAACTGCCCAGTTTGTGATAGATACGAAAGAATAACCGAAACCTATAATAAAGAGGGTAATCATGAATATCCAGGATTGATCGCGGCCCGGCTTAATTATGAAACAAAGGATTGCAGCTGCTGCAGCAAACATTGAACCGAAACCTGCAAGTTCCTTCTTACCAAAGCGTTTAACAAGTTTTGGTGTGAAGAGAATCATGATTGCCATAGGCAGATATTGAGCTATAGATCCTATAATTGAAAGATTGGTATTTTCAAAATAGTTTTTATATAAATAGTTGTTATATGAAGCAAATTGCAATTGTCCGCTTATGAGAATGCCTGTAATTGCAAGAACTACAAAGGGACGGCTTTTCAGCATTCCGACATATGCTTCCTTCATATTGAACTTTGGCTTAGCTTCGGATTTTACGCGTTCTTTTGTGGAGAAATAACAGCCCATATAGAAAATGATGGCCAAAATGCACATAGCAAGTGCAAAGTGGAACATGCCGGATGAACTTGCTGTGTTAAATGTTGTTCCGTCTGCACGTGTATGAGTGTCATATATGAGCAGGGGAGCTACAAGCAATGGAGCAGCACCGCCGATGCCTCCGCCTATAGCACGGAAAGTAGAAAGAAGTGTTCTGCCTTCCGGATCATCTGTTATTACAGAAGCAAGGGACCCAAAAGGAACATTGATTCCGGTATACATCATACCAAATGCTATATATGTTACATATGCAAAGGCAAGAATAAGCACAGAATTTTTTGTGTGTTTTGATATGTCATAGAAACACAGCATCTGAGCCAAAGCTACCGGCACAGCAACCCACTTAAGGTATGGCCTGTATTTGCCGCTCTTTTTAGGAGACCGTTTTGCAACAATTGCTCCCCATAAGGGATCGTTTATAGCATCCCAGAGTCTTGTAACAAGAAACAAAGTTGCAACCTTGTTGGCTGCAATTTTTAATACATCCGTGTAAAAAATCTTCAAAGCATATGATACATAAGTAAGTACGAAAAGGTTGCCTGCATCACCAAGCGCATAGCCCATTGCTTCCTTGATACCTATCTTATTCGGATGTACATTTGTGCTAATTTCTTTTTTGCTTTTGCCCATTTCAAATGACTCCCTAATCAGTTTTTACTAAGAAATTATACCATAGGGGAATTATAAAATCAATGAATCAAATGCTTTTGTCCGAAAAGATTTTTATAAAGTAAATTCCCAAAGTAAATTCCACTGTGGAATTTAGAAGTAGAATTTAGTGTGGGTGCTAGTTTACAATTGACTATACGGAAAAATATTGGTAAAATTTTCTTAATGATACTTATATATATGAGGAGTATTTATCATGCAGGATATCAAATGCCCAAAGTGCGGAGAAATTTTTAAGATTGATGATTCCGGCTATACAGCTATAGTCAAGCAAATTCGCGATAAGGAATTTGAAAAAGAAATCAAAACAAATAAAGATTTTTACGAAAATGAAAAGGAAAGCGCAGTTAAAGTTGCGCTTGCTGAATTAAACACTGAGAAAGACAAGCTTATTGCTGAAAAAGAAAAAACAATTGAAAAACTTAAAAGTGATCTGGAACTCGGCAAGGCAAAAACAGATCTTGAAATCAATAAGGCTGTTCAGGAAAAAGAAACTGAGATACTGGAACTTAGAAAAGAACTGACTTTGGAAAAGAAAGAACGTGAGCTCAGTGAAAAAACACTTAAAGAAAGATATGACGGTGAGCTCAAAGGTAAAGATGAGCAAATTGCTTTCTATAGGGATCTGAAGGCACGTCTGTCAACCAAGATGGTTGGAGAGACACTCGAGCAGCATTGCGAAATTGAGTTTAACAAGCTCCGTGCAACCGGCTTCCAAAATGCATATTTTGAAAAGGACAGTGACGCCAGCAACGGCACGAAAGGCGACTATATATATCGTGAGACATCTGCTGACGGAGTTGAGTTCATATCCATTATGTTTGAAATGAAAAATGAAATGGAAGGAACCGAAAAGAAACATAAAAACGAGGATTTCTTTAAGAAACTGGACAAAGACCGTAATGATAAAGGCTGTGAATATGCAGTCTTAGTATCCATGCTTGAACCTGACAGTGATTTATATAACACGGGAATAGTTGATGTTTCATACAGGTATCCGAAAATGTATGTAATTCGTCCGCAGTTCTTTATACCTATCATTACTATTTTGAGAAATGCCGCCGAAAATTCAATCTCTTATCGCAGGGAACTGGCACTTGTGAAAGAACAAAATATAGATATTACAAATTTTGAATCTCAAATAGAAGATTTTAAGGAAAAGTTCGGACGGAATTACAGAATTGCAAGTGAAAAGTTCAATACTGCCATAGAAGAAATCGACAAATCCATCAATCACCTTCAAAAGATAAAGGATGCATTGCTTTCATCGGAAAACAACCTGAGACTGGCAAATAACAGGGCAGAGGACCTGTCAATAAAGAAACTGACTAAAGGAAATCCCACAATGGCTAAAAAGTTTGAAGAAATTAAGGAAGAGAAAGAAGACTAAATCTTTTAATACGACAAAAATCCCCTTGGTGTTCTGACATCAAGGGGATAACTTATATCTATGTATATATCAAATATATTGAATATCTCTTTTCTTTCGCGGTGCAATGCGCTTGTACTCAACATCAGGATAGCCGATGATCATACAAGTTGCAACTTTATGGCCTTTGGGAAGTTTAAGCATTCTTTGTATTTTTGGGTTCATTTTGGCAACTGAACAAAAGAACCCACTGTAAAGGACACCGAGTCCGAGACTGTTCGCCTGAATTTCCATGTATGCACTTGCCAAAGCAGAATTTACCTTGTCATGTCCGGTTACGACAATTACAAGCGGCGCATTCTTAAAGAAGAAATGATCATCAATTACAACATTTTTGAGAGAGTTAGAAAATTTTGATCCGAGTGTGGCACCGTTTCTGAAAAGCTTTACGCATTCCTTTTCGATTATATCCCGTTTGGAATCCAATATCCTGAAAGCAACATTCTGAGAATTTGCACCTGTCGGGGCATATCTTCCGGCTTCAAGGATTTTCTCTATCTTTTCTTTCTCAACTGCCATGTCCTTGTATTGCCGAATAGTTCGTCTGCTCTTTATGGCTCTTAAGAGAAGTTCGTCATCAATATCTGTCATTGAAGCAATTATATCTGTTCCTTCAAGATCATAGGAGGGCATATCCACAGCACCTACGGGACATATGGCATAACAGTGACCGCATTCAATGCAAGACTTGAGAACATTTGCTTTACCATCTTTTAAATAAATTGCAAATGATACGCAATCCTTGACACATTTTCCACATCCGATGCATTTTTCCTTATCTATTTGTATTTTATCCATTTTGCACCTCTGAATTTAAGATGGCTTCAACCTTTTCTTTGTTCATATATAAAGTGCAGCCTCCGACATGATCATCCTGCAAAAGCCCTTCTGTTTGCAGTGCCCTGAAAAGAGGAGACTTTAATGCTTCCTTTAATGAACTGTTCTTTACATTAATGTCTGAATAAGGGGAAAACGGACAAGGTTCAGCTCCGCCATGAGAATTGATGTGGAAAAAACCACGTCCTGCTGCAACACATCCGCCTGAGCTCTTTTCATCCCCGGGGAATGAAATGAATACCATATTGCGTTTTTTACGTCTCAGTCTTTTTACTGATTTCCTCATGAATTCCTCTTGACTTTCCGATGGCGCAAGATATGTGCTTTCATCAGTTACAGGTACATATTCAACATAAATAACTGCTTTGCAACCAAGACTATAGAGTTCCTCAAGAAAACTGTCGGAATAGACTTCATCTATATTTTCGCTGGTTACCGTGACTGAAACACCGAAAACCATATTACGGCTTTGTATATTTTGCATGGCACCCGTAACTTTTTTATATATGCCTTCTCCTCGGCGCTCATCTGTGATCTTTTCATCACCCTCGATGCTGATTATGGGGAGTAGGTTTCTGTTTTCATTAAGCATATCAAGATATTTTTTATGCAGATAT
Organism: uncultured Clostridia bacterium; assembly: GCA_937884995.1. GTDB lineage: Bacteria > Bacillota > Clostridia > Oscillospirales > Acutalibacteraceae > Fimenecus. The sequence continues at coordinate 6,442 of CAKZZL010000013.1, forward strand.
GTCCCGTTTGTGAAAATCGGAAACAAAATATCCTTATGCTCTGCAGCACGTTTGATTACGTCATATCGCATAAGCGGTTCGCCGCCTGCTAACAATATGAAACTTATACCAAGCTTCTCAGCTTCAGAAAAGATCTTGTTCCAGTCATCACCGGTAAGCTGGTCAACCGGAGCATTGTCTGTGCATGCATGGTTGCTTCTTGAGTAACATCCGGCACAATGCAGGTTGCATGAGCTTGTGATACTGGCTATTAAGAATGGAGGAATGTGTTCTCCTTCTTTTTTTGCGGCATAGCGCTTTTTTGATGCCTTACGACTGGATACAGCGAACTGTTTCATAAATTTATTTTCTTTTTCATTCTTAGCCGTTGCACGAAGAGAATCGGTGACTACTCTGACAACACCGTGTGTCATATATCGTTGAATATTTAAAGCCATAGCTTACTCCAAAATCATTTCTTTACCGAAATTTTCAGCGTCAAATAGCCTCTTGTCAATCATTGCTGCCTGTGCATAGAAACTGTTATCCGAAACATTGATTCCTTTCTTTTTTAAAGATTTTTTTAATGCGATAACTGTTCTTCTGGACCAATTTGAGGTAGTGAAAAGAATAACCTTGCCGACTTTATCAGGAGATAAATTTTCAGCATACTCTTTAAGCTCCGGTGCCATGATATTGGCATAAGGTGCGCCGCCGAGGAAAAGAATGTCGACCTTTTCTTTAAGTGCGGGTTCCTGAGTTACAGAGCAAGCATCTGTCTCTGCACCTCTTGCAATAGCTCTTGCGATTTTTTCAGTTCTTCCGGATTTGGAATAATATCTGACAGCTGTTTTCATAGTGAATGCTCCTTCAAATTTTGCAAAATTAAATTTTACACAACTTATTTTAGCGTACTAACCTATTTTTTTCAATAGTTTAAGCAAAAATTTTTTCAATTTTCTTCATCTTTTTCAAAAGGATAAACCAGATTCATCTGTTTGCGGCATTCATCAAGTATTTTCATACAATTAAGTGTCGAATCAAAAGGAATATATTCTGATTCTTTTTTACCTGCTTTTATTTCTTCTGACACCAGCGTGAACTCTGTAAGATAATCTGTTTTGCCTTTTAAGACTTCTTTTCCTTGCTTTCCTTTAAGTTTTGCATATCTCGCCATATGGAAAACGGGAATGTCGATTTCACCTTTTTCACCTGTGATTTTGCAACTCTCCTTCAAAGTGGAAAGAGACATTTCCAGAACACAATCGAATTCATCATAGCTTAGAACAACTTTTTCACCTATATCGATTCCGTTTTGAATTGTTCCTTCACATTTGATATCTTTCGGAAAGCCAAACAGGTTATAGCAATAGGTGACAGGGTAGATACCTATATCAAGAAGAGCACCGCCTGCGGTTTCGGGAGTCAGAACACGGGAGTTTTTACTCATCATAAGACCGGGGAATGAATAACTTATATGAACATGCTTTATCTGACCGATTTTCCCGTCATCAATCCATCTTTTTACTCCTCTTGCCATATCTGAAAACCATGTCCACATAGCTTCACATAAATAGACTTCATTTTCCTTTGCAGCATCTATCATTTTGCTGACCTCTAAACTGTTTACGCCCACTGGCTTTTCACACAATACTGCTTTGCCTGCATTTAATGATTTAATGGCATATTTAATGTGAGAATTATGAGGCGTAGCAATATATATGCAGTCATAAATATCGCTTTTAAGCAGACTTTCAAAATCAGTAAAGACATGCGCATTATATTTTTCGGCAAAAGATTTTGCCTTTTCATAATTTCTGGAATAAACTGCGCTTATTTCATGATTCCCTTTTATGATATTGTGTGCAGTGCTTTTTGCAATATTACCGCTGCCTATATATGCCCATTTGAATTTATCCATGTTTTTTTCCTGTTCTCTTAAATATCGTCTGTAAAAAGATCAGGGCAGTTTGAAACCGGCTTGGCGGTATATTAAATACCAGTCTTCTCTGCTCAAACTGATATCTGCACCGGCACAAATGGCTCTTATTCTGTCCGGATTCATAGAACCTGATATGAGCTGAATTTTTGCGGGATGTCTTAATATCCAGGCAGCAGCAATGGATATTGTCTGAACCTTATATTTCTCCGCAAGCTCATCAAGTGTTTTATTAAGCCCGGGGTAATTATCATAATCGCCGACAAATGGATTTTTGATAAAGCCTTGTTGAAAAGGGGACCATGCCTGGATGGTCATTCCTTTTATGCGTGAGTATTCAAGAAGACTGCCGTCGTGCATAAAAGACTCATCATTTTTCATATTTACATTCAAGCCCGATGTTACGAGACCCGATTCGAGAATTGAAAGCTGAAGCTGGTTTATTACCAGAGGCTGCTCAACTTCAGTTTTCAAAAGTTCAATTTGCATTGGGTTATGGTTTGAAACACCAAAATGTCTGACCATTCCTTCTTTTTCCAAAAATGAAAAAGCTTCAGCAACTTCTTCAGGTTCCATAAGACTGTCGGGGCGATGAAGCAAAAGAACATCGATATATTCCGTATTCAGCCTTTTCAGCGATTGGCTGACAGAGTCTATAATATGCTCTTTTGAAAAATCAAAGAATCCTTTTCTTATTCCGCATTTTGTCTGGATTGTAATTTTATCGCGAATATCTTTATGATTTTTTAAATATTTTCCGAAAATTTCCTCACACTGACCATCGCCGTAAATATCGGCATGGTCAAAATAATCTATACCGCATTCAAGCGCAGTGCCTATGATTTTATCGGCATCTTTTTCTGCATTTTTTATTCTCATGCATCCCATTGATATAGCCGGGGCATCAATGCAGTTTCCTATAAGCATTCTTTTCATTTCTTTATCTCCCAAAATGAGGCTTTTGATTTCTGACTAAAAATCAACCAGGTATATTCCTATCTTTATCTGTACAAAGCTTCCTTTTTTAGTTATATCTACGGCTTTTGCCATCAGCATTTTACCTGCATCCATAAGCCTTGCAAAAATAATATTGTCCTTTTCGGGAATATATCCGATCTTTTCTTTCGATTCGTTCAAAATCAAAATGGCGTTGTCATCATATTTGTTTTCTTCACGCTGAAGTGTGAATTTGTCACCGCTCACAATCTTATCAAGTTTGCTTTTATCTTCAATATATGTGGTGCCTGCAACGTATGTATCAAACAGATGAATTTCGTTAACCAAAGGTTTAATCACATTTGCTATGCCGGCTTCTTCAATGGCAGGCAAAAGTTCGTCTTTCTTTATGCTAAGTCCGTTATCAGCCATTATTCTCACTTTCCTTAATCTCTTTTAGTTTTTCCGAAAGTTCCTTTTTGTATACGGTGTATTCATCGATCTCTTCCCGGAATTCTTTCTTTTTATCTTCAATAGCATTTTCATCGCTGAGCAGCTTTTTGTATATATATGGTATGGAGTTGATAATCCGGTCAATTTCAAGCTCTATCTCTTCAATACGTTGCTCCAAATCAGGAATGACAAGATCAAATCCCTTAATACTATTTTCTTCCAGGAACTTGTTAACCAATATCTCAAGCTTTTCAATTTCCTTCAAATCATTGCATCTGTATGCGATGGTTATTCTGTTAAATAAGTCACTCAACTCCGGATATTGAATTGTAAGCGGGCTTATATCCGGGTGAAGCAGCTTGGCAAGCTTTCGGTATTTTTTTTTGATTTGTGCAGCCTCTGCATAAGTGATTGAAGACTGCTTTTTGCTCTCATTTTTCTTTTCTATCATATCAGCAAGTTCTTCGTAATATGAAGACATATGAGTCTTTAAGTATTCTTCTACTTCTTCCGGAGAAATATTTTCTCCGAAATTTTTTGCTTTTATGTATATTGCGATTTCCTTTTTTAATGCAATACAGTCTATCTTGAGCTTGAATGCCTCAGTTGCGAGTTCACCGAATTCCCGTATATATGCAAGATAATAGATGCCTGCCTCCTTTTCATATTGATCTTTCTTGAATGTAAGTTCTTCATAGCGGTCATAATCGCCGCCCGCTGCAACGTGTACTATTTCCATCATATCACCTCGAATAAATACAAATCGTCATATATCTCGGTCAGCATTTTGTTATTGATCGATGCTTTATTGAAAAAGTCATCTCTTGACCGATACCATTTTCCGTCAAAGCAAACAGCACATTCTCCTTCTTCTTCAACACTTTCGACAAGATGCTTTTCACCATCATATTTAAAGCTGATTTTGCATGGTGATGAAAGGAACTGATAGAGGTCATAAAAGTCAAAAGCATTTATATTAACATCAGTCAGCTTATATAGCTCGGATATGAGCCATTTCATATTGGTTAGATCCCCGAAAAAGTTGTTTATCCTGAGTCTTTGGGCAAGAAAGTCTTTTGCATAAGTATACAAAGAGATTGCTTCATTTACTTTTCCTTCTTCTAATCTGATTCTGGCAAGCCGTATGCAAATCTGCGGCACAGGTTCAAATAAACGAGTTTCATCTTTGATTTTTAGGTATATTTCTTCAATTATGGATTTGTATTTTTCATAATCTTTTTCTACATAATATCCGTTTTTATACATGTCTGCGACCTTGTATGCCGCCTCTGTAATACCGGCTTTTGCGGCAAGCGAGTAATAGCGGAATGCCTTCTCATAATCTTTCTCACCGGTCCTGCCGTAATACCAGATATATCCAAGACAATTATATGCATTAGGATCTTTGTATTCCGCAGCCATTTCATAATACTTCAGTGCCAGGTCGAATTCTTTTTTTCCATAATACCAGCCTCCGAGATCAAGCATAGCCCTCGGGTTCTTTGTTTCATTAACAATAAAGGATAAAGCCTCCAGGAAAATGAAGTTATCATCATCGCCGGGCTTGCTTAAGGAATAATAATCTTTAACAATTTTATTTGCTTCAGTCAGTGTCATAGTATTCTGCACCTCTGTGATATCAATATATCACGATAAGCATCCAATGTATATAGAACACTTGTTCTTGTACTAAAAATTGGACATGAAAGAAGTGAAAAAACAAGTTGAATCCGCTTAAATGAGCTTAAATGAAATATAAATTTCATTCTTAATTCAAAATTTTTCAAATTTCTTAAATTTGAGTAATAATTTGCCTTTTATTTTTAAAAAGTTATGATATAGCAAGTTTAGATAATTAACTGAGTCAGATAAAACACTCACAGCAAAACTAACAATCTGTCAGCAAAGCACGGAAATACCTTTGCGGAATATCAGCTTGGCAGAATCTATCTCTATGGCAATGGTGTTGAAAAAGATTACTACAAAGCAATTGAGTATTTGACGCTCGCCGCTTCAAAGGGAAATCAATATGCACAGCAGTTGCTGTATGCAGCGGAGCGACACAGAAACGCCTTTGCCGCAACCAGCGGTCTTTCACTTTTGAAAAGCATTGCCCGTGCAATGTAAGAAAGCATCAACGAGCAAGAGAGAAAGAATCGCTTGAAGGTGCAGAGCGATTATGTTGACAGGAAAACTCGCACAAAAATCAATACTGTTAAACTTCTTGTTGACTTTGGAATCGGAATCGTTTATACTATGGATGAAGCCATTAGGTATTGTAAATGATTTGGGGAATTGTACCCCTCTACCGTTTGCAATACCTGTGGCTCTTTTTTATCCCAATAGTATATCCCGCCATTTCCGTTTGCTTCGGATGTTACCGCATCCTTCAATAACCTTGAAATAGCATTTTTTCTGGAATGAACCGATACAACTGCATTGCTATTAATATCTTTGCCTCTAAACACTCCCTCACCATCAATCTCAGAGGAAAAGCAGGCTCACGGCTTGAAAATTGAGATGTAAAAAGCTCTCGGTACAATACCGAGAGCAAACTTATTTAAGCAATTAATTTGTTTTCTAAATAGCAAAGGGCAATATATTTTCGCGGTTGGTAATAGAAATCGGAATTGTAATTGCATATTCCTTCACTAACCCACGAATTGTATACAGCAGAAATGTGTTCCGATAAGGCGGTACTATCGTCAAAAGTATCTTCGATTAGTCGTTCATATACCTTGCCGATTGTCCAGAAATCAGGAACTGCATAGTTACAGGCGGAAACATTATCATAATTACCTGATGGAATATTAGCGTAAATAATATATTCGTCACTAATCTTTTCTATCGGCTCTGAGTGGAGAATATCCGCAGATGTATAAATTCTGTTAATGTTATCCTTTCCGAGTATATTAATGACGTCTTTTCTTTCTAACTTCTGCTTCCTTGCTATATATTCAACTAAACTGCATAAATAGAACAAGTTTGAATTGTTAATTGTCACTAACCTCACATCCTTCTATAAATTCAAGTGTTTTAAGGGCACGTTCTGTATTGAAGCAAATCTGATGAGTTGGATGCTTGAATTTTGCAAGCTCCCAAAATGCCTGCCTTGAAATTCTACCGTCAAGAAAATCCTCAACGTAGTTAAATACGGTATCATCAGCCATTGGGCCTTCTACAATATCATAACTGTGTGATTTACCGTTTCTGCAATCAGCGATAAAATCAAGCCATTCTTCCGTCATTTCAGGGAATGTCAAAATGCTCAATTCATCATTTGGTGTGTAGCGATATTTATTAACAATACCATTACCGGTAATTCTGGTGGCCCAACGAATCGCTTGATTTTCCATAGCAGTACAGTAAAAACCAAAGTAAAAATCTTTATTATACTTAGTCTTAATAATTTTAGGCTCTTTTATTATTTCTTTACCACCGTGATATATAACATTATTCATTATATCATGCCCTTTTTTTGAGTCGATTATACCATAGATTAGTGCTTAATTCAACTATGTATAATCTGTACAAAACTGAGAATTAAAGTTTCAAATAAATAATTTGATAACCGAGACTAACTATTAAAAGCCAATAGAAAAATGTTGTGAAATGATAAAATTAAAAAAGGGTATGAGAAATTAAGCGTAAAAGAGTACGAAGACCCCTTTGCTAAATAACCCCTTTAGGGGTATGCCAAAGAGGCGAATACATTAAGGCTTGAACAAAGTGAAAGCCCGCGCCTTGAGACGCGGGGTAGTAACAGGGCTTATAGCCCTTGTGCAAAACACCCGTTTGACGGGTGGTTATGATTTATCTAATACTATATATAAGAGGAAAACACGATGAGAACCTATTATAGCGACTTTTTAATCGTGTGAATATAGATTGACGAATGAGTGTTTAAATCTCTATATAAGGTGCTTAAAATACCAATCAATAAAAAATAAGTGGTCAAAATGGATAGATTGGTTTGACAGAGAATTTTCCAAAGGAAAGGAAATGCCGAAAGTTAAAAAAGTCGATACTATAATATTTGCTTGCGTAATTTAAGAATGCACCGTAAACGGTGCATCTTTTTTGATATTATGTATTCCGGTGATGAATATGAATATCAAAATACTTAGCAGGACAAAAGCAGTTAAACTGAGCTATACCGATTTTGCAGATGATAAGGTAATTATTTCAATCAAGGACCCGTGGGCTGAAAATGCGCACTTCAACAGTGGCAACAGCTCAATTAAGGAAATACTGTATCTTTCATTTTACGACATAAGCGAGGAAACGAAGGATATCTTCAGCGGTTACAGCTCAATGGCTCCCGATGACGCCCTGAAAATCGCTCACTTTGTCAACAAATGGAAAGACAAGGCTGACACAATCTGGGTGCATTGCGAGGTCGGTGTTTCCCGTAGCGCAGGAATAGCAATGGCAATTATGGAATATCTGAAGATGGACTTAACGCCGATTCTGAAAAGCACAAGATACTATCCCAATATGCTTTGCTATGAACTCACACAGAAAGCTTTTAATGATTTATATGAAAAAGAAAATGGTGTATAATGAAAACAATAAGGCAAAAGGAGAATTTGTTATGAATCTTGAAAATAATCTTTTTTACTATGCAACTGGTGAACTATCACAAGACGCCTTTTTATGTTGGCTCCTTTCTCATTCCATTAAAGGCTTGAAGAAAGATAACAACATAAGAGATTATACAATTGATTTCTTGAAAGCTTTTATTCCAGCATTAGCAAAAGAAGATTGTATATATCTTTCATATGCACCTGAAAAGCAAGTTAATAAAGTTGATGTATAAACAAAATTAGTGTTTATTTTTCATAAGTGGTCAAATACACTTGATATTTCGTTAAAAAAAGTATATACTATTTTTAACGAGGTGATACTATGTCAAGAACCATTCTTTTGGATAGTATTAAAAACAAAATAAAAACTTCAAAAACAGAAAGCATATTTATCGCAGCTGATTTTGCCGATATTAGCGATAGGGTAAAAATCGGAGTTTGCTTAAACCGACTTGAAGAAGAAGGAATAATAAAACGCATTTTGCGTGGTGTTTATTATAAACCCGAGTTTAATAGTTTCCTCGGTGAATATGTTGCGCCGAATCCTGATACTGTTGCAAATCTTTACCGCGCAAAAAAACTTCAGGAATCTCCAATTCCGGAAGGACTTATTGTCCGCGAAAAGCCGTGGTTTTTCTGGCCGCTCATAAGTTCCTGTGCTTTCCAAGGAAGCACAGGAACTTATGAGTTCAATTGATTTTACTGTACCTGTAAATCCAACTGCCAAGGGAGCAGAAGGAAGCGTTCCGGTAAGTTCTCTTGATTTAATAGATTATGATGTAAAGAAAGCTGCAGAGCAGAAGGAAGAAGTTCTGACTTTGTGGAGTAAGCAGGTTAAATAGTGCGTTTTAATTCGGAGCAGAACAGTAAATCTTTGCTTACTGCATGGATTATTGTTCTGCTGTTTTTTATTATTTGTATTGGATTTCCTCTATTGCAGGTACTGCTGGCCGCCACTCCTAAGGATTTTAAGGCGGTTTTTTCGCAGAATATATGGCATCAGATAATTTTTAATACGGTTTTGGAATGTGTCTGCTCGGCTTTTATTTCTGTGGTGGTGGGCTATCTTTTTGCCTATGCCGTTGTAAAGGCGGACATTCCTGCAAAGAAGTTTTTTTCTGTA
>CAKZZL010000014.1 GCA_937884995.1 uncultured Clostridia bacterium
GCAGTTTAATGCTTCCCTTCTCTATCAGGTGATCGATCCTTGCTGTATTGGATACGGAAGAACGGCGGATCACGCCGTGCACCTCATATCCCTTCTCCAGTAAGAATTCTGCGAGATAGGATCCGTCCTGCCCCGTGATTCCCGTGATCAAAGCTGTTTTTCCCATTTTGCTGCCTTTCCGATAAGACATAAGATCTCATCCTCATGATTCTGTATCAGTGACGTTCCCCATACGGCGCATAGCGCCATGGGAAGGAGTACGTTTCTATAATCAAATTCCGGTATGGATAAACAGATCGCTCCGAACACCGTCTGTATGATCACAAGGATATAAAACAGGCTGTTTTTCAAATTCGCCGCAAGACGCCTTTTCCCTTCTTCAACGTTACATATAATACCTCCGAGAAGCAGAATACCGATGCAGAGCGGATACCCGATCCGTCCGGCGGATACATACAGATCCGACATGACGGTCTGCTTCTCCCAGAGGACATTCAGGTTATACGGAGTGACGCTGTCCCCGAAGGGATATTTTTCCCGGCTTAACACAAACGGTGCAAACACTCCCGCAAACCCCTCCTTCAGAGCACCCTTTATCAACTGCTTTGTATCGGATAAAAGGGAGGTACGATCCATCATCCTGCAAAGAGACGCCGTTTTCTCCGCGCCGAAACACTGTTCCATCCCGGATCCCAGAACCTTGTAGTACGCCTCTTCTTCTCCGGATCTTTCTGCTTCCAGAATGAATTCTTCGGAGATCCCGGTTTTAAATTCCTCCGTATAAACCGGATAATCGCGGTCCAAATTCGGATAAACAAATCGTTTCATTGCATCCGCGCTGAGAGAATACGGCATATATCCTTCTTGATATGTCATTTTTTTCAGCTCCGCATTGATAAAAAGAACGCCGGACACACAGATGCCGAGAATTACGATGCGCAGTGTGGAATGCCAAAAACGTTTTGCCTGCTTTGTCACTTTCCAAAGCGTGGAAAACCATGTACCGATCAGGAGTCCTCCACAGGTCGTTACGGTGATCCAGAAGCCTTTCCACTGGATAAATCCAAGGATCGTCAGTGCAAACAGGGAAGCCGCAAAGAAGATCTCCTGCTTCTCCTCTTTTCGTTTTCTGAAAAAAAGAAACATATATGCCGTCGCATAGAAGCCCAGTCCGAAAGCCAGCGCATCCGGAAGGATCGCGAACAACAGCTGCCACAGAAACGGATTCGTCATGATTAAGAGGGTAAGCATCCATACATTTTTCTGCGGGATCTTTGTTCCCAGGGAGGCACGTAAGAAAGCTGCCGATCCCTTATAAACCAAAGAGAGAACCAGCAGAAACTGAACCAGGTAAAGCGCCGGTACTGCCTTGGAAAACAAAGCTGTCAGAAGAACATATCCTATAAGATGAAACCCGTCCGTAGCAAGGGAGGATGCCAGATCCAGGAAAATCCCGCTTTCGGAAAATGCCGGAACGGCCGTAAAATTTCCGACCGCCCATATGCAGCCCAAAACGAGCTGCAGGCAGATGATCCCATATAAGCCTCCATAGCACAGGCTCTTTGCATTTTTCAGTATTTTTATCTTCGATAGAATTATATATTATTATTTTTATCAAATCAAGAAAAATATCATATTCTGATATTCACATAGAACTTATTTTATGTTATACTATATGATAATTTGGAGGCGATAAAATGAAAGCTATTATTACAGTTGTAGGTAAAGACACAGTAGGCATTTTAGCAACTATATCAGGCAAATGTGCCGATTATAAAGTGAATGTTCTTGAAGTTACTCAATCTATTTTACAAGATATGTTTTGCATGATTATGCTTATCGATTTAAAAGATTGTACAATTCCATATACGGATTTTTCAGATAAAATCACTGAAGAAGGAACTAAGAAAAATCTTGTAGTACATGTTATGCATGAAGACATATTCAACTCTATGCACAGAATTTAGGAAACGGAGAAGTTATGATTAATACCCGAGACATTCTTGAAACAATCAATATGATTCAGGATGAAAATCTTGATATAAGAACAATTACGATGGGTATATCACTTTTGGATTGTATAGATTCAAGCGCTGATAAATCCTGTAATAAAATATATGATAAAATTTGCAAAAAAGCAGAAAATTTAGTAAAAACCGGTGAAGACATTGAAAAAGAATACGGAATTCCTATTATAAATAAAAGAATATCCGTAACACCCATTGCAATGATAGCTGCAGCTTCTGGTGATGACCCAATAAAATATGCAAGAATCCTCGATAAAGCAGCAAAAGAAGTAAACGTAAACTTTATAGGCGGCTATTCTGCTCTTGTGCAAAAAGGATTTGCATCCGGCGATGAAAAGCTGATAATAAGTATTCCCGAAGCACTTGCGACAACAGAAAGACTTTGTTCAAGTGTAAACATAGGTTCAACTAAAACCGGTATCAACATGGATGCCGTAAAACTTATGGGACAAATTATAAAAAAATCAGCAGAATTGACAAAAGACAATGGTTTGGTTGGGCCTTCAAAACTTGTTGTTTTCTGTAATGCAGTTGAGGACAACCCATTTATGGCAGGCGCATTCCATGGAGCCGGAGAACCTGATTGTGTTATAAATGTAGGTGTATCAGGTCCCGGAGTTGTAAGAGCTGCTTTAAGTAAAATACCTGATGCAGATATAACAGAAGTTGCCGAATTAGTGAAAAGAACTGCATTTAAGATAACCAGAGTCGGTCAACTTGTTGCTCATGAATCATCTCGCAGATTGAATGTTCCTTTTGGTATTGTTGATTTATCGCTTGCGCCTACCCCTGCTGTGGGTGATTCTGTTGCCCATATACTAGAAGAAATGGGACTTGAATCATGCGGTGCATGCGGTACAACAGCTTGCCTTGCGCTTTTGAACGATGCAGTAAAAAAAGGCGGTGTAATGGCTTCATCACATGTAGGAGGACTATCAGGCGCATTTATTCCTGTTTCAGAAGATGCAGGCATGATTGATGCAGTAAGAAGCAAAAATTTATCTATAGAAAAACTGGAAGCCATGACTGCAGTATGCTCGGTAGGACTTGATATGATAGCAATACCCGGAGATACACCTGCAGAAGTAATATCAGGAATTATCGCAGATGAAGCTGCAATAGGCATGGTAAATTCAAAAACAACAGCAGTAAGAGTAATTCCGGCTATAGGACTTAAAGATGGAGAAGAAATAGAATTCGGCGGTCTGTTCGGCTTATCGCCCATAATGAAAGTTAGCACTGCATCCCCTGCCAAATTCATAAACAGAGGCGGCAGGATACCGGCACCACTTCAAAGTCTTAAAAACTAATAATTGCAAAATTAAACTCCTTGATTATGAAAATCAAGGAGTAATTTTTATATTGAAATATCATGAGCTATCTGATACAGGTCAATATCAAGTGTCTTTGTCATATTAAGCGCATCAAATATGTCATAGTCAACTATATCATCTTTTTTCATTGCAACAACTCTGTTGCTCTTGCCTTCCTGTAATAATTGAACTGCTCTCGCACCCATAAGGCTTGCATTAACCCTATCTCTTACTGTAGGTGTACCTCCACGTTGAACATGTCCTAAGACTGTAGCTCTTGTTTCAACTCCAGTATAATCCTGAATCTTTTTTGCCATTTCGTCAACTTTACCTATACCTTCAGCAACAACTATAATAAAGTGCTTTTTACCGGTCTTTTGAGTCTTGCGCATTCTGTCAATGACATCACGTTGTAAATCATATTCAAGTTCAGGAATCAAAATTGTAGTAGCACCACATGCAATACCTGCATAAAGAGCGATATATCCGGCTTTACGTCCCATTACTTCAACTACTGAACAACGGTCATGAGATTCTGTTGTATCACGAAGTCTGTCAACCATTTCTCTGACAGTATTCATTGCTGTATCATAGCCTATTGTGTAGTCACAGCAACCTATATCGTTATCAATAGTTCCGGGAACACCAATACAAGGAATACCTCTTAAAGACAAATCTCTTGCACCTTTGAAAGAACCGTCACCACCAATAACAACAATACCGTCAAGTCCAACTTCTTTACATACAGCAATAGCTTTTTGCATTCCTGCTTCAGTTTTAAACTCTTCACTTCTTGCTGAATATAAAATTGTACCGCCACGGTTTATTATATTTGAAACACTACGAAGATTCATTTGATACATATCGCCTTGCATCAGTCCGTTATATCCTCTCAGTATTCCATATACTTCCATATCATGTTCGCATCCATAACGAACTACTGCTCTGATTGCAGCGTTCATGCCCGGAGCGTCTCCGCCACTTGTTAAAACGCCGATTTTTTTCATTTGAATTCACCCTTTAATAAATATAATCAAATTGCGTTTGGCTTATAATAATACCATATAGAATATAATAATTCAAGATATTTATTGACTAAGAATTGACCTCAAATCATAAAAAATATATTGAATTTTGTTAAATATTCTATACCAAAATAAATAATTCCATAAAAATTTTCAAATTAATCCTTAAAGATTTGTTTATTTTTTATATTTCAAATATAGTTATTATTTTGCTTATTGAAGAACGAGATTATCGTCGCCAAGTAAATCTTTAAGTTTTTTAATCAGTTTTTCATCATATTCAATGGCATTTGCCTTAAAATATCTTCCGATATCCGAAAAATAGTAATTAAGACTCAAATTACCTTTTTTGGCATTCTTGTTGAGAAGCTCAATGGCAGAAAAATATTCATCTGATTTTTGTGAAGGGAGTCTCAAAAATATCTTTTTATATGAAGACATTTTTATGTAATCGTTGATATCTTCCAGTTTATCAGCTATAATTTTACACTCATCTTCATCGTTTATAGATAGTTTACCTGAAAGATATATAACATTGCCCTCTTCAAGCAAGAAATAACTTTCTCTATATGTTTTTGGGAAAACAATCAATTCAACCCAACCTGTCATATCTTCAACTTCAACAAAAGCCATTGTGTCCCCTGCTTTGGTCTTTTTTTTGCTCACTTTTGAGACTATAACCAGTAGTTTAACATTGGAACCATCGGCTTTTTCTTCGTTATTTAATAAGTCAATGATTCTGTTGACATTGAGACTTTTATAAATTTCCATGTATTGATTCATCGGATGTGATGAAATATATATACCTGTTGTCTCCTTTTCACCTTTAAGCATATCGTTTAACGGCATTTCATCAGATATATTTAACGTAAACTCCTCTTGATTTTCATCTTGAATTAAATCAAACAAACCAATCTGTCCACTTATACTTTTTCTGTTATTGTAATTTAGGTTATCAACAATATCATTCAGTGAACTTAGCATGGTTTGCCTGTTGGCACCAAGATTATCAAGGCATCCGCTTTTAATAAGGCTCTCAACAGCTTTCTTATTGAAAGATTTGCTATAAGTTCTCTTACAAAAAGAGTAAAACGATTTATATATACCGTTTTTATTTTTTTCCTCAATTATGGTATTTATATAATCCCGACCAAGGTTCTTTATAGCTAAAAAACCAAAACGTATATTATTTCCATCAATAGCTGTAAACTTCATTTCGCTTTGATTAACATCAGGAGCAAGAATATTAATATTGTTCGCTTTACAGTCTTCAATATATGAAGACATCTTTGATGTATTATCAACAACTGAATTTAAAAGAGATGACATGTATTCTGTCATAAAATGAACTTTTAAATATGCCGTTCTGTAAGAAATCAAAGCATATGAAACAGCATGAGCTCTGTTAAAGGCATAGTCTGCAAAAGAAATCATTTCATTAAATAATTCATCAGCAGTCTCTTCTGATATATTGTTTTCAATACAGCCTTTAATAAAGCTATCTCTTTCCTGTTGTAAAATATCCAGATCCTTTTTGGAAATAGATTTTCTTACTATATCAGCCCTGCCAAGTGAATATCCTGCAAGAGTCCTGAATATCCTCATAACTTGTTCCTGATAAACAATTACGCCGTATGTAAAATCCAATATATCCTTAAGAAGCGGTGTTATATATTTTATTTCAGCAGGATTTTTTCTGTTTTTAATATATGTATCTATATAGCTCATGGGACCCGGTCTATATAGAGATATAACAGCTATTATATCTTCAATTGATGCAGGTTCCAGCTTTATAAAGACATTTTTCATCCCTTCAGATTCACATTGAAATACGCCTGAAGTGTTTCCTGAAGAAAACAAATCAAAGGTTTTCTTATCATCCAAAGGAATTTTTTCCAAATCAAAATCCGGATTGGATTTTTTTATCATATTTATGCAATTATCAATAACAGTTAAAGTACGAAGCCCCAGAAAGTCCATTTTTAGGAGACCGAGTTTTTCAATACTTTTCATAGTGAACTGGGTAACAATTGAATCATCATTTATTGCGAGAGGTACATATTCATTAACGGCTTTATCAGTGATAATAACTCCTGCTGCATGAGTTGATGCATGTCTTGGCATGCCTTCAACATTCATTGCAGTATCTATGAGAATTTTGGCTTTTGAATCAGATTCATATATGTCACGAAGCTCCGGACTTGTTTCAAGAGCTTCTTTCAATGTAATCTTTAATTTTTTAGGTATTCTTTTGGATACATTATCAACTTCTGAATATGACATACCTAAAGCTCTGCCGCAGTCTTTAATTGCAGCACGGGCTGCCATGGTTCCAAAAGTTACAATTTGAGCAACGTGATCGTTGCCATATTTATTTTTAACATATTCTATTACTTCTTCGCGTCTCTCATAGCAGAAGTCAACATCTATATCTGGCATGCTGACTCTTTCGGGATTTAAGAATCTTTCAAAAAGAAGATTATATTTCAAAGGATCTACATCTGTAATACCCATACTATATGCGCATAAACTTCCTGCGCCGGATCCTCTGCCGGGTCCTACCGGTATATCATTGTTTTTTGCATAGTTAATAAAGTCGGCAACGATAAGAAAATAGTCAACATAGCCCATGCTTTTTATAACTGAAAGTTCATATTCCAATCGTTCAATATATTTCTTATCGGGATTTACACCAATTCTCTTTTTTAATCCCGCATAACACAAAGAACACATATATTCATAATGATCCATACCGTTAGGAACATCAAAATTCGGAAGTTTTGTAACACCGAATTCAAACTCAAAATTACATTCATCTGCAATTTTTTGAGTATTATCTATAGCTTCTTCCAGATATCCAAAAAGGGATCTCATTTCATCTTCAGTTTTAAGATAAAATTCATCACTTGCAAATTCAAGTCCACCTTCATCATAAATGGTTTTATTAGTTGCAATACTTATTAAAACTTTTTGAATAGCTGCATCCTTTTTATCTATATAATGGACATCATTAGTAGCAACCAACGGGATTGATGTTTCTTCTGAAAGTCGTATAAGGCCATTATTAACAATAGTTTGTTCGGATATACCATGGTCTTGCAGCTCCAGATAATAATTACCTCTGCCGAAAACACTGTCATACCACAATGCTGTTTTCTTTGCTTCTTCATAATTGCCATTTAAGATTAATCTCGGTATTTCTCCTGCAAGGCAGGCAGAAAGACATATAAGCCCGTCGTGATATTTTTCAAGCAGGTCATGATCAATTCTGGGCTTTGTATAAAAACCTTCTACCCACGAACTTGAAACCATTTTGATTAGATTTTTATATCCTGTTTCATTTTTACATAAAAGAATCAAATGACTTCTTTCGGAATCAACTCCATGTACTTTGTCAAATCTGCTTCTTGCAGCTATATATACCTCACAACCGATAATAGGTTTTATACCGTATTTTTTTGCTGCTTCAAAAAAATATACTGCGCCATAGAGGTTGCCGTGATCGGTAATAGCAAGAGCATTTTGTCCCCTTTCGTTCGCAGCAGAACAAAGCCTGTCCAGACGGCAAACACCATCCAGCAGGCTGTATTCGGTATGAAGATGTAGATGGACAAATGACATAACTATCCTCTGTTAATAAGTTTATTATACAAATCTTCAAAACAATCAAAAGTTGCAAAATAATCTTTTGGTGTTTCAGCTCTTCTTATCATCGCATAACTGCCGTCTTCTTTTAACAGTATTTCTGATGATCTGAGCTTACCGTTGTAGTTATATCCCATTGAAAAGCCGTGAGCGCCTGCATCATGGATATACAAAAGATCTCCCATATCTATTTTTGGAAGGAGTCTGTCAATTGCAAATTTATCGTTGTTTTCGCATAAAGACCCGGTTATATCATATTTACAATTTGCCTTATCATTTTCTTTACCCAATACCGTAATATGATGATAGGCGCCGTATATGGCAGGTCTCATAAGATTTGCTGCACATGCATCAACACCGATATATTCTTTATGTATATGTTTTTGATTAATGGCTCTTGTTACTAAAGCGCCGTTTGGCGCAAGCATATATCTTCCAAGTTCAGTATATATGGCAACATCACCCATACCGTTTTTAACAAGAATCTCATCATAAACCTTTTTAACATTAGCGCCTATTTCAAAAATATCATTTGGCTCCTGTTCAGGTTTATATGGTATACCTATGCCACCTGACATATTAACAAACTTAATATTTGCTCCAATTGCTTTTTTAAGTTTTACTGCTAAATCAAATAAAATAGCTGCCAAAGTAGGATAATATTCATTAGTTACCGTATTGCTGGCAAGAAATGCATGAATTCCAAACTCTTTAACGCCCTTTGCTTTTAATATTCTGAACGCTTCAAAAATCTGTTCAGTTGTTAAGCCGTACTTAGCATCACCGGGATTATCCATAATATTGTTTGAAATCTTAAAGTAGCCGCCCGGATTATATCTGCAGGATATTCTTTCAGGCAGTTTGCATAATGTCTTTTCAAGAATATCAATATGTGTTATATCATCTAAATTAATTATCGCACCGAGTTTATCAGCATAAGCAAATTCTTCGGGAGGAGTATCATTAGATGAAAACATAATATGATCTCCGTCTGCACCGATTGCATTTGAAAGCATAAGTTCAGTCATCGATGAGCAATCACATCCGCAATCATACTCACGCAAAATGTTTATTATAAATGGATTCGGTGTGGCTTTGACCGCAAAATATTCTCTGAATCCTTTATTCCATGAAAATGCCTTATATAGATTCTTACATGTCTCACGAATTCCCTTTTCATCATATACATAAAAAGGTGTAGGAAAATCTGCTGCAATTTGCTCAGCTTTTTCTTTTGTTAAGAACGGGATTTTTTCCATAATTATGACCATTCCTCTATTTTTCTTTCTATATATGCTTTAATTTTATCTAAATTTTCACCATTAACTGCCGAAAAAGGAATTATTTTATCTTTTTCAACCATATTGAGTTCTTCATATATTTTATCAAGTCTGTCGGCATATTGACTTTTATTTAGCTTATCACTTTTTGTCAACACAACAATAAAATCTATGGCATTTGATTTAAGAAAATCAATCATCATAAGGTCATCAGCAGTCGGGCTGTGTCTCATATCGACAAGTTGTACAAGCAAAGGTATATTTCTGCCGGTATTAAAATAGCCTTCCATCATCTTTGACCATCTGTCTTTTTCACTTTTCGATACTTTCGCATAGCCATAACCTGGAAGATCCACGAAATAGCATTTATCTATGTTATAAAAATTTATTGTTATTGTTTTTCCCGGTACTGAACTGACTCTAGCCAATGACTTTCTGTTAAAAAGCTTATTAAGAAGTGAACTTTTACCAACATTAGATCTGCCTGAAAATGCTATTTCAGGTTTATCAGATACAGGAAGCTGAGAAAGTGTACCATAGGCTTTTTCAAAATTTGCATTATTGTAATTCATAATTATTTCCTTATATCAACGCATTATTTATGACTTCATCTACGTATTTAACAGGAATAAAGTTAACTTTTTCTTTTACTTTTTCATCAACATTATCAAGGTCTGACTTATTATCATATGGAATCAATACAGTCTTAATGCCTTCAACATAAGCAGCCATACTTTTTTCACGCAGACCGCCTATTGGCAGGACTCTGCCTGTTATTGTTATTTCACCGGTCATAGCAACATCTGATCTGGCCTTTTTACCGGATAGCGCAGAAATAACGGATGTATAAATGGTTACACCTGCTGAAGGGCCATCTTTAGGAACAGCACCCTCAGGGAAATGTATATGAATATCATTATTTTTATAGAAATCAGCGTCAATATCATATTTATCTGCATTGGATCTTGCAAGTGTAATAGCCGCCTTAGCCGATTCTTTAATCACATCGCCGAGTGAACCTGTAAGTTCAAGACTGCCTTTTCCTTTCATTAATGCTGTTTCAACTTTGAGCATTGTTCCGCCGACAGAAGTATATGCAAGTCCGTTAACAACACCTATCTGGTCTTCATGCGATATTTCATCCGGCTTAAATTTAACTGAACCAAGATATTCTTGCAAATCTACAGGCTTAATAGAAATTTTGCCTTCAAATCCCTCAGCATATTTTACGGCAATCTTTCTGCAGATTTTGGCAATTTGCCTCTCAAGATTTCTTACTCCAGCTTCTTTTGTATATCCGGATATGATATCTTTCAAGGCTTTGTCAGTGATTTTAACATATGACTTTTTAAGTCCGTTTTCTTTTAATTGCTTGGGTATCAAGTGTTTCTTTGCAATATTAAATTTATCCTCATATGTATAGCCCGGAATATCAATGATATCCATCCTGTCAAGCAATGGCTCGGGAATATTGTGTTTATCATTTGCAGTTGTAACAAAGAGAACCTTAGATAAATCAAAAGGTATCTCTATATAGTGGTCAACAAATGCATTGTTTTGCTCACCATCCAGGACTTCAAGCAGAGCTGATGAAGGATCTCCCCTGTAATCGTTGCCCAGTTTGTCAACCTCATCAAGAAGAATAAGAGGATTTAAGCTGCCTGCATTATCAATTGCCTCAATAATTCTGCCCGGCATTGCGCCAATATATGTTTTTCTGTGCCCTCTGATATCTGCTTCATCTCGAACACCGCCTAATGATAAACGTGCATATTTTTTATTAAGAGCTCTGGCAAGCGATTTTGCAATAGAAGTTTTACCAACACCCGGTGCACCTGCAAGGCATATGATTTGGCCTTTAACATCGGGATTTATTTTTCTGACAGCTATATATTCTATTATTCGGTCCTTGACTTCCTGCAAGCCGTAATGATCTTCTTCCAGAATTTCACGCACTTTAGATATATCATAATTATCCCCTGTTGCTGTCTTCCAAGGAAGAGAGAAGACTTTATCAAGGTAATTGCGAATTACAAAAGCATCCGGACTTGAGGATTGCATCTTACGCAGACGGTCACATTCCTTAAGCAGTTTAGTTTCAATATTTTCAGCAAATTCCAGGTCTATAATCTGATTTTTATAGTTTTCAATCTCGATTTCAAAATTTTCACCTTCACCGAGTTCATTAGAAATAACCTTAAGTTGCTCTCTTAAGAAATACTCCTTTTGATTTTCATCCATCTGATCCTGAACTTTTTGTATTATATCATCTTCGATGGCTATAAGCTTCATTTCTTTATTCAGTAAAGCATAAAGCTGCTCAGTTCTTTTCAAAGGATCAAGTTCTTCTAAAAGCATCTGCTTATCAGCATATTCCAATGGTATATTGGAAAGAATAAAATCAGATAATTCTCCTGAATTTTTTCTTACATTTGCTCCGATAATTATGTCATTTGGTGATTGAATCTGGTTTTCTGCATACTCACTAAAAGTAGAGCTTAGGCGTCTTATCAAAGCTTCTTCATAAATCTTATCTTCTTTTAATACTCGCTTTGTTTCCACTTTTGTAACTATGGCAGAAAGATAGGGATTAACAGAAGTAACACTGACGATCATTGCTCTGTAAAGGCCGGTAGCTATAACCCTGAGTGTATCTTGGCTCGGAGATTTTACTACCTGCTTCAATTCACAAACAACACCATATTTATATAAATCCTCAGAATGAGGGTCGTCACATTCAAGATCCTTTTGTGTACATAAAAAAATATGTGATTTCTGCTCCAATGCTATCTTAACAGCACAAACGGATTTTTCTCTGCCTACATCAAAATGCAGATTCATCTCCGGAAAGACTACCATGCCCCTGAGTGCTATCATAGGCAATGAAATAGATTTATCTGTAAATTCATTTATTAGATTTCTCAAAGATTCCATTTTTTATACCTCGCTAAAATGAATGTTATTATTATATATTATTATAAAAATATAATCAATAAGCTAAAGTTAGAATTAATAATTCGTTAAAATAACAAGATTGTTAAAAACTTTTACAAAATTTATGTGCAAAACGATAATTTTCATTAAAAAATTGTTAAATATTTGACAATTTATTGATTTAGCTTACATTTATTTGCTATAATACAATCGTTTTGAACATATATTTATCATCAAATGGAGGCTAACAATATGTCCAGAGTTTATAACTTTTCAGCAGGTCCATCTATGTTACCTGAAGAAGTATTGAAAATCGCAGCAGACGAGATGCTTGATTACAAAGGTTGCGGTCAGTCCGTTATGGAAATGAGCCACCGCTCAAAAGAATATGATGCAATCATAAAAGAAGCAGAAGCTCTTATGCGTGAACTTTACAAAATACCTGATAATTATAAGGTATTATTCTTACAGGGAGGCGCTTCAACTCAGTTTGCTGCAATTCCCCTTAATTTCATGAATGGTTCAGGCAAAGCAGATTATGTAATTACAGGTCAATGGGCAAAGAAGGCAGCAGCAGAAGCTAAAAAATACGGTATTGTTAAAGAAGTTGCTTCATCTGCAGATAAGACTTTTTCATATATACCAAAACTCAATAAAGATGAATTTACAAAAGACGCTGATTATTTCTATATCTGCATGAACAATACAATCTATGGTACGGTTTATCATGAACTGCCGGATACAGGTGATGTTCCCCTTATTGCTGATATATCATCTTGTTTCTTATCAGAACCTCTTGATATATCAAAGTTCGGCATGGTTTACGGCGGTGCTCAGAAAAACGTTGCACCTGCAGGTCTTACAATTTGTATAATCAGAGAAGATCTTTTAGGCAATGCAAGAGACATCACTCCTACAATGCTCGATTATAAAGTACATGCTGATGCTCAGTCTTTATATAACACTCCCCCATGCTATACCATCTATATTTGTAAACTTGTTCTTGAATATCTCAAACGTAACGGCGGTCTTGAGGCAATGAAAGTTAAGAATGAGAAAAAGGCAAAACTTTTATATGATTTTCTTGACAATTCAAAGATGTTCCGCGGAACAGTTGTCAAAGAAGACCGTTCGCTCATGAATGTTCCTTTTGTTACTGATTCCGATGAACTTAATGCTAAATTTGTTGCTGAAGCAGCAAAGGAAGGCCTTGTTAATCTTAAGGGTCACAGAACAGTTGGCGGTATGAGAGCATCAATTTACAATGCTATGCCTTATGAAGGAGTAGAAAAGCTTGTTAACTTCATGGCAGAATTTGAAAAGAACAATTCATAGAGAGGTTAAGTCATTATGTATAACATACTTACATTAAACAAAATATCCGCAAGAGGAATCAAAAATTTCACATCTGAATACAAGTGCTCTGATGATGTAAAAGATCCAAGCGCTATACTTGTCCGTTCTGCATCAATGCATGATATGGAATTCAGCAATAAAACACTTTGTATAGCAAGAGCGGGTGCAGGTGTTAATAATATCCCGGTAGATAAATGTGCTCAAGAAGGTATCGTTGTCTTCAACACTCCGGGTGCAAATGCAAATGCTGTTAAAGAACTGGTTCTTTGCGGTCTATTATTATCATCAAGAAAAATCGTAGCTTCAATTGACTGGGTAAAGGCAACACTGAGAGACTCCGAAGACTTCTCCAAAGATGTAGAAAAAGGTAAATCAGCATTTGCCGGACCTGAAATCAAAGGCAAAAAGCTCGGTGTAATCGGGCTTGGTGCTATTGGTGTATTGGTTGCAAACGCTGCTCAGTCACTGGGTATGCAGGTATACGGATATGATCCATATCTTTCTGTTGATGCCGCATGGAACTTATCAAGAAATGTAAAGCACGTTACAAACCTTGATGAAATATTTGCAGATTGTGACTATATCACACTTCATGTGCCTCTGACAGAAGACACAAAATCTCTTATAAACACAGTAAGCATAGCAAAAATGAAAGATAATGTAAGAATTCTTAATTTTGCACGCGGTGAACTTGTTGATACACCTGATATTGCATATGCACTTTCAGATGGCAAAGTCGCTGCATATATAACTGATTTCGGATGCGAAAAACTCCTGGATGTTCCCGGTGCCATAGTACTTCCCCATTTGGGCGCTTCAACACCTGAGTCAGAAGACAATTGCGCAGTAATGGCTGTAAATCAGGTAAAAGAATATCTTGAAAACGGAAATATTATAAACTCAGTTAATTTCCCGAATGTTTCGGTACCCAGAAGCGGTAAAACAAGAATAGGTATTCTCCACAGGAACATACCCAGTATCATAAGCCGTGTTACAACAGCAGTTGCAGATGAGGGCATTAATATTGATAATATGGTAAATAAATCAAAAGGTGAATATGCTTATACTCTTGTAGATACAGATGCCAACATTACCGATAAATCTCTTAAAACCATTAATGCTGTAGAAGGCGTTATAAGAACAAGAGTATTTTGATAATTCAAAAGATATTAAACTAAAGCGAGCATGTGAACAATTCACAGCTCGCTTTCTTCTATACTTCATTTTCATCAACGTCTATTAAACTTTTCTTGTATGACACCTTATCATAAAGTTTTCTCACTCTGACAATTGCTGTTATTTTTCGATCGCAGTTTTTACAATACAAGACAGCACGGAAAGAATTATTTATGGTTTTCCAAGGCTTAACAATCTTCAAAGGGTTCTTACAAACATCACAACGACATTCAAATATGTTTTTGTTTATAAGCTTATTGTCTATATCCCTGATATAGTATGGTCTGAAGGCAAATCTTTCAAAAAATTCTTTATCACATATTCTGACAAAGTTATCCAGTCTTTCCTTGTCAAATGTCTTTTTTAGGCACTCAGCACTTAGCATACTGTCCTGTAAAGCCCTGTGATGCTCATATTTGTCTTGGTCTATTCCAAGGCATTCTGCAGCATTAGAAAGACCTAATTGTTGACCTCTTTTGGACTTGATTTGCTTTTGAACATAAAGCTGAAGATCACAATACTTTTTAATAAATTCAATATTACGTGTTTTATCAAAGTATTTATAATTTGAGATAAGCGTTCTTACATCGGAATCACCCCAGCTAAGCAGGATAAAGTCTTCTCCGGCCCAGCTTTCAAACTTTCTCATAACATCTTTAAACTTTTCTGCATCGACCAAATTGTCCATAGTTATTTGAGTTAATTCTCTTATGCTCTTTCTTATTTTTTTTGAGGCAATAGGTTTAACAAAAGAATTAAAGCTGTCAATGACTTCTATATTTTCATTTAATTTTATTGCGCCTACCTCGATGATTTCATTGATATACATTTTTGCCGAATCAAGATAAACCACATTCCATTCAAGATCCATTATTATATAGTGCATATTAGTTATCAGTCACATCCAAACTTTTTATATATTCTTTTATTCCTTCACCATGTAAATATATATTTTCAGGCATTTTGAAGTCTGAATACACATCAAGTAAAGGTTTTAATACAAACTCTCTTTCCATCATACGAGGATGAGGTAATATTAAATAATCAGTATTTCTGATTTCATTTTCATAAATAAGCAAATCAAGATCAATTATTCTAGGGCCGTTTTTAATTAATCGCTTTCTGCCCATAGCAGCTTCAATACCTAGGCAAGCGCCAAGGAGTGCTTCAGGACTAAGCTTTGTATCCACTCTTAAAACTGCATTCAAAAAATCATCTTGATTTAAATATCCGACAGGAGCAGTTTCATAAATCTTTGATGCTGAAATTACTTTAACGCCAGGAATAAGTGAAAGTGAAGAAAGAGCATCCTGAAGATTTTGATACCTGTCCCCTATATTGGATCCCATCGCTATATATGCAATCATTTTCTATCCCTTTCAATTTCGACTGCTACATAATCAAAGTCCGCCTTAATCGGAGCTTCAGGTTTCGTCATTTTAATCTTTATTGAATCAATCATTTCGAATTCTTCAAATAAATTATCAACAATAAGCTGGCAGACCTTTTCCAAAAGGTTATATTTTTCGCTTAAAACGGTTCTTTTTACACTTTTGACGATTTTAGCATAATTTACCGTATCATCAATCAAATCGCTGTAACAAGCTTTTGTCATTGATAAATTGCATTCTATATCAAAAGAAAATAACTGACCGTTAACTTTTTCTTCCGGATTAACTCCGTGATATGCATATATTCTTAAATTTTTAATGATAATCTTATCCATAAAAAGCTCAACTCCTTAATAATGCATCCGCTAATTTAAGAGCTAATTTATTTTCTTTGACATTATGTACTCGAATAAAGTCAGCACCTTTTTCTGAGGCTAAAAGATTGGCAGCTATTGTTCCATAAAGTCTGTCTTCAAGTTCAGCGCCTGTCAGATATCCGATAACTCTCTTGGAGGAGCATGCCAAAAGCAATGGAATATCCTTATTTAATAATTCAAAGTTTTTTAGTATTATACTGTCATCATTGCAGTCTTTCCCGAATCCGATTCCAGGGTCAAAGATAAGCTGATTCAGGCTTATATCCGCATTTACGCATTTCTCTTTCATCTCATCAAAAAATTCGTTTACAGCAGGTATAATACCGTCTTTGTATTTAAGAGGATGAGATGAATCGGAGCCTGCTGTATGTGTAATAACCCATCCGCATTTATATTTTCTTACTATTTCCGCCATTTCAGGATTAAAGACACCACTTACATCATTAATGATGCATGCTCCGTTATTAACTGCATATTCAGCAACCTGAGGATAAAAAGTGTCAACCGAAATAGGAGCTTTTTTCTTGTCATAAAGATAAGGCAGATATTCTTTTATAATATTTAGTTCTTCATCACTTGTTAAATGCTTATGTCCCGGTCTGGTTGACTGAGCACCTATATCAATAATATCAGCACCTTCATTTAACATATCCATATAATGAGAAAGTGCAGATTCCTGTGAATTGTATTTACCGCCATCAAAGAAAGAATCAGTGGTAACATTGAGTATGCCCATCAGATATGTCTTTTTGCCGGTTTCAAAGCTGTAATTTAAAAATTTCAACATTATTTGTTTCCCAATAAAGACATGACTTCCGAACGAGTTCTTGCATCTTTTAGCATTGTTCCTCTCATTGCAGAAGTATAAGTTTGCGAGCCGGCGGCTCTTATTCCTCTCATTGTCATGCATAAATGCTCAGCTTCAACTATAACTGCAACACCTTTTGGATTCATTTCGCTGTAAATAAAGTCTGCAATTTGAGATGTAAGTCTCTCCTGCAACTGAGGTCTGCGTGCAAAATTGTTAACTATTCTGGCAAGTTTTGATAAACCAATAACCTCTCCTGATTCATTCGGAATATATGCAATATGTGTTTTACCTACAAAAGGCAGGAAGTGGTGTTCACACATAGAGTAAGTAGGAATATCTCTAACTACAACAATCTCGTCTGTATTTCCTTCGTGGAATATCTTCAGATGTATTTTAGGATCTTCATTAAGACCTGAAAATACTTCTTCGTACATATTTGCAACTCTTTTAGGAGTCTCAATAAGTCCTTCTCTGTCGGGATCTTCACCTATTGCCAAAAGAATTTCTCTAAATGCATTTTCGATTCTTTTTTTATCCATTGTCAACTCACCTCATCAAATATCAGGCATACATATAAATAATAATCATTATGAATATAATGTACGGTATTTGTGGTTATATTTTTTTGACTTTTTGCATTTATTTCTTTAAGAGCATTAAATATCTCTCTGTCACTTTCAGAAATCATGTCCATAAATTCATTATATCTATTAGCATCTGAAAACTTTAATTCAATTATTCCATAATTATCCAGCTGATTAACACAAGAATCAATAAAGCTGTCCGATTGTAAATCAAGCTCAGTTAGATACATTCCGGTTTTATGGAAATAATTGCTCATAATTCCGTTGCAATTGTTATTATCCGGAACGATATCCTTATGTTCTTTGGAAATCTCAAGCTCATCCATATTGAAGTAAAGATGAGTTGTATTAACTAAAGATTCATCTCCGTCATCCCATGTAATATCGACATAATAATTTTCGGAGTCGATATTAACGACACTCCACATATGACCTTCAGTACCGTCCATAGTTTCACCGATGCCGACTACCATATAGTTTTTAATACCACATTTATCAAGTACAAGCTTAAAAGCTCTGCAATATCCTTCACATATTGTTTTTCCGTTAATAAGAGCGCTGTATGCAGTATCTCCTATCGTATCATATGTTGATTGATCATACTCGGCTACACTGCAGATATAATCATGAATAAATAGTTCTTTTTGATAATCAGTTTGTAATTTCTGAGCCATCTCATAAATTTCATTTACTTTATTGTCTAGATCGTTTTTTATTTTTTCTATAGATTCAGGACTGTTTCTGTAAGTTGGTGTTACGATAATATATCCGTTAAAATCTTTATATGAATAAATAGGTTCAACCCAAAAAATATCAGGATTATCATAGAGAACAGCATTATTGATTGTATTAAAGATTTCTGCATCAACATTAACAGTAAAGTCTTCTGCAAAGCTGTTATATGAATCATATATTATTGAGTAAACATACTTTTGGTCATCATCAAGCGAATTGTAATAATAATTATACCTTCCGTTAAAATTTTGACCCAATATTTCGACATTACGGTTTTCAATTTTCTCGGATACACCTGTAAATATGCTTCCAAGAGCAGAATTTAAATTATCAAACTTGCTTGATATAAGCAGAAATGAAAAGACAATAACTACTACCAGTACTAAAACGGCAAGAAATTTCTTCATAAGCTTAAACTATTGCCTCCGGGTAAAACTTGTCATATGCAACAGCGTATATTTTGAGTTTATCAGCTTCATTGTCAAAATCAATAACTGAAATATTGTTATCGGTATTATTGGCAAAAGCTTTATATATATCATCAAATTTATCAATATTATCTGCTGTTAAAAGGTTGTTTATAATATCGGATAAAATAAGTGAACGTGTATAGTTGTCCGATATGAGTAAATACTTATATGTCTGTTCGCTGTTAAGTTCCTGTAATCCATTACTGAGTTCCAGAATAAAAGATTCAGAATGATAGTTTATATCATCCGTGACATAGATGTCATATGATTTATTTTCTGAAAGGAAGGCTCTTAAAGAACTATATGTAAATATCGCATACTTATCAACGCTGGATTCGTTTTCTTTATTAATTAAGGAAATAAGGCTTGAGATGCCTTCAGAATAAGCGTTTTGATATTCTATGTCATCATATGTTTTAATTTTCATCTCCTGATTGTCATAATCCGTTGATACAAGAGTACAAAAATCAAATTCTTTTGAGTTATTTAAGACAACAAAAACTACCCGGCTTAAACCGGTGAGACTCTTTACAGATACAGTATTTTCCGTTTCTTCTTCACTGTTTGCTTCATAAGCAGCAGTTGTAGAAACGTCAACAATATTATCGATATCATAATCAACAGATTTAAAGAAGAAGAAAAAAGATATAAGACCAATAACTAAGCATGCAGCTATTGATGCAATAATCAAATATTTGACATATGGCTGCCATTTTTTATGCTTGCGTTCTTTCTTAAAGATTTTGTTACTGCTCATAAATCTCTTCCTAAAATCGATAGTAATTTATTATATCATAACTACAGACTATTAACAATAAAAATCTATTTGTAAAATACTATATAAATTGCTTTGAGGCAGGACTATAATCTCCTGCCTCAAAAATATCTTAATGTAGAAAATAAATATTATCTTTCTGTAAAATGGAATTTACTTTTTTCTTTTTTGAATGCTTCTGTACTGTCATCAGCTTTCAAAACAACTGTTACCGTTTGCAGCAAAAGTTTTACATCAAGCCAAAGACTGTATTTTTCAATATACATAAGGTCAAGTACTAATTTATCTTTAGGTGAAGTATTGTATTTGCCTGCGATTTGTGCATATCCCGTAAGCCCGCTTTTTACTCTGAGTCTGTAGGTGAACTCCGGTAATTCCTCGGTATATTTATCGACATTTTCAATCATTTCTGGCCTCGGTCCCACAAGACTCATATCACCTTTTAAGATGTTGATAAACTGAGGCACTTCATCAATTCTATACTTTCTGAGGAACTTGCCTATTTTCGTGATTCTGTCATCTTTTTCTTTAACAGAAACATTTACACTGTCTTTTTCCTTCATGGTTCTGAACTTATATACCATAAAGACTTTGCCGCCTTTTGTAGCTCTCGCCTGTCTGTAAAAAACATGACCGCCATCTTCTGCTTTAATCAAAATAGCAAATATAAGCATAAAAGGAGAAGAAATAATCAATGCAAGTAAAGATAAAACAATATCCATAAGTCTCTTGATAAAGCGCTGTTCAATTGTCAAATCACGAACATTTTCTGAAACAATAGGTTTATCGTCAAAAAATGCTATTCTTGAACCTAGTGCAACAATATCACTCATCTCAAAGTTATAATAAATATTTTTATGATAAGCATAGCAATATTCATTAAGTATAATTTTGTCTTTTTGAGGTATATCGTACAAAAAGACAGTATCATTTCTGTTAATCACCTCATATGCATTGGGTGAAGTATAATGAATCATGTCGTTAATCTTGTATTGCTTTTTGTATTTAGCAATACGACTTGCGATATTATTAAGTGATTCTTCTGAACTTGTTATAATACAGCATTTCTCAGGTTTGTTAATGTAGAAATAAACATAATTGCCGAAATAAACTAAAGATATAATAAAAGCAACCTGAAGAGCAACGGTTAAAAGAAGTAAATGTGGTGATTCATAAACAAAATGATCATTATTTTTTTCATTTACGCACATTATGCAAAACTCTAAATGAGCAACTAAATCAGTGACAATAGTAGCCAGAGACATTGATATACATATGGGTTTACTCTTCAGTCTGCCAACCTGGTAACCGCCGTAAACAGACATTGTTGCAGCCAAAAGAACAATAAATGTTACAAGAGTAACACCTGAAGTACGAGATAATTTTAACAGCCATTCATACTTACTTCCGAATGTAACAAAAAAGCAAGCTATAATCATTATATATAAGAAAGACTTAATACAAAAAATAATAGTATTTTGCGCTTTATTTAAAAATTTCATAAAAGTCTCCATCAGTAAATATATTCTATATTTAGTATTTAATATATATTATTTTATCTAATTATAGTGGTAAAGTCAATATATATAGAATAAAGCCGCACTAAATGCGGCTTTATCTGCTTATATTATTTTCTTATTGGATTTTTTTGAATTGGTAGTTAAAATAGTTTCTTTTTTATTTATATCTCTGAAAATATCAGGGCTTTTTTTACCATCTACACAATCCTCTGTAATAACCACCTTTTTCACAGTCGGATCAGACGGAACCTCATACATAATCGGATTAAGGATATTTTCCATAACACCGCGAAGTCCTCTGGCACCCGTATTTTTTTCAATTGTCATGTCAGCAATCTTATTTAGGGCTTCCTGAGTAAACTCAAGATCTATATTATCCATATCAAATAAAGCCTTAAACTGCTTTATAATGGCATTTTTGGGTTCAGAAAGAATTCTGATAAGGTCATCTCTGTCAAGAGGTTTTAAGCCTGTAATAACAGGAACACGGCCGACAAGTTCAGGGATAAGACCATATTTCACCAAATCCTGTGCAATAACCTTGCCATAAACATCTTCGGCTTTAAGCTCAGCTTTATCTTTAATAGTAGAGCCAAAACCTATACCGGAATTGCCCATTCTCTTTTCAACGATTTTTTCAATGCCGTCAAAAGCACCGCCGCAAATAAAGAGAATATTTGATGTATCAATCTTTATAAACTCTTGTTGAGGATGTTTCCTGCCTCCCTGAGGCGGCACATTGGAAACCGTACCTTCAACTATCTTCAAAAGAGCCTGCTGAACACCTTCACCACTTACATCTCTTGTAATCGATCTGCTTTCAGATTTTCTGGAAATCTTATCAATTTCGTCAACATAGATGATACCATGTTCTGCTCTTTCTATATTATAATCAGCAGCCTGAATAAGTTTAAGAAGAATATTTTCAACGTCTTCACCGACATATCCTGCTTCGGTCAAAGTTGTTGCGTCTGCAATTGCAAAAGGCACTTCAATAATTTTTGCAAGTGTCTGTGCAAGCATTGTTTTACCAACCCCGGTTGGTCCTAGCAATAAAACATTTGATTTTTGTATATCGACATCTGTTTTTTCGCCATAATATACCCTTTTATAATGGTTATATACAGCAACGCTCAATGTCTTTTTTGCTTCCTCTTGTCCTATAACATACTCATCAAGAGATGCCTTAATCTCCTGTGGCTTTGGTAAAACTTTCTCTTCAATTTTTACCTTAGGTTTTAATACCTGATTTCTATATGACTCGTCTGTACCGTCTATAATACCGATACAAGTCTCAACACAGTTATCACATATATATACACCAGGGCCTGCTATTAATCTATATACCTGGTCTTGTGTTCTACCGCAAAAAGAGCATTTTATGTTTTTATCATTATCTCTTGCCATTGGAAACTCCTATAAAAATTATCTTTTATCAAGGACTTTATCAATAAGGCCAAAATCAAGGGCTTCCTCTGCAGAGAGCCAGTTGTCTCTGTCGGTTGCTTCAACAAGGTCCTCAAGCGGTCGGTTACAATTATCAGCAAGGATCTTATTAAGCTTTTCCTTGGTTCTTAAAATGTGTTTTGCAGCGATTTCAATTTCTGTAGCCTGTCCCTGTGCCCCGCCGAGTGGCTGATGAATCATGATTTCGCTGTTTGGAAGAGCATATCTTTTGCCCTTAGCGCCGGCAGAAAGAAGGAAAGCTCCCATGCTTGCAGCCATACCCATGCAAATAGTGGAAACATCGCACTTTATATATTGCATAGTATCATAAATTGCAAGACCTGCGCTTACGGAACCACCCGGGCTGTTGATATATAAGCTGATATCCTTTTCGCTGTCCTGGCCTTCGAGATATAAAAGCTGTGCTACAACCAAAGATGCGGTAGCATCATTTACTTCATCAGATAAAACTATAATTCTGTCATTTAACAATCTAGAAAAAATATCATATGAACGTTCACCATTACCGGTTTGTTCAACTACATAAGGTACTAATGCCATTTTAATTCCTCCATTTGAAAATTAGTAAAGAATCACCTTATGGCAATTCTTTACATAAATATATTATTCTTTTGCTTTTGTTGTTTTCTTAGCAGCAGGTTTTTTCTCTGTGTCTTTAGATGCTGCTGTCTTTTTAGCTGTTGCCTTTTTTGCAGCAGGCTTATCTTCTGAATCTTTAGCTGTTGTTGTTTTCTTAGCAGCAGGTTTCTTCTCTGCTGTAGCTTTCTTAGTTGCAGCCTTCTTTTCTGCTGCAGTTTTTTCCTCTGTTATAACTGCATTTTCTTTTACTAAGTCAACTGCCTTACGATTTTTAATCTGTACAGCAACAGTATCAACAGAAAGAAGTTTCTTGATTTGGTCAACTTCCATATCATACTCTTTTGCAATTGTTTCAAACTCTGTATTGATATCTTCTTCGCTGGCTTCAATCTTTTCTGCTTCTATAATAGCTTCTAAAGCAAGCTGAATCTTAACCTGTGTTTTAGCGGGTTCCATATATGATTCAATAAGTTTGTCCTTATCACTGCCTGTATACTTCATATATGTATCAATATCAAGGCCCTGTCCCTGGAGTCTGTATGCAAAATCATTAAGCATATTTTCAGCTTCATTTTTGAACATAACTTCGGGAATTTCAGCTTTGATATTATCAGCAACCTGCATGATAAGATCATCTGCAAGTTTTGCTTCAGCATCTTCTTTCTTATGACCTTCAAGATGATTCTTTATATCCTTCTTTAAATCAGCCAATGTATCAAATTCGCTAACGTCCTTAGCAAATTCATCATCAAGTTCAGGAGTTTCTTTTATTCTTATATCACTGAGTTTAATTTTAAAGATAGCATCCTTACCTGCAAGATCTTTTTGATAATCTTCCGGGAATTTAACATTAATATCAAATTCTTCGCCTATATTATGGCCTACAATCTGATCCTCAAAGCCCGGTATAAAGGAATTGCTGCCGAGTTCAAGATTATGATTCTCGTCTTTTCCGCCATCAAAAGGAACACCATCTACAAAGCCTTCATAGTCAATAACAGCAGTATCGCCTTTTTTAGCTGCTCTGTCATCAACGCTGATCATACGTGAATTCTGGTCCTGAAGTCTTGTAAGTTCAGCCTTAACTTCATCAGCTGAAACCTTAGTAGACATCTTGCTTGCCTTAAGTCCTTTATATTTACCGAGTTTAACTTCAGGTTTAACCGTAACCTTCAGTTTCATTTCAACACCGTTTTTACCGATTTCAGTGACATCAAGATCATATGGAGTGTCAACAATTGTAAGTCCCGCCTCTTCTATTGCAGCCTCGACTGCATCAGGATAAGCAATTTCAAGAGCATCTTCATAAAAGACACCTTCGCCATACATTCTTTCTACCATTGATCTGGGTGCTTTACCTTTTCTGAAACCTGGTAAGGTAATATTCTTTCTCTGCTTATTAAAAGCTTTCTGAATAGCAGTTTCAAAAGTTTCTGCGTCGATTGAGATTTCAAGTTCATAAATATTTGTCTCAACCTTGTTTGAAGATTTTAACATAAAATTCCTCCTGGATATATTGTATTCTGACTGATAATCAACGTATTATATCATAGTTTATTAAATAATACAACCAGTTAATTTTCAGTTAATTTTAACTATTTGAGGGCAGAATTTCAAGTAATCTGCCGATACAAGTTTGAAGTTAATACCATACTTTTCCCCGTTAAATGCAAATTTATGAGCGGGGCCGTGAAGATGAGCATAATAGCAATATTTTATATTGTTTTCAAGAAGAGTATCAACAATTGCTTTACAGTCTTTACCATCACTTACCGGCGGATAATGAAGAAAAACGACAATTTCTTTCATATATTCTTTTGCCATATCTATGGAGCGTTGAAGACGTCCGCATTCTCTGAGCAATACCTGATTATCATCTTCTGCATCAAAGAACCATCCCCTGCTTCCTGCAATTGCAAAATCATCAAAGCAATATGCATTATTGAAAAGAAATGAAATTGTAGTTATATCATTATCTTTTAAGAACGCATTCATTTTAGTAACTGTATTCCACCAATAATCATGATTTCCTTTAGCTATTATCTTTTTTCCTTTAAGCTTATCTAAAAAATATAGATCTGCTTTTGCTTCTTCAAGATTCATAGCCCAGGATACATCACCGTTTATTACTATAATGTCATCATCCGTTATTAACTTTTGCCAATTTCTTTCCAATCTTTCAACATAATTATCCCATCCGTCAAAGACATTCATCGGCTTATTTGTTGAAAATGAAAGATGTGTATCACCTATAACATAAACGGACATAATAATCTCCTAAATTATATGCCGAGCATGTCGAAAACAATCTTGGCCATATTATCCTTTTTACAAACATTATTAAACTTGATTTTCTTATCTTTAAGTGAAGATAATTGAAGTGGAACCTGCATATTTGTGAGATCGGACAGTTCTCCTATCATATCATACTCATTATCTGATTTAATATCAGAGCTGAGCGCTGACAAAACACTCTTCGGGAATTTATATGGATTAGCCGTTGAAGCTATAACCGTAACTATATTATCATTCTTTTGAGCCTTGTATTGCTCATAAACATTGACAGCAACTGATGTATGTGTATCAAGAAGATAATTATATTTTTCAAATGTTTCTTTTATAGTCTTCTCGGTAGCCTTATCATCACAATATCCGGCTTCAAAACTGTCCTGAATCTTGGCAAGGATCTCATCAGAGACTGTATATTTACCTGTAGTTTTCAGTTCATCCATCCAGACATTAACAAGCTTATCGTTGTTTGTCAAAATATACAGAAGTCTTTCAAGATTGCTTGAAATAAGGATATCCATTGAAGGAGATTCAGTGCAATAAAAGTCCCTGTTTCTGTCATATATACCGGTCTTCAGGAAATCTGTAAGAACATTATTCGAATTTGATGCACAAATCAGTTTATTTATCGGAGTTCCCATCAATTTAGCATAATATGCAGCAAGAATATTTCCGAAGTTTCCGGTCGGAACAACAATATCTATCTTGTCGCCGTTATTTATGGCTTTTTCATTTACAAGATCTACATATGCAGAAATATAATAAACAATTTGAGGAACAAGTCTGCCCCAGTTTATTGAGTTAGCTGATGAGAAGACAAGGTTATTCTCTGCAAACTTTTCTTCAATTTCCTTATTTACAAAAATTGATTTAACTCCGTTTTGAGCATCATCAAAATTTCCTTCAATAGCGCAAACAGATACGTTTTCGCCTTCCTGAGTAATCATTTGGAGTTTCTGCATTTTGCTGACGCCGTTTACTGGATAAAATACAAGTATTTTTGTTCCTTTTACATCCTTAAAGCCTTCAAGTGCAGCTTTTCCGGTATCTCCTGATGTTGCAACAAGAATAACAATCTCTTTATCTTTCAATGTCTTATTTGAAGACTCTGTAAGAAGATAAGGCAATAGCTGAAGAGCCATATCCTTGAATGCACAAGTCGGTCCATGCCAGAGTTCAAGTATATATTCATCGTTTTCAAGTTTCTTTAAGGGAGCAACTTTATCTGATGAAAATTTTCCTTCCTTATATGCTCCTTCAACACAGTATTTGATTTCTTCGAAGCTGAAATCATCAAGGAAAAGAGATAATATTTTTTCTGCTCTTTCTATGTATGAAAGACCTATAAGATTGCTTAAAAATGCACTGTCTATCTGAGGTATTTCTACAGGCAGGAAAAGTCCTCCGTCTGATGAAATACCCTTGGTTATAGCTGCTGAAGCAGTTACTTTAACTGAAGAGTCTCTTGTACTTGTGTACATCATTTGCTTACCCAACCTTTATGTCAGTTATTTGTTTAATATATTTTTCAGAAATGTCTTTCTGTGTATCGGTGAAATTCCGTATTTTCCAATCATTTCATAATGAAGTTTGGTGCCATATCCCTTGTGTTTTTCAAATTGATATTCAGGATATTCTTCAGCAAGTTTAAGCATAAACCTGTCTCTTGAAACTTTTGCAATAATGGAAGCGGCAGCTATTGACATAACCTTGCCATCACCTTTTATTACAGTTTCCTCATATATATCTCCGATATTTGGATATCTGTTACCGTCAATTAAAGCATAATCTGCTTTAATATTTAAGCCAAGTACTGCTCTTTTCATTGCAAGAAATGTAGCATTTAATATGTTAATATCATCTATTTCTTTTTCTGATGCTGTCCCAACGGAATAAGAGATGGCTTTTTCTTTAATAACTTCAAAAAGTTTTTCTCTTTTCTTCTCACTTAACTTTTTAGAATCATTAAGCCCTTTTATTTCAAGCCCGACCGGAAGAATAACTGCAGCAGCATAGACAGGTCCTGCCAAAGGTCCGCGTCCTGCTTCATCAACACCGCAAATATTTTTATATCCCTTTGATATAGCATTCAGTTCATATGAATAATCCATCTATATATACCTCGGCTATTAGGAATCCGGCGGCAGTTCCAAACTTATATTGCCCATCTTACCTGCACGGTATTCATCAAGTAGCATAACAGCTGTTCTTTCTCTATCTATTTCTCCGCCTTTAATAACAAAGCCTCTTTTTTTACCTATATATTCAAGCAAATCCCAGGACTTCATTTTCTCAAAGTCACTTATCTTATATCTTTCAGCAAGTCTGTCATGAAAGAATTCATTCATAATATCCAAATACTTAACGGCAAGTATTTGAACATCAAGTATTTCGTCTTTAACGGAACCGATAAACGCAAGCTTATCTCCTACCATAGGATCATCAAACTTGGGCCATAAAACACCCGGCGTATCAAGAAGTTCAATGCCGTTTCCTATATGAAACCATTGATTTTGCCTGGTTACGCCCGCTTTATCTGCAACTTTTGCTTTTGAAGCACCTGCCATACGGTTAATAAATGAGGATTTACCAGTGTTTGGTATGCCGACAACCATTAATTTAAGAGGATTTCCGGGCATTCCTTTATCAATATTCTTTTGGATTTTCTCAGATAAGACTTCTTTTACAGCTATTGGAAACTTATTTAGGCCTTTCCCACTTCTGCAATCAACAGTCAATGCAGCTATTCCCAAGCTTTTATAATATTCAATCCATTTTGAGCTGATATATGGATCTGCCAAATCGCATTTATTAAGCAGTACAATTCTTGGCTTATCGGCAATCAGTTCCGATAACTCGGGATTTGAACTGCTGTATGGGATTCTCGCATCAATAACCTCAACAACTCCGTCAACCAATTTAAGGTTTTCTTTAATAAGACGTCTTGTTTTGGCCATATGTCCGGGAAACCATTGTACTGTTTGTTTTTGATTATCAGCCATTGAAACTATCCTTTTCAAAGAATGAACTGTCTCCGAATTTATAGAAGACCTGTCCTATAATATATCTTTTATCTATAAGACCGACATTTGAATCACGGCTGTCTGCAGAATTATTACGATTATCTCCCATAACGAACACATATCCTTCGGGAATTGATATTTCCTGCTTCATTGAAGAATATATAAGCTTCATATCCTCCTTTATATATGGTTCATCAATTTTTTCGCCGTCAATTAAAAGTTCATTTGTTGTTTGATCGAATGACACAGTTTGTCCTTCAACGGCTATAACTCTCTTAATGAGTACCTTTTCATATAAATTTGGCTGGGAAATAACTACAACATCACCATAATCCACACTGTAATCATAAGAAGATATCAATATTTTGTCACCATTATAAAAAGTGTTTTCCATCGATTGTCCGTTTACAATGGATGTCTTAAGTACAAAAGTAAATAAGA
The DNA here is from genome assembly GCA_937884995.1 of uncultured Clostridia bacterium. Lineage (GTDB taxonomy): Bacteria > Bacillota > Clostridia > Oscillospirales > Acutalibacteraceae > Fimenecus. Next base: position 29,219 of record CAKZZL010000014.1, read on the forward strand.
TTAAAATTGCGATTATTGCAGTGACAAAAATTCCTGCAAAATCATAAACATATGTTAATAATTTATTTTCTTCTTTCACTTGTCAAAACTCCACTTAAAATTGGGATAAAGTCTGGTATGAACCTTACCTAAAATATATCTTTCATCAATAAAGCCAATAGCTCTGAATCTACTGTCATATGAATTATTTCTGTTATCACCCATTACAAAAACATATCCCTGGGGCACAATAAGAGGATAAACAAAATCACCCATGAGATTTGTTTCATCAAGAACATATGATTCTGTTTGAGTAATTCCGTTAATCTTTATTGTTCCGTCATTGAAATCAATATCAATCTCATCGCCGCCTACAGCTATAACTCTTTTAACGAGAGGCTCATTTAATGAATTAGGTTGAGTAATTACAACTATATCTCCCCTGTCAATACTTTTATTGATTGCAGTTACAGTAAGTCTATCTCCGTCGAACAAAGTAGGATTCATGGAATCGCCGTCGACACTGACAACTCTGAAAAAGACCGTAAACACCAAAAGTATTAACAAAATAGCGTAAATAAGTGAATCAAGCCATTCATATATAAATTTCCAAATGCGTGAGCGTTTGGACTTTTTTGAACTGTCTTCATTAAAATTGACTGTAAATTCTTCGTTATTTCTCATTTTCTGCACCTTTAGTTTTTTATTTAATACTATCAGCAATGCTGCATAGTTTATTTAATTTATGATTTACTCCCGACCTGCTTATTTCATATGAGAGATTATCAGCAAGTTCGGCAAGTGACATTTCGGGATTTTCAACTCTCAGTTCTGCAAGTTCCTTTAATTGATTGTCAAGAGAATCAAAAGCACCATTGGTCTTTAATTTCTCAATGGCTTTTGCCTGTTTAGATGAAGCGCTTATTGTTTTATCCAGATTTGCATTTTCAAAATTAAGCTTTCTGTTAACATGATTGCGCTTATCTTTGTACATCTTTATAACCATCAGTTCAAGTGATGAATTAACGGCTCCCATTAAAGCAAGTACATTTTCAATAGAACTGCTGTCTCTGAAATATATGACATAATTTGAATTTCTTTTTGTAATCTTTGCCGAAAGTCCTATATCCTCATAATTAGATATAACCCATAAAAGATCTTCTGCTAAATGCTTATATGGAACAACAAATTCCAGATGATAACTTTTATTAGGATCTGAAACAGTCCCACAGGCTAAAAAAGCGCCGCAGAGAAAAGCTATTCCATTTCCCTCTTCACCCAGATTTGCATGATTTATTCTCGCTATATTACTCTTGGGACCATAGCCCCAGAAGTTCATAACTTTCTTTCTGTCAGCGGAATAAATAACATCGGCTTTTCCATTACCTGATTTTGTCTTAGTTAACTCAACATTGACGTTGCATATTTCATTTACAAGTTCCTTATACTTCTTAGCGACTTCATAGTTTTCAGAAAGCATTGACATATCACGCAAAGAGAAAGCCCTTGAAAAAAGCATAAGCCCGTATGTGAAGGCTTTTTTGTTTTCATCCTCTGTAATTTCATGAGCCAATATTTCATTTTTTACATCTGTTGAAAAAGACATATAATTACCTATCTATATCTCTATGATAAGCGGATACTTTGTATCCTTGTTTTTCTACTTCTTCTTTCAAAAGTTCAGCAAAAACAACCGAACGGTGTCTTCCGCCTGTACAGCCGACAGAAATAGTCAGCTGGCTTTTTCCTTCAGTTCTGTATAAAGGAAGAAGATAATCAATTAAATCGCATAATTTAGCAGCCAGTTCCTGAGATTCTTCATGTTCCATTACAAAATCTCTTACCGGTTTCTCAATACCGGTATGGTGCTTAAGTTCGTCTACATAAAAAGGATTTGGAAGACATCTGACATCAAATACAAGATCCGAATCTCTGGGAATACCGAATTTATATCCGAATGATTCTACATTAACATTAAGTGAATCAGATATATCATTAAGGAAAAGTTCGGAAACTCTTTCTTTTAGCATCGCATTTGACATAAGAGAAGTATCTATAACATAATCAGCTATATTTTTAGCTTTTTTAAGCATTTCTCTTTCATTATTTATAATAGCCAAAAGGTCGTTATTATTATCACCGTTTTGCAATGGATGTTTACGTCTTGTTTCCTGATAACGTTTTACAATAACATCATTTTCAGCATCGATAAATAAAATAGAGTATTTAATCTTCATATCGCGAAGTTCTTCCAAAGCAGAAAACAAATCCTGGAAGGAAGAGCCCAGACGTATATCAGCAACAAAAGCAACCTTTTCATGGTTTTCTGTTGAATCAGACAATATTTTTACAAATGTAGGTATAAGCTGAGGGGTCATATTATCTACACAGAAAAAGCCAATATCCTCAAGGCTGTCAATAACTCTTGATTTTCCTGCACCGGACATACCCGTAACTATAATTAACTGCATAAATTTATCCTTTACTTTAAGCTAAGATTTTAACTTCTGTTTCAAGCATGACGCCACTGTCTTTATATACTTTATCCTGAACAAAGCTTATAAGGTCAAGTATATCTTTTGATTTTGCATTGCCTTTGTTGATAATAAAGCCTGCATGTTTTTCACTGACCTGAGCTCCGCCGATTGTTATGCCTTTTAAGCCACTTTTTTCAATAAGCGCACCTGCAAAATATCCTTCGGGTCTCTTGAAAGTACTTCCGGCGCTGGGAAATTCCAAAGGCTGCTTATCTTTTCTTTTCTGCATATTCTCATTCATCAAAGCCTTAATCTTGCTATTGTCAGACTTTTCAAACTTAAGTATAGCAGAAGTAATAACGTAAGAGTTATCAGAGTAAATACTGTGTCTGTATCCCAAATCGAGTTTATCTGCAGTGAAAACACCTTCATTGCCATCTTTATCAATATGACTGACAGACACCAGTATATCTTTCATTTCGCCGCCGTAAGCACCTGCGTTCATATATATCGCTCCGCCCAATGTACCCGGTATACCATAAGCAAACTCAAGTCCGCTTAAGTTATTTTCAAGGGCGAAAAGACAAAGGGATTTAAGTGGCAGTCCAGCCTTGCAATATATGGTTGTATCATCGATGAGTTTAATATCGCCGAAGCATTTATCAAATTTAATGATAATTCCTTTATATCCATCATCCGGAGCAATGACATTGGAGCCGTTGCCAAGTATATAATAGTCGGCATTAATATTATTGCACTCAAGCAAAATCTCAGATAATGATTTTATATCATTCGGGAAGACGATAAGGTCAGCCTTCCCTCCTGTCCTAAAACTTGTATACTTGCTTAAAAGTTCATTTTCTTTGTATTCAAGATTATGTTTTTGGGCAAGCTCTATTATTTCTTTATACAAAATCTTCTCCTGATTTATTCGTATTGTTTATTAAGCAATGCTGCGCCAATAGCACAAGCATCATTACCAAGTGTTGCAGCACAAATAATTGTCTGTTTTCTGGAATAAATACTGTAATGCTCATTGTTTACATAATAATTTATTCTTGAAAGAAGAACATCACCTTCATTGGCAATTTTACCGCCAATACAAAGTCTGTCAGGCTGGAAGATATTAATGGCATTTACTATACCTACAGAAACATAATAGATGTAGTTATTAACAATGCTCTGAGCCAAACTGTCTTTTTCTCTTAATGCCTCGAATGCAGTTGTTACATCAACTTTTCTTATATCACCACCGCAGATATCCCACAAAATGCTGTCAAAATTATTTGCCATGGCATCTTTGGTTTGCTGAACCAATGCATCTGAAGAAGCATATGCTTCCCAACATCCTCTTCTGCCACACTTACAACGTTCACCGCCGAACTTAATAACCATATGACCGAGTTCGCTGGCAGCATCGTTACATCCATGAAGTAATTTATCGTTAATAACAATACCTGCGCCTACGCCTGTACCGAGTGTAATTGCCATAAAGTTATCAACACCATGTCCTGCACCGGCTATAGCTTCACCGAGAGCCATGCAGTTTGCATCGTTTTCAATATATGTAGGAATATGGAATTCATCCTCGATTATCTGTTTAACAGGAGCATTATCAAGAGCAAAGTTACTTGCATGTTCAACAATTCCCTCTTTTGTGTTAACAGTTCCGGGAGCACCAAGTCCTATACTTGTTATCTGAGAAATATCAAGACGTGAGCTCTGAACTGCATATTTAATAACTTCCTTGATATCTTTCATAATGAAATCCTGAGACTGAGCAACCTTGATCTGAGTCTCACTTTTACCTACAATTCTGTTAGTTACGTCATCAACAACAACAGCAACAACATTGAATCCTCCGAAATCTACACCTATTCTATACATTCTTTTCCCCTCCTGTAGAATTAGTAATTTTTCCAAATATCAATTTCTTTTGAATTTGGTTTATATTCATCATCGTCCATTCCTAGACTATGAAGAAGTTCCTTAGCTGCATTGTAGCCCATTTTCTGCTGTCTGTTATTCATAGCAGCGCATTCAATAATAACAGCAAGGTTTCGTCCGGGCTTAACAGGCACTTCGGTAAGAGGAAGCTCTATGCCCATTATGTTATATGTTTTTTTCTCATCCTCAAGTCCGAGCCTGTCATAAACTTTTGTGCTGTCCCAGGGTTCAAGCTGAACAACCATGTTAATTTTCTCAGTAAGCTTAACAGATCCCATACCAAAGATTCTTCTGGCATTTATAATGCCGACACCGCGAAGTTCAACAAAATGTCTGATATTGTCAGGTGCCGAACCGACTAGTGTCTTGGATGAAGCTTTTCTTATTTCAACTGCATCATCAGCTATAAGTCTGTGTCCACGCTTTATAAGCTCAATTGCAGTTTCGCTCTTACCTACACCACTGTCGCCTATAATAAGAATACCTTCTCCGTAAACTTCAACAAGTACACCGTGTCTTGTAACTCTTTCTGCAAGCTGAGTTCCCAGATAATATATGAGAGAAGCCATAATAGCAGAAGTAGATTCACTGCTTCTGAGCAGCGGGACTTCATATTTTTTTGAAAGCTCAATCAGTTCATCCGGCACATCCATATTTCTTGTGACAATAATCACAGGCGGCTTTTGACTTACAAACCTTTCAACATCGGATATCTTTCCTGACTTGATGCTGTCATTAACATAATCCATTTCGGAAAGGCCCAAAAACTGAACTCTTGTATTATCGAAATGGTTGTCATATCCGGTAAGGATAAGACCCGGTCTGTTAACTTCCTGAGATGCTATTGCAAGTTCTTTTGCATCACGAGGTAAATAGATGGTTTCAAAATTTTCTTCTTCGATTACTTTATCCAATGAAACCGAATATTTTGACGCCATAAGACATACCTCCCCTTATAAATATATATTCTATTATATTATATACTATAGCAATTTCAATTTCCATAGTTTTTGCTATATTTTTCAATATTTTTTCTTCATCTTTCTTTTTCATAGTGATATAATTAAAAATGGTGATTAAAATGAAGCTTAATATTGTTATGGTTGAACCTGAAATTCCGCAAAACGCAGGAAATGTTGCAAGGACATGCGCAGCTACAGGAGCAAGTCTCCATCTTGTAGGTCCTATGGGCTTTTATCCGGATGACAAAAAGTTAAAAAGAGCAGGACTTGATTACTGGCATTTGCTGGATATACACTACTATGACAGCTTAGATGATTTCTTCGAAAAGAACAAAGACGGTAATTTCTTTTATTTCTCAACCAAAGCGCAAAACAGACATGTTGATATAAGCTATCCTGAAGAAGTCTATCTTGTCTTTGGTAAAGAAACAGCAGGTCTTCCTGAAAATCTTCTATATGAAAATGCAGAAAAATGTGTTCGTATTCCCATGATTGACGATGCAAGAAGTTTAAATCTTTCAAACTCAATTGCTATCGGTGTATATGAAGTCATGCGTCAATGGAATTTTCCAAAGCTTAAGGAATCCGGCGAACTCAGAAATTATGACTGGAGTAGTCTTAGATAAAAAAGAGAGCCAATAAAGGCTCTCTATATTTTTATTTGTTCTTAAAACAGACCGGATATCTTGCCGTTTTCATCGACATCGATATTTACGGCAGCAGGACGTTTGGGAAGTCCCGGCATCGTGAGAATATCACCTGTAAGAACAACTATAAAGCCGGCTCCTGCAGAAACTTTAACGTTTTTTACTGTAACTGTAAAATCTTCAGGTGCTCCGAGTTTTGCAGGATCATCTGAAAAGCTGTATTGTGTTTTTGCGATGCAAACAGGCATTTTCGAAAATCCAAGGCCTTCAAGTGTCTCTATCTGTTTTTGAGCATTCGGCATGATATTAATACCGTTTCCGCCATATATCTTTTTGACAACAGCTTCAATTTTCTCGGTTATTGAAAGGTCATCTTCATATGAGAATGTGAAATCGCCTTTTTCTTCATCACAAAGTCTAACAATTTCTCTTGCAAGATCTTCACCGCCTTTACCTCCATCAGCCCAGACGGTTGAAAGAACTGTATTAACACCTAATTCCTTACATTTAGAAATAATATAGTCAATTTCTTTATCTGTGTCTGTCGGGAATCTGTTAACAGCAACAACACAAGGTAATTTATATACGTTTTTAATATTTGAAACATGTCTTAAAAGATTCGGTATGCCTTTTTCAAGAGCATTGATATCTTCAAGATTCAGTGATTTCTTATCAAGACCGCCATGCATTTTAAGAGCTCTTACCGTAGCAACAATAACAACAGCATCAGGAGTAAGGTCAGCCATTCTGCATTTGATGTCAAGAAACTTCTCAGCGCCAAGATCTGCGCCGAATCCTGCTTCAGTAACAGTATAGTCTCCCATCTTAAGAGCCATTTTTGTGGCAATAACAGAGTTACATCCGTGTGCAATATTTGCAAAAGGTCCTCCATGTACAAAAGCAGGTGTTCCTTCAAGTGTTTGTACAAGATTCGGCTTTAATGCATCCTTTAATAGAGCTGTCATAGCACCGACTGCTTTCAAATCGCCTGCTGTCACAGGTTTATCATCATAAGTATAGCCTACGATAATATTTGAAAGTCTTTCCTTGAGGTTTGATATTGAAGATGCAAGGCAGAAACAAGCCATTATTTCACTGGCAACAGTTATGTCAAAGCCATCTTCTCTCGGTACGCCGTTCGCTTTTCCGCCCATACCGTCAACAAGAAAACGAAGCTGTCTGTCGTTCATGTCAACACAGCGTTTCCAAGTAATTTTTCTAACATCTATTCCAAGTTCATTGCCTTGCTGGATATGATTATCAAGCATCGCTGCCAATAAGTTATTTGCAGCACCTATTGCATGAAAATCGCCTGTAAAATGAAGGTTTATGTCTTCCATCGGAACTACCTGCGCATATCCTCCGCCTGCAGCGCCGCCTTTAACTCCGAAAACAGGGCCAAGTGAAGGTTCTCTAAGAGCTACAGTTACATCCTTTCCTATCCTTGAAAGGCCGTCTGCAAGGCCGATTGTTGTAGTAGTCTTGCCCTCACCTGCAGGTGTAGGCGTAATAGCAGTCACAAGTATTAGCTTACCGTCTTCTTTATTACTTTCATTGAGAAGTGATAAATCAATTTTTGCCTTATAGTTTCCATATTGTTCAATATATTTTTCATCAACATGAGCACGTTCTGCAATTTTAAGAATGTGCTCCATTTTACATTGCTGAGCAATTTCTATATCGGATAAATATGACATGATTTGTTCTCCCCTATTTTATAGAAGTATTTCTGTCTTTTTGAATGACGTCATGTGCTCCGCCTTCAACAATACTTGTTGCTGAAACGAGAGTGAGTTTTGCCTTCTTTTGAAGCTCGGGTATTGTTAAAGCACCACAGTTGCACATAGTTGACTTAACTTTGCTTAAAGATAAAGCAACATTATCTTTGAGTGAACCTGCATAAGGGACATAAGAATCAACGCCTTCTTCAAATGAGAGTTTCTTATCTCCTCCCAGATCATATCTTTGCCAGTTTCTTGCTCTTGCAGAACCTTCGCCCCAATACTCCTTGTAGTATGTGCCGTTTATACTTATCTTATTTGAAGGGCTTTCATCAAATCTTGCAAAATATCTGCCAAGCATAATAAAGTCAGCACCCATTGCAAGAGCCAAAGTCATATGGTGATCATAAACAATGCCGCCGTCTGAACAAACAGGAATATATACACCGGTTTCCTCAAAATACTTATCTCTTTCAGCACAAACTTCTATCAGTGCAGTAGCTTGTCCTCTGCCGATACCTTTTGTTTCTCTGGTAATACAAATAGAACCACCGCCAATACCTACTTTAATAAAGTCGGCGCCGCAGTCAGCGAGGAATCTGAATCCGTCTGCATCAACAACATTTCCGGCGCCAACCTTAACTTTATCACCGTAGTGCTCTCTTATCCAGGCAATTGTAATTTTCTGCCAATCGGAAAATCCTTCAGACGAGTCAATGCAAAGAACATCTGCTCCAGCATCTATCAATGCTGGAACTCTCTCAGCATAATCTCTTGTATTAATACCTGCTCCGACAATATATCTTTTGTGGGCATCAAGAAGTTCATTAGGATTTTGCTTATGCTGATCATAGTCTTTACGGAAAACCATATATCTAAGTATTCCGTTATCATCTATTATGGGAAGTGAATTTAATTTATGATCCCATATAACGTCATTTGCCTCTTTAAGAGTAATGCCTTCTTTTGCAGTAATCAATTTATCAAGCGGAGTCATAAACTCACTGACTTTAAGGTCAGGAGACATACGGCTTACTCTGTAATCACGGCTTGTAACTATACCTACAAGCTTGCCTTCAGAAGTACCATCTTCTGTAACAGCAATAGTGGAATGTCCGGTTTTTGCAGTAAGTTCAACAACATCAGCAAGGGAATCATCCGGTTTAACATTTGAATCGCTCTTAACAAATCCTGCCTTATATGTCTTAGCTCTTCTTACCATTGCAGCCTCATCTTCAACGGACTGAGACCCATATATGAATGAAACGCCGCCTTCTGTAGCAAGTGCAACGGCAAGCTTATCTCCGGATACAGCCTGCATAATTGCAGAGACAAGAGGTATGTTCATGCTTATCTCCGGTTCTTCACCTTTTTTGAATTTCACAAGCGGAGTTTTAAGAGAAACATTTGCCGGAATACATTCACTTGATGAATGACCAGGAATCAAAAGATACTCATTAAAAGTGTGCGCCGGTTCATTAATAAATTTTGCCATAAAATACCTCCTCGTTAAAGCAAATCAACATTATATTCATTATCATTTTCTTTATAAAACCTTCTGTTATCAAGTCCGAAAACTTTCTTTGTGAATTCACCAAGATTTACGTCTTTTGTGGCATCGGAAATTGTATATATCCTTGCATCGAGCAAATCAAGCTGTGAAAGTATCTCAGCTTCTATAAACTTGGGCCTTACTGCTGCGCCGTATTCAGGTGTGCCATGATGAGATAAAAGCATATGTTCCAAAAGCATTGCTTTATCTTTATCAACGCCTGTCTTTTCTGCTGTCTCATCAATAAGCATCGCACCTTTGACAAGGTGACCTATAAGTTCACCTTCTTTTGAAAAGTCAGATACTATACCGGTAGTTGCAGTATCATATTCAGTTATTTTTGCTATATCATGCAATATAGCACCGGAAATGAGAAGTTCCCTGTTTATAAAAGGATAAACTGCACAAACAGCCTGGCACATTTTCACAATGGATGATGTATGTAATAAAAGTCCGCCCCTAATAGCATGATGCATTGACTTAGCAGCGGGAAAATATATCAGTTTATCTTTATTGTCTTCATATATGCTTTTAACAATTGTTTTTAAATCTTCATCCTTAAATCCGTCAACGAGGCCCATAAGATAATTATACATATCCTCCCCTTTGTAAGGAGCCGATGGTACAACTTCATCTAATGAAAACTTATCTTCATCATCATCGCAGATCTCTCTAATTTGAAGAATCTTGAATTGTTCTTTTTCGTTATAGATTTCAACCGTTCCACGGATTTTGACAATCTCGCCGACTTTGATAAAAGAATATCTGTCAGCGTCATAATTCCATAATTTGGCAGGGATTTCTCCGTCATTATCTGAAAAAACGAGATCCATATAATAACTGCCGTTTTTTGATGATTTAACTTCAGCAAACTTTACAAGCGCAAAGCAATCAACTATGTCATTGTTAACACTTATATAATTCATAATATAACCTACGTTTCAAAATTTTCTTTTATTATACATTATGGTGAGGATAAATTCAATGTATGATATGTACAAAAAAGCGGATTCATATATAAGAAACTATGCCTTTTTTATATTCAAATGTCAAATTTTTCAAATAAGAATTACAGCGCCGAAAGAAATGATATTTTTGCTTATTACAAAATCTAAAAAATGCTTGATTTTTAATATTTTTCATGTTAATATATGTACTTGTGAATACGAAGGAGGTGTGACAAATGCCAAATATTAAATCAGCAAAGAAGCGTGTAATCGTTAATAAGACAAAGGCACAGCGTAACAAATCAAGAAATTCAGCACTTAAAACTGCTATTAAAAAAGCTAACGCTGCTATCGAGGCTAACGCTGCAGATAAGGACGTTCTCGTAAAAGATGCAGTTAAGAAGATTGATCAAGCTGCTTCTAAGGGACTTATCCACAAAAACAACGCTGCTCGTAAAAAGTCCGCCCTCGTGACTAAAGCAAACAAAGCGTAAGTCATAAATAAGAAAAATTATTGCCGCAAGATATGCGGCATTTTTCTTTATTGACAATTTCATATATTTATGTATAATTAAATTATGTAATTTGATTTGGAGGTAGTTCTATGAAAAAGGCATTAAAGATAGTTGCTATATTGGCTGCGATTGCAGGTCTTGCTTTTGCTGCATATGTAATAATCAAAAAGTATGTCGATAGTAAAAGAGTTGTAATTGGCAATGATGCAGAAAATTATGTTTCTTGTTCTTGTGTTGATGACAGCTTCCTATCCGAAACAGTTGCATAAATAAATTTTATGAGGATGCTTAGGCATCCTTTTTTTATCTCTTTTTATAAAGCAAAAGTGCGGTTTCCCGCACTTTAATTTTTTATTCCTCTTCCTTCATCTTAGCAAAGCATTCGCTGCAATAAACAGGTTTATCTTCCTTTGGAAGAAATGGAACTTTTGCTTCACCGCCGCATGATGCGCACACAGCAGTATGATACTCTCTGGAGTTACGGATTGCAGTCTTACGAGCTACACGGCACTCCTTACATCTCTGCGGTTCATTTTCAAAACCTTTCTCAGCATAGAATTCCTGTTCGCCGGCTGTGAAAATAAATTCCTTACCACAGTCTTTGCAAATGAGAGTTTTGTCTTCGTACATTTTGCTACCTTCCTTTAAATACTTTTTACCCCATGCGGAATTGCACCGCAGCATAAATATATGATCCTCTTGGTGAGGCAAATTAATCATCTTTTATTTTATTTTTTATTCTCTGAAGAGCATTATATACAGCTTTTGCAGAAGTATCCAGTTTTTCAGCAATGGCTTGAGGTTTATATCCCAATATATACAGTTTAGCTACATTCATTTCAAATAATGATAAACTATCAAATACAGTCTTATACATCTGGCTGCTTATCACATCATCTTCAACAGAATTATTATCAGAAGTATAATCATATATATCATCTATTGATAAAAGAGCTTTAGTTGGCTTTCTTTTCTGATTTGTTGAAGCATTGTATATTCTTTGCATTGCCCGTTTAACAAGCATCATTGAATAGTTTTTAAAAGACTTTGATTTATCAGGATTGAATGATTTAACAGCAGAGAAAAATTCAATTACACCTTCCTGATAATAATCTTCAATCTGATTGAGAGTTGTCACTTCAAATGAAGCAGCCGTCTTCATAATAAGTTTGGAATATCTTGATAATATAATGGCGAAGGCCTCTTCATTGCCGTCAGAATAATGCTTAATAAGTTCTTCGTCAGTCAAGTTTTTTAATTCAAACTTATTCATTTTTACTCCCTAATTTGACATAAAACTATGTAAATTATATCATAAATAATATAAATGTCAACAAAAATTCTTATAATTATATATCAAAAATATATAAAATATACAAAAGCCACTCATATTTAATGAGTGGCTAATTGAATTTAAAATTCTGCAAATATTGATATAAGCGCAGTCAACGCACTGAATATCATTAAACCTGCAAGTATTATAGCTAATATTTTAACAAATTTTCTGTTCATCCTAAGCCCCTATTACCTTTGTCATATCATCACTGATAATTTTTTGCTTTTCAAGTGCAAGTTTATGATTAGTGCCGTAAGCTGTTATATATACCTTGATTTTTGGTTCTGTGCCAGATGGACGAACAATTACTTTACAGTTGTTAACAAGCTGATAAGAAAGAACATTTGATTTAGGCAAATCTATCTCAGTCTCTTCACCGCTTATAAGGTCAGCTGATTTACTCAATTTATAATCGGATACTTTTATAACATCCATTCCTGCAATTGAGCTTGGAGCATTATTTCTGAGGGAGTCCATAATATCAGCCATTTTTTGCATTCCGGAAGCACCTTCAAACGCAAAATTTAAAACTGAATTTAAGTACATTCCGTATTTTTCATATATGGAATCCATAAACTGTTTTAATGAAATACCCTTAAGCTTATAATATGAAGCCATTTCACAAATAAGAAGTGAAGCAACAACAGCATCTTTGTCACGTGCGTGTATGCCTCTTAAATAACCATATGATTCCTCAAATCCAAGTACGAATCTCTCTTCTTCTCCTTTTGCTTCAAGCCTAGTAACAAGTTCACCGATATACTTAAATCCGGTAAGGAGATCTGCAGTCTGAGCACCGTAAGCTGAAGTGATGGCCTCAATAAGAGGAGTTGAAACGATTGTTTTTACAATTATTGGATTTTCAGGTAATTTGCCTTGTTCTTTAAGCGAAGACAAAAGATATTCCGTGAGCATAACACCGACCTCATTACCGGTCATGAGTACAAAATCATCTTTGTCTTTAACAGCAATACCGACACGGTCACAATCGGGATCTGTTGCCAGAAGAAGATCGGTGTCAGTTCCTTCTGCCGTATTTATAGCATGTTCAAACGCTTGTCTTATTTCTGGATTCGGATATGGACAAGTCGGGAAATTACCATCCGGAAGTTCCTGCTCTTTTACAACTTCTACATTGTCTATACCTACTCTTTTAAGTACTTCTCTTACAGGTTTATTACCTGTACCGTTAAGTGGTGTATATACAAGTTTTAAGCCGGCTTTAGCAGTAACATCAGGGTTTACCTGAGCTTTTATAACACAGTCATAAAATTCTTCATTTACTGAGTTATCAATATATTCAATAATTCCGGATTTAATAGCATCATCAAAGTCAACTGTTTTTACATCATTAAATATATCAATGTTCTGGATATATTTATAAGTCTTAGCAGCAGCTTCATCAGTCATCTGATAACCGTTAGGGTCATAACACTTATATCCGTTATACTTGGAGGGATTATGTGATGCTGTAATGATAATACCTGAAGAACAATGAAGTTTACGTACAGCAAAAGAAAGCATTGGGGTTGGAACCAATTCAGGATAAATATACACCTTTATATTATTTGCTGCGAGAACGCTTGCAGCTCCCTTTGCAAAAGTCGTCGACTTGATTCTTGAATCAAATGCAATTGCAACTGAAGGATTGGTAAAATTATCATTCAAATAATTAGCAAGTCCCTGTGTTGCCTGATTTACTGTATATACATTCATGTAATTTGTGCCGGCACCAATAACGCCGCGAAGGCCTGCTGTGCCGAATTCAAGATTTTTATAAAATCTGTCAAGAATAGCATCGTCATCATCAGCAATGCTTTCAAGTTCTTTAATTAAATCCGGGTCGGCAACTGCCTTTTCGCACCATAGTTTATATAAATATTTAATGTCATTCATACTATTACCTCCAAATCGACTTTATTATAAATCAAAAAAATATAAATGTAAACACATGAATAAGATGAAGTTCTATATGAGTTTATAATATATATTTCTCTGTAAACCACCGTATTTTTCACTGCTGTGGTCATAGAGATATCCAAGTTTTAGGATATTGTTCATGCTGTATGGATTATCGGGAGAAACTGTTGCACAAAGGATTTCAACGCCTTTGCTTTTGGCATATTCATCAAGTCTTTTACCGAGTAAAAACTGCAATGAGTTACCACGGTATTCATCTCTTACGATACAAAGTTTATAGTTTGCATCTTTTTTATTATTTGCATCAACTTTTATAAGACTGTTTGATATTATCTCTTCGCCTTCCGGAAAATACAAAACGACAAATCCTGCAAGTTCATCATTATAAAAGGCACCTAAAGTATAATGGGGTTCTTTCAAGCATGAAAGAAGCATTTCCTCGCTGTTTTTACGAAGAATGTCTTTATTATCCATTAATGAAAATGCTTCATCCTGAATTTTAACTATTTCGCTTAAATCTTTTTCTGTACATCTCTTAAAAACAAATTCATTCTCAGAAATTCTCATATTATTCACTTAGTTAACTCCATATATTTTTCAATACTTACTAGGGACTTTAGGGGCCTTGCCTCATAGACATTGTCCCATTTGTTTACTCTGTCTTCTTTTGATAAGTTTTCTCTGTAATATTCAGTGGCCTTTTCCATCTTTTCTTTGGTTGTTTTGCCTATCTTTATTCTATAACTGATCCACTCTTTTTCAAGGAGAAAAATATTTTTGAAGTTTTCGGGCTGAGAAATAATCTTTTCTCTTTGTATAATTCTGCTGTGAACTGCAAGAAAGAATCTGTAAGCAAAGAGATCATCAATAATATCAAATGAGATTACTCTCCTTTTATACAGGATATATATGGTTTCAAAGAAAGTAAGATAATTGGAAATATCAGACTTAGACAAAAAGACATCACAATTATCATTCTCATAATAGTTTTGCTCTTCGCAATTATGATCAAGGCTGTCCTGTAAGATATCATAGACTTTTTTATAGTCTTCATTTTCAACAAATGATTTATTAAGTTCGACTATAAATGAGGCACGTGATATTTCCTTTGAATCGCTGAGTTGTATAATTGCAATTGCTATAGTTATCAAAACACCTATGGACTCGCAAATTGAGATATATAAAGATACAAGTTCATCCCCTGCTTTAAGTACATCTCTTAAAAGTCCTGCCGTTCCTATAATAAGAAAACATACAATCACGCAAATTAAAATTGATAGATTTTTACTTTTTGACCTTTTCATTTTTTTCACCCAATAAAAATTTCATATAAATAATATCACAATTTTCATTTACAAACAACAAAAAGCACCCGAAAACGGGTGCCATAACTTTTAGTTTGTTTTAACTGAAGTAATTTTGTCTATCTTTCCGATAATAGCAGCAACAATAGGTGTAATTATCATTTCAGGGATCATATATAATCCATTATATACTACAGAATAAACAAAAGCCAAAGTTTTTGAATTATCTTTGAGTGCATTGAAGATCTTTATGCCAAGCTGTGTTCCCCATCCACTTTCTGTATCTGTAAAGAACCACTCAGCCCATGCTCCGTAAAGTATAAATCCTGAAATAGTATGTGACAGGTATCTAAGGAAAATAACTACAAATGCACCAAGAGCCAAAGAAAGCCAGTTTTTCTTGATAACTTTCTTGAACATAGCTGAAAGTCCTAAAACAGAGAAGGCCAGGATATAATCAAGGACAAGCATTAAAATAGCCTTTTTAACGCCAAGACCGTCTTCATCCACAGGTAAGAATGCAGCTGTAATTGTTCCTGAGAAAAGTCCCATAACAACTTCAACAAGTGAATAAACAAAACTTGTTACAAGTCCCTTCTTTATGCCATATTTCCAGCAAACAAAAATTACGGGAAGCATACTTACAATTGTTACAGAACCGCCGAAAGGCAATTTCGGTATCAACATTTTAGAAATAAACTCTAAAACAACTGCAAGTGCAATCATAATGGCGCTTTCTGCTATCCAGCGAGTTCGTAAAGCATTTTTTTCTTTGTTATTCATTAAAAAACCTCCTATAAAAAAACAGCCATAGTTAATACCGATGGCTGAAAGTTTAGCTTCCTACGACGGCATTATCCGTATCAGGTTCGATGGTCATGAAAAACATTCATATCTCAGCCGGTAAATTCCGGCACCCACGCTTTATTGACTTGCAAGTATTATACCACTCTAAAGATTCTTGTCAAGAATTAAATATTGAAGTGAAGAATACCTTAACTGAGCTTTATTATTCTCGATCATCTTATTTACTGCATCTTTTGTACCAACAATTATCAGTAAATTTCTGGCACGCGTTACAGCGGTGTACAGCAAGTTCCTATAACATAGCTTACTGTTTACAAATATGACAGGGATTATTACGGCATCAAACTCACTGCCCTGACTTTTATGTACTGTTACGGCATATGCAAGTTCCAATTGTTGCATTTCCTCAAGTGAATAATCTGCCCTTTTTCCGTTGAAATTAATAACGACATTATCAAGGCTATGATTTATATGTTCAATAATCCCTATATCTCCGTTATATACACCTTCCCCTTGATTTTCAGCATCAACCCAGCTTATATGATAGTTATTTTTTATTTGCATAACCTTATCGCCTTCTCTGAAGATCCTGTATGCAGTTTTTATTTCCTTCTTGTGTTTGGCAGGAGGATTAATTTTCTCCTGGAGTTTGGCATTTAATGAATATATACCCAGTTCTCCCATTTTGGAAGGACAAAGTATCTGAATTTGGTCTTGAGGTCTCAAACCAATTGAATTTGGCAGTCTGTTTGTATAAAGGTCTATTATAGTTCTGGATGCTTCTATAGGGTTTTTGATATCCATAAGGAAAAAGTCTTTATCAAAATTCTCTTTATTTAGTTTTTGCCCGTTAACAATATAATGAGCATTCATAACAATATTGCTTTCCGATGCTTGTCTGAATATCTCTGTAAGTTCAACAGTCGGCAATAATTTACTTGAAATTAAATCTTTTAATACATTGCCTGCGTTTACAGAAGGCAATTGATTTGAATCCCCGACAAGTATAAGCCTGCTTCCGGCAGAAATGGCATCAAGTAGTGAATCAAATAAGAAAATATCAACCATTGACATTTCATCAACGATTATAACGTCGCTTTCAAGAGGCTTTTTTGAATTCCTTTTGAAATACATTTTATCATTGTCGCCGAAATCAACTTCAAGCATTCTGTGTATAGTCATGGCTTCCCTGCCGGTTGCTTCAGTCATTCTTTGGGCTGCTCTTCCGGTAGGAGCGCATAAGGATACACGAAGCTGAGACAACTCAAACAAGTCAATTATACCTTTAAGCGTAGTTGTTTTACCTGTACCGGGTCCGCCTGTCAGTATAAGGATTCCTTCGTCTTTAGCTATCTTTATTGCTTCTTTTTGAAGTTCAGCATATTCAATATTATCTTTACTCTTTTTACTTTTTGAAACTTTTTTCTTTTTTGAATTTAGTAATAAAAGAATTTTATCTGCAATATGATTTTCTGCAAAATATGCTTCAGGTAAAAATGTATAATTATTCTTATTTATTTCTTTCTCTATTAAATATCCCTGAACGAAAGTATTATCGAGTACAATTTCTATATTATCTTTTGTATTTTCAAGAAATGCAGCGACTGTTTTGATTAATTTTTCGGTCGGAACACATGTGTGGCCGTTTGCAAGGTTATGTCTCATCGTATAAATAAGGCAGGCCTCAACGCGATTGCTCTCCATTGATTTTTCAGGTAAAATCTGAGCTATTTGCTCTGTTCTTTCAAATGAAAAGCCTATATCCTGCAAACATAGCAGATATGGATTTTCTTTAATTAAAAGATGAGCATCTACGCCGAATTTATTCAGTATTATAAAAGACTCCTGAGTTGTAAGGCCCAATGATGCAAGACTCAATAAAGTCGTCCTGGCATTAAATTGCTTTTGATATTCATCAGAAATCTTAATGGCTTTATTCCTTGAAATGCCTTTGATTTCCACCAATTTTTCAGGATAATTTTCCAATATATCAAATGTATTTTCGCCGAATTTATCTATAATCTTTCTGGCAATAGCCGAACCTATGCCTTTAATTCCGCCTTCAGAGAGATATTGATATAAGTCATTAAGATTTTCAGGCATAAAAGGGACAACGGAATCGGCCTTAAACTGCCTCCCGTATATTGAATGGTATACATAGCTTCCTATTATATCAACCTTATCTCCTCTGTATAATTCCGGATATGTAGCTACAACTGTTATTTTTTCTTCATTTGTATCAAGTATAAAGACTACATATCCATTAGAATTATTTTGATATATGATATGGTCAACCGTACCGGATATATTCAATTTTTCCTGAATTTCGTCCATATCTCACCCTAAATTATGTGCCTTCGCAAATGCGAAGGCATAAAAATGAGTAAACCTGTAAGCCGGGTTCTGTCGTTTAAGGCAATTATCTATCTGCGGTATATGTTACCATATATCTGAAGCCATCTTTAGGAGTATTTGCCCAGCTGACAACTCCGGTCGATGTTGCATCGGATAGGGTTTGCTTGGCAACTGTATCTCTACAGTCCCGGTGAGCTCTTACCTCGCCTTTCCACCCTTACCATAAAAATGGCGGTATATCTCTATGCACTTTCCCTAAGGTCACCCTCGGCGGCTGTTAGCCGTTATCCTGCTGTATGATGCCCGGACTTTCCTCACATAAATGCGCAATTGCCCAGTTTACTCATTAATTTTATATTTCTTTGCCATCTTTTTTTATCTGCCTTATTTTACTGCCTTTAACAAGGAAAACATTGTCAGATATATCCATCATCGGCTTATCGCTAAAAGAATCAGTGTAAAAGTCATTGATTCTTCTGTCGCCGTATTTTATATAAAAGTTTTTGACCTTCTCATCATGATAATTAATCATTCTGATTTCACCGCTTACGGGATCAACATCAGAACCCATGAAGTCATTTACGCCCAGTCTCTCGCATATAATTGAAAGAAGGCATTCAGGACAAGCGGATATTATAATATCATCTTCTTCATGAATATCATAATAAAGCTGCTTAATTTTCTTTTGGTTTACATCCCAGAATTTATAAAACTCATCGGTAATATTCTCAACTTTTTGACAATACTCTTTTAAAAACAAGCCATATTTAGAGAGAACCTCATCTATTGTAATCTTGCGCATTTTATATTTTATAAAGCATACTGAAAAATTAGGGACATATCGTATAAGCCCCCATGGGTCAAGCTTAAAAAACCAGATAAAAATATCAAGCCCACTTTCGCCATCATATATTGTATTGTCAAAGTCAAAAACTCTCACAAAATCACCTGATTAATCATCAAATCCATTTGGGTTTTGAGACTGCCATCTCCAGCTGTCTTCACACATCTCTTCTATATCTCTCTCCGCCTTCCAGCCGAGCTCGTCATATGCCTTGCTCGCATCTGCATAACATGTAGCTATATCGCCGGGTCTTCTCTCCACAATCTTATATGGAATTTCCTTACCATAGGCTTTATTGAATGCCTTGATAATATCAAGGACACTGTAGCCTATTCCGGTACCGAGATTATATATATTTACAGCAGACTCAGAAGATAAAATCTTTTCTACTGCCTTTACATGTCCCAGTGCCAAATCTACTACATGAATATAGTCGCGTGCACCTGTTCCGTCAGGAGTATCATAGTCATTTCCATAAACACTTAAAAACGGAAGTTTACCAATGGCTACTTGTGTAATATATGGCATAAGGTTGTTTGGAATACCATTTGGATTTTCGCCTATTCTGCCACTCTTATGAGCTCCTATAGGATTGAAATATCTTAAAAGCGTAACAGACCATTCCGGATCTGCCTTTTGCAAATCTTCAAGTATAATTTCAATCATATATTTCGTTGTGCCGTAAGGATTTGTCGTTCCGCCTGTTTTCATATCTTCTTTAAGAGGAGATATGTTATTCATACCATAAACTGTCGCAGATGAGCTGAATACTATCTTTTTGCATCCTGCCTCACGCATAACCTCGCAAAGAGCAAGTGTACCGCCTATGTTGTTATCATAATACTCAAGGGGCTTTCTTGTACTTTCGCCTACAGCTTTAAGGCCTGCAAAATGAATTACGGCATCAATCTTATTTTCGGCAAATATCTTTCTCATTGCATCTTTGTCTCTGATATCCGCCTCGTAAAACGGAAAATCTTTATTTGCCAGTTCTTTAACTCTATCAAGCGACTTAACACTTGCGTTATATAAGTTATCAACCACAACGATTTCATATCCGGCATTCAATAGCTCTACACAAGTATGTGATCCGATATATCCTGCGCCGCCTGTAACAAGGATTGTCATACATTATCCTCCCTTTCGATACTTGTACCATTAAAGTAAGTTGAAAGTATTCTCTTATATGTTCTGCCGTTTTTAGCAAGATAATCAGCTCCGGTTTTGCTCATCCCGACACCATATCCAACACCATATGTCGTGAATGTGAAAGCACTGTCTGTATCATCGTAGTTTACAGTAAAACAGTTAGATGCAATTTGTGATTTAAGCACTTCATTAACAAATGTGTATCCTGATACAGATGCATCACCCAATGATACCTGGGTTACATAGCCTATTGAAGAAGATACTGAATTATCACGCTTAACAACCAAGATCCAGTTTATAGGTGTTTCCGAAAGTCTGATTGATGAGTCATAATCAAGAATCATACCTTTTACTTCGCCAAGCGAGAACTTGTATTCATTCTTATAATCATCTGAAGCAGTATCCGGATTTCCGTCAATAGAGACAGACTTAAGATACGGATAAGATTTTGAGAAAACTGTATCTGCATCTGCAGTTTTGTTTGCTGCAACCTCAAAATACGGTGTTAAAGCAACCACTCCGTTGTATGATATATATTCGCCATATACATCCTCAACACATTCCATGATTTCCTCTGTATAATTGTCAGAAATTTCTACATCATCTATTACAAAGTCAGTATTTCTATATTTAAGATAAGTATAAATTACAACAGCCTGAGCTTTAATAGCTTCGGTATCATAGCCCTGATCCATTTCAGAGGTTACAAAGCGGGCAATTGCTTTTTTAGCATCCAGTCTCTCACCGTTAACTGTAATATATTCCGGTGCGCCTTTATCTTCAACTAGTTCCTCAGTTGTCAGTTCGGTTAAAGAGTTCTCCTCTTCAGAACTCTCTTCTGAATTTTCTTCATTGGAAGCTGAAGTTGATTCCTGAGAATTAGATGTGACATCAGTAGATTCTGTTGTTTTTTCTGCATTTTCTTTTTCAATTGCAATCAAATCTGCAAATATCATATCTGATAATTTAACTTTTTCAGTATATCCTTTAGTTGTAGCTTCATCAGTAGTTTCAACAGGAACAGTTGTATCATCAGTTGTTGTTTCTGTTGTCGTATAGCCGAATAAATTTCTCAGCCATTTAGCAGAAGCACCATTTCCGTGATGAAGATTGAATATAACTGTAAAAACTGCAGTACCTATAATGATAACACCTAAAAGGATTATTAAGGAAAGTGATTTCTTAGTAGGTAATTTCTTTTCATCTTCGGGAATAATAGCTGTATTTTCAGTGATTTCAATGCCTACACTTTCTATCCCTGCAGCTTTTTTCCCTATAAGTTCAATAAGCTCGTATGCACAGTTTTCAATAAACTTACTATCGCTCTCTCCTTCTTCAATAAAGATCTTCCTAACTATTGCAGAATCTTCATCTGCCACAGCTATGCAAATATATTTACTGTCTTCGTTTGAATAAATATCACTTATAGAAGCTCCGAGATTTGCCGCAGATAGATTAAGGCTTACTTTAGCTTTATTGGCTGCATATTCTGTCGGGTTAACATCTCCCTGATCCTCAACCGATGTAGTAAAAACAAAAACTTCATCAAATCTCTTAGTTGAATCTCCGCATGAGCGAACTACTTCAGCACTTTTATTTGAATCTACTGCAACAATGCTGTTGTTTTCCAACAGTCTGTCAACGGCAATTTGAACTTTTTCATTTTCAAAGAGCTGGTAAGAAGAAACCGAATCAGACTGGACATCTTCAAATTCTCTTTGGAGATAAGGAATAAGACCGTTTCTCAAAATTATATTGATTCTGTTATCGTCTATCGGCAAAACTACAATTGCCTGTTCTCCATTACCGAGCGCAAAAGCTGAATAAAGGCCGTCATTTGAAAGAAATACAGAAGCAGGCTCCGGAAATAAAGAAAACTCTTTTCTCTCTTCTTCTGTTATTGATTCATTAGATTCAAGCATATTTAAGACTGATGAACTGTATGTCATTTCAGTCTCAAACGCCTGACCAATTGCCGTTTTTAACTTGAGATAATGCTTGTTATCAACGGCGATAAGAATTAATTCATCCTCGTTAATAGCATCCTGCAGTTCCTCAAAAACTGTTCTCATATTACTGCAGTTTTTGAAGCCGGCATCTTCATCAAGATAATTTTTTAAACTACTTGTTATTCTTGCCTGAAAACGAACAAATGGCATCGCCTTATCAAGATTGAGTGATAAAAGCCTAACTTTCATTTTTATATATACCTCACTAAGAATTATTTATATATTACGGAGTCCACTTCTCTGCATCTGCATAAGGATTTTCAAGTCCTTTTGCATCATACCAAGCTTGTGGAAGTTTTGGTGACGGGTTAGTAGAAGCAAGTGAAGTATCAACTGCAGGTTCTTCACCTTCACGGCAAAGCCTTGCAACCACAACAAGTCTTGCATCACTGAATTCATATGAACAGGTTGAAAGAGTAATAAGCTTATCATCAGCCTGTACCTGAACACCTGTTGTAAAGAAACTTCTTGCCTTAATTTCATCAACAAAACTCATAAACTTTTCATCTGACATGAAGCTAGTAACAGTATAGTTGAATATATAATTGTTATCATCAGAAGCATTACTGTTTGTTACAAATGCTCCTATAACCTTACAATTATATGTGTCATAAAGAGTATCAAACTGAAAAACCGGAGACTCTTTATATCCTTCAACATCCTTATATTTATCAAGATTTGAGAACATAAGTCCGTCACTCATATGATGGCCATAGATTATTGTATTATCATCTAAATATTGAGGGTTATTTCTGTAATCCATGTACGGACAGCCATATCTGCTCGTTTTTTCATAGAAGTCCTTCTTTAAGTATTTATCGTTGTCTTCAGTCTGAACAACCTGGACATCAAGGTTAGTGTTAGGTATGGTAATCCATCCTACAAGTTCAGAGTTTACGGCATAGAGATATGCATATTTAAGGTTCATTCCCTCAGGAAAAGTAATATTGGGATATTGGGCAAAAAGTTCAGTCCATCCGTCATTATACTCATTCTCTGTATTGTTATCAGAACTGTCATCCTGTATAAGATTTTTTATCTCTTTTGCATTTTTCAGTTCAACAAGGCGGCTATGATAAAGGTTGGCAAAAGCTATAACGCAGCCAATAATGGTAAGAATTGAAATGTCCATTATTATCTTGCGTATTTTCTCACGTGTTTTATCTGATTTTCTGGGTAAAACCGATAGGAAAAAGTCATGAAAAATTTCATTGAAAGTACGTACATGCTTTTTCTCTGGTTCTTTATCTTCTGCCTTTTCTTCAAGATTATCATTATTAACATATCTTGATGTTATATCAATATATGTCTTACCGTTTTCGGTGAACTTCTCAGGTTCTTTTTCTTCCAACTTTTCAGTGATTTCATTATTTTCAGTTATTTCAGAAGTTTCATTTTCAGAGGAAACGTTTTCTTCATTTTCATTTACGTTCTTTTCTTCATTCTCAATCACTGTTTATCACCTCTTTAGCATACCATTTTTCGTCATCTATATATGGATTGTCTAATTTGTTATATTTATAGAAGATATTCGGAAATTTGGGATTTTCATTCAAATACGCCAAACTCACATCAACATCTTCATCTTCATCAAATCTTACAGCTCTTGCAACAATAACAAGTCTTGTATCTGCTTTTGGATAATCGTATTCGCCGAATACTTTGTCTTTCTTATTTATGCATGTCTGAAGCGTTAAAAATTGGTCATTTTCGTTAACATCAACATTTGTATAATATATGGTCCGTTTCATAAGTTCAGCTATATATCCTTCATAATTAATGCCACTCATGTCGGGATAATTAAACGGGAACACATATCCGTTGTCTTCATCTTCGCTGGCGCTTGTTACTATAACAGCAAAAATCTTCCATTTCGTTTCCGTATAAATTGTGTTAAATTCTATTACAGGTGACTCTTTATAGAAATCCAAATCTAGATATTTCTCAAGGTCACTGAAAATTGTCCCGTCATGACAATTATGACCATATATTACGGTGTTATTTGAAAAAGACAATACATCACTTCTGTAATCTATAAAGGGATTCCCTCTGAAATCATATTCTTTATAGAAATTATGACGAAGATAAAATTTATTATCTGAATATTTTGTGACCGGTAAATCCACATGTGTGTTCGGTATTGTCAGCCAGCCGACAAAGCCCGGATTTATCTCCAAAAGTTTTGAATAATCATCATCGACTATCATCTCTTTAAGATTTGCGGAATCATCTATAACCTTTTTTCTGTCGATAATGAAATATTTAACCATATAAGCAACAGAAGCTATCAAAATCAAAGATAATATCAGGATTATAATGTCATATATTATTTTTTTACTTTTCTTTTGATTTCTTGAATTCTCATCCATATATTAACCTATAAACTCAATCAGCATTGAAAGTGCATTGTCTGCAGCGGATTGTCTGTTATTTTCTCTGACATTATCAGTAAAATTATTATTTAATTTTCTGACAATTGTCTTATTTTTATCGCCGACAGCTAAATATATAAGTCCGACAGGCTTGTCGCTTGAATCCGAGTTAGGTCCAGCAATACCCGAAACAGCAACAGCTATATCGTCACCTGATAGTTTAAGTAATCCGGTAACCATTTCACGTACTATTTGTTCACTTACAGCGCCGTAGTTTTTTAAAGAGTCTGCAGATACTCCGAGAATTCTCTCCTTTATCTCATTGCTGTAACTGACAATGCCGCAATTAAATACTTCGGAAGAACCGGACACATCTGTAATTCTTTTGGATATGAGGCCGCCTGTACATGATTCTGCAGTTGCAACAGTCAGGCCTTTTTCTTTCAATAAATTAACAAGTTTTTCTTCTGCTAACATCAGTTCTCCTGGAAAGATATTGTTTTAACTTTTGTATTATCTATTGCTCTGGTTATTAAGCCCTCTATATCCAAAACTTTTTCTGCCTCTTCAATCATATCTATATCAGGCTTTGTTTTGGGATGTTTCGGAGTAAATACCGTACAGCAGTCTTCATATGGTTCAATTGATATATTAAATGTTCCTATTTGCCTTGAAAGATTAACGATTTCATCTTTATCGTTACCTATAAGAGGACGGAAAACAGGCATTTTTGCGACTGAATCTGTACAAGCAATCGCTGCAAGAGTTTGGCTTGCAACCTGCCCAAGGCTTTCACCTGTAATCAAAGCCTTACTGTCTTCCTTAAAGGCAATTTTTGATGCTATTCTCATCATGAATCTTCTCATGATAAGTGTAAACATATCTTCAGGGCAATTATCCCTTATAGCTTCCTGTATTTCAGTAAAGCCAACTGTAAACAAAGTGATGTTCCCGCTATATACAGCAACTTTTTGAAGAAGTCTGTGTACCTTGTCTTCTGACTGAGGTGATGTATATGGCGGTGAAGCAAAATGTACTGCATTTAATGTCAGGCCTCTTTTGGACATCATATAGCTTGCAACCGGACTGTCTATACCGCCGGAAATTAAAACCGTTGCCTTACCTGATGTACCAACGGGAAGTCCGCCTGCGCCTTTGAGCTGATTACCTCGAATAAAAGCATATTTGTCACGAACTTCAATTGTAACAATCAGTTCGGGATTTTTTACATCTACCTTAAGATGAGGAAATTTCGTCAGAATTGCCTTTCCTGTCATAGCAGAAATCTCAGGTGATATATATGGAAAGTTTTTATCAGAGCGTTTGGCTTCAACCTTGAATGTTTTGATATTTTCCAAATATGAATCCAGATATTTGGGCGCATTCACAAGTATTTCATCCATATCCTTATCTACTTGTAACGCTCTTGAATAACCTGCGATTCCGAAAACATGTCCTACCCTGTTTGCAGCTTCATCCATATCTATATCATCGCTTAAAGGAATAACAGATATTGTTGACTGAGCTTTTGTATACTCGAACTCTCCAAGACTTTTAAGTCTCTTGCGAATGTTTTTAACAAGTATATCTTCAAAGGTGGAACGGTTCAGCCCCTTTAATGCAAGTTCACCGTTTTTTATAAGTATGATTTCTTTCATCTTATCTCCTGACACGCCTTGCTGTTTTATCAATCGATTTCAAAAGCGCATCTATATCTTCTATCGTGTTGTCTTTAGAAAAACTTATCCTAATCGCGCTGTCAATTCTTTCTGAACTTAGATTCATTGCCTTAAGCACTTCACTTCTGTGGCCTTTAGAACAAGCTGAACCTGCAGATACAAATATCTCATCTGCAGAAAGCGCATTAAGCATAACCTGAGAAGGAACTCCTCTAACAGAAATATTAACTATATACGGAATTGCATCATCCAGTGAATTAATTGAAACATATTCAAGATTCTTTAAGCCTTCAAGCAAATGTAACCTAAGCATTGAGACATGTTCAAAATTATCATCCAAATTCCCCACATCTTTGACTGCAGCGCCGAATGCTGCAATGGCCGGCATCGCTTCAGTTCCTGAAACAAGGCCTTTTTCCTGACCGCCACCGCATATAACCGGAGAAAGATGTATTTTGTTATCAAGATAAAGTGCTCCTGCGCCCTTAATGCCATGAATTTTATGAGCACTAATACTCATCATATCAATACCAAGTTTTTTCGGCTTTATATCAATCTTGCAAAATGCCTGAACAGCATCGCAATGAAAGTATGCATTTGATTTTTTGTCTTTTATAAGTTTTTTAATCTTATCTATAGGCTGAATGCTGCCGATTTCATTATTAACAGCCATGCATGAAACAAGTATTGTTTTGTCATCAACCGCATTATATAACTTATCAAGATCTATTTTGCCCTGACTATCAGGCTTAATAATCAGCAAATCATATCCGAAATCCTTGAGAAGTTCAAAGTTTTTCATAACACTCGGATGTTCCAATGCAGAACATATTACTTTGTTTCCGTCTCTTTTTCTTGCCCTTGCAGAAGCAAGAATTGCAGTCATATTTGCTGTTGTTCCACCCGGAGTAAAATAGATTTCATCAGCAGAAGTTGAGAGCATATCCGATATTGATTTTCTTGCTGCATCCAACTCTTTTTTTGCCTCAAAGCCCAGTCTGTGAAGAGATGACGGATTGCCGTAAATATATGCCATCATTTCCTTTGCTTTTTTAATGGAAGCTTCAGATGGTTTTGTTGTAGAAGAATTGTCCAAATATACACTCAAGCATAATCACCCAATATAAAAATCTAATTATATTAATTATACAACAATGACATATATTTATCAATTGAAAAAGTCTAAAAAATTAACTCTTTTTTGTGAAATTTTTGTTAAGAAAAAGATGGCGGGAAACCAAAAAAATGATCCCCCGCAGAAAAAACAAATATTAACTTTCTTTCTTCGCTTTTGCAAAATATATTATAAGCAAAAAAAGCGATATAACTAAAGGAATAGCAGAATAAATCAATACTGATTCCAAAAAACTGTTTGTATATGTAACCACCAGACTGTAAACAGCTTTACCCATTATATTGATTTTCCCGATAAAATTTGAAAACCTCAGATACATCGGGAAAGCCAAAATCATTAAGAATGAAGCGATAAAGGAAGAAATCAAATACATAAGGGATATCTTTTTCGTCTTATATGAAACTAAAATTAGTATAAAAGATACTACGACAAGTGCAATAAGACCTGCAAATGCATATGGGACATATGATTTAATACGTGTCAGCATAGCGCTGATTGTGGATGCTGCAGGCAAAGATAAATATCCCTTATATATATCGGAAAGTTCTTCCGAAATCTTATCAACATCTTCGTCAATAGAAGTCTGGCTACCATATCCTCTGCTTACTGCATATTGCTTTAATGTTGTCTTAATAGCCTGTGACAAATTATCGGTATTGATTTCAGATTCCGGATTTGAATAAAGATTTACAAGATGTTTTTCAACATCATGATATATAAAGTCTTCAGTCAATGAATTTTCAAAGAAATCATCAAAATAATCTTCACCTATATTACAAGCATATCCATATGATACGAACTCAGTATAGAGGTCGTCATGAATATCCGTGCAATAATTGCTTTTTTCCAATGTTTTTAATGCAAATGACGGTGCAAGCAGTGTATTCTCAGCAACACACAGCAATGTTAAAAGAGTAAAGCTGATACTGAGAATAAAAGCAAGAACTGTAATAACAATCGTACGAAACACTTTCATATCTTTACCCCCTTTTTAGCTATACTCATCGACCTGAGGGCCGGAAATAAGTTCACAGAAAGCAAAGAATCTGTAATTCGTTGTTCTGATTGTATCGCTGACATAACAGGAATAGAGAGCTAGGGTTTCCGTTTCATGCTCACCATATACTTCATCCCAATAATCAGTGGTATTGTCCACGTCAATTATTTCTGTCTTGTACACCTTATATATATAAGTGCCGTAGTATGTCTCAATTACAACCTCGTCATCTACATTAACATATTCTAGTTCATGGAAAAAACTGTATTTATGAGCTCCGATTAAAGTTCCGCCGCCAAAGCCGGGAAGCCTGCTTCTCTCAGAAATGCATGCTCCTTTAAGAAGAAGTTTTCTGGAATCCCCGTATATTAAAGGAAGATCTTTAATACCGACACTTTCAATTGTGATTTCGCCCCATTTGTCTCCAACATAAGGAAAATGAATTTCACTCGCTTTGATAGTACCATCATAAACACCCAGTTTACCGCTAAATAAGTCTTTTCCCTGTGAAGATTCAGCGGATTCATCAGCACTGCTTTCCGAAAAGGCAATTGCATAAATACTTTTCACAGGTTCCAAAACCGGACTAAGAACAAAATAGAAGGTTAAATAACCTGCTATAAAAAAAACTAAGGGCAGGATTAGAAATCCCACCCGGTAGTTTTTTCTTAACCGATTATAAGAATTAGTTCTCTTCAACTTTGCGGAACTTCTTAACGCATACACATGCAACAGCGATTACAACTACAGCTGCAGCAGCGCTAACTGCGATAGCTGTTGTATTAACGCCTGTCTTAGCGATAAGATTAGGATGGAACTCAGCAATTGCATTACCATCAGCATCTTTGATGATAACAAGGCCATGGTCAGCATCTGTGATATAGCCTTCTGTAGCTACTGTGCAATTAAGAACTGCAGCAGCCTTACGACCATATTCAAGCATTGCTTCTGTGTCTGTTCTACTGTCCTGGAGATCCTTAATAGTTGTGAGATTGTGAGCCTTAGCATAAGCAAGACCTTCATCAAGGATAGCAACAATCTGATTGTACTGATCTTCAGTTACATCGATTGAGTCACTGTTGAAAGCATTCTTAGCCTGTGCAAGGATATCACTTGTAACAGTGATTATAGTTCCATCAACAACATAACCTGTCTGAACAAAGTCCAAAAGTTTCTGCTCATAGGAATTGATTCCGGCAGCAAAAACAGGAACTGCACATGCGAAGAGAAGGATAACAACAAGTGTCATACTAATAATCTTTTTCATTTGAAAATCTCTCCTTGTTTATTTTTTAGATACTAGTATCCGCAAAATACGGTATTCATATAATATCATAGAAAACCTGTTTTGTAAAGTAAAAAAATCAAATATTTTATATATTTTGATATTTTTTATAAAAAATACACAATATATATGTATTTATGACTGTTTTATATCAAAATCTTGGCCATTAAAGCTTACTTTTATAAGGTCTATGCTTTCCCCTATATTATCAATCATGAGAGTTGAAATTTTATCTTCGATATTTCTCCTTATGACATTACGAAGATCTCTGGCACCTCTTGAATTGCCATCCATCTTATCAACTATAGCTGGAGGAACATTATCATCATATTCAAAATCTATACCTTTATCCTTTAATACACTGACAATCTCTGAAAGCATAAGCTTTGCAATTTCAATATAATTATCACGGCTTAATGGATTAAAAACAACGATTTCATCAACACGTCCGATAAATTCAGGCCTCAGGAAATCCTTTAATGCCTTAAGCACTTTATCATTGGATATTTCCCCTTCTGTTTTACCGAATCCCAAAGATGTTTCACTCTTATGGTTTCCGGCATTTGAAGTCATGATAATAACTGTATTTGCAAAATTCACTGTTCTGCCGTGAGCATCATTAGTTTTGCCTTCATCCAGTATTTGCAAAAGAATATTCATAACATCAGGATGTGCTTTTTCTATCTCATCAAAAAGTATGATTGAATATGGCTTTCTCCTTACTTTTTCAGTAAGCTGACCTGCTTCATCATATCCAACATATCCCGGAGGCGATCCTATAAGCCTTGAAACGCTGTGCTTTTCCATAAACTCAGACATGTCCAGTCTTATAAGGGTTTCAGGAGTATCAAAGAGTTCCTCAGAGAGTTTCTTAACGAGTTCGGTTTTTCCTACACCGGTAGGACCTACGAAAATAAAGGATGCAGGACGCTTTTGCAACGTTAGCTGTATGCGGCTGCGTTTAATCGCATTGGCCACAAGCTCAACAGCTTCATCCTGGCCTATGATTTTTTCCTTTAATCGGTCTTCAAGTCCCTGAAGTCTCTTTATATCACCTTCAACAACTTTTGTAACAGGAATTCCTGTCCAAAGGTTGATTACTTTTGCAAGATCTTCCTCTATAACGTTATTATCTTTTGCTTTTTCCTGGAGATTTTCTATTTCCCTGTCTTTTGACTCAATTTTACTCTTTGTGAGAGTCATCTGAGCATAAATAGGATCAACATCTGCTTCCTCGGAGACTGTTGAAAGCTCATTTTCGAGCTCGTCCATTTTTGCTTTCAATTCCTTTTGTTCATTTTCTGCAATTTCGAGCTCACTTATAGCCTTATTTCTGAGATTTGCACAAGTACATGCTTCATCCAAAAGATCTATGGCTTTATCCGGAAGAAAACGATCTGTAATATATCTTTCGGAAAGAGTAACAGTCTTATATACAAGGTTGTCGCTGATTATTACTCTGTGATAATTTTCATAATAGCTCTTGATTCCAAGTAACATCTTATATGAATCTTCAATAGAAGGTTCTTCAACTTTAACGGTCTGGAAACGTCTTTCAAGAGCAGCATCTTTTTCTATATGCTTTCTGTATTCATTAAATGTTGTAGCACCGATAACCTGGATTTCGCCACGTGAAAGAGCAGGTTTTAAGATATTGGCAGCATTCATTGAGCCTTCTGCGTCACCTGTGCCGATAAGATTATGAACCTCATCAATGAAGAGAATTATATTACCTTCATTTTTAACCTCTTCTACAAGGCCTTTTATTCTGCTTTCAAATTGCCCTCTAAACTGTGTGCCTGCTACAAGAGCAGTAAGGTCAAGAAGATGTATTTCCTTCTTTGCAAGTTTTGCAGGTACAAGTCCGTCTGCTATTCTTTCGGCAAGCCCTTCTGCAATTGCAGTCTTACCAACACCCGGCTCACCTATAAGGCAGGGGTTATTCTTGGTCCTTCTGCAAAGAATTTGTATTGTTCTCGATATTTCCTGTTCTCTGCCGATGATTTTGTCTAGCTTGCCGTCTCTTGCTCTTTGAGTAAGGTCGGTACAATACATATTCAGGAATTTTCTCTTGTCGTTTTTGTTGCCCTGCTTTTTTATATTATTTTTTTTATTGGAACTGTTTGATTTTTTGTCATTTTTATTTTTATCTTCTTGTTGTCCCCCAAACATTCCGTTCACAAACGGGAATGTTCCGGCGCCACCGGGCATAAAACCTTCAGAACCATCTGAACCCATATTTTCCATGATCTGAGACATTTGTTCGCTCATTTCATCCAGTTCTTCATCGCTGATGCCCATATTTTCCATCATTTGCTTTATCGGGCCTATATTCATTTCCATTGCGCATTTAACACAATAGCCTTCGTTTTTTGCATTATCGCCATCCATTCTTGTGATAAAGACAACAGCAGGTCTTTCATGGCATTTACTGCAAAGCATGTTGTTATTCATTATTTATCCTCGTTTTTATCTTTCTTGTTTTTGCCTAGTATCTGTCTTGCTGAATCAGGAACATAACTGAAGAATGCAACAAACGTTAAAATAACTGAAACCACTACAAGTACAAACATTACCGGTTCAGGAATTGTTAAATTCGGATTCATGCTGCTTATAGCGCCTACTTCAGGACCAAATCCAATGATAGTTATCATAACAAGATAAAAAACAAATGTTGATACTTTGCCGTATATAGCTGCAGCTGCCGGTCTTGCGCCTATAGCGATTATCACAGCACCGAAAATAAGCATAACCAAATCTTTAATTATGAAGAGAAGGAACACCCAGGCAAATGCCTGCATTGAAAGGCTCTCTGCGGATTTGAACTTTATAAAGAGAACAATTGCAAGTGCAAATATTGTAAGCTTGTCTGCAATCGGGTCAAGCATTTTACCAAGAGCTGATACCTGGTTGAATTTTCTTGCGATTTTGCCATCAAGAAAATCGGAAATACCAGATATAGCAAGCACCAGAACAGACCACCAAATATATCCTTTCAAATATAAAACAGCAAAAACGGGTATTAAAAGGATACGAATAACAGACATAAGATTCGGAACTGTTAAAGCTCCTTCAAATATACCTTTAACGTTTTCTTTTGCTGTAAGATTTTCTTCTTCATTTTGAATATTTGTATTTTTTTCTACACTCATAAGTTATTTCTCCTTAATAAATGTTCAAAAACATGTCTTTAAGATTGCTGATAAACGGATTTATATGCTCGTTTACTAAAGTAACTATTCTGCTTTCGTTAATAGCCTGAGTAAATACATCTTCATCACCGCCGCCGGACATCATCATAGTTAAAAGCGTTGTTGCAATAACAAGCACGGCAAGGCCCTTAACAGCGCCGACAATTCCGCCCAGTACAGCATCTGCTCCCTTTACAACAGATACTTTGGCAGATTCTGCCAGTGATTTGGCTATTATCCTCAATATGAGAATAAACAAAGCAGACAGCAGGAAGAAGAAAATAACATTTAATGCGCCGATAGCAATAGGCTTAACAACATTGACAACAATCATTTCAGCAATATCGCCTGTGGTTGATGCCGCCTTACTTGCAATTGAAGCAGAGATTTCATCTGTGTCAACTCCTACACATTTTGCAATTGATTTTGCATATTCAGGTAATACCAAGAGAGCATATTCTGTTCTTTGAGCATTATCCGGTGTTGGCTTTTCAGCCATTTCATCATTTATCTTATTAATCATACTTTTTTCAAGTACACCGGAATAAACACCGTTTGCCATCGGTGTGGCAAGTTTGAAAGCACATACGAGTGCAAGCACGATAGCAACAAGTTCAAAAACTGTAACAAGTACACCCTTCTTAACACCGAGCACGATAAAAACAACAAAAAGTGCTGCTAATAAAACATCTAACACTATTGACATTAAATACACCTCATTTATATTTAATCATTTTATATTAATTTATTTAATCCTTTTTTATCGATGAATATTGTTCGATCTTATCTGCGAAATAAATATAAGTATATCGCGATGATACAATTACATCGGATGCATCACTGCTCACATCATAATCAGCGCACAGCTCTCCTTTCCTATTGTATATTAATACATTTTTATCAGTTAATACAGTAGCAAATTTGCCGTCTGTAGAAATTGCTTTAATTATTCCGTTAACATCAAAATCATAAAGTTTATTACCTGCTTTGTCATATACTTCAACAATCTTCTCGGTTGTACTTGAATATTTTGAAAGTACAAGCATAGCTGTGTTATTTTCGGAAATATATAGCATAGAAGGAGTATTAATGCTTACATTTATATCTTCCTTCAGTTCATTTCCCTTTATTACTTGACAGAAATCATTGCCAAGAACCATAAGACTTTCATTTGATAAGAAATCGATTTTGGCAATTGCCGAATCTGTATATTCAAAAGATGCATATGCTTCGCTGGAATTTTTCTTGAAAAGATACAGCTTTGAATAAATCGAACCGTTATCCACACTCATTACAGCGCATGCATATGTCTTACCATTGTCTGAAACATCACATGCAACAATTTGTTCTTTGGAACATTCCCATTTGAAAACTTCTCTGTTTCTTGAATCATAGACAGTCAGCATGCTTTCTGCGCCACTGGTTCTGCTTGCGATTGCAACGGAGCCATCTTTCCCTATTGCTCCGGTTAAAATCATATGATCAAGTGTATTTTCATAAAGGACTCTTGTTTTTGATTGAAGTCTAAATGACTTTCCACCAATATCATACAAAAGTATCCTGCTAGAATTGCAATCGACAATAGGGTGGCTGTATGAATGAGAAATTTCTGAAATGTTTTTTGCAGTTGAGTCAATAATTCTTACTGCATCATCATATACAAGAACAATATCTGAATTAGTAATGCTCATATCTGATACATCTGAGTTTTGTATTGCATATGGGTAGCCGTCACCGGATGAAAGCCCGCTTACAGATGCCTGAACGGAATCACCTACCGACGCTATCGTTATATTGCCGACTTTGGCAGCAGCTATAACTATAAGTACAACCAAAACTACTATGACTGCAATTATTTTAAATATTCTGCTATTAAATTTCAATAACCTGCTTCTGTTACGTTTTTTTGCAGACGCTTTTCTTTCATTTTTCTTATTATCAGCCATTATACCACCAATATCAATAAATTACTTTATTAAGGTAAAGCCCATGTGCCGGTGCCGTGACACCGGCTTTGTTTCTGTCTTTGCTTTCTATGATATCTATTAATGATGAAGGATCTATTTTACCATTTGATATATCCAAAAGAGTACCGACAATAATCCTTACCATGTTATACAGGAATCCGTCTCCCCGAATTTTCACCTTGACAAGTTCATTTTCTCTTTCCAGCGATATATCATAAATGGTTCTTGTCTTATCTTCTACATCTGATCCTGCATTGCAAAATGCAGAAAAATCATGTTTCCCCTTAAATATTTGAACTATCTCATTAAGATATTTTTCATCAAGTTTATAGCTATATAAAAGTGCTCTTTTTTCGTAAAATGGATTTCTGTATTTCCCGTTATATATCAAGTAGATATACTCTTTTTCTTTTGCATCGAATCTTGCATGAAATGAATCATCCACTTCTTTGCATCCATATACAGAAATAGTCGGAGGAAGATAAAAATTCAACGCATTAGGAAAATTAGATGCCGGAATTTCACTTTCGCTGTGCAGATTGCAACAATACATATTGGCATGAACGCCAGTATCGGTACGGCTGCAACCTGTGATATTTACTTTTTCTCCTGTTACCTTAAGGAAAGCTTCTGTCATTATTTGCTGTACAGTAATATCGTCTTTTTGTATCTGCCAGCCATGAAAATCAGAGCCATCATAACGTAATTCCAAAAGTAAATTCCGCATTATATTCTCCACAATATTTATTTAGCAATATAACACCGGCGATGAATGCTATTGACAAAACCAGCATTATATAATCTGACAATCTGAGTTTCAGGGCATTCATGGTTGTCCTGCCTTTGCCTCCGTTATAACAGCGGCAGGTCATGGCATAAGCCAGATCATATGCCCTTTTTATTGAGTTAAAAAGTAACGGAACAAATAAAGGAATGAGCATTTTTGTTCTCTTCATAAGGCTTCCTGATTCAAAATTGGCGCCTCTAGACTTTTGAGCTGACATAATTTTGTCAACTTCATCTATCAAAGTAGGAATAAATCTCAATGCAATTGTCATAATCATTGTGACAACATTAAAATCAATTCCTATCTTAGTTAATGGCGCAAACAGGCGGTCAAGCCCGTTTGTCATTGCCGTAGGTGATGTTGTATATGTAAAAAGAGAAGACATCACAATAAGCAAAGATACTCTTATAGTCATAAAGAGAGCCTGTAACAATCCGCCGCTTGTTATTTTTATTTTCCACCAATCGATTAGAACGATACCAGATTTAACATATATTATCTGTAAAAGTGATGTTATTAAGATAATCAGAACTATAGGTTTTAATGATTTAAATATCGTCTTAAAAGGTATTTTAGAAAATATTGTCAGAAGTATTACTGATAATAAGGTCATGAAGAGTGCAACAAAGTTATTGCACACAAAGACCATAATTATATATACAAGGGTATAAAAGAGTTTTACTCTCGGATCAAGTTTATGTACCTTTGAATTTAAAGGAAAATATTGCCCTATCGTTATGTCATGTAGCATCAGCATATCCTCCCTTCAATATTCTCTGAAGTTCGGAAAAAGCCTGATCCACAGTATATACTTTTTCACTCACCGGATAACCAAGTTCCTTAAGTTTTATAAAGACCTGAGTTATCTGCGGCACAGAAAGACCTATGTCATAAAGAGCCTTGGCATTTTCAAAAATTTCATCAACACTGCCCTGAGAAATGACCTTAGCTTCATTCATAACAATGACTTTATCTGCAATCTTGGCTACATCATCCATACTGTGTGATACCAAAACAACAGTCTTGCCGGTTTTATCTCTGTAGTCACGTATAAGACTTAGTATATTTTCCCTACCCTGCGGGTCAAGTCCTGAAGTAGGTTCATCAAGTATCAAAACATCAGGTTCCATAGATATAACGCCGGCAATAGCTACACGTCTTTTTTCTCCTCCGGATAAATCAAAAGGATGGCTTTCAAGCATAGCATCACTTATTCCTACAAGTTTAGCTGCATCTCTTACTCTTTTATCAACATCTGCAGTGCTAAGTCCCATATTAGTCGGGCCGAAAGCTATATCCTTATATACAGTTGTCTCAAAAAGCTGGTATTCGGGATATTGGAAACACAGTCCCACCTTAAACCTTACATCAAGTGTAAATTCTTTGCTCGAATGTATATCTTTACCATCAAGATATATTTTTCCATAAGCAGGCTTCAAGAGCCCGTTCAAATGCTGAACAAG
Source organism: uncultured Clostridia bacterium (assembly GCA_937884995.1). GTDB lineage: Bacteria > Bacillota > Clostridia > Oscillospirales > Acutalibacteraceae > Fimenecus. The sequence continues at coordinate 66,566 of CAKZZL010000014.1, forward strand.
AGTACTTTTACCTGAACCGGTATGACCTATAAGAGCAGTTATTTGACCCTTTTCGATTTCTATATTCACATTATCGAGAGCCTTAACCTTAAAGGGTGTGCCCTCGCCATAGACAAATGATAAATTTTCTGTCCTTAAAAGGGCCATCAGTCTAACCTCGCCTTTAACAAGTTATCAAGAGAAGAAACAAGTTCATCAACAGACAAGGAATCTCCGTTTAGGTTTATTCCTTCATTTTCAAGTTTTTCAGCCAAAAGTGCTGTCTGCGGAACATCAAGTCCCAGTGCCTTTATTTTTGAAGAATCGTAGAACACTTCTCTGGGGGAAGCATCCATGACAAGTTTGGATTTATCCATAACTATAACGCGGTCTGCCTCACAAGCTTCTTCCATATAATGAGTAATATATACAACAGTAATACCGATTTTTTTGTTTAAGTTCTTAATGGCATTCATTACATCCCGACGTCCTTCCGGATCCAGCATAGCAGTAGGCTCATCGAGTATAATACATCTTGGTCTCATGGCAATAATGCCTGCAATGGCAATTCTTTGTTTTTGACCGCCAGAAAGTTTGGAAGGTTCATGAAGTCTGTATTTATACATACCTACAATATTTAGGGCTTCATCCACCCTTTCCCTTATTTCAAGAGGATCTATTCCCAAATTTTCCGGGCCGAAAGCAACATCTTCTTCAACTACAGTTGCTACAATCTGGTTATCTGGATTTTGAAAAACGACACCGACAATTTGCTTTATTGCTATGTCGTTTTCATCATCTTTAGTATTTAACCCATCAACTATAACATCCCCGCTTTCGGGAATCAGAAGGCCGTTGGCAAGTTTGGCTAATGTAGATTTACCGGAACCATTGCGACCGAGAACAGCAATAAACTCGCCTTCGGATATATCGAGTGAAAAGTTATCAAGAGCCAGAGGAAGAACTTTTCCTTCCTCTTCTGTGTTATATCTATATGAAACATTCTTAAACTCGATAATCTTTTCAGCCATATATATTCCTTTTATTTAGTCCATATTGATGATGCCCCGCAAGGCAAGACCAGATTGTTTTCCGAAGTTCTAAGTCCGATTTCGCTGCCTTCTACAATGCCATTAAAACGTGGCTTGATAACAGAAGCCAGAATATATTCCATAACCGAAGGTGAAAGGCCTGTCGTATATGAGTTTATAAGAAACATCATAGGATCATCGGACAAAAGCTGTGAGCAGCTTTCCACAAATGAATAAATCTCATTTTCCAATTTCCATACTTCTCCGCCCGGTCCGCGTCCGTATGAAGGAGGATCCATTATTATGATGTCATATTTGTTGCCTCTTCTTATTTCACGTTGAACAAACTTTATACAATCATCCACAATCCATCTGACAGGTCTGTCTGCAACACCGGATGAAATTGCATTTTCCTTAGCCCACAACGTCATTCCTTTTGATGCATCCACATGAACGACAGATGCGCCCGCTTTTAATGCAGATATTGTGCCAGCACCGGTATATGCAAATAGATTTAAGACTTTTACAGGTCTTGATGATTTTTTTATAAGATCTGAAATCATGTCCCAGTTAACCGCCTGTTCTGGGAAAATACCGGTATGCTTAAAGCCCATCGTCTTGATATTAAAAATCAAATCCCTGTAAGCGATAGTCCAGTAGTCCGGGATTTTCTTTTTAATTTCCCAATTCCCTCCGCCGGATTTTGAACGATGATAAATTGCATCGGCATTAGGCCATAATGAATTTTTTTTGGGGGTATTCCATATAACCTGCGGGTCGGGACGAATAAGTGTTATATTGCCCCATCTTTCAAGTCTTTCTCCGCAGCTTGAATCAATCAATTCATAATCCTGCCAGTTATCAGCAACACGCATTATACAAGCCTTTCTTCTACCACTTTTGCAATAGATTCAGCCAAATCTTTAATCTTTTCATAATCTTGGCCTTCAAGCATAACTCTGACTAAAGGCTCAGTACCTGATACTCGCACGAGAACTCTGCCACTGTCACCAAGTTCATCACTTGCTTCTTTGATAGCATTTTGAACTTCCGGATCTTTATCGAGTCTTTGTTTACCAAAATTGGAAACTCTGACATTTATGAGAACCTGAGGATATACTTCCATTTCCGAAGCAAGTTCAGAAATTTTCTTTCCTGTACGTTTCAAGACATTCAAAATCTGAATAGCAGAGAGCTGCCCGTCGCCTGTTGTTGCATAATCAAGGAAAATAACATGTCCCGATTGTTCGCCGCCGATTACATAATCATTCTCCGTCATATTTTCAAGAACATATCTGTCCCCTACTTTTGTCTTTTCGCAATGTATATCATACTTTTCACAAAACTTGAAAAATCCCATATTGCTCATTACTGTAACAACGGCTGCATTGTTCTTCAGTTTGCCGTTTTCTTTCATATACTTGGAGCAAATAGCAATTATCTTGTCGCCGTCAACGATTTCACCGTTTTCGTCGACTATGAGCATTCTGTCAGCATCGCCGTCAAACGCAAAACCTATGTCGCATTGATTATATACAACATACTTTTGAAGTTGACTCATATGTGTTGAACCGCAATTATCATTGATATTAACACCGTTAGGCTCATTGTTTATGATATGACAATCAGCGCCCAGTCTTGTGAAAAGAGCTTTGGCTGTAACAGAAGCCGAACCATTAGCACAGTCAAGAGCAATCTTCATACCCTTAAAGTCACCGTCGGAAGTCATTGCAAGATGGAAGATATAATCATCAACCGCAGTATCTGAAAAATGAATTCTGCCGACTTCACCACCCAGCATAACAGGCGGAATTTTAGTCTCATCGAGGATAATTTCTTCTATTTCATTTTCGAGTTTATCCGGCAATTTGTATCCATTGCCCTGGAAAATCTTAATTCCGTTATACTCACAAGGGTTATGTGAAGCTGAAATCATGATACCTGCATCATAGTTGTACTCTTTAACGAGAAAAGCAACTGCAGGTGTAGGCGCTACGTCTATAACCAGTACATCTGCACCTACTGAGCAAAGTCCCGCACTTATTGCAGAACAAAGCATATGAGATGATATCCTTGTATCCATTCCTATAAGGACTTTAGGCTTATGTTCCATTTCTTCGGTCAGAACCATTGCGGCTGCACGACCGATTTTCATAGCTAATTCGCAGGAAAGTTCACTGTTTGCAACTCCCCTTGCGCCGTCTGTTCCAAATAATCTACCCATAACAGTCTCCCATTAAAGCAATGATGTTTGATATTCAAGTCCCAAATGCTTATATGCAAGAGGTGTGGCAACTCTTCCTCTCGGAGTTTTCGCCAAAAATCCTATTTGCATAAGATATGGTTCATAAACATCTTCAATCGTGATTGCTTCTTCACCTATTGTTGCGGCTATAGTTTCAAGACCTACCGGTCCGCCGTTGAAATTCTTTATCATGGTTGTGAGCATCAGCCTGTCTATATTATCAAGTCCTATCTCATCAATTTCCATTCTGTTTAACGCAATCTTTGCATTTTCTTCATTAATAACGCCATTACTCATTACCTGAGCAAAATCTCTTGCTCTTTTTAAGAGTCTGTTTGCTATTCTCGGTGTGCCTCTTGAACGGGATGCAATTTCAATAGCGCCGTCGTCTTCAGTAAAGATGTCAAGAATTCCTGCGCTTCTCTTTACAATCTGAGCAAGTTCTTCGGGAGTATAGAGCTCAAGCCTTAAAATGACACCAAAACGGTCTCTTAAAGGAGCTGTTAACTGGCCGGCTCTTGTTGTTGCACCTACCAAAGTAAATCTCGGAAGGTCGAGTCTTATAGACCTTGCTGATGGACCTTTTCCTATGATGATATCAAGAGCATTATCTTCCATAGCAGGATAAAGTACTTCTTCAACTGCTCTTGAGAGTCTATGAATCTCATCGATGAAAAGAACATCGCCGTCATTTAAGTTTGTAAGGAGTGCGGCAAGATCGCCCGGCTTTTCTATTGCAGGTCCACTTGTTACCCTTATTTGAACGCCCATCTCATTAGCGATGATACCTGCAAGAGTTGTTTTGCCAAGTCCGGGAGGTCCGTACAAAAGAACATGGTCAAGTGTTTCGCCGCGGTTTTTAGCGGCATCGATATACACTTTAAGATTTTCTTTTACTTTTTCCTGTCCTATATACTCATTGAGTGTCTTTGGCCTTAATGAGTTTTCTATTTCTTTATCTGTTTCCGTAAAACCGGGAGTGACAATTCTGTTTTCGTTATTATCAAAATCCATATTATTTCCTCTTATTTAGACATGTTTTTAAGAGCTTGTTTGATTATTTCCTCAACTTCGAGCGAAGGATCTATCTGACTTACCGCAAGGCTTGCATCTGACTGGCTGTAGCCAAGAGAAGTAAGCGCTGCGACAGCTTCGGCAGAACTCGTGTTATTCATTATCTTGCTTACCTCAGTAACATTTTCAACATGTACAGAACTCATCTTATCTTTAAGTTCATTGACAATTCTTTGAGCAAGTTTAGTTCCTACGCCGTTTGCTTTGGTCAAAGATTTATAGTCGCCGGCAGCTATACTTAATGCAACATTGTCAGGAGTTAAGACTGACAAAACTGCAAGAGCATATTTAGGTCCTACGCCGGAAATTGTAATAAGGAGCTTAAAACAGTCAAGTTCGGACTTGTCATAAAAGCCATAAAGATCCATCGCATCTTCTTTAACATTTAAGTATGTATAAAGTGTGACTTTTTCACCAATCACAGAACAACTTCTTGCTGTTGCTTCACTTGTATTGCACATAAATGCGATTCCGTTACAATCAACGGCAACATATGCCGGAGAATAATCAAGGACTGTACCGGTCAATGAATAAAACATAAAAATCACCTCAAATTCTGAAGTCTTCCCAAGGTGCTTCCGCTTGCATGAGCATGGCATATCGCCATAGCGAGAGCATCCGCAGTATCATCGGGCTTTGGAATTTTGTCAAGTTTCAGGATAACTCTTGTCATTTCCTGAACCTGTTTTTTCTCAGCCCTGCCGTAGCCTACAACACTTTGCTTAACCTGCAAGGGAGTATATTCAAATATATCAAGATTGTTTTTTACTGCAGCCAGGTTTATAACCCCTCTTGCCTGGGCAACATCAATAACTGTTTTTGCGTTGGTGTTATAGAATAGCTTTTCAATTGCCATGGCTTCGGGTTTATATCTCTCAATGATTTCATTTACGCCGTCGAAAACCATTTCAAGTCTTTTATTAAAAGGAGTTTTTGCCTCAGTGGTAACAGCACCGAAATCAATGACTTTGAACTTGTTGGCACTGTATTCTATAACTCCCCAGCCGACTATTGCATAGCCCGGGTCAATGCCTAGGATAATCATGACATACTACCTCACTATAAAATCATTATATTTTACCATATACGAAGGAGCTTTTCAACCATTAAATGTCCTTAAAATTACCCTTTTGCTTTCAATTTTCTCTTTTTTCTTCTTGACAAGTGTAGTATAATTATATCCGTTATAATCTGATGAAAGGAAGTATGCAATATGTCGAAAATAATTGTGGCGGGTGCAGGTATCGGCGGAATTGTATCTGCAGGAAAGCTTGCAGCAGTCGGACATGATGTAACGCTCTATGAAACCAAAGATATATCGCAGTGCGGGCATGACCAAAAAGATGCATTTGATGCCACAGCCATGGACTTTGCAGGCATAGAGATTCCCGACGGATATATTACTCCTCCAAATCAGATAACATATTACTCTAAAGACAAAAATATAGACGGGCTGAGAGTCCCGGCATTGGAAAATTATATAAACATAAACGTAGAAAGAAAAACATTATTTAATTACCTATATTCACTTGCATTAAAGGATGGAGTTAAATTTTCCTTTAACACCAAAGTTATCTCCCCTATCATTGAAAACGATAAAGTTATCGGCATAAAGACAGATAAAGGAGATAAATTTGCGGATATGATAATTGATTCATGCGGAATCGATTCTCCTTTGAGAACAAATCTTCCGGAATCAATGCTGATAGAAAAAGAAGCAGGAAAATATAACTATATATACTCATACAGAGTTATATATGACAGAAAGGCAAATCTCAGTGACCCTGTTGATACTTACAGCATTTACTTTATAAGTGACACAGGTTTTGTATGGGAAATAACGGAAGACGACTATGTCGACATTCTCATTGTAGACTTTAATGACATTTCTTCATTTATGATTTCGGACTCAATGATGCAAATCAGAGAAAGAAATCCACATATAGGAAGAGGAAAAATCAGAAACGGCAGATTTTGTAAAATACCTGTTCGCCAGCCCGCAGCAGTCTTTGTTGCAAATTCTTATGCAGCAATAGGTGATGCAGCATTCATGACAGCTCCCATTAAAGGCTCCGGAATATCAAATTCCCTTAAAGCCGCAACTATACTTGCTAACGTTATATGTGAAGAAACAGAAGATAATTTCGGCGTTGAACACTTATGGAAATATGAAATCGAATATTTCAACCAAGTCGGTTTTAACTCTTGTAAACAGGCACTTATGAAAAACTTAGTTCCGCATATGACGGCAGATGAAATAAGCGAAATATTTAAAAAAGGACTTATAACCAACGAAGAAATTACCTATATATATTCAAATAATGTTTCTCTGCCGAGACTTATACGAAAAGCAAAAGATAAAATAAAAGTAATAAACGATTTACCGGAATTTAAGAATCAACTTTTAATGCTTGTTGCAGCCTATGGCAGATTTGCACTGCTTGATAACACATTGCCTCAAACATATTCAAAAGATGAACTTATCAAGTGGAAAAACAGATATAACAATTTCTTTGACAACTTGCTTATTCCAAATCAAGAAGAAAATGAAATCGAAGATGATGAATAAAAATGTCCCCATCACAGGGACATTTTTCATATATCAATTTCTAAAATAATGGGTGTGTGGTCTGCTCTTTCTCCTGAATCTAACATCTTAGCCTTTTTTATTTTGTCTGCAATTCTGTTACTTAATATATAGTAATCAATTCTCCATCCCGAGTTGTTTATCTTGCTGGTCCTTATCCTTTGTGACCACCATGAATAAACATTTTCAACATCACCGTTTAAGTATCTGAAGCTGTCCGTAAAACCGGCGGAGAGCAAGTTCGAAAAGCCCTCTCTTTCTTCATCCGTAAAGCCTGCAGACATATGATTGCTTGCAGGATTTGCAAGATCTATCTCCTTATGAGCGACATTAAAATCTCCGCATGCAATTACAGCTTTTCTCTTATCCAGCTCACACAGATAATCGCAAAAAAGCTTATCCCAGGCCATTCTGTCTTTTAATCTTTTCAGGCCGTCACCTGCATTTGGAGTATATACATTTACAAGATAAAAGTCATCAAACTCTGCTGTAAGCAAACGGCCTTCATAGTCCATTGTATCCGGCGCCCATATTTTAGGTGCATTGACTGTGACCTCAAGTCCGGGTTTTATTATGAACATAGTACCTGCATAACCCTTTCTTGCAGGTTCAACAGAACTTACCCACTCTATTTTGTAAGCCGGGAAATATTCATTTAATTTTTCCAAATGAATCATTGACGGACCATCTGCAGGAAGTTTTGTTTCCTGAATAGCTATGACATCAGGATTATAATCTTTAATTTCAGTCAGGACATTTTGTGTAAGAATCGCTCTTGATGAACTTGATGTCAAAGCTGCATTCAATGAGTCTATATTCCATGAAATAAACTTATACATTTTCTTCTCCAATAAGCTGTTTGTCTATAAAGGAGTCCTATTCGGACTCCTTTATGCATTTCCTTATTTTGTTATTGTTTTCTGGTTATATGCGCTGAGTGTTGAACCATTGTATGCTCGTACAGCATATGTATATTTTGTTCCTGTCTTTGCAGTCTTATCCACATATGTAAGGGATGTGGTTGTTCCTATCTTTGAATAAGAACCTGAACCTGTCTTACGATATACATAATAGCCTTTGGCACCTGCTACTTTTGTCCAGCTTACTTTTACAGCCGCAGATGTTTTAGTTAATGTTATTGTCGGATTTGTAAGTCTTACAATAGCTTTTCCTGCATAAGCACTCATTACATTTCCGTTATATGCTCTTACTGTATATGTATAAGATGTTCCTGCTTTTGCAGTTTTATCAAGATATGTAAGAGATGTGGTTGTTCCTATCTTTGAATAAGAACCGGAAGCCGTCTTACGATATACATAATATCCTTTAGCGCCTGCTACTTTTGTAATTGTAACCTTAACCCCGTCTGCTGTGTTTGCAAGAGTAAATGCAGGATTTGCAAGTCTTATGCTTGTAACAGGTGTATACCAGCTTGTTACGCTGCCGTTTTGTGATCTTACTGCATATGTATATGATGTTCCGGCTTTTGCTGTCTTATCTGTGTAATAAAGATTTGTGCCGGCGCCGAGTTTTGTATACTGGCTTTCACCTGCGGCCTTACGGTAAACGATATATTTTATATCGCCTGTATTTTTTGTCCATGTTATTTTTAATCCGTCAGTGGTATTTGTAACCTTTATTGTAGGATTTGCAAGGCGAATTAAGGAAAGTCCGCTTGTATCATATTTTGATTTTACAGTTCCGTCTCCTATATATCCTCTTACAGTGTATGTGTAAGTCGTCCCGGCAACTGCCTTTGTGTCAATATATGTTAAAGCTGCACCTGCATCACCGATTTTTTTCCAATCTGTAGTTGATGTTTTTCTATAAACATAATATCCTGCAGAACCGCCAAGAGCGCTCCATTTAAGCTGGATTCCCTTTGTAGCATTGGAAATACTCAAAAGTTTCGGAGCTTTATTCTTATTTGCCCATTCTGAATATGTTGCGGTGGAAAGAGTCGGATATGTCAGGCTGAACGTACTGGCGGGATAATGAATACCATCTGCTGTATGTGTTACAGACCATGCTTTATTTGTGAAATTGCTGTCAACACTGCTTGTTCCTGTCAGAAAATAATCATAATATATTTTGCTGACACTGTCTTGATCATCCCAGGTTACATCAACGCCATACCATTTGCCGTCATCCATCTGTACAGCATTCCACTCATGCTCTCCTGATCCTGATGAAGTTTCGGATGTACCAATAATCAATATACAAGGAATAGATTCACGATCACAAAGAAGTTTAAATGCTTCTGCATAGCCTTCACAAACAGATTTACCATTCAAGAAAACACCTGTCGGATGATGGTTCATCTTCGCGCTGAATGTATAATCATACGTATTCAGTTCAGCTATTTTATCATGTATAGCTTTAACTTTGTCATAGCGTGTGCTGCCACTGATACTATTTGAATCAATTATGGAATTCATTTTTGTATATGCAGTTTTTACGGCGCTGAAACTTGCATAATTACTCGTGTCTGAATTTCCTTCATCAAAAGTTATGTCAAAATTTGTAAGAGAATAAGTTCCACTTGATATGCTGAATGAGAAACTTGTGCTGTATCCGCCTATCCAGAAATATTCAGGATAATCATCAATTGCAGCAGACAAAGCACCTATAACTGCGTTCTGGCAAAGTTTGCTTAGAGCGCTTTCTGAACTTGCTGTAAATGTCGATAGGTCAGTAATGCTTACCTGTCCGTTGTTATTAAGCCCGCCTTTTTGGCCAACAACGGCATTGTATACAACCTTTTGTCTTGCATCAAGCTGATTATAGAAAAGATACGTGTTGCTTGCATTTGAATCTGCTTGTCTGAAGCTGTATCCTTTTATTCCTTCCGCACTTGAAGCAAAAGAAAATACAGAAGCCAAAATACAAATGCATAATATAAGAGAAAGAGATTTTTTCATATTCAGCACACTCCTTTAAGTATTTTAAAATGATTTTATCACAAATAATATTACAGTTCAATCAAAATCAGATTTATTTAACATTTTCATTTTTATATAAGTCAGGCAGCATCTTTGCAAGATTGCGATATTCTTGATAACAATGCTCGGTCATACCTTTTGCAGTCTCTTCAGTTAAAACAAACTTTCTGACAACAGGATTTTCAGCAAGCTGTCCTATCCAGAATCTGCTGACAAGAAACAAGCCGTCTTCATCCTGTCTGAAAATATGAGCCATTTCAGTATGAAAGACAAGGCCCCTGAAAGCTCCCACGTGTCCGCATACTATTAAGGGAAATGAGTTATCATCCATAGTTTTCTTATCAAAGCCGAAGTCTTCCGGGCTTACAAAATCTATTCTGAGAGGCAGTCTTCTGCCTCCTATTCTTTCTACCGGAAATTGCGAATTGGGAGAAAAGGCAGGCATCTTTTCCTGCTGAAAATACGACTTATCTTTTTTTGCATAAGAAACAGCAAAATGTTCTCCCGGGAACCATGCCTTGTAGCGCTCATCAGCCTGCGGATGCCACCAAAACCACCAATTTATCATATCAGTAGTAATGCCGGGCATAGGGCATGTCATTGAGACAAGATAATTTCCGTCAGGAAGTTTTGCAAATCCCATCTCTTTCTGGATATCTTTTGATTTTAAAATTTCGTTTTTGTCTTTGAATTCAGTTAATGTTATCATTATTACCTTGTTATTCCTTTTTCTTACTTTCACTGTAAAGATGAGTTTTTGAACTGCGGTCTTTTTGTACACCGCGTGCATAAATTATCTCCGGATAACCGAATCCGACTATCAAACCCGTGTAGTGTTCTCTGGGTATGTTAAGCATCTCTCTGGCTTTCGGTGCAAGTTCATTAAGCACCTCAGCCGAATAACTCATTATGGTTGTACCGAGTCCGTATGCATTACATAAAAGTTCAAAATATGCTGTAGCTATATTGCAATTGACTTTACTGTCCTCAGCCCATTTGCCCACACACTTTTCATGAGCTATAAAGAGATGAGGCGCACTACAGAAAAGGAGATCACCTTTTCTGACAGTTTTTTCGGACTCTTTCATTTTTGAATAATAAAAGTCACTGAAGCTGTGGGTATATATATGTCTTTTTGCTTTTTCATCCATCACAGAATATGCTTCATGCCGGATTTCTTTTACTCTGTCCTTATCATCAATAACCGTATATTCAACTCCCTGAGCATTTCCGCCTGTCGGAGCAGCAGCCATGGCAGAAAGAATTCTTTTTAATATTTTTTTATCAACATTCTTATCGAGAAATCTGCGGCAGGAACGACGACTTGTAATCAGTTCTTCCATATACATGCCCATTTCTGCGGGTGGCAAAGGAAGAGAATCTTTAGCTTTTTTGCCGAAGATGGAGATTGCAGAAGTCGGACAAACGGCAAGACAATGCTGACATCTCCAGCATCCGCGCCAACCGAAACGTTCAAATTCTTTCATATACGGATAACCGTCAGCACCGAGTTCGAGAACCATACCCGAACAAGTATTTATACATTTACCGCAGTTAATACATTTGGACTTATCAATATAAAAATTCGTCCTTTGTTCCATTCCCATTATTCTGCTCCTTAAGCATTTCAGCCATATTATAAGCAAGTGTTTTTATGACGGAGGCGCCGAAACTATCATGAGCGCCCAGATATCCATTCCAATAATCACTGCTTACAACAGGCATTTGACTGAAAGTAAAATACTTATTTAATCTGTCAATAGACGGAGTTGAACCGGCTCTCCAGCAAGTCGCAATCGCTGCAGCAGGTTTCCCTGCAAGCAGTTGTCCGAAATTTGCGGTTGCATAAAAAACTCTGTCAAGCAAAGCGCATAATGCGCCGTTAGGTCCGGCAAAATATACCGGTGTCCCTATGATGACAGCATCTGCTTCTAACATTTTTTCAATCAGTTCATTGCACTGATCATCATCAAAAGCGCAGCGATGCTTCTGTGAGCATCTGCCACATCCGATGCATCCCCTCACAGCTTTAGCTTCAAGCTGAAAATATGTGGTAGAAATACCGTTTTCTTTAAGTTCTTTATCCGCAATAGAAAGAGCTGCAGCAGTGTTTCCGTTATTATGCGGACTGCCGCATACGAGTAATACTTTCTTCATTATGAGGTCCTCACAGTCAAAAAATTTTTCAAATAATCATATGTTGCAATGAAAGGATCTTCGCCCTGAAGATAAATTCTGTCAAAAGGATAATACCACCCGCGTGCCAGCTCCTTTATATCTTCTTCAACGATTTCAATAGGGCTCATTGAAAAGTATGCATCTTTATAGAAAGTGCAGAAGGCACATTTTCCATAAGAACATCCACTTGTTATTTGAAGGAAGGCATCCTGTGCTTCATAAGGAGGTCTGTTGGTATCACTTGAAAAATGCATAGTTCCTCCTCTCAGACTCTTACAACAATCTTACCGTTAACAGAGGCATTATCCTGTGCGATAATAGCATCTTTGATATTTTCAAAATCAAATACTTTACCGTATTTAGGTTCAAGATTATGCAATGACAAAAAGTCAAATATCTCATCTATAGTTTCCTGAGTCGGATAATTAGAGAAGAATCCTGTCAGATAAACACCGTTAGGTATCTCTTTAATAGGGTCAAAATCATCCAAAGCATAAACACCGCCAAGAATTCCGGTATCACAAACTATAGCACCTTTATCAACAGAAGTAAGTGTATCCCTTATGCTTAAAGGTCCAACAAGGTCAAGCGCTTTGTTTACACATTTAATCTTACCTTTTAATTTACCGTCATCAAGGATTGCTTCATCTGCTTCTGAAATAAGGGAAAGTTTAGATTCTTTATGAGTTGTAGCAATAACTTTAGCGCCCAATGCTTTTGCAATTTGTATTGCAGCATATCCAAGAGCGCTGCTTGCACCTCGAACCAGCAAGCAATCATCTTTACTAAGATGCAAACACTCAAAAAGGCTGCCCCATGCAGTAAAATATGTCTCCGGAACTGCAGCAAGTGATTCCCATTTAAGTTCAGTTTTCACCTTAAAAACAATATGAGCAGGCAAAAGCGCATATTCAGCATAGCTGCCGTTAAATGATCTGCCCATGCCGCCCATCAAAGCAACAACCTTATCTCCGACCTTAAAATCGCAATCGGATGTATCTACTACTTCACCGACACATTCTATTCCCGGTATAACGGGATTGTTTATATATTCTTCGCAAATTTCGCTTAATCTCAACAATTTTTCAGAGTGATTGAGTCCGAAACCTTTTACTTTAATAAGCAGCCAGCCGGGACGAACTTCCGGAATAGACGTTTCTGACAAAACAATCTCTTCACCTTTTGTAATTTTATCTATAATTACGGCTTTCAAAATAACTCCACCCTTTACTTATGATATATTTATTATATACTTTACATTATATATTAACAAGTGTAATTGAGGCAAGCGTCTGTATGAGGACAACTTAAGCGGCAAGACCACGGACTATGATTACAATATCCTGTCCACCGAAATGGGCAAAAAGAATGAGAGTACATAACTCAAATCCGTTATGTACTCCCGATATGGTTGCGGAGGAAGGACTTGAACCAACGACCTTCGGGTTATGAGCCCGACGAGCTACCAACTGCTCTACTCCGCGATATATAAAGCACTCTCAAGTGCTTATATATAATACAATCAATTAGTTACTTTGTCAAGAATAAATTTTCAAGACATACAAATATGTTATATTGTTGATATTTCGGGCATGGTTTCCTCAAGAACATCAAGTACGATTTTAACAGTATCAAGGGAAGTAAACATCGTTATTCCATTTTGTACTGCACACTCCCTGATGGCAATACCGTCATCATAATGGACACCGGAAAGGATAGCTCTAGTATTGATGATATAGCTTACATATCCGGCACGTATTGACTGAAGAATTTCATCGCTTCCTTCACTGAGTTTGCCGCGTATTCTGGTCCTTATGCCGTGTTCTTTAAGGAAGTTGGCCGTTCCTATTGTTGCCTCAATATTAAAGCCAAGATTATAGAAACGTCTTATAAGAGGAAGAGCTTCCTGCTTATCTTCATCAGCGAGTGTTACTACAACCGTACCATAATCTTTCATCTTTATTCCGGAAGCCTGCAGTGCCTTATATAAAGCTCTGTTTAAGTGTTTGTCATATCCTATTGCCTCACCTGTTGATTTCATTTCAGGTGAGAGATATGCATCCATTCCGGCAAGCTTTTCAAATGAGAATGCGGGAGCTTTAACAGACCAGCGTTCTTTTTCTTTTGGATACACTTCAGTGATTCCCTGGTCTTTCAGCGACATTCCGAGCATTGCTTTTGTTGCAATACTTACAAGATTAAATCCTGTGGATTTTGAAAGGAAGGGAACACTTCTTGAAGCTCTGGGATTTACCTCGATGACATAGACATTCTCATTTTTATCCACAATAAACTGGATATTGAAAAGTCCGACTATGCCGATTCCTAGGCCCAGTCTGATTGTGTAATCTATAATTATATCCTTTACTTTCTGTGAAATTGAGAAAGGCGGATAAACACTGGTACTGTCTCCGGAGTGTACACCGGTTCTCTCAACAAGTTCCATAATACCGGGCACAAATACATCCTTGCCGTCGCATATAGCGTCGACTTCGACTTCCTTACCAACCAGATACTTGTCTATAAGCACTGGCTTGTCAACATCTACTTCAACTGCATTTTTAAGATAGTGACGCAGCATTTCCTCATTTGCGACTATTTCCATAGCACGTCCGCCGAGAACAAAGCTTGGTCTTACAAGTACTGGGTAGCCTATATTTTCTGCAGCTTTAACGCCTTCTTCAATATTGGTAACAGCCTGACCTTTGGGATTTGGTATCTCGAGGGATTTAATAACGGCGTCAAAAGCATCTCTGTTTTCAGCCTTCTCAATTGCCTGACAATCCGTACCTATTATCTTTACTCCCCTCTTATCAAGAGATTCAGCAAGGTTAACGGCTGTCTGACCGCCCAGCGTAACTATAACACCTTCAGGATTTTCGAGATGTATAATATTCATTACATCTTCGCATGTCAAAGGTTCAAAATACAATTTATCCGTAGTTGTATAGTCTGTTGAAACCGTCTCAGGGTTGTTATTGATAACAATAGCCTCATATCCCATTTCTCTGATTGTTCTGATTGCGTGAACCGTTGAATAATCAAATTCAACGCCCTGGCCGATTCTGATAGGACCTGAGCCGAGAACTATAACCTTTTTCTTGTCGGATACAATAGACTCGTTTTCATCTTCATATGTTGAATAGAAATAAGGAACATAGCTTTCGAACTCGCTTGCACAGGTATCAATCATCTTATAAACAGGATATATATTATTCTCTCTTCTCATCATATATATATCGTCTTCGTTTTCCTTCCAAAGTTCAGCGACATATGAGTCAGAGAATCCCATCTTCTTTGCCTGTTTCAGATATTCTATGGAGTCTTTGTTAGCTTCCATTTCTTTTTCAAAATCAACAATATTTTTGATTTTATCCAGGAAGAACATGTCAATCTGAGTTATGTTACAGATTCTTGAGTGGTCAACACCCATCCACATAAGCTGGGATATAGCGTAAATACGGTCATCCGTACCGTCCTTAACATAGTCAAGAAGTTCTTCCGTAGTCATTTCAGATGTATCAAACTTGTCCATATGAATATGGTTTTTTGATTCTTCCAAAGATCTTATTGCTTTAAGAAGACTCTCTTCGAATGTTCTGCCGACGCTCATAACTTCACCGGTTGCCTTCATCTGAGTTGAAAGTTTATTTTGTGCTGCAGGGAATTTATCAAAGGGGAAACGCGGCATTTTTGTTACTACATAGTCAAGAGCAGGTTCAAAGCATGCAAGTGTATTGGCAAGAGGAATCTCATCAAGATTCATACCTACAGCAATTTTTGCGGATACTCTTGCAATTGGATAGCCACTTGCCTTGGATGCAAGCGCAGAAGAACGCGAAACTCTTGGATTTACTTCTATTACATAGTATTTGAAGGACTGCGGGTCAAGAGCAAACTGACAGTTACATCCGCCCTTGACATCAAGAGCACGAATAATCTTCAATGCTGAATCTCTCAGCATATGATACTCTTTGTTAGTAAGAGTCTGGCTTGGAGCAACAACTATAGAGTCACCTGTATGAATTCCTACGGGATCAAGGTTTTCCATGTTACAAACCGTAATCGCAGTGTCATTGGCATCACGCATTACTTCATACTCTATTTCCTTATATCCCTTAATACTTTTTTCTATAAGGACCTGATGAACCGGAGACTGAGCCAATGCATTCTTCATCATTTCCTTTAATTGCTCATCGTCATATGCAAATCCGCCGCCTGTACCGCCCAATGTGAATGCGGGACGTAATATAACGGGATATCCGATTTCATTTGCTGCCTTGAGTGCCTCTTCTGTACTGTATGTTATTTGTGAAGGAACAACAGGTTCGCCTATTCTCTCACAAAGTTCTTTGAAAAGTTCTCTGTCCTCGGCGCATTCAATACTTTTAGAGTCTGTACCCAAAAGCTCAATTTCGCACTCTTTTAATACGCCTTTTTTATCAAGCTGCATAGCAAGATTTAAGCCTGTTTGTCCGCCTATACCGGGCACAATGGCATCAGGTCTTTCATATCTGCAGATACGAGCCAAAAACTCAAGTGTTAAAGGCTCCATATATACTTTATCAGCTATGGATGTATCAGTCATTATAGTGGCAGGATTGGAATTGGCAAGAATTACTTCATAGCCTTCCTCTTTTAAGGCAAGACAAGCCTGTGTGCCTGCGTAATCGAACTCAGCAGCCTGCCCTATAACAATAGGTCCGGAACCAATAACAAGTACTTTTTTGATATCTGTTCTTTTAGGCATTGTCTTTAACCTCCTTCATAATTGATACAAACTTTGCAAACAAATATGAGCTGTCCTGAGGTCCGGGTGCACTTTCGGGATGATATTGAACGGAGAAAACATTATCTTTTTTACACTCAATACCTTCAACCGTGTTATCCAGGAGATTGATATGTGTTATTTCAAGTTCTGTATTTTTTACACTTTCGCTGTCCACTGCATAGCTGTGGTTTTGCGAAGTGATTTCTATCTTGCCGGTCGCAAGATTCTTAACCGGATGGTTACCTCCGCGATGTCCGAATTTCAGTTTGTATGTCTTGGCGCCGTAAGCGAGTGCTATCATCTGATGTCCAAGGCATATACCGAAAATCGGATATTTACCTTTGAGTTTCTTAACCGTTTCTATAACAGGAAGGACGTCCTCAGGGTCGCCCGGTCCGTTTGAAAGGAAAACTCCGTCCGGATTCATAAATTCAATTTCCTCTGCGGTGGTATCAAAGGGAACTATTGTGACATTGCATCCGAACTTATTTAATGAGCGTATAATATTCAGTTTCATACCGCAATCTATGGCTACGACGTTAAACATATGGTTTGAAGTACGTGAATACCATCTTTTTGTACAGCTTACTCTTGATACCTGATCATGAGGCACAGGAGTATCCTTAATAATCTGAAGAGCCTCCTGGAGACTGGTATCAGCCGATGTTATAACGGCACGTCTTGAACCTATATCTCTTATACTTCTTGTGAGTTTTCTTGTATCTACACCTGAAATACCTGGTATATCATATTCTTCAAGAAGTTCAGATAAAGTTTTTGTGTATCTGAAATTTGACGGCATATCGTTGTAATCACGTACAACAAGAGCGCCGATACTCGGATTTTTACACTCATAGTCATCATCGGTAATACCGTAATTTCCTATGAGCGGGTATGTCATAACTACCATCTGGTCTGTATATGACGGGTCGGAAACTATTTCCTGATAACCGACCATGGAAGTGTTAAAGACTATCTCACAAACCTTGTCATTCAGGGAGCCAAAGCTGTAGCCTAAATATTCACTTCCGTCTTCAAGAACAATTTTGCGGTCAAAACTTCTCATAAATCCACCTTTTCCATGAAAAATTTTCTTTTTGAAAGAGTTAAGAGCTTTTAGCTTAAACCCTCCCATTTAAATTAATATTATATATTTTTGGTTGATATAAGTCAACTGCACATAGCTAAGATTCTAAGGCTCCAAAATCATTTGTAATTAGTGAAAATCAACAATAGATTTATGGCATGGGGCGCTATATTCTACACAGACTTTAATTGACAATTTTAAATATATAAAGTAAAATTTTAGTAATAAATATGTATGATTAAATTCAATTTTTATTCGGGAGAGAATAAGATGAAAACAGTATCTGATTATTTTGGTTCACTGGTATTTGACGACCGTGCCATGAAAGACTATCTGTCGCCTGAAGTATATAAATCTTTGAAAAAGACTATAGACCAAGGTGCAGTTTTGGATTCAAGCATGGCTAATGCCGTTGCGTCATCAATGAAAGAATGGGCACTTTCCAAAGGTGCAACCCATTATACTCATTGGTTCCAGCCTCTTACCGGTGTAACTGCCGAAAAGCATGACAGTTTCATAACTCCCTCACCTGACGGCGGAGTATTGATGGAATTCTCCGGCAAGGAACTTATTAAAGGCGAACCTGATGCATCATCTTTCCCAAGCGGAGGACTCAGAGCTACATTTGAAGCAAGAGGATATACAGCCTGGGATCCGACCTCCTATGCCTTTATAAAGGGCAAAACACTTTGCATACCGACAGCCTTTTGTTCATACACAGGAGAATCACTTGACAAAAAGACTCCTCTTCTCCGTTCAATGGAAGCACTTAACAAACAGGCTCTCAGAATACTTAAGTTATTTGGTAATACAAAGACAAAGCATGTCACATCTTCAGTAGG
This sequence comes from uncultured Clostridia bacterium, assembly GCA_937884995.1. Classification (GTDB taxonomy): domain Bacteria; phylum Bacillota; class Clostridia; order Oscillospirales; family Acutalibacteraceae; genus Fimenecus. Next base: position 85,302 of record CAKZZL010000014.1, read on the forward strand.
TTCAGAGCAGGAATATTTCCTGATTACCAAAGAAATGTATGATTGTCGTCCCGATCTCATATATACCGGTCGTACACTTTTCGGTGCAAAGCCACCCAAAGGCCAGGAAATGAATGACCACTATTTTGGTGCAATAAAGCCAAAAGTTGCAGCATTCATGGACGATCTTGACGAAGAACTATGGAAGCTCGGTATTCTTGCAAAAACAGAACATAATGAAGTTGCTCCAGCACAGCATGAACTTGCCCCGATTTATACAACAACAAACATTGCCGTTGACAACAACCAATTAACCATGGAAATCATGAAACAGGTTGCTTCGCGTCACGGACTTGTATGTCTCCTTCATGAAAAGCCATTTGAAGGCATAAACGGAAGCGGCAAACATAACAACTGGTCAATATCTACTGATACGGGCATAAACCTTCTCTCACCCGGAGAGACACCGGACGAGAATGCACAATTTCTTCTTTTCCTTTGTGCAGTAATCAAGGCTGTGGATGATTACCAGGATTTATTAAGAATTTCTGTTGCATCTGCAGGTAATGATCACAGACTGGGGGCTCATGAAGCACCTCCAGCCGTTATATCCATGTTCTTAGGTGATGAGCTTGATGCCGTTCTTGAAGCGATAGAAAAAGACAAGCCATATGCAGGCACTGAAAAATCAATAATGAAGCTCGGTGTGGATGTTCTTCCAAAGTTCAGCCGTGATACAACCGACCGCAACAGAACATCTCCGTTTGCATTCACCGGCAACAAGTTTGAGTTCAGAATGCTCGGTTCTGCAGACAGTGTTGCATGTTGCAACATCATGCTCAATGCTTCTGTGGCAGAATCCTTAAAGATATATGCAGACAGACTTGAAAATTCTAAAGATTTTGAGACTGACCTTCATAACATGATAAGGAAAACTATTAAGGATCATAGAAAGATAATCTTTAACGGCAACGGCTATGATGATGCATGGATAAAGGAAGCAACTGAAATGCGTGGCCTTCTTAATCTGCGGACAACAGCAGATGCTCTTCCGCATTATACAGATAAAAAGAACGTTGATATGCTCACTTCACACGGAATATTTACAGAAGCAGAAATTAAATCCAGACGGGACAGTCTGCTTGAAAACTATTGCAACACTTTAATTATCGAAGTAAACACTATGCTTCGTATGACAAAGAGAAATATACTCCCTGCCATAGAGACATTCTCTGCAGATCTTGCAAACAGCATTAACTTAAAGAAATCAGCAAATGCAAAATTAAAATGCAAATATGAGCAGGACACACTTAATATTTTATCTGACTATACAGACAAAATTTATGATCTGACTGCTGATTTGGAATCTGCACTGTCAAAATTATCAGTTCTTACAGACGATGTAATAAAGGAATCCGCATATATACGCGATGAGATTCTTTCGATTATGGCAGAACTCAGAAAAGTAGTTGACTCTTCAGAAGAGATTACAGCCAAGAAATACTGGCCGTATCCTTCATATGCAGACATTCTTTTCAGCGTTAAGTAAAGCAAAAGGCCCTTAATATGGGCCTTTTCAAATAACAAATATACAATAATATATATAACGGAGGATAAAAAATGAAAGAAATTAGAAGACCGGACAATATGGAGCGAATTACCAATGCAGAACTTGCCCAAAGCTTTATTGATGAGCAGATTGCACTAGTAAAAGAACAGGTCGGAGACAAAAAAGTACTGCTCGCTTTATCAGGCGGAGTAGACTCATCAGTTGTTGCTGCGCTTTTAATTAAAGCAATCGGTAATCAGCTTACATGTGTTCATGTTAATCACGGACTTCTCAGAAAAGGTGAACCGGAACAGGTTATAGAAGTTTTCAGAAATCAAATGAACGCTAATTTGATTTATGTTGATGCGACTGACAGATTTCTCGATAAACTTGCAGGTGTAACAGATCCTGAACAGAAGAGAAAGATTATTGGTGGAGAATTTATAGATGTATTTGCTGAAGAAGCAAGAAAACTTAATGACATAGAATTCCTTGCTCAAGGTACAATCTGGCCTGACATACTTGAAAGCGAAAAAGGAATTAAAGCTCACCACAATGCAGGCGGACTTCCGGATGATATGAATTTTGAATTAGTTGAGCCTATAAAAATCTTATTTAAGGATGAAGTAAGACAGGTAGGAAAACAACTCGGACTTCCTGATTCAATGGTATATCGTCAGCCATTCCCGGGACCGGGACTCGGAGTAAGATGCCCCGGTGCAATAACAAGAGAACGTCTGACAGCTGTAAGAGAATCCGATGCAATACTGCGCGAGGAATTTGCAAAATCCGGTCTTGCAGATAAAGTTTGGCAGTATTTCACCATTGTTCCGGATTTTAAATCAACAGGTATAAAAAACGATGAAAGAACATATGACTGGGCTGTTGTAATAAGGGCTGTTAACACAAAAGACGCTATGACAGCAACAGTTGAAAACATACCTTTTGATCTTATGCAAACATTGGTTGCAAGAATAACAACTGAAGTTAAAGGTGTTAACAGAGTTCTATATGACTTTACACCAAAGCCTTCAGCTACAATCGAGTGGGAATAGAGTCCAACTGCTTATTGTTGCAAAACAGTTTCAGGGATGAAGGCTGAAAAGCCGCTGAATACAGGCACTTTTGGCACTTCAATAAGCCACTGAAAGGAAAAAAGAATAATTTTCCGCTTCTTGTGAAACCAATTTGCAACTGGAGCCGCTCCGGCGGTTGCAAACAGGCTGTTTTGAATGATGTAATTCAGACAGCCACTTTTGACCAAAATTGAAGACGATTTCGGTGCTGAAAGCCAGCTTATTTCCTCGTGAATAAGCTGGCTTTTATTCGTTTTGGTTGCACGAAAAATATGCCATAGACAGCCCTTCAAAAGGCACTGCAAAAATATTTTTTCAGTTTTCTATAAAAACACCCCCCAAAACGGCACTCCTTTGTCCAAGTATAGTGAAGGGGTTCTCCTCCCGACAAGGAGTTACCGCTTCGGTGCTCCTTGACAACTGAATATACAAATCATCAGGTACGTTAATCAGACTGATGAGCCGCACGGCATGTACGCGGGGCCCCGCAAGGGACTGCGAGAATCCAGTGCCGCAAAGGAGAGACTGCTCCTCTCCGGGCGATGACAGGTCTGAGGATAATGATACTTCTCTACGGAGCTGGCGGAAAACCCGGCAGAGGTGAGACTCCTATGAGGCCGTGAAGCACACGGCCGCCTGATGATTTCCCTACAAGCTTACATAGCTTTTACCGCAGGGGGTGTTGAGAACAAATACTGCGGTCCTTACATGCCGGAGATGTCCGGCTAAATAAGGAAAGGAGGAATCCCCTATGGACAACTGTCATGTGATCGCCATCACAAATCAGAAAGGCGGAGTCGGAAAGACAACCACGGCCGTGAATCTCGGCGTGGGTCTGGTAAACAGCGGATATAAAGTCCTTCTGATCGATGCGGACCCGCAAGGCAGCCTGACCGTCAGTCTCGGAGTCAAGAATCCCGATGACCTGGATGTTTCGCTTGCCACTGTTATGAGTTCCGTCATCAATGATAAGGACGTAGCTGAAGACGCCGGGATCCTGCACCATGATGAAGGCGTGGATCTGCTCCCCTCAAATATTGAACTGTCTGGAATGGAAACCATGCTCTTCAATATCATGAGCCGCGAGTATGTTCTGAAGAATTACGTGGATACGGTCAGAAAAAACTACGACTATATCCTCATCGACTGCATGCCTTCTCTGGGAATGATGACGATCAACGCGCTGGTCGCCGCAGACAGCGTGATCATACCGTCTCAGCCGAGCTTCCTGTCTACCAAGGGCCTTAATCTGCTGCTTCATTCCATATCCAAGGTGAAGCGCTCTATCAATCCGGACCTGAAGGTGGACGGCATCTTGCTGACGATGGTGGACAGCCGCACAAACAATGCCAGGGACATCATTGATGCCCTGCGCAGCGGTATCGGTCAGAGAATCAGAGTGTTTGAGACTGAGATTCCGCATTCGGTTCGTGCGGCGGAATGCAGCCTTACCGGTGAGAGCATTTTCTCCCACGATAAAAACGGAAAGGTTGCTGCGGCATACGAGGATCTGACAAAGGAGGTGGAAAGCATTGAAAGAGCGGCCAAAAATCGATCTGGGCATGACTGGATACGATGAGCTTTTCATGAATGATCAGGAGCGTGCCGAAAACAGGCTCCCCAAGATCTATGACATCCCGCTTTCAGAGATCGATGACTTTCCGGATCATCCGTTTCAGGTCCGCCTGGACGAGGATATGGATCAGCTTGTCGAAAGCGTAAAGGAGCGTGGTATTATCACACCGATCACGCTCCGGAAGAAAAATGACGGCAGGTACGAAATCGTATCCGGACACAGAAGGCGTAAGGCCTGTGAGCTGGCAGGTCTTAAAAACATCCCGGCGGAGATCAAGGAACTGACGAGAGATGAAGCCATTATTCTCATGGTGGAATCAAATCTTCAGCGATCTGTGATCCTGCCAAGCGAGAAGGCTTTTTCGTACAAGATGAGGTTGGAAGCGATGAAGAGACAAGGACAGCGAACAGATCTAACTTCGTCGCCACTGGCGCCGAAGTCACCTGGCGGCAGATCCAACGAGGAACTTGGAGAACAAGTTGGCGAGAGCAAAGATCAGGTTCGTCGCTATATCCGCCTAACCTACCTCGTCCCTGAAATCCTTCAGATGGTAGATGACGGCAAGATCGCGCTGCGTCCTGCTGTAGAGCTTTCGTACCTGAACGACATCGAGCAAATGGATCTGGTGGAGGCGATGGATCTTGCTATGGCCACGCCGTCACATGCGCAGGCTATCAAGATGCGGAGCTTCTCCGGTGAAGGCAAACTCACGCCGGAAGTCATCGAGTCCATCATGTGCGAGGAAAAGCCGAACCAGAAGGAGAAAATCAACATCCGCTACGAGGACGCCAAGCGGTATATCCCGTCCAGTGTCCCCTATGACAAAACAGGCGAATTCATACTGAAGGCGCTGGAGTACTATCACCGTCATCTGGAGCGGCAGAGAGACGACGCCAGATAAGTCCAAGACCATCTCCGGAAACGGCATCACCGCTTCCCCCCTCACACTCCCCCTATGTTTAACTTCCTGTTACTACCTGAAAGAACGAATCTTATACAATTGCTTCTTCAGTCAGTGATCCATACACTTGTGCCGAAGGAGGCTATAGCCATGAAGAGAATACAGTTTATCGTTCTGCTGCTGATTCTTCTCATGCTGAACGGATGCGGAGCAGGTGCAGATATTCCTTTTTCAGGAAGCAATGCACCGCCGTCTGCGGCAGTTGAAGAGGATTCGGACAAGCTCAGCGCTGCAGCTGAGGCAGCTTTTCAGGAAGTCAGGGAGAACACCAAGGAGGATGACAGCAAAGCCCCGGAAACGGGTGCTGACGAAAGGACTGTAACCGCTGAGAACAAGCAGCCGGATGACGGAAAGACTGATGCTGCAGGCATTTCTTCTCAGCCGGTGACAAACCAGAAAGATCCGGCACCGAAAGGATCCCACAAGGATGAAGAATTTCAGGAAACACATGACGCTGAACAGGAGCCGGTAACCGAAAGCGAATCGGAAGAAGAGCCTGAGCAGGAACAGCCGGTGGATCCGCCTCCGAAGGCGTCTGAGGACGAATCGGATCCTGCGTCTGAACCAGAATCGGAAAAGGAATCAAAGTCCGAGCCGGAAACAGATCCCGAACCGGCCTTTGACATCGGCAGTTGGATCAGCTACGCAAGAAATACGGCGACCGGCCTTGGGCTGGAGCTTGATTCTTCAGCCGTGGACTGCTGGGACAACCCGATCACAGCAAATCCGGACTGCATCTACCTGGAACGGGACATCACCGCCAGGCTCAGCCGGTACGCCAGAGATGAAGATATCACGGCGGTCTGGATCTGGTACGAAACGGTCGGAACGAACATGTATCTGATCTACATCGGATACGCATAAAAACTGAATACAAATTTCGAAGAGAGCATCGCAGCTGTGCGGTGCTTTTTTCATGCCTTGAAGGAGGAAATTGAATGAAAAAGATCCTAAAAAGAGGCATGTCGGGACTGCTTGCATTCCTGATGTGCTTTACCGCGCTCATGGGTATGGGCGCAAATGTTGCCTTCGCAGCCTCGCAGACGGCAACGTCGTATATGGTCTCCTTTCCCAGAGACGGGGATGCCGTGCAGGTATATGACACGAACACATGGGGACATACCGCAAAAAGCTATATGAACGGCTGGCATACCGGCTCTTCCATCTACACCACACTGCACAGTATGGATTCGTACAACGGGAAGATCTGCTATTGCATCGAGCCAGGCATCGAACGGAATGTTGGCGATACCTACACGCGGTTCGATGAAAATTTCTGGGACAATTACCCCAGCAACCTGAACGGTACGATCCAGCCGGATGACATCAAGCTGCTTCTGGGCCGAATCATGCAGTACGGCTATCAGGGCGACCTTTCGACGGCTTGGAGATCCCAGAACGCGGCTGACGCGGATAAGATGGCGCATGCCATTGCCACACAGCTGCTTGTCTGGGAGACGATCGTAGGTGAAAGAGACGCTGATTTCAACCGTGTATCTACCGGAGGCAAGGATACGGTCAGATCCGTTATCAGCACCAACCATCCGTTGTACAGCAGGATTTTCGCCTACTACGACTCCATGGCGGCCAGCGTGCAGAGCCATACAAAACTTCCGAGCTTTATGGCAAAGAGCTCCGGCAAGGCGCAGGAGATCGAGCTTGAATGGAACGGAAGCGAGTACACCGCGACGCTGACGGATACAAACAATGTGCTTTCAAAATTCAGCTTCACAGCCAACGTGACCGGGCTAAGCTTTACCGTCAGCGGAAACAAGCTGATCATTACGGCCGCAGCCGCGCCTTCCGATACGGTTACGATCACCGCGACAAAGAACCAGAACCGCTCTGGCGTGATCGTCTGGAGCGACGGAAAGCATTTTTCCAGCGGCGTCCAGGATACCGTGACATACTCCGCTACCGTAAGCGATCCTGTCAAGGCGTTCCTGAAGGCAAAGGTAAGCTACGGATCCGCCAGGATCGTCAAGACTTCCGAGGACGGTATTGTGGCCGGACTCACCTTCACCGTTGTCGGTGACGGCGTAAATCAGACCGTTACTACTGACGCGAACGGCGAGATCCTTGTCGAGAACCTCATGCCCGGTACCTATACTGTGACCGAGCAGGGCTATGACAGATATGAACCACAGGAAACGCGCCGCGTGACTGTTGTAAGCGGTCAGACCTCCACAGTCTCCTTTAACAACGTCCTGAGACGCGGAAGCCTTAAGGTCACAAAAACCTCCGAGGACGGTCTCACCGAAGGCGTCAGGTTCCACCTTTACGGAACGTCTCTCAGTGGCCTTGCGGTCGATGAATACGCACTGACAGACGCATCCGGTGTTGCGGTCTTTGAGGATGTGCTTATCGGCTCCGGCTATACGCTGGAAGAAGTCGATACCGCAGTCAGGTATGTGATCCCTGACAGTCAGAGTGCAGCCGTCGAATGGAACAAGGTAACCGAAAAGAGCTTTTCCAACATCCTGAAGAAATTCTGCGTTACCGTTACCAAATCCGACAGCGCGACCGGCACGGCGCAGGGAGATGCTTCTCTGGCGGGAGCTGCTTACGGGATCTACAAAGACGGTCAGCTCATGGATGTCTATTATACAGACGAAAACGGCCAGTTCACGACAGGCTATTATGTCTGCGGCAATGACTGGACCATCCGTGAGATCACGCCATCCGAAGGATATCTGCTTGATTCTGCAGTCTATTCAGTAGGCGCTGAGGCCGGGAGTTACAGCATCGAGCTCAATAACGCGCCTGCTGTTGATGTGACGGAGCGCGTCATAAAGGGCAATATTGCTGTTATCAAGCACACCGATGACGGCGAGACCCAGATCGAGACTCCTGAGGAAGGAGCATCCTTCCAGATCTATCTCAAAGCATCCGGCAGCTATGATGCGGCAAAAGATTCGGAAAAGGATATCCTGGTCTGTGATGAAAACGGATTTGCCCAGAGCAAGGACCTGCCTTACGGCATTTATACAGTCCATCAGGTATCCGGCTGGGAAGGCCGCGAGATGATGAAGGACTTTGATGTGTTCATCGCTCAGAACGGGCAGACTTACAGATATCTCATCAACAACGCAAACTTCAGATCCTATATCAAGATCTTCAAGGTTGACGCCGAGACCGGCAAAACCATTCCTTACGCAGGCGCAGGTTTTAAGATCTACCGTCCCGATGGGTCGCCGGTCACAATGACCTTCACGTATCCGTCCGTTACCACAGTCGATACCTTCTTCACCAATGAAGAAGGCATGCTGATCACTCCGGAAAAGCTGGAGTACGGCAAGGGCTACAGCCTTGTCGAAGTCTCTGCGCCTTACGGGTACGTGCTGAGCAATGAGGCCGTATCCTTTGACGTGACCGAAGATAACTCCAGCGAGGAAAGCAGTGTCACCGTTGTGGAGGTCCGCTTCTCCAATATGCCTCAAAAGGGCGTAATCAGAGTCTCCAAGTCCGGCGAGGTGTTTTCGTCCGTCATCGAGACAAACGGTATCTGGCAGCCGGTCTATGAAGTGCAGGGACTTGAAGGCGCCGTGTACGAAATCGTTGCCGCTGAAGATATTTATACTCCCGATGGGACACTTCGCTGCAGCGCGGGCGATGTTGTTGATACGGTGACCACCGGCTCAGATGGCATTGCAGAAAGTGGCCTGCTTTACCTCGGCAAATACGAGGTCCGCGAGACTGAGGCTCCATACGGCATGGTCATAAACGATGCGGTTTACTCCGCAGAGCTGGTCTACGCCGGACAGGAGATCGAAATCACGGATACGGCAGTCAGTTTCATGAATGACCGTCAGAAAGCCGAGATCAGTCTCACCAAGGTCCTTGAGCAGAACAAAGCCTTCAATATCGGCATGAACGATGAACTGTCTGCTGTTACTTTCGGATTCTATGCCGCAGAGGATATCACTGCCTGCGACGGTTCCGTGATCCCTGAAAGCGGACTGATCGAAGTCATGTCGCTGGACAGCAACGGCAAAGCTGTGCTGAATACGGATCTTCCCTTCGGAAGCTACTACGTACAGGAACTCAGCACCGACTGCCACTATATCCTCTCGGATGAGAAATACCCCGTGATCTTTGGATATCTGGGGCAGGACATCAGTGTCGTGAGTCTGCTGGTAAAGGGAGAAAGCATCACCAACGACCTGATCTACGGTGAGGTCACCGGTCTGAAAAAGGATGACAACGGCACCGGACTTGCCGGAGCGAAGATCGGACTTTTCACCACAACCGGGACGCTGCCCGTCATGATAACCGTTTCCGATGAGGACGGCAGCTTCTGCTTCAGTTATATCCCTTACGGTGAATATGTCGTTCGAGAGATCGAGGCGCCTGAAGGTTATGTTCTGGACGGGACTCCGTACACCGTTCAGATCGATGAGGATGGTGCCGTGGTAGAGATCGAGCTCACAAATACCCGTATTCATGGCAATGTTCAGCTGACAAAGGTGGACAAGGATTATCCTGACCATCACCTGAGCGGCGCGGTCTTCGAGGTCTATTCCGGAGATACACTGCTCGGCACGATGGAAGAGCTGTCCGACGGCGTTTATGAAATGGACGGGCTCGAATACGGAGATTACACGCTGACGGAAACCGTTGCGCCGGAAGGTTTCTACCTTGATACCAACACATACAGCTTCTCGATCAGAGAAGACGGCGTGACCGTCGTCGTAGAGAACGAGGCCGGAAAGGGATTTGTCAATAATGCCCAGACCGGAAGCATCCGTATTGAGAAGACTTCCGAGGACGGTGTGCTTGCAGGCTTCACCTTCCGAGTTACGGGTTCTGATATTACCGGGAACGCGTTCTCACAGGACTATGTGACGGATGAAAACGGAGAAATCAGGATCGACGGGCTCAGGGTCGGCGACTATGTGATCTCCGAGGTCTCGAACGAGGCTAATGAGCGCTATATCCTGCCGCCTGATGTGACGGTGACCGTACACGCTGAGAAAACTGTCGTTGCAAAGTTCAATAACGAGCTGAAACCTGTTACGGACATTCCGAAGACCGGCGACAGCACCAATATGACGCTGTGGGCAGCGCTTGCGGGAGTATCACTTCTTGGAGCCGCGACCGCAGCGTTCTTCACATTCAGAAAGAAAAAGGAGGGCGGCAAGCATGAACGCTAAGATGATTATCGGGATCTGCCTGGTGGTGTTCATCATCGCGGGACTCATCTTCCTGAAGATCCGCGAAAAGAAAAACAAGTAAGAATGAGGATACGGGCGGCATCATTAACGGTGCCGCCCGCACTGTTTGAGGAGGCAATATGTTTAACGACAGAGACTATGTTGAAAGCATAAAGCGCAGGTTTCCGGAAGGGACCCGTATCGTGCTTGACAGCATGGGAGACGACCCCCGTCCCATTGAATCCGGGACGAAAGGGACCGTGATCCATGTGGATGATATCGGAACCGTACACTGCGCCTTTGATAACGGAAGGCAGTTGGGTCTGGTTCCCGGCGAGGATTCTTTTCACAGGATCGCACCTAAGGACAGAGGTGACGCCAGATGAAATATCTTGTGGACATCAAGGATACCAGTTATGCGACCGTCGAGGTTGAGGCCAATTCCAAGGAACAGGCCGAGGAGATCGCGTACGGCAGGTACTATGAGGGAACCGTCGAATGGCGGGACTGCGATATTGAAGTTGAGGCAAGAAAATCCGAAAGAAATCGAGGTGAAAGAGTATGATCGATACTTGTGTTATGTGCGGCAACTATGTGCCTGAAGGCAGAATGGTATGTCCGATTTGTGAGAACTACAGCGCCAAACCGCACGCAAAAGACAAAAAGAGCGCTATTCTCGACTGCCTGAAAAGGCATCATACCGGAAAGAGAAATGCCGTTCACAGCGCGGAGCTGGAACAGCTGTTTTCGCTGGATGACAGAGCGGTAAGACGTAAGATCAGCGCCCTTCGCAAGGAAGGTTATCCGATCTGCAGCGGAGATATGGGTTATTACTACGCTGAGAATCAGAAGGAGATCAATTCTACTGTTGGAAGACTGAACGATCTGATGACAGGCGTTTCGGATGCGAGGACCGGCCTCATGTTTGCAAAGTTTCCTGAACCGGTCATGACGGTCCGTATCACTGTCCGGATGAACGGCGGTGAGCTGTAATGCCTGAATTCCTGCAGCTTGAGGATTGGGGCAGCATCCATAACATCTGTATTGAAATCGGACGCTACTCTTACGGCAACGGTCTCTTTATCGGGCTTTATGAGGCTAATGAAAACAATGGACTGGAACCGTATGCGGATCTTACGGTAAATCTGCCGGGCTTCGGGACAGATAAGTACTGCGCATTTGTGGACACCAACAACTTGCCCGAGTCCGAACGGCTTATCTCCGATTACGGTCTGGGAAAAAGGACCGGAAGAGTTGCCCGCAGCGGATTCTGTCTGTATTCGGAATATGAGTTCGATCCGGCTGCGCTTGAAAAGTATTGCCTGAACCCTGAAGCGCTGAAGGAACCGGTTCTGAGTCACAAGGAAAGGAACGACGCGAGATGAAGAAGGAAATCATTTTTATTGATGAAGATACCCTTACTCCAGAGGAATGGGAGGTGATCGACGATGAGCAGGCCGATGAATAAAGAGGAATATCGCGCGGAGCTTGCCAACGCCTTCGCGGGCATTCTGGAAGAAAAGGGGCTTGAATGGCGAAAAGAATGGCGCGGCGTCGGCGGCAGCGCTCCACACAACGGGATCACCAAAGCCAATTACAGAGGCTGCAACGCTTTCTGGCTTTCCCTGGTCTCTATGATGAAGGGCTATGATGATCCACGCTGGGTGACTATGATCCAGATCATGGACAATGACGGCAAATACCATCCGAATGAAAAGTGGCATCTGAAGAAGGGCTCCAAGGCCACCTATGTGGAGTACTGGTATCCCTACGACAACGCTGAAAAGAAGGCTCTCACCTGGGAACAGTACCGTCAGGAGCTGGCGGACGGGAGAAGCGAAAAGGAATTCACGCTCTCCACCCGTTATACGGCTGTTTTCAACGCCAATGACATCGAAGGTATGCCGGAGATCGAGATCACTGACAATCCTGATGTCTCTCAGGATGACCTGATCAGGAAGCTCTCTGAGGGTATGGGCGTGGAGATCCTGACGGACGGCGGCGACCAGGCTTATTACTCCCCGACGCAGGACAAGATCCATCTGCCTGCGCCGGGATCTTTTGAGAACGAATACGCCTTCAACGCCACAGCGCTCCATGAGCTCTCCCACAGTACCGGACATCCTGCAAGACTGAATCGCCCTCAGGGTGCGTTCTTCGGAACCGAACAGTACGCCTACGAGGAACTGGTGGCTGAGATGTGCTCCTGCTTTATGGGTGCGGAGCTTCAGACAGAAGCAACCCCGCAGCACATCGATAATCACAAGGCCTATGTTCAGTCCTGGATCCAGGCGATCCGTGAGAAACCGGAAACGCTGGTCAAAGCCATCAAGGATGCTCAGGCAGCCGCCAACTATATGGACTACAAGGCCGGACTCATTACCGACAAGGAGTATGAAAAGGCCTGCGGCTCGGTTATGGAGGTAAAGGTCAGACAGCGGGAGATGGAACGGTAAAATCGCACATTTGCAGCACCTGTCTTGTTTCTGTAGGATGAAGAAAAAAGGCCAGGTGAAAGCAATGTTCAGGAAGAAACAGGAGAAAAGGATCGTTGAACTGAATGCTTCGGAAGTGCGCCTGCTGCTTAAGGCTCTGATGAATTTCAGAAACAAAGTCATGAACGCGGGAAAGCCAACGGAGGATATCAACGAGCTGATCCTTATGATAACCAAATAAACGCATACAAAAACAGGGCCGCGAGGTTGAGACTGATGTCAAAGCTTCGCGGCTTTTTCTTTGGAAAGGAGTTTTTATGACAACAGACGAAAAGAACAGACTGAAGCAGTATTTCGAGAAGCTGCTGGATTCCCTTGAGGACGGCGAGATCCACGTCGTACCGCTGGAAGACGAAACAGAAGAAACGGACGGCGATGACGATGCAGTATGAGATGGATCAGGTATCGATCCGGATGGTCAAGGAGCCTCCGCTGATCTCAAAAGAGCCTATAACCGGACCCGAAAGCGCTGTGAACATCCTAGGAGAGTATCTCAGTGATTTCGACCGTGAGCTGATGATCCTGGTGAATCTGAGGACCGACGGCAAACCGATCAACATGAATATCATGAGTATCGGCACGATCAACGGATCTATTGCTGTCCCCAGAGAAGCGCTTAAGGCGTCGATCCTGTCGAACGCCGCTGCGGTCATGCTCTTCCATAATCATCCGTCCGGAAATCTCAGGCCTTCGGTGGAAGATATCAAAATAACGGACCGCATGATCAAGGCTTACGAAATGCTTGGCATGTCAGTGCTGGATCATATCATACTGGGCCCGGACAGACAGTTCTATTCCATGAGGGAGCACGACGTTTTCGATCTTCCCTGCACGGAGTACTGCGCTGTTCTGGAAGATCTGGATTTCAAACCGCTGAAGCCGCAGAATAGAAGCCGCGATGAAGCAAGATAAGGAGAAAACACATGCCCTATATTGAACCCGAAGTACTGCAGCAGGCCCGCCAGGTGGACCTGCTTTCTTATTTGCAGGCAAACGAACCCGGAAACCTGGTACGCCTTTCCGGGAACAACTACTGTACCCGCGACCACGATTCACTGAAGATCAGCAACGGGAAATGGCACTGGTTTTCCAGAGAGATCGGCGGTTATAACGCCCTGGATTACCTGATCAAGGTCAGAAATTATACGTTTCCGGAGGCGGTTGAAGCGGTTGTCGGCCCCGGTGCCATCACACCGGTTCCTCTCAAGAAGGAGTCTGTGAAAAAGGAACCGAGAAAGCTCCTGATGCCGGAGCTTGAAAAGTATCCGTACCAGGCCAAGCGCTATCTGAAAAGCCGTGGGATTCATCCGGTCATCATCGATTACTGCATCGAGCACAGTCTTCTGTTTGAGTCGGCCGGATACCACAACGCTGTTTTCGTCGGATATGACAAAAACGGCATCGCAAGGTATGCCGCCATGCGCGGCACACAGTCCAGGTACAAAAGTGAAGTCACTGGCAGTGACAAGCACTTCTCATTTTCGATCACGGCAACCCCTGACGCGGAACACGTCCATCTTTTTGAGGCCGCAATCGATCTTTTGAGTTATGCCACGCTGGAGCTTTACGAGGGGCGCGACTGGAAACGGGACGCGCTCCTTTCTCTTGCCGGAGTCTTTAAGACCAAGCGTGAGAACGTCGTGCCTGTAGCGCTGCAGCAGTATCTGGAGGATCATCCCGGTATCAGTACGGTCCATCTTCATCTGGACAATGACGAAGTGGGGCGCGGCGCTGCGTCCGGGATTATCGGCGGTTTGGACGAAAAATACACTGTCCTGGACGAACCGCCTGCCTACGGCTGCAAGGACGTGAACGATGAACTCTTGGCAAGAGTCGGAATCAGAAAAAAGGAGGAAATGGAGAGATGACGGATATCAGAATCTATCAGATCGATCTGGACAGGGACAACGACGGCGTTGCCTTTGAACCCTACGGAAATCTGGCCCGCTATCAGGGCAGTCCGGACGTCAATCCGGCGCTTTATGACAAGGTATTCGACGGTGCGGTGGATGCTTCAGACATTGAAGATATCTACCGCATTTTCAATGCCGAAAAACCGGAAGGATACGAAGGCAGATCTCTTTCCGTATCCGATGTCGTCGAGATCGTAAAGACGGATGATATCAAGCCCGGCTTTTACTACTGCGACAGCATCGGTTTCAAACCGGTCCTGTTTGACGCGGAGCACGTAAAGGAACCGGAAAACGAAAAGATCACGGTCGTGATGCTGGAACCCGGTAAGGTCGCAAGGACCGCCGAGATCGGCACCTCCCTTGCGGATCTGCAGAAGGCCGTCGGCGGCATGATCGAAGCCTACTATCCCTTTGAAGAGGAGGTCTGCATCGTCTGCAACGACGAGGGTAAGTTCAACGGGATGAGTCCCTGCAGAGCCGTCTATGATCCGGAAGGAAGAATGATGGATATCATCTTCGGCCCGTGCTTCATCTGCGACTGCAGAGGCGAAAACTTCGGTTCCCTCAGCCAGGATCAGATCAAACGTTATACGGAACAGTTCAGGAACCCTGAACACTATTTCAGAATCGGCGGCGAGATACGAGCCGAACCTTATGAACCGAAGGTCCACGACCTTTCGAGGTAGCCTGCGGTGAAGGTCGCAAGGGTCTGCGGCATTTTACCAGCAAGCATCGCCTTTTGACGGCAAAAGGCAGCTTGTTGGGGTAGCCCCAAACCCTTGCACTCGGCTGAAAGGAGGAATTATGGCAAGACGCACGGTCAAGATCGACCTGCGCTTAACGGAAAGCGAGGCGGCTGCGCTGAACCGGGATGTACAGAAGGCGGGCGTCTCCCGCGAAGCCTATCTGAGAGCTCTGATCCGCAGGATGCCGCTGAAGGAGAAACCATCAAAAGATGTGATCGACGTCCTGAGGAGCCTGCAGCAGATCAGCAACAACATGAATCAGATCGCTGTGAAAGCGAATGCCAAAGGCTTCGTGGACACGGCTTCTTACTGGGAGAATGTCAGATGGTTGCGGGATACGGTGAGCAAGCTGATGGAGGTGTTTTTTTCGTAATGGCAACCACATCCATCTGGAGAGTCAAGGGATATATCGGAAAGGTCCTTCTCTACGCGGAGAACCCGGACAAGACGACGGAGCCGGAAGTGATCAAAGTCCCGGAGAGCGCCGACAGGGATTCTCTCGGCGACGTGATCGCCTATGCAGGCCGCGAGGAAGCGACCAACCAGAGGCAGCTCGTCTGGGGCATCCACTGCACTCCCGAAACGGCGCGAGACGACATGCTCCGGGTCAAAAAGGCCTACGGCAAAGAGGACGGAACGATCGCCTATCACGGGTACCAGTCATTTGCCGAAGGCGAGGTCACGCCGGAGCTTGCTCATGAGATCGGCATCCGGCTTGCGCAGGAGGTCTGGGGAGAGCGCTATCAGGTCCTGGTTTGCACGCACCTTGACAAGAAGAATCACATTCATAACCACTTCGTGGTGAACACGGTCTCCTTCGTGGACGGGATCAAATATCACCGGACCAATGAAGACTACCAGCTGATGAGGGATGTATCCGACAGGCTGTGCCGGGAATACGGACTATCCGTTGTGAAGCATCCGGAAGGCAAAAAGAAAAACTACGGTGAATGGCAGGCTGAGAAAAACGGCAAGCCAACCTACCGCAGCAGGATCCGTGAGGATATCGACCGGGCAATAGCGGCTTCTCTTACGGAATCGGAGTTCTACGACGCCCTGGAGGAAATGGGCTACGAACTGAAGCTTTTTGCCGCATCCGGCAAAGAACTTCAGCGGCCGTCGCTCCGTCCGAAAGGCTCGGAACGTTTCTTCCGATTTGACCGGCTCGGTGAGGACTACTCGCTGGATGAGATATCCAACCGGATTCTGGAGAATATCCACAGAAAAGATCCGTTCCCGGAGGAAACGATGGAGACTGTCCGGAAGTACCGTTCTTCCCACCCGCCGAAATGCAAAGCAGGCGGACTGGCCCGGCTGTATTACTTCTACTGCTACGAGCTTCATATCATTGTCCGGTTTCCTGCTTCCGTGCAGAAGGTATCGCACTTTATGCGGGAGGACATCCGGAAGCTGGACAGGCTGGATGCTCAGACCCGGTTCCTCGGAGAAAACAGCATTGAGACCTATGAAGATCTGGAAAGCTACCAGGATCGGGCCGAGGAAGAGATCGGATATCTCAAGCGGGACCGGGATCAGCTGCAAAACGAGCTGAAGCGCGTCATCCGGAAAGGCGACGAGGCCGAGATCCTGGCGGTAAAGGGCCGGATTTCCGTTATAAGCGCTAAGATCCGGAAACTCAGAGACAATATTGAAATCTGCGGCAGCGTGGAGAAACGCGCCGCGCAGCTGCAGGCTGAATATGACAGTCTGCATAAAGAAACCAATGTAAAGGAGGAATCGACTGATGAACTACTCAGGGGAAGCGGCGGAACAGGTCGTGAGGATGAGCCTCAACGGCGTGGAAGTCGCGGCTAAGATCAGCGGCAAGGCGGCCGAAAGGCTTGCGGTGCTGCTGTATGCAGTCCTGCGGGATCAGAAGAAAACCAGCGGCAAAATCCGCCTTACCAACATGCTGAAGAGCGGAAAAGAGCTGAAGGTTTTCGCCGTAAAGGACAGCGAACTCAAGAAGTTCTGCGAAGAGGCAAAAAGGTACGGCGTGCTTTACTGCGTCCTGAAGGATAATACCGCAAAAGACGGGCTTACGGACATTATGGTACGCGCCGAGGACGCCAGCAAGATCAACCGTATATTTGAGCGTTTCAATCTTGCGACTGTAGATATGGGTTCCGTCAGAGCGGAAATCCAGAAAGCAAAGGACGCAAAAGCGCAGACTGGCGAGGATATTCCTGCGCCGGAACGCGTGCAGACGGTTGACGACAAGCTGAATCAGTTTCTGGAAGAAGTGGTCAGGGATGAACCCAACCCCACGGCTGAGCAGCCGGAAAATCAAAACCCCACCACGGCCCGGACTGTGAAGTCCCGTCGGTCCGAGCCTTTATCAGAGAACAGAAGGTCCCCAGACGGCGTGGGCGGCCCTGAGCCTGAAGAACCGGATTCACGTCCCTCAGTCAGAAAGGAACTGCGCAGCATCCGGGAGGAGCAGAGACAGAGGCCGTCTGAAGGGATCCGCGAGAACGTGCCGGAGGCAGAACACATCCCTGTCCCTGTACGGAAAAAGGCCGAACGAGAGGAGGCACTGTAATGGCACCGGATGAGAAAGTAGTCGTAACGCTGGACGATTTTGAACAGCGACTGATGGTCAGCGGACTCGCTGATTTCCGCAACGATCTGATAAGAGATGATAAGCCTACGGAAGATGTGGACGACCTCATACTGAAGGTCATTGATGCCCCGACACAAAAGGAAAAGAGAAAGGCTGACCGTGAGGCACGATAAGCTCTCGAAGCAGAACATCATTCTGTACTGCTTCGGCGTTATTCCAGTTGTGTGGATAGCACTTCTGATCGCTCCGTATATTGATGGAGGCATATTCGAATTCGTAAAAGGTTTCGGGGAAGCTATGAGCGACCCGTTTCATATCACACTGTGCAGCAGCACGCCCAAAGCGGTTTTGCTGCTGCTTGTGATTTACGGATTTGCTGTCGGCATCTATCTTTCTACAGACCGCAATTACAGAAGGCGCGAGGAACACGGCTCGGCCAAATGGGGCAGGCCGGAAAGCATTAACAGGAAATACGCCGATACGCCGAAAACAGAAAACAAGATCCTTACCCAGAACGTATCCATCGGGCTTGACGGACGAAAGCACAGGCGGAACCTGAACACGCTTGTATGCGGAGGATCGGGTTCCGGCAAGACCCGTTTTTTTGCCAAGCCCAACATCATGAACTGCAACACGAGCTATTGCGTTTTGGACCCGAAAGGCGAATTACTTGCCTCTACTGGCGCCCTTCTGGAAAAGCAGGGATATGAGATCCGCGTGCTGGATCTTGTCAATATGGACAGGTCGCACTGCTACAATCCGTTCGTTTACCTTAGAAACGACAACGATATCCAGCGCCTGGTGACGAATCTGTTCAAGAACACCACTCCGAAAGGATCCCAAACACAGGATCCTTTCTGGGACCAGGCAGCGACGATGCTGCTCCTGGCCCTTATTTTTTATCTGCATTACGAGGCGCCGCCTGAGGAACAGAACTTCCCGATGGTAATGGATATGATCCGTGCCGGTGAGGTCAGGGAGGACGATGAAACATACCGGTCCACGCTGGACGTCCTCTTCGAACGCCTTGAGATGCGAAACCCGGAGCATATAGCCCTCAAGTATTACCGCAGCTATCACTCTGGTTCCGGAAAGACCCTGAAGTCGATCCAGATCACGCTGATGTCCCGATTGGAAAAGTTCAATCTGGAAAGTCTGGCAAGCATTACCCAAAACGATGAAATGGATCTGTGGAGTCTGGGAGAAAAGAAAACGGCGATTTTCGCCGTGATCCCGGACAACGACAGTTCGTTCAACTTCCTTGTGGGAATGCTCTATACGCAGCTCTTCCAGCAGCTCTACTACCAGGCGGACATCATCCACGGCGGCAGGCTTCCCGTACACGTCCACTTCTGTATGGACGAGTTCGCGAACGTCGCGCTGCCGGACGAATTTGACAAGCTGCTCTCCACGATGCGTTCGCGTGAGATAAGCGTCAGCATCATTATCCAGAACCTTGCGCAGCTTAAGGCTCTGTTTGAAAAGCAATGGGAATCCATCGTGGGAAACTGCGACGAGTTCCTGTATCTCGGCGGCAATGAACAATCCACTCATGAATATGTGTCGAAGCTTCTCGGGAAAGAGACGATCGACACCAACACCTACGGCCGCGCCAGAGGCAGGAACGGGAGCTATACCACGAACTGGCAGATCACGGGCCGTGAGCTCATGACGCCGGATGAGGTTCGCAAGCTGGATAACCAGTATGCTTTGCTGTTCATTCGCGGTGAATGCCCGGTCGAGGATCTGAAGTATGACATTACAAAGCATCCCAACGTCAGGTTCACAACGGATGGCGGTTCCGAGCCGTACCGGCACGGCGAGGATATGATCAGTATCGCTACGCTTGAGGTCAATGAAGGCCTTCTCAAAAAGGCGCAGACGGATCCTGTCGGTGAAGACGAGTATCTCTTCTTCAGTGAGGAAGAGCTCGAAAAACTAATACTCAAAAAAATGGAGGAAAAGAAAAATGAGCAGAAAAAACAAGAACAGTCTTGAGACCCCAGCGAAGGTTAAGAAGGGCTTCCGCATTTATACTGCGCTCGTCCTGGCTCTTACCCTGGTGGTCATCACCGGGACCACGGCTTTTGCGGCCGGGAATGATCCTATCAATGTGGTGAACAACCTCAGCGATTTCATCTTCGGTCTCATCCGCGCCGTCGGACTTATCATCCTCGGCTGGGGCATCGTTCAGGTGGGTATGTCTTTCCAGAGCCACGATCCTTCTCAGCGTTCCAACGGGTTCCTGACTCTCGCGGGCGGCGTCATCATCACCTTCGCGAAAGAGATCCTGAATCTGATCGTCGGCTGATCTGTTATCCGGAAAATAAGGGGCGGCCCCTGCAAATGAGGCCGTCCCGAAAGGAGGTGCTTGAATGTCGGATAACTGGATTGTACAGAATCTGGAACGGGCCCTGGAAGTCTGGAACGAAAAACTGGCTGAAATATGGATGATCATCACCCAGTCACCCGAGAACTTCAAGGGCGGCTCTGTCTGGTCAGTGATCACGAGTATTCACGGAGCGCTGCAGGCGATCGGATACGCACTGCTGGTGCTCTTTTTCGTTATAGGTGTGATGCGCACCTGCGGCAGCTTCGCGGAAGTGAAAAAGCCCGAACACGCAGTCAAACTCTTTATCCGCTTTGCCATTGCAAAAGGCGTGGTCACCTACGGCCTTGAACTGATGATGGCCTTTCTGAGCGTCATTCAGGGCGTTATCAGCACCATCATGAACTCCGCCGGGTTCGGTTCGTCCGCGACTACTGTGCTGCCTGCGGAGGTCGTTACCGCAATCGAGGACTGCGGGTTCTTTGAAAGCATCCCGCTTTGGGCCGTGACGCTTATCGGAAGCCTGTTCGTCTGGGTGCTGAGCTTTGTCATGATCCTCAGCGTATACGGCAGGTTCTTCAAACTGTATATGTATACGGCGATTGCGCCGATACCGCTGTCCACCTTTGCCGGGGAGCCCACGCAGAATGTGGGCAAGAGCTTTCTTAAAAGCTATGCGGGCGTATGCCTTGAAGGCGCGATCATCGTGCTGGCATGCATCATATTCTCTGTCTTTGCTTCCAGCCCGCCGGTCGTTGATACAAATGCAGCAGCGGCGTCTATGGTCTGGAGCTATATCGGAGAGCTCATCTTCAACATGCTGATCCTTGTCGGCTCCGTTAAGATGGCGGACCGTATCGTAAGAGAAATGATGGGACTTTAATGGAAAGAAGGAATGACTATGAATACGTACACGATACAAAGCTATGAAGATATCCGGGACAGACTGCGAGTCAGGGTCATGGATATCAAAGGAAACACGGAAACGCTGCAGAACGCGGTTTATGAGCCGGTCGGTTGCGGTCTTGCGCTGGTAGCCTATATGGAGCTTCCGGAAGAGATCGCCGAGGACGGCATTGCCAATGTTCCCAGAGGGCTTATTGAGAACATGCCCGATGTTGATGCCGAAAAGGTGCTTGCTGACGCAATGGAAGGTTCCATCGCCTCCGACGATGCGAAACTATGCGCCATTCAGGACATGCTGATGGGCCCGATCCTCGGAGAGGAGCCGGAGAACTACCTACGAAGCGACCGTACGCCGGAGGACGGAGTAATGGTGCTGACCACTGGAAAAGGGAGACTTGGAGCATCCGCTTTCTTTTATCCCGAAATGGATATCGAAATCGGGAAACGGTTCGGAAGAGATTACTATGTCCTTCCGAGCTCTGTACACGAGGTCCTCATCATGCCGGACAACGGACAGATGACGCCGATGGAGCTTGCGAAGATGGTCAAGGAGATCAATGAAACGCAGGTTGCTCCTCAGGACAGGCTCTGCAACAAGGTCTTCCGCTTTCATGTGGAAACAAACGAGCTTACTGTGGCGGCCGACCCTGACCGCCGCAGAGAAATGGAGAGGTAACGATGGAAGTAAAGATCAACCGCGAGATCCGCAACTATACGGAATCCATGTTTTTCGGACTGTCGATGAGACAGTTCTTTTTTTCTGTCGCCGCGATGGGCGTGGCGGTCGCGCTGTACTTCCTGCTGAAGCCTTACTTCGGCACGGAGACCGTCTCCTGGATGTGCATCCTCGGAGCGGCTCCGTTTGCCGCGATGGGATTCATCACCTATCACGGAATGACGGCGGAGAAGTTCCTTTGGGCCTGGCTCAGATCCGAAATGCTGGAGCCTAAGCAGCTGAAATTCGAATCAGGAAACTATTACTACGCGGCGATGAAGGATCTGATCGCCGCTCATGAAAAGGAGGTCTATAAAGCCCATGATGAAATCGATCAGTAACACGCTGAAGACTGACAGAGAGCGTTATACGGTTCCGAAGAAGGTCCAGGATATCATCCCCATCCGCAGGATCTGGACCGACGGAATCTTCCTCGTGGGAAACAAATATGCCAAGAGCTGGAAATTCACGGATATCAACTACCTGGTCGCCAGCCGCAGCGACAAGGAAAGCATGTTCCTCACCTATTCGGAGGTCCTGAACGGCCTTGACAGCGGGGCCTGCACCAAGATCACGGTCAATAACCATCACATGAAGCAGTCCGACTTTGAGGATTCCGTTCTGATGGATTCCAAGTCCGACGGTCTGAACATGTACCGTGATGAGTACAACAGGGTCATTCTGGACAAGGCAACCGGCGCCAACGGGATCGTACAGGAAAAGTACGTGACGGTCACTGTCGGAAAGAAGAATATCGAGGAGGCCAGAAACTACTTCGCCAGAGTGGAGACGGATCTGGTTGCCCACTATGCGGCACTGGGATCCAAATGCGCTCCGATGGACTCCGACGAAAGGCTCCGTGCGCTTCATGACTTCTACCGCTGCGGCGAAGACAGCGATTACGCCTTCGATATCCGCACTGCCGCCAGGCACGGTCATGACTTCAAAGATTATATCTGCCCGGACAACGTGGAGGTCAAGACGGATCACCTGAAGCTCGGCGACCGCTATGCCCGCGTATTCTATCTGAAGGACTACGCCAGCTATATCAGGGACAGCTTTGTGGCTGAACTCACGGAGATCAGCGGCAATATGATGCTTTCCATCGATATTCTGCCGGTGCCAACGGATGAAGCCGTCCGCGAGGTCGAGAACCGCCTTCTGGGCGTGGAAACCAATATCACCAACTGGCAGCGCAGGCAGAACCAGAACAACAACTTCTCCGCCGTAGTCCCTTACGATATGGAGCTTCAGAGAAAAGAGTCCAAGGAGTTCCTGGACGATCTGACTACCAGAGACCAGCGTATGTTCTTTGCGGTCATCACGATGGTGGTCACGGCGGATACCTGGCAGGAGCTTCAGAGCATGACGGAAGCGATCAAATCCACGGCAAGAAAGCATATGTGCCAGATCGCCACACTGAGATACCAGCAGCTTGACGGCCTTAATACCGTACTGCCGATCGGAACTCGCAGGATAAACGCCTTCCGCACACTGACTACCGAGAGCCTCGCGGTTTTCATCCCGTTCAAGGTGCAGGAGATAATGGATAAGGGCGGCGTTTACTTTGGAGAAAACGCCATCTCGCACAACCTTATCATGTGCAACAAGGAGAATCTGCTGAACCAGTCGGCCTTCGTTCTCGGCGTTCCCGGTTCCGGTAAATCCTTCAGCGTCAAGGAACTGATCGCGTTCCTGATCCTGAATACGGAGGATGACATCCTCATCTGCGACCCTGAAGGCGAATACGCGCCGCTTGTGGAGGCTATGGGCGATATCGGCTCTGTGATCCGCGTATCTGCCGGAGGAAAGGATAGGCTCAACGCCATGTATATGGTGGACGGCTACGGCGAGAACAATCCGATCGTGGTCAAGTCCGAGTTCATCATGTCTCTGATCGAGCAGATCGACAAGAAGGGCGTCGGCCCGCAGCACAAGTCCATCATCGACCGCTGCATCGCCAACGTCTACCGCGACGCCTATGAGACCGGCACCACTCCGACGCTCTGCACGCTTCGTGAGATGCTGCTGGAGCAGCCGGAGCCTGAAGCCAAGCAGATCGCACTGTCTCTGGAGCTCTATACCACCGGTTCGCTGGATATCTTCGGTCATCAGAGCAACGTGGACCTGGACAAGCGCGTGGTCGTGTTCGACATCCACGGTCTCGGAGCTCAGCTTAAGCCTACCGGACTTCTGGTCATCACCGACACAATGCTGAACCGCGTGACGCTCAACTGGAAGAAGGGCAAACGTACTCATGTCTTCATCGACGAGTTCCACGTTGTCTTCGAGAACGAGTTCTCGGCTCAGTTTTTCAATTCTGCATGGCGTCAGTTCCGTAAGCGCAACGCTTATCCGACTGCCATCACACAGAACGTGGAATATCTGCTGGATTCCGTTCAGGCCAGCACGATGCTCAGTAACTCCGAGTTCATCGTCATGCTGAACCAGGCCGCGTCTGACAGGCAGAAGCTGGCAAACCTCCTGGGGGTCTCGAACGAGCAGATGAGCTATATCACGAACGCGGATCCCGGCTGCGGCCTGATCAAGTACGGTGGGGCGCTGGTTCCGTTCACCAACAGGTGGCCGCATGGAGAGATCTATGATCTGATCACCACAAAACCGGGCGAAGGAGCATTTTCAGGGCAGGCAGGATAAACCTGCCCTTTTAAGGAAGGAGATACAGTTGAAACGTAAGAAGAAAAAGATAGCAGCCGGGATCCTGGCAGGCCTTATGGCAGGGCTCATCATATTTTCCGGCATAAAGCTGTTTCAGTATTTTGAGACGGAAAAGCAGACCGCCCGCCAGTTTGAAACGCTGAGCCGGATCGCTGATTCCTATCAGTATCCCGAAGAAGGCAAAGACCAGTCAGGACAGAGCCGCCTGGAAAGGTACAGACAGCTTTATGAGATGAACTCTGACATTGTCGGCTGGATCCGGATCAAAGGCACGAATATTGACTATCCCGTCATGCAGTCCGGAACAGATGATCCGGAGTTCTATCTGGATCACGGATTCTATAAGGAATACAGCGTGAGCGGAGTGCCGTTTGCAGATGCTGCCTGCACGGTCGGAAAGAGCAGCAACACGATCATATACGGACATCATATGACCAGCGAGACAATGTTCCATGAGATATCATATTACAGCGATCCGCAGTTCCTTGCAGAGCATCCGAAGATCATTTTTGATACGCTGGATGAAGAAGGCGAATATGAAGTGGTCGCGGTATTCCGGTTCGATACTGATCATGACAGCTTCCGGTTCAACAGATACACAGACATGGATATGGCAGCATTTACGGAATATA
>CAKZZL010000015.1 GCA_937884995.1 uncultured Clostridia bacterium
TTGTAGGGAACTAACCGTCTATTGGGCGGTGTTTCCTTTTTCTATAATCAATAATAACACTTTTTTAGGTGTTTGTCAATATCATAAAAAATACAATTTACTGCACTGCTCACGATTTTGCTCGTGGGCTTTTTTATTGGAGGTGATTATATGCCAAGACATCGTGATAAGCGGTTAAACATCCGTGTTACAGAAGCCGAGCGTGACTTTATTATAAAAAATATGCAGCAAAATGGGCTGCGCAATGTAACAGATTTTTTTATCGAGTGCATTATCAAACATGAGACCGTGGTTATAAATACTATACCGCTTTTAGCTGTCAAAAATGAACTGAATAAAATCGGTGTGAATATAAATCAGATAGCAAAAATAGCAAATACCACCCGAAATGTGGATAATGCTACGCTGCTCTCACTTCAAAAAAGCATTGAAGAAATGAGGGAGATAGTCAATAAGGCGTTCACAAAGGAGGCGAAAGATGGCATACACGAAAATCGTACCGATAAAAACGGGAACGCACCTTGAACAAGCGATACACTACATCTTAAACCCCGACAAGACCGAGGAAATGCTGTATGTATCAGCTTATATGTGTGATAAGGATACGGCAGCGGAAGATTTCAAGGCAATTTATGACAAGGCTATCCATAAAGGAAATAATGTTGCACATCAGATAACCCTGTCTTTTTCGCCGGAAGATAAAATCAGACCGGAGCAAGCCCTTGATATGGGTCGGGAGCTTATGGAAAAGATATACCCCGATAATCAGTATGTCCTGGCTATACACAACGACAGGGAGCATTTACACGCACACATCATTGTCAATGCGGTGGATTATGTAAACTATAAGAAGATACACAGCAATAAACAATCCCTGCGGGAAATGCGTGATATATGTGATAAAATGTGCAAAGAACGTGGGCTGTCCGTTATCGAAAAGGAAACCAAAGCACACAGGAAACGCCTTATTGCAAGTATTGATGAAGCAATAGAGAAATCTTCGGGTTTTGATGATTTTATAGAAAATATGCAGCTTGCGGGTTATGAAGTTAAAATAGATAAATATCTCCACTTTCGTGGCAGGGATGAAGAAAATTTCAGAAGAAGCGACACTATGGGCGATGCCTACTCCGTTATCGGTATAAAACAGCGTTTGCAGGGCATTGATGTTCCTCGAGGTAAAAAACGCATTTATTCCGATAAGACCATAAGAATATCCAATCGCCGCAGGTTACAGTTTGCAATAAATGATATGATGACAACTGCAAATAGTTATGAAGATATGCTTGCCCTGCTCCGAGCGGAAGGAATTGAAATAAAAATAGGCAAGCACCTCGCAATGAAACTACCCATAGGCGAAAGGTTTATAAGGGTGGAAAGCTTGGGTGAAGAATACTCCGAAAAGATGTTGAGATTTTATTTTGATAACCGTGCGGGCTACAATACACTTAAAGCCGAGCTAAAGACAGTTAAACCGACACATTTGCATAAGCCACGCACCTATAAAGATAGGTATACTTCTATCCGCAATATTGATGTGGAAATAAGGATGTTAAATATGCTTTCCGAGAATAAAATCACAAGTATAGATGAATTGCAGGCAAAAATCGACAGTTTGAGCAAGAAAATCGAAGTATGCGACAGTAATATAAACCTTGCCAACGAAGAAATCAAGTCCCGACAGACTGTAATAAATGCTATGCGTGAATATTGGCAGCTTAAACCGATAATTACAAAATATAAAGCCATATCGGACAGCAAAACAAGGGAGCTGTTCTATGTTGAAAATATGGCAGATATTGAGCAGTATAACAAGGTCACGGAAATACTGAACGCAAACAAGCTACCCGATGGTACGCTGCCAAAGGCGGATCGGTTAAGAACGGAAATAGCCGAATATAAGCAGTCCAAAGACCTTAATTATGATAATAAGGAAAGCCTAAAAACGGAGCTGCAAAAGTATGAGGTTTTGATGGGTAATATCAAAACAATTATAAAGGATGAACCGCAAAAAGCGGAAGATGTTGAACGATAGTATATGACGGTGGGCATTTTGCCCGCTGTCTTATTTTTTTTGTAAATTTTGTATACAAATTGCAGTTTTGTGATTGATACTTTGTTAAATATATGGTACAATTAAATATATAACAAATATTATATTTATCTCTTCGGACAATGTACGGAATAACATCATCTTCGTTGAGAAAAGAACAAAAAGAACTTAACAAAACAGGGAGGAGACGGCAATGGCTGCAAATGAAAACAGTAAAGACCTTTTAAGCGTTCTTTGGGCAGGTGCGGATATTCTGCGCGGCAAAATGGACGCTAATGAATATAAAAACTATCTGCTTGGTATCGTATTCTATAAGTTTCTGTCCGATACGTTTCTGACACACGTTTATGACCTTCTCAATAACGAAAAGCCCGAATCTATGGCAGAAGCACAGGCAGCATACGAAGAAGTTTACAGCACCGAAGATGCCGCGGAGCTTTTAGAGGACATCAAGGAGAGCTACCACTATACTATCGAGCCTGAGCTTAATATACTAAACTTGCAAAGGCGGCAAGCAAGAATGCTTTTCAGCGTGAAATGCTGAAAAAGGCATTCAATCATGTGGAGCAGTCCGATCCTATCTTTGCAAATCTGTTCGCTGATGTTGACCTCTACTCCACAAGACTCGGCTCCGGTGAGCAGAAGCAGTCTGCTACCGTTGCGGAAGTTGTCAAGAAGATCAATGAAGCCGACCTGCTGAACCATGAGGGCGATGTTCTCGGTGATGCTTACGAATATCTTATCGGTCAGTTTGCAAGTGAAACAGGAAAGAAAGCCGGAGAATTCTATACACCGCAGGCAGTTTCACAGATCCTTACCCGTGTTGCTATTCAGGGACAGGAAGACAAGCAGGGACTTTTGGTATACGATGCTGCTATGGGTTCGGGTTCGCCTGCTGTAACACCTGAAAACACAGTAAACAAGCCGATTATGTAAAATTAAAACAACTACGGTGGTCATGTTAAAAATCGTCGCTGTAGGTCTATTTTTATCAATAACTCATTGAAGTTAAAAAAGGAAGACGGACAGATAATATCCATATTCTAAGTGAAGGCATGGTGTGCAATATTATGGAGCAAATCAGGCTTATTCACAAGTGCGATCATTTCAAATCAGCAAGTTATAAATGCGGCTGAATATCGGCAAAGAACATATAAACACATCCGCAGGGGAAATTATTTGGTTGCCCCGGTGGGGTGCTTTTTTTATGTCTTGTCGGAGGTATAGTGATTTACGATAGTGCTTTTCCCTGTAAATCCGCAAGGGTATATTTACAAGCGGAAAACTCGAAAGAATATTGACTAATTCCGATTTATAAGTTAATATTATAATAGGGTTGATATTTGGAAAATGTTTTTGGCTATCAACTAAAAGTCTAAATGATTTTGAAAAAAAGGATGCCAAGTTATGCAAAACAACGCATTCTCTGGCAAGTAAAGCATAACTGCGCCTTTTTTATAATTTCATATGGTAATACAGTGTACTCAACGGAAAACTAAAGTCATGTGAGTACAATTTATGTATACTGTGAAAAATATGATTCAGGAAAATTTTATTTAGGAGAAAACGCTTATGAAACACAAATTTAAAAAAGCGGCGGCATTCGTGCTGGCTATGGTTATCTCAGCGGGCGCTGTGCCGTTTCGGCCTGTTTCCGATCTCATTATTGCGCCGCTCACGGTGAATGCGGCGACAGGAAACTCGATCGACTATGTGGACGCAAACGGTACGGCCCAGGATCCTGTGGATTGCACGGTGGTCAGCTCGGAGGGTTTGTCGGGTGGCCACGTCTTTGAGGAAGGCTGGTATGCTGTGACCGATGACGTGACCATCAGTGCAGGTATGATCGTCTGGCGCAACACCAACCTTATCCTATGTGACGGTGCAACACTTACCGCAAATGACGGAATATGGGTGCAGTCCGGCGCTACATTTACCATCTGGGCGCAGTCCGACGGTGAAAACATGGGCAAGATCGTTACAACAGGCGGCGAAAGCAAAGCGGGCATCGGCGGTATCAAGGATGAAAACTGCGGCACTGTCATCATCAACGGCGGTCATATCGAGGAGGTTGCGAAGGCGGTTTCCGAAGCAGGAGCGACAATATACAACATCATACCGCTGATTGCTCAGTATGAGCTTAAGGATGCGAGAGAGCCGTCATGTATCGAGATAGACGGAGCAAGGACAAGGGCAGGACAATACATAGACGTGTTCAGGCATTGTCAGAGATGCCGTGCAGACGCGGTCGGAATCCCCGGTAAGCTGGAGATAGGGGATAGAATTTATCAGAGGAGGCTGGAGCCGGAGAATACATTTTCGCATGGGTAAGGGACATTAAGTACAGGAGGAAAGAAGGATGGCAAAACTGGCGATAGCCACTTCAGACGGAAAGGTTGTAAACCGTCATTTCGGCAGGGCAGATACATTTCTGATCATGGATATAGATATAGACGACGGTTCATGGAAAGCCGTTGAGAGCAGGAAGGTTGAGCCGGTCTGTATAGGCAGAGACCACAATGATGACAGGCTGCTCAAAAACGCCGCTGCTTTTTCGGATTGTGAATATATGCTGGTGGCAAAAATAGGGATGTCGGCGGCAAATGCAGTGGAGAGCTTCGGTGTACAGGTTTTTGAAATGCCGATGCTGATACCGGATGCGATAGATAAGATGAGAAGATATGTTCAGGTACAGAATCTATTTTTATAAATAAGGAGGATAAGATGGAAATCAATTTGGAAAATTCAAACCTTGCGGTGAGAGAATCGCGCATAGGCTCAATAACAGGGTATATAGGTGATCTCAAGGATCTCGCTGAACAGAGCAAATGCGGAACGCTCAAAGGCTGCTCGAGATGCTTTTCGCAGTCGAGCACATGTCTCTCGCTCTGTGCTATAAGCCAGCTGGCAGGCATACTTGACGTGGCGGTTATACATCACGGTCCCTCGGGCTGCTCGGTGACCGGAGCGAACTCATACTATATGTCGTATGTTATGGCAAAGAAGCGCGGCACGACGAGCAGCACGGTATATGTCGGAACGGATATGGATGAGAGAGATACGGTATTCGGCTCGGCGGACGCGCTCGCGGACATAATACGG
>CAKZZL010000016.1 GCA_937884995.1 uncultured Clostridia bacterium
GACATAGGGTGCTCTCAAGCGTGAGAAGGGGTGCTCCCAAGCGTGATAATATTCAGTAGGAAAAAATCAAAAAAGGCTCAGCGGAGTGGATTCCGTTGAGCCTTTTAACTCGGTCTTACTTCTTTTTCTTCTTTTGATGGGAAGTAGTTAGGTCCATCATTTTTTTGAAATAAGTGTCTCCATCGATTTTTTCTTTGCTGTAGTCATTCATCAGCTTATCGATTTGACCCTTTAAAGCTTTTCTTTCTTTGTCTTCCTTTGACTTTCCGAAAAGTCCCATAAGCCACACCTCGCTTTCGTAATAGTGTACCCCACATTTTTTTACATTATAAGCTATAGGAAAAATGAGTTCAAGAGTAATACGGCACAACATATTGGTTAACCTTAACAGAATGCTTATACGCTGGTAGGAATAAAATTTGAAAGGAGGTGTTTACCGGCGTATAAGCAGATGTTTACGTTATTATGAGGGTCCGCATTCGGGACAGGTTTCGACTCCGTTATAATAGTGAAGTCCGTGACCACAAATAGGGCATCTTATATATTCTCCCTCTTCATCAAATACTCCTGGGTTATTTACAATTTCTTGAAACATTCTTATATGCTCGTCAGGCTCATATACATCTTCATCGGTTTCTATTATTTCATACTCGGGTTCATCGTCAGGATCATACGGATAATCTCCGGGGTTGCTCATTTCGAGTATTTCTCCTCCAGTATGATAGCAGGAAACCAAATACAATGCATGTTGTTCAGCCTCTTCATATGTACTGAAAACCTCATCATCTTCCTCGCCCTCAAATACAACTTTGTAATTTGCCATAATAGCCTCCTCAAATAAAATGCATAGTTTAAGAGTTAATATTACAAGTAAGGAATTAATCTTCCTTGTTCTCGTCTTCGATTTCTTTAATGATATCTTCATGCATAGGCATTTCGGTTAGAATCTTCTCTGCTTCCTCGGCATCTTTTGCTAACTGTGCCTTTGCCAACTTTTTCTCATCAATCTTGTCTTTGACAAATTTGTATCCCTCATATCCGGCAAAACATGTAGCTACGAGACCAGTACCGACTAACCAAGGGATTAACCCTTTTTGTCCAGCTGATACACCGTCCCGGTAACTCTTTTCTTTGACGGTGTTCAAAAGTGCTTTTTGGGCTGCCTTATAAGCATCAACCCCACCTTGCTGGGCAACTTCATGTGCAAATTTTCCGTACGGAATTACGTTTTCTGCGTTCATGTGTATCCTCCTTTATTTTTTCTTGCCTGTGATAATCTTGCTCATCCACTCAGCAGTCAATCCGATGATAAGTGGGTTAGCTGCCATTGCCATAAGTGTGCTACCGACAGCTGCCATTGCTCCGGCAGACATAGCCTTCTTGTTTTTATCCTTTGAGGTAGCAGTAGCAGTGATAGTTTTAACCGCCTCTACATATTCTTTCTTATCAATGGTCTTCGTTTCTGTAGTCTCAGATTCGTCATCTTCATCGTCAGAGTTCAGTAAAGCGTTTACTACCTGCCCCAGGGTTGCGTTTTCTGTGTTCGTTGCAATCTCGTAATCAATAACAGTTCTAAGAGCAATGTACTGAGTCTTTGTCATTGTAGTTTTGTGGTTTTCGAGGTTACTTATGGTCTGTTTGGTTACCCCGATCTGTTCTCCGAGTTCTTCAGTAGTCCATCCTGCTATCTTACGGATGGCTTGAAGATTGTTCTGGAGTTTTTCTATTTCTTTATCAACAACATTCACTTCGCTCACCTCCTCGTGTGTTATTGACTTGAAAACAATATATCAAAGAAATACACTTTTGTCAAATTGTTTTACAAAAATATTTATATTTGTCTATTGTAAAATTTGAGGTTGATGGATAAAACCCTTGGAAATACTGGCTTTTTAAGGATTTGCACCCTTTTTATTCTAAAAGGGTGCATCGTGAAATTGTATCTGAGTTAGATAGTTTTCGGACGCTATGGCGTCCTTTTTGAAGCAAAGCCTTGAAACAATAATGCAAACCGAAAGCGCAAGCACCGCCAGCAGCATACTGATGAGGAGTCCGAGCATTCTCTCCTTGCTTCGTTCCACAATAAAGCCTTTAATAATTACAGCTGGCAATGAAATATAGATTAAAAGATTTCCAATCGTTTTACTGCCCTCGTTGGATATTTTCTTTGAACGATAGGCAATAAAGCCTATTGCAGCAAGCAGGAACATAATCAGCACCTGTTGCAGCAGTATAAGCGCTGTTTCCACTATCATATCTCCTGACGGTTTTACTGTATTAAACAAATGCACTTCGGAGTCTAAAAGCCTCCCAAGTGCATTTTGCATTTATTATTTCGGCGGCTTAAAGTCTCAAGGTCTGTGTAGAAATGTTCGGGTCGGTATGCTCAATTTCACCGACGTGGCTTTGAACATCTATAAACATTGCCTGACGGGTTTCTTTGTCATACTTAGGCCATTCGGGAAGCTCCGGCACGTTTGGGTTTTGGGTTTTGATAAAAGCATTCCACATAGCCGCCGTCTGCCGATAAACTATGTCGTAATCGGGATATGAGGTAACTCTCGGATCCATAACAGCCGTGCAGCCCGTTGCAATTCCCGAGCACAGCGTATGCCCTGCCCCGTTTCCGCCGCAATCCCAATCAAAGCGGTAAAGGTACATAGCGTTGCCTTTATTTGCCTTTGCAAACGCATCAAACATATCTATACACGGAAATCCGTAGAAGTATCTTGAAACTATGGCAACAAGCCGTTTTGTGTCGCCCTGAATGTGGTGTTTTTCAAGCACGCTCATAATATACGGCGTATTTCTGCCGAAAAATCCAACCAAATCATCAATGCTTTTCATTGGATAATACGCCATCAGGCTTGAATATTCATCCCTGTTGTAGCCACCGAGAATTGTAACATAATTCGCTTTTCCGGAACGGATGATTTCCAGCGCGTCCGTTCCGTCAAAATTAACGCCGTCAAAAACGGGACCGAGGTTTTGAAGCGACGGACCGGCAAAAAGCACGCCCTGATATTGCATCAGTGTTTCCCATGGAGCATTCAGCAACTTTTCTTCGGCGTTTTCCTTTGTAAGACCGTAAGCAACGGCAAATTTTTCCGCAATCTCCTGTGCTGTGTGAATATCGCGGATAGCGCTTATTGCACCGCTGTCCATCATAACGGCGTTGAACAGCCCCTTTGCTTTGTGCGTGCAAAGCAGGGCGCTTGCCATTTTTGCGCCTGCGGACTGTCCCGCAACGATAATTTTCTCAGGATCACCGCCGAAGCCCTCAATGTTTCCGTGCACCCATTCCAGCGCCTTGATAATATCCAGCATACCTGAGTTACCTGACTGGATATAGCCCTCACCGAGATAGCGGTCAAGCTGTAAAAAACCAAGCACGCCGAGGCGATAGCTTGCCGTTACAAGCACGCAGTCCATTGCCGTCGTTCCGTCAGGATCTGAATTAAGAGAATGGTCGCCCGTCTGAAATGCGCCACCGTGAATGTTAAACAGCACGGGGCGTTTTTTCCCGTCCGTAGCAGGTGTGTAAATATTCAGATAAAGACAGTCCTCGGAGCAAGGCGTTTCCGAGCCGCCGCCGACAACGCCGCCGATGGAATTAACCGGACGCGGCTCAATGGGACCGTAGGTATCGCATACGCGAACGCCCTCCCAAGATGCCGGATTTACAGGCGGCTTGAAACGCAGTTCACCAACGGGTGCCTTTGCAAAAGGAATTCCTTTAAATGCAACGTAGTTGTTTTCTTTGATACCCTGAACCGCACCATATGCGGTGGAAACGATATAATCTGCCATATTGACCTCCGTATTATAACTGTTGGAGCAGCCAATTTTGCTTACCAATCATTTCAATTAATTCAAGCTGCTGCTCACCCCATTGCAAATCCTCTTCTTCATCCTTATAGTAAGCAACTAAAATTTCAAATGTAATAGGATCCTTTATAGCCACTTCAATCAGTTTGGCAAGCCCTGCCAAGCCTGTCTTGGAAACCTCAAGGTCATACTTTACCCACTCAATAGGATCCTTATAGGTGGGCGCAGCCTGCTTTGCTTCATTCTTTACTTCTCCGCCGAGTTCGAGAATACGGTCAATACATTGCTCCACATAGCCTCGTTCCTCGTTTGCGTGTTCTGAATACTTATCGGCGAGCTTTGTAAAGCCTTCACCGGCAAATATTTTTGACTGTATTATATGACCGTCTGCCTGCTGTGAAAGTTCTGTAACGATACCCTGTAACCCTGCGATAATTATTTCTTTGCTTTCCATGTTAATTCCTCCGATTAAATTTTATTATTAAGACACAAAAATACAGAGTTGAATACAAAGCTAAATTTTTTTAACCTCAGCAAACTGTATATTTGCACTTGACAGACAAGTGTATCGATGTTACACTTGTATCATCACTACAAGTATAACTGTTCTTTTTACGCCTGTCAATATAATAACTGTCAGGTGTAACAAAATGAAGATTATTTGTAACGTCAAATGAGGTAGAAAATGGAAACTGAACTTGAAAAGAAAGAAATACTGCGTTTATCAAATATGGAGTCAAATAAAATTACAAGAGAATGTCTTCAGCTTGCTTTAATGAAACTGATGAAGGAAAAGGATTTTGATAAGATTTCAATTACGGAAATCACCAAATGCGCCGGCGTTTCCCGAACTGCTTTTTACAGAAATTATGATTCCAAGCAGGCGATTGTTGAGGATGCAACGCAAAGCATTTTTTCCAAGCTGCGCGAATCTTTGTTGCGCTATAACAACAACTGGAAAGCATGGTACGTTCTGTTTTTCAACACCGTGAAGGAAAACAAGGAATCTTTTAAAATCGCTTTAGAAGCGCATATTCCAATTGCGCCTATGAGCGTTTTGGACGTTGCTTTTCCCCCTGCAAACGTGGAAGAGCATTATACCCATGCCGCAAAGGAGGCTACCTTTGTACGTATTCTTACAGATTGGTTTAATAACGGTATGAAGGAAAGTCCCGAGCAGATGGGAGAAATTTGTGAAAAAATATTGAATTGTATGTAAATTAAGGAGAAGGCTATGCTTTATAATTTAGAAGATACCGTATATAAAAGAAAAAGTATTCGTGCCTATGAAAACCGTCCCGTGTCGGAAAAGGACAAAGCTTTGATAAACGGCTGGATAAGCAAATTCGGCAACGAGGAGGGCCCTTTTCCCGTGCCGATAAGCATATATTTGTTAGAAGCAAAGAAGGATACGGATGCCGAAAAGCTTGGAACCTACGGTGTTATTCATGGTGCAACTTCGTTTCTCGGCGTGACAGTAAAAAACACAGATGGCGCTATGGAGGCGGTGGGCTACCGTTTTGAAAAATTAGTGCTTGCCGCTGCCGCCGAGGGACTCGGCACCTGTTGGCTGGCGGGCACCTTTAACAGAGAGCAATTTTCAAACGTAATGAATATAAGCGAGGATGAAATATTCCCCATCGTCTGTCCGATAGGATATCCG
>CAKZZL010000017.1 GCA_937884995.1 uncultured Clostridia bacterium
TTTCTTCCGGCAGGATGCCGCGGCGGATCCGGCAAACCGCTGGGCATTATAAAACCTGACTTTCGGGGTTGAGATGTAAAATATAGTGCTAAGCCACGGATTAAAACCTGTGACTTAGCATCTTTTTTATATGGCCATTTGTCAGAAAATAGGACGTCAAAGAAAGACCGGTTTTTTCGGCAAGATCTTTTATGAAGACGCTGTTTCTTGCAAGGTTCATATATTTTCGGTCGGAGATTTTTGCTACACGAAAGTCTCGAATAAAGGCAAAGATTTCCCCAGAACAATACTTGTTTTCGAGCACTTTGAATTGAAGCAGCCTTGTAAGGAGCACAGTAAGGTAGCAGATTAAAAAGTGCCCGGTTATTGTTTCTTCTTTCTGCAGATATGCAGGACGTGCATCCAACTCGGATTTCATAATCCTGAAGGATTCCTCAA
Source organism: uncultured Clostridia bacterium (assembly GCA_937884995.1). GTDB lineage: Bacteria > Bacillota > Clostridia > Oscillospirales > Acutalibacteraceae > Fimenecus. The sequence goes on from CAKZZL010000017.1 coordinate 439, forward strand.
TTCTCCATAGATTATGATAAGCCTTATATATTTCCTGGTCTGACATCTTTAATTCCGATGTTACAATCATGTTGTAGCCCGCAAGCTTACGGGCTTTGTCAATCGCCTGGTCATTCATGGTTACCTTAACTTTTCCGCCGGTTTCTTTTCCTTTTTTATCCGCAGAAACAAAATTTACAAACTTTGCACATTCACCATACTCGGATTTCTTTGCCTGGGAAGCTTTAAGATTCTGTGCTTTTTCTACAAGTTTATTTATTTCATGGATCTGTTTCTTCGCAAGCGCAGGATTAAAGGTTACAACCCTTTTTTCCGTGATGGTTACTTTTCTTTTTCTTTCCGTTTTTTCATCATCAATTTCGTATTCAAAATCATCAATGCACTCTTTAATCTTGTAAAGCACATCACCATTGCGGTTTTTTATCTCGCGATAATCATTTGGGAGCAGTACCCATACCTTCTCTTTTTCAGAAAGAGTCTTTACGGATTTGGAGAAGATATAGCCGTCTTTTTCCTTTAGTGCATGCATTATATTATTACCGCAGTTTAATCCCTTATCGGCTACTTGTATTGTCCTTCCGGAAATGTTGTTTCTTGATTTTAATCCATCAATAACATCCCTCATGACCGGCTTTTCGCTTTGGTTCCCGGGGTAGAGCTTCATACCAATGGGAATCTGGTTTGCATCCAGAAGAAGCCCCAGCCCTACGAGAGGCTCATGCCTGTTTTCCTTTGACGGGCCCTTTCTGCGGAAATCATCCTCACGATCAATTTCAAAGTAGAAGTTGGTGCAGTCAAAGTATGTATGGGAAGTGTCAAACTTATACTTCAGATTGACCTGATGGTTGTAAATTTCAATGACCTTTTCGTACTCCATGCCGAGATATTCAAGCCCGGTATATATCTGGTCCAGGGAAAAACCTGCAGATTCAAAGAGCTTTGGCAATACTTCATCATAGGTCTTTGACTTGGAGCAGGGATGGACAGCACGGGAATAAACCAGGGAAGACATCATGTCATAAACATTGAACCTATAATCCGTGGCGGCCTGCATGATGTCAAGGTATTTTTTAGTCCGGAGTGAGTCGTTGATATTTTTAAGCGGAAAATATCCCAGGAGTTTTTCCGGAGACTCGCCAGCAATGGTCTTCGCTTTTTCTTCATTTTTCTTTTTGTTATGCAGCCGGTTGAGTTCGTCTACTTCAGCCTGAAAGTGTGAGACAGGATCATCGATACCGCCCCCAACAAGTTCGTGGACATAGCCGACAGGCCTATAAGATCTGTGTGCCCCGCCTTTGCGCTCCGGATCATAATAGCTTTCGTAAATCTGAAGATAAGTACCTTTTTTATTGTAGGTTTTTTGGAGGAATGGGCGCTGGTGGCGGAATAATTATCAGCAGATACTATGGTGCAAATGATAGGGAAAATGTTGTTAATTCTATCCATAGCAATGTACTTTTTGCGGTGATATGTTCAGTGGTTGCTACTGTAATAGGACTGAGCTTTATACCGTTGATGCTTCGTATAATCGATACTCCAGCAGAAGTATTACCATATAGCTTGCAATATTTTAGAATCTATTTTGGTGGAATATAACCTATCGTTTTTTATAATAAATTTATGA
>CAKZZL010000018.1 GCA_937884995.1 uncultured Clostridia bacterium
TAATTGAAGCTCACGGAAGCTTTTTACCGAAATTCAACTAAAAAATAACGGCAGGAAATGGTTTTACACATTCTCTGCCGTTAAATATATGCCAATACATATAACCGATTTTTTACTTTTAAAATTTTGCTTTGAATTCATCAAAACTTGCTCTTAATTCACTTCTTTTATTCCAAACGATTTAAGGGCGAAGAAATCTGTTGAGGCTATTTTCAACGGATTAATGCAATGCTTAAAAAACAAAAGGTTGGAGGATATCACGGTTACCGAAATAGCAGAAGCGGCAACAGCTTGTCCGCTATTCTGAAATGATTAGCCCAAGTCGGCATAGTGTTCTCCTGTTTGTTCTTCTATTCTTTTTATTTCTCCCATTACTCGCTCTCTGCCGTATTCGGTCTGATACCAGTTATTCTTACTTATATCAAAACCATCAAAGGTGACAACGGTAAAATCCACATTTGGAAAATACATTTGATAGAGCAATAGGCAACGCTTTGCGTGAAAGGATTTGCATACAATCGTTGCTTTGTTGATAGTCAATTTATTTTCGTCAACAACACGCTTTGCATATTCAGCATTTTGCTTGGTATAGCCTGACTTATTTTCGCCGTAAATGTCGCTTTCATTAACGCCATTTTTTAACAGAATATCTTTATAGAAATCATATTCTGTTTCATATTTGGGAAGAGGAAAACAATCGCGCTTAACGCTATATTTTCCGCCGATAATGATTTTATCAGCATATTCATTTTTATATAATTCAGCTGCAAGCTCAGCGGCTTCAGGTAATGAGCCACCAACCACAAATATTGCATCGGAATTATACGGTTGCGTTCCTACAAAAACATAGTCAGTAATATATTCATTCAGCGCCGCAACATCTCTTGCTTTAAGATACTGCTGCTGATATGTTTTCGGTTGAAAATCATTTATCAATTTGATTATTTCTGACATCGTGTGCCACTGCAATTCTGTTTTATTATTCTTTTCCGCTTCAGTTAATTGTGGTTTACCAATGCTATCAACTTCAACAACATAATAATATGAGCATTGCGTATGATCAGCACTTGCACGATTTTCTTTTACTATACCGAGTTCCGTAATATTACCGCAGGTGCATCCCGTTTCTTCAAGAATTTCTCTTTTCAGCGCAGTTATAATATCCTCGCCGTCATCAATACCACCGCCGGGGAGAGAATAAAGATTAAACTTTTTTGTATACATAACGGCATATAAATTACCGTTTTTTAATATTGCCCTTGCTGTACACCTCGGCTCAGCAGAAGATAATTCGTCTGCGCCGAGTATTTCTTTATCAGTTATTTCAGCTATTAGTTTCATATCTTTTCCTTTATAGCCACTGTATAAACGCTGTCTTATCAGCGCTGTTATAGCCTGCTTGTTTATAAAAATTCAGCGTGCTTTCATCTTTAGAACCTGTGAGCAGCATCATTTTATAACAGTTTTCTTTTTTCGCAATATCTCTTGCGTAATTCAGGCAAGCAGTTGCATAACCCTGCTTTCTGTAATCACTGTGTGTAACTACATTTTCAATAAATGCATACGGTCTGACATTTCTTGTAAGGTTAGGTATAATCACGCACACAACGGATGAAACGAGTTTACCGTTTTCTTCAGCGACAATGATATGATGATTATTGTCATTTATGATTGTTCCCCAAGTATCCTTAAGTTTTTCATTACCTTCCGGCACACCTGTTTCATGCAAATGAATATATAACTCTAACAACTCGTTTAATTCAGCTTCTTTTATTTCTCGTATTATCATAGTGTCAACTCCATATTTAATATGTGAACTATGCTAACTCCACAATTGAGGACAAGTCGTCAAAACAATAGTCAGCTTTATCAGAATAACCTCTGTGAACAAGGACTGTTGTCATTCCATTTTGATTTCCACCAACAATGTCAGCGTTAATACTATCACCAATCATATAAAAATCCGCATTTGGATATTTGCTTTTAGTAATATCAAATATTTCTTTGTTTGGTTTGTTATAGCCAACTTCAGCAGAAATAATTACTTCGTCAAAGTATTTTTCTATGTCTAATGTTTTCAGCACAGTTCTTAACTCGGGGTAGTTGTTTGATAGAAGAATATTTTTAGCGCCGTGCTGCCTTAGTTTACATAACGTTTCAACTGCATCATCATATACAGTGTAGCGAGATTCCTGTATGATAATTTTTCGTACTTTTTCCGCCGCTTTGTATGCTGTTTCCGAACTAATGCCACATTTTATATAACTTTCACAGAAATGTTTTTCCGTTAATTTCCACCACGCATCACCTGTGTATTGGCTGTAATCCTTATTTGGTGTATGCCACGGAAATCCAAACGCCATATACGGACGAAGAATGTCAAAGAAGGAATCATCGACAGTAGGATCGGTAAGTTTTAAAGCATCTACCATACAACCAGTCCACAATGGACTAGATACGGTTATTGTTCCGTCGAAATCCCAGCAGAAAACTTTCATCATTTCACCCCAATCGTTAACATTGGTATTTTACCACAAGCAGACATATATTGCAAATTTCATTGTAAAAATCATTTTAAAAGCAAAGTAACGTTTTTTGCTAATATTTCACTGCTCAAGAGCAGAGAAAAACGCAAATTATTTTAACAGATTCCATTTTATATATCCTTCATCATTTTAACTATTGCTATTCGCTAAAAACCATTTTTTACTGGTCAAGACGAAAAAGCAGGGAGAACGAAATCTCCCTGCTAATAACAATTATTTTGTATAGATCACTTCGTTATAGACAATCTCTCTTGCTTGGTTAGCAATATTAGTCATCTTTTGCACCCACAGCATTTGATTATCGGCTTTTAACTGTTCCGTTACGTCTTGCTTGTCTGCAAGTTGTGTAATAAGAGTATCATACATATCCTGTGCTCTAACATCAACCTCGTGCAAATGCGTGTTTAGTTTACATTGTATCATTAGCGAGGTACAAAACGCAGGGCGGAGCTCTTTGATATAATCATAATATCTCATGCCCCAAATGCCGATTTCATAATTCGTTTCGGTTGAAATAAGATTTGGCAGGTACACACCGTTTACAAGCGTATAGTCAAGTCCGTTCTTCTCATCAGAAATATACTTTTTCATAATATAATCCTCCGTATGCTTAATTGATTATGTTTTTCCATACCTACAATCAAAAATCGGCTGATTACATAAAAAGTCGGGGTATACTTTTATGGAGTATACCCCTTCCGCTGCTCCTTTCAAAAAATGCTTGATTTCTGCGCAGGGCTGAACACCCCGCTTGCAATGTTTGCTGTGGGCGTTTATCTGGCGCAGTGTCGCTTCGGTAAAATGCTGAAAAAAGGAAAACTGTACGCCGTATCCGCCGTCCGACTAGTTTTTATTCCGCTTATCGTTTTAGCGATACTGACGGTTATTCCTAATATTAATAACGATATACGATACGCCGTATTGATTGCGACAGCCTGTCCCGTTGGCTCAAATCTTGCCGTCTATGCGCAACTGCACGATAAGGATTATACTTACGCTGTTGAAACGGTTGCTGTTTCAACCCTATTGTGTATAGTGACCATCCAGTTGCTTGTCATTCTTGCAGGGCTGTTGTGGTAACTTAAAAAAGTGTAATGAAAAAGGAGAGCGGATATGACAGAAACTTTGACAAAAACGCATATTGATTATTCAAAACTATTTTGGCTGTTTCTTTTCGGTAGCCTTCTCGGCGTGCTGATGGAGGGCGTTTTCTGTCTGATTCGTTTCGGACATTGGGAAACTCAAGTGGTTTCCGTATGGTTGCCGCTATGCATTCTTTATGGTTTTGGCGCCATCGCTTATTATATCGGCGGTGTCGCTTTTCAAAACGAGAAGGTTATAATTCAGTTTTTGTTGTTTGGACTGCTTGGCACCGGGCTTGAATTTATCAGCGGCTGGATTTTAGAACACGGACTCAAAATGTATGCATGGGATTACAGCAGGCATTTTTTAAATTACCACGGCTATATCAGCCCTAAAATGTTTGTAGTGTGGGGGATAATAGGCGTATTGTTTACACCGCTTGTACCTGCCGTTGACGGTGTGCTCGGTCATCTTCAGGGCAACGGCTGGAACATTGCCGTTGCGGCGCTTTCCGTATTGATTGCGGTTGATTTAACCTTCACGGGCTTCTGCCTTGTTCGTTGGGCAGGCAGGAACGATGGTAAAGCTGCCTCCAACAGTATTGAAGAATTTATTGATACAAAATATGACGATGAATTTATGAGCAATCGTTTTTGCGAGTGGCATTTTATTAGCGATAAATCGAAAAATTAAGTCATAATATATCGCAACTTCACAATTACTATCGGAGGCCATCCATAAGTTGTTTTACAAGTCGGTCATACATTTCATTTGCTCTAACATCAACCTCGTGTAAGTATGAATTCAATTTACAACTCGTTTTGAACGAAGTATAGAACACTTTGTTATCTTTCATTATCTAGTCAAGGTGCCTTTGTCCCCATTGCCCGATTTCATAATTCATTCCGGTTGAAATAAAGTTAGGCAGATAAACACCGTTTACTAGCGTATAATCAAGTCCTTTTTTTATCAGTAATATACTTTTTCATTGCATTTTCCTCCAAAATTAATGGTTTTAATTATTGTTGTAAAATGCAAAATGCCATAACGATTGTTTCTACTTACTTTCAAAACCTTCGTTATGGCACCTTCTCTGATGAACTGCCCTTTTGGGCGTTTATTTTTTTTACGGACGTCTTCCGAATCCGCCACCGTTACCGCCGGGGCCACCCATGTCGCCACCGCCCATGCCTCCGGCAAACTGGTTGGTAAGTTCGGTTACAACTGAGCCGTTAACAGTAACTGTACCACCGTTTAAACTTCCGCTTCCGTCATAGTCAAACGGAGATTGTGCAGTTATGTTAATTGTTCCGTCATTAATAACAATATTGCCGTTTGAGTCGATTGCATCTGTATCTCCCTGTCCCATATTGATTGTGATTTCACCGCCGTTGATCTCAACTGTAGGAGTTACACCGCTTATCTTTTGAGCTGCATTGATACCGTCATCGGATGCATCGATTGTCAATGTGCCTCCGTTTATGTTAATAATTGTTGCTTCGAGACCTTCATGAGCACTTATCGTGAATGTGCCGTCATTAATAGTTAATGTATTGTCTGCATGAATGCCGTCATCATTTGTCGTAAGTGAGAATGTGCCGCCCTTTATGGTGATGTTGTTATTGGAATGAATGCTGTCGTCTGTGGAATTAACAGTGAAACTGCCACTGTCAATCGTTATATCCGTTCCCGCTTTTATACCCTTGCAGCTTGTATCATCGTTTGCAGAACTGCTGACGGATGTTATGGTGATATCTGAGTCTGCTATTGAGAGATATGTCTCTGCCTGGATGCCGTCTTCACCTGACTTTATGTTTAGGCTTGAAGAAGCTATCAATATATATCCGAGGCTTGTATCAGTGTCGTTTGTTGAACGGACACCATCTCCGCCTGCGCTTACGCTTATGTTTGCATTTTTAATTGTAAGGTTATCTTTGCCGTTGATACCATGGTTTACAGCTTCCACAGTTATTGTACAGCTTTCAATTTTTAAGGTATCCTTGCTGGTTATACCGTTGTTGAAATTGCCTGTAACCGTAAGAGAACCGGAACCTGCAATAATCAGATCATCCTTTGAGTAAAGGCAGGCGTTGGGTTCTTCGTCAACTTCTGAAGAATAGGAATCGGTATATGTATATGTGCTGCCGTCACTTAAACTGTTTTTAGTGCCTTCTTTTAAGTAAATGGTTGCTGATTTAGCATTATAAATGAAAATCGGTGATGAATAGGAGCAAGTTATATTTGCATTGTCAAGAATAAGTGTGACTTCATCATCCGTATCCACAATGATTCTGCCGTCTGTGAGTGTACCGGTAATCGTATATGTTCCTCCGGAACTGATGAGAACTGTGTTGCCGTCTGCTTTGGCAGCGCTGCCCGAAACAGTAACTGATGTGCCGCTTAATGTGATTGTGTTTCCGCTTTCACTGACGGACACCTCAGATTCATCTATAAAGGCTTGAATATCCTGACTTGCTGCAGTTGTGCTTTCTGAATCGGAAGAAGTTGAGTTCTCGCTTGTATCCGACTTTGTGAATGAACAAGATGCAAACAAGCAGCATACTAATAAAAGTGAAACTATTATTGATGTTACTATATATATTTTTTTCATAATGTTACCTCCTTAAGGCTCCTTATATACATTTATTATTTAAGGCTTTGCTGACCTTGCTTAAAGTCTACATTCCAAACCTAAATTTAACCTAAAGAAATTTTTTTTATTTCTTAAGGTTCTCTTTAGGTTGACTTTTTATACTTAAGTCAATCAAGGAGGTGCAGACATGAGCACAATGATTAAATCCAATTTCAAAAGATACGAAAAGAAATTCTTCCTTTCACCGGAACAGTACAAGCTTTTCGTTCAAAAAATAAATGAATATGTAATACCGGATGAACATCCAAATTATACAATATGTAATATATATTATGACACCGACGATTTCAGACTTATCAGGGCTTCAATAGAAAAACCTATATATAAGGAAAAACTGAGACTGAGAAGTTATGGAGTTCCGGATGCAGACAGCAAACTTTTTTTGGAACTTAAGAAGAAATATGACGGCGTTGTATATAAAAGAAGGATAACAACGGTAAATTCAAAAGTTAATGAGATTTTGGAAGGAAATGATCCTTTTACAAAAGGCAATCAGATAACTAAAGAAATTGAGTATTTTCAGTCATTCTATAAGACAAGTCCGAAAGTCTTCCTTGCATATGACAGACAGGCTTTCAAAGGGAAAGAAAACGAAGAACTCAGAATCACATTTGATACTAACATGAGATACAGATTAAGCGATGTGGATCTCTTCAGCGGAGACAAGGGCGAGAAACTCATAGAAGGTGATGACATCCTTATGGAAATCAAAATACCCGGCGCCTGTCCTTTATGGCTTACACACATACTCAGCGAATTAAAGATAAATTCAGTTTCTTTTTCAAAATACGGTACATGTTATCGTGAACATATACTCAAAGATAATAAAGAAATATACAAAAAGGAGATGCTTTTAAGTGCTTGATACATTATTTAGTTTTTCATCAATCATAGGAACAGAAATTACACTTTCAACATTTTTAATCTGTACTGCGGTTTCCCTTTTACTCGGAATCCTTACATCACTGGTATTTAAATTCAGAAATCATTCAACACAATCATTTTTAGTTACATTGGCAATCCTGCCTGCAATCGTTCAGGTAGTAATCATGATGGTAAACGGCAATATAGGAGCAGGTGTAGCAGTTGCGGGTGCATTTTCACTTGTACGCTTCCGTTCAGCTCCCGGTACTGCCAAAGAAATCGGAGTTATTTTTCTTGCAATGGCAATAGGACTTGCAACAGGTATGGGATATATAGGCCTGGCTGTAATATTCTTCCTGATACTTGCAGTATTTATGATAGTCCTTAATCTCATTAAGTTCGGCAGTGAAGATGGAAATGAACGAAAACTCAAAATAGTCATTCCAGAAAATCTTGATTATGACGGAATCTTTGATGACCTTTTTGAACAATATACTCAAAAGGCCAATCTTGAAAAAGTCAAGACAACAAACATGGGTACCCTATACGAACTTCAATACAGTATTATATTAAAAGGAAATGAAATCCCCAAGCAGTTCATCGATGAGATCCGTTGCAGAAACGGTAATCTGAACATCACATGCAGCAAGGTGGACAGCAAGGAATCGCTTTAAGCTTAAAAAAGTTATGACACGGGCTAAATTAACCCGTGTCATAATTATTCATTGAATTAATTTTTTACATAAGATATAATATAGGCGGTGGTGATATTATGCGTTTGCTTATAGCAGAAGACGAGGTCGATTTAGCAGAGGCGCTTACAGTTTTCTTTGAGAGAAATCAATTTACGGTTGATACAGTTAACGACGGACTTTCGGCATATGAATATGCCGGAGCTGACGACTATGATGCAATAATACTTGATATAATGATGCCGAAAATGGACGGCATAGAAGTCCTCAGACGTTTAAGATCGGACGGCAACCATGTGCCGATAATGATGCTTACCGCTAAGGCAGAAAAAGATGATCGTATCATAGGATTCGATGCAGGCGCAGATGACTATCTTCCAAAACCTTTTGACACAGACGAACTGCTAAGTAGAGTTCGTGCAATTCTTCGAAGAAGGGAAGAGTATAAACCGTCTGTCATGACATACGGAGATATTACCTTAAGTCCCGTAAGTGATATGCTTACATCTACCAGTGGCAAATCGGTGCGTTTAAGCGGCAGAGAATTCCAGGTTATGGAACTCTTTATGCACGCTCCAAAAACAGTATATTCCGCCGATAAAATCATGGAACGTGTATGGGGCTGGGATACGGATGCAGAGATAAATGTCGTATGGGTACACATCTCTAACTTAAGGAAAAAACTCAAACAAATAGATTCAAAAGTAACAATCCATGCAAATCGAGGGCTCGGATATATCATGGAGGATGAAAATGATTAAAAAACTCCGTAAAAGATTTATACGTATATCCACTATTGCAGTTTCATCCGTAATGATCCTGCTTTTCATATCACTGAATATCTTTAACTTTATATCAGTAAATTCAAAGCTTAATAACACTTTGAACATGATAATCAAAAACCAGGGAACAATGCCGGACTTTAATGACCGGCAGACACCGCCCGGGATGGATGACAAGAAGCCGGATGATATGGATATGAATATGAATATGAACAGGGGACAGTTCAATGAAGAAACTCCATTTTCAACACGGTATTTTGTCCTCTGCTATGATGCGCAGGGTCAGAAGATAAGTTCCAATCTTGAAAAGATCGCGGCTGTTACCGAAGAAGATACCCAGGAATATATAACACTGGCACTGAAAAAAGGGGAAGGCTCCGGCTTTACTGATGGTTACAAATATATGACGGTATTGCAATCAGACGGCAGCTACATGACTGTATTCTTGAATGATGAGAAAGAAATAAGCTCGGCAAATACGATCTTTTTTGTTTCGCTGGGAGCTACTGTTGCTTGCATATGTCTCATATGTATAATCATTGTTCTTTTCTCAAAAAGGGCAATTGATCCGGTAATACAGAGCAATCAGAAACAAAAACAGTTCATAACCGATGCCAGTCATGAACTTAAAACTCCGATAACCGTCATTAACACAAGCTTAAGTGTTCTGGAAATGGAAGTCGGAAAGCAAAAATGGATTGATAAGGCAAAGGCACAAACCGAAAAGTTAAAAGATCTTGTTAATTCTCTTGTTACATTATCCAGAATGGATGAAGAAAATCCGATAAATAAAAGAGAATTCAATATAAGCGAAACATTGAAGGAGACAGCGGAATCATTTGCCGATTTTGCCGAAAGCCAGGGCCACAGACTTGAAATCGACATCACACCGGATTTGCAGTATTTCGGAGATGAGTATTCTTTAAGACAGCTTACATCCATACTTATAGAAAACGCGGTTAAATATGCTTCTGCGTGCTCTCCAATCAAATTCAAACTTCTCAAAGACAAAAAATCCATCAATATCATAACCGAAAACGAAGCCGATAATATTGATGTCTCAGAACTTGATAAACTCTTTGACCGTTTTTACAGAGCAGATAAGGCTAGATCCGAAAAAAGCGGATTCGGTATAGGCCTTTCAATTGCAAGGAGCATTTGTGAAACTCATTCAGGAGATATCAGTGCGACAAGTGATGACGGCAAGACAATAAGATTTACAGCAAGAATTAAATAAAAGATGCCATGCAAGAAGAATTTCCTGCATGGCTTTTTTCATATATATTTCAGTTTTTAAACAATGCATAGTCATCCAGCCTCAAAAGAATCGGCTCGTTTCCGTATGCCGCGCCGCAATCGATGCAAGTCCAGGTTCGGGTCTTTAATATTTTACCATCATATTTCTTATCAAGGCATTTGGTAGGTGTATGACCAAACACAGTATGAATATCATCATAATATTCATCACTGAGTTCCGGCCAGGCCCAGATTAAGTCATCAGCTGAGTAGTCACTGATTTTCTTCTTTTTGCTGAAATTATCAAAACCTGCATGAACGAGAACAAAGTCCTTCGTGTCTGTGCTGACAGCCTCATAAAGCGGGCAATCACGCAGATAGTCAAGAATATCGAGTTGTTTTTCACGCGGAAGTTTTTTGAGGGCATCAAGTGTTGCGTCACCGCCGTTCAACTTATAGTTTGTGAGAAGTTCAATTTTGTCAGCGGTCCAGGCAGCTATAGTTTCTTCTGTTATCTCATCAAAGATAAAATCACAAGAGAGAAGCATTGCCTCATGATTTCCCAAAATAAGCTGGACATTGCTTTGCTCGAGTAACCAGAGCAGAATACTCACACCCCCGTCACCATTGCGGTCAATAACATCTCCCAATATATACAGAAAATCATTATCATTGAAATCCGCCTTTTTAAGTAGCATCTTTAATCTTTCAACCGGATATCCGTGCAAATCTGAAATTATATAAATCATAAAAACATCACCTATAAATTTAAATATCATATTTTGTAAAATTTTTCTATCATTTTCATCAAATAATATACTACAAAGAGGATACAAAAAACGGGACATATACAAATATTTGCGGATATTCTTTAAATTTACGGTCATTTGTTGTATAATCTTTTCGTAAATTGATTCTATATAAATCCAGCGGATATATCGGAGACTAATATGAAAGAATTAAAATTTTATCTCATAACTGATACACATTATTTCAAAAACTCTCTTGGGGCATATGGTAAAGAATATGAGGAGTTTATGGAAACAGAGCAAAAATGTTTTGCAGAAACACAAGCCATCAATGAGTCCGTTTTTAAATATCTTGAGACTGCAGATGAATCGGATATCCTGCTTATTGCAGGCGATTTGACATTCTGGGGTGAGACAGAAAACCATGAAGCCTTCACAAAACTGCTTCATGATTTTAAGGAAAAGAGCGGCAAGCGGATCTATGTGTTAACTGCGGGCCATGATTTTGACAATAACTCTTTCGGATTTAATGACAAAGGCCGCTTTAGTATCGAGAGTACAAGTTTTGAATCCCTCTGTGATTACTATAAGGACTTTGGCTACGGAGATGCCATTGCATTTAATAAGGAACATCTCTCTTATGTGGCACAGCTTTCGGACGATGTCAGACTTTTGGTCATCTGTAACGATATATCCGGTAAAAAACATATAGCCTACGATGACGAATTTTTGGCATGGATTGTTCAGCAGGCAAAAAAAGCTCAGGATGACGGACAAATGATGTTCGCTATGGAACATTATCCTGTACTTCCCGGACAACCTGTACTTGCACTTATAGCAGATGCATGGCAGGCGGAAAGCAAAAAGCTGGTGAACACACTGGCGGATAATGGAGTCCATCTCATTTTCACAGGACATATGCACAATCAAAGTATAAATGTGACCAGGAGTGAAAAAGGCAACCTTTTCTATGACGTCTGCACCGGTTCCGTTATCGGATGGCCCTCATTTATGAGACTTGTAACCATAGAAGACGAAAACACAGTAAATATTAAAAGTATACAGACACCAGAGTTTGAATGGGACAAAAAAGGCCTCAGCAGCGAAGAATATCTCATAGCGCAATTTGAGAAGATGATCAGAACTGTTATATATTCAATGAGAGATAACCCTGAGAAATTCATGCACAAGGTCAACATGAAATATTCACCCTCAAAAGCTAAACTTGTTCATATGCTGGGTAAAAAACTTAACAAGATGACAGTTGGCCAGTTTGCGCATTTGTTGGGCCTCAGTGCATCACCGGAAATAAAAAAAGATTCCTTTGTGGAATTTGCCGTTGATATAGTACGCAGTATCTTTGAGGGAAACCAGCCCTATGTTGAAGGCACAGCCAAAGGCGATCTCCTGCTAAAAGTCTTTAAGAGACTTAAGCCATTCTTTAAGAATATGAAGGACTCACAAGGAAACCCGATGGACTTCTATGAGGTAATGAAAAATACAGTAGGAAACTATGGCATTGATGACTATAACGCGACAATAAAACTTTCAGATTGATATTTTACGGGTGATGCAAATATCTATATTGCTTTATAATTTGTATTTACGCCCTGCATTTCTTATATTTATGTAAAGCCATTAAAAAAATAAGAAGCCCTGAAAGCTAAACACTTTCAAGGCTTCTTTGGCGCGCTGGAAGGGACTCGAACCCCCGACCTTTTGGTTCGTAGCCAAACACTCTATCCAGCTGAGCTACCAGCGCAAATTATCAAAAATATTCAATTGTTAACAGTTCGTACACAATATGGCTGTATAGTTCGTAGCCAGTCACACTATCCAACTGAGCTACCGGCGCATGCATTTCAAAATGCCTTTGTATGATATCACTAAGATAGCATTTTGTCAATTGAAATGACGAAAGATTTGCAAAATATCTGTTATTTTCCTGAAAGATATGCTATCATATATATTAACTTTGTAATATATCTTTTCGTGAAAGGAGTGGAGTATCATACAGGAAAGATGTGACCTGCTTATTGTGGGCGCAGGTGTTGCAGGACTTTATGCCGCATTGAGCATGCCTGATAATGTTAACGTTATAATCTTGTCAAAAAAAAATGATACTCTCTCCAACAGCTCGCTTGCACAGGGCGGAGTTGCAGCAGTATTGAGTTTTGAAGATGACAGTTTTGAACTGCATATAGAAGATACAATGATTGCGGGACAGAGAGCCAATGACATTGTATCCGTTCAAACTCTTGTGGAACAGGGACCTGACCAGGTCAGAAAGATAATTGAACTCGGAGTCGATTTCGATAAAAATGAAGACGGAAGCCTGCAAAAAACATTGGAAGGCGGACACAGCAGGAGAAGAATAGTTCATCATAAAGATACAACGGGCGCTGAGATAGTGGAAAAACTGCTCATTGAGACAAAAAAGCGTAAGAATATTCAGCTTTATGAGAATTCACCCGTATTCAAACTGAATCGTATTGCAAACGGCATATGCGCAAACGTACTTCAAAATGACGGGCAAAAAGAGATATTCGCCGATTATTGCATTTTGGCAACCGGAGGAATAGGCAGGGTATACAGGTATACGACAAATCCGTCAGTTGCAACAGGTGATGGAATAAGACTTGCATATGAACTGGGAGCCAATATAAAGAATCTCAGTTATATCCAATTCCATCCGACAGCATTTAACTCATCGGATAATGAACAATTCTTAATAAGTGAAGCCGTAAGAGGAGAAGGGGCATACCTCCTTAACTGCAATAAGGAAAGGTTTATGGATAGATATGACAAACGTCTGGAACTTGCACCCAGAGATGTTGTATCCAAGTCTATTATAGTTGAGTCACGCAGAACGGGAAGCAATAAATTTTACCTTGATATAACCCACAGGGACAGAGATTATCTTTTGAACAGATTTCCCGGAATATATGAAGGATGCTTAAAATACGGTGTTGATATAACTAAGGATCTGATACCTGTCTTCCCATGTCAGCACTATCTTATGGGTGGTATTGAGGTTGACCTGAACGGACGTACTACCATTAACAGGATTTATGCTATAGGCGAGTGCTCCAATACGGGAGTACACGGTAAAAACAGACTTGCAAGCAACTCATTGCTTGAAGCGCTTGTCTGGGGCAAAAGAGCTGCAGACGATATAGTTAATAATATGAAAAACAATCTTGCAAAAGCAGAGATAAAAGGCGATTATTCATTGGACTTGGATGGTGCTCCTGTAATAAAAGGGATAAGGTCGGAAATAAAAAAAATCATGCAAAGATCCTACTTCGTGATGCCTGCCAACGAGGATGTTGTCAGGATGGGATACAAGAGGGTTGGAGAAATACTCAACAGATTAAAAAACGGCAAATTCAAAATAACGCCTGAATATTGTGAAACATTAAGTCTTGCAACTATAGCATATATCATACTCGGGGAGGTAAATGAGAATAATGCTTAATAACATATATATTGATGATTTGATAAAACGTGCAATTGAAGAGGATATAAACTATATTGATGTTTCTTCGGATTATCTTATACCGGAAGACCAAAGAAACGATGCATACTTTGTTGCAAAGGATGATGGGGTTCTTTGCGGACTCAGTATTGCCATGAGAGTTTTCGAGATTATGGATGACGGGTTCAGTTACGATGCAAAAAAATCTGACGGTGATATCGTTCATAAAGGCGATATTATAGTAGAATTCAGCGGGAATACAAGAGCTATGCTTAAGGCAGAAAGAACATCATTAAATATCATACAGCATATGTCCGGTATTGCCAGTATTACAAGAAAGGCTATGGATTTGTGTGAAGGCACAAATGCAACAGTTGCAGACACAAGAAAGACTTTGCCGGGGCTCAGATCAATTCAAAAATACGCAGTTGTATGCGGCGGTGGTAAAAATCACAGATATAACTTATCAGATGCTGCAATGCTTAAAGATAATCATATAGATGCATCGGGCGGCATTATGCAGGCAGTTGAAGCTCTCCGTTCCAAGGTCGGCCATATGACCAAGATTGAAGTCGAGACAAGAAATATGGAAGAAGTAGCAGAAGCAGTCAAGGCCGGAGCTGACGTTATTATGCTTGACAATATGTCAAATGAAGAGATGAAAGAAGCAGTCTCATACATAGCGGGCAGGGCAATAACCGAGGCCTCAGGCAATGTTACTCTTTCCAATATCGCAGAGGTTGCCAAAACAGGAGTTGACATCATATCACTTGGTATGATTACTCATTCCGTAAAAGCTTTTGATATTTCCATGAAAATGAAGAAATGAATTATACAGAATCACTAGAATATGTTCACAGTTTGCAGAGATTCGGCATGAAACCGGGGCTTGAGAGAATAAAAGAACTTCTTGAAATCCTGGGAAATCCCCAGGATAAATTCAAGGCAATACATGTTGCCGGTACAAACGGCAAAGGTTCAAGTTCCACTATGATGGCTGAAATCCTGAAAAGCACAGGATATAAGACGGGACTGTATACATCTCCTTATGTATTGCAGTTTCGTGAGAGAATAAAAATCAACTCAGAAATGATCAGTGAGGACTGCCTTGCGCAATCTTTGACAATTGTGAAGGAAAAGATTGATCTCCTGAATCAGAAAAATATTGAAATTACTGAGTTCGAAGCTATAACTGCGGCAGCCTTTGTATTTTTTGCAAATGAAGGCTGCGATTTTGCAGTTATTGAAGTAGGACTGGGAGGCAGACTTGATGCCACAAATGTCTTGAAAAGTCCTGCTGCATGCGTAATTACGTCAATATCATATGATCATATGGATGTTTTGGGTGACAACATATCGCAGATTACAAATGAAAAATGCGGAATTATTAAGGAAAAAGTTCCTGTATTCACATCAAAAAATCAGGATGCGAATGCTCTTGCAGTCATAAAGAAAATATGCAGAGGAAATAATAGCGACATATATATATCAAATCCGGATGATGCCATAGTTATTCAAGATGATGCATATGAGTGCGGATTTGAATATAAAGGGAACACTTACACTCTTTACTTAAACGGAAAACATCAAATTGAAAATGCACTTAATGTCATCGAGACAGCAAAGTATTTAAAAATTGCAGAAAAGGATATTTATTCCGGAATAAAGCAAACAAGGATGCTTGCAAGAATGGAAATAATATCACAAAAGCCTCTGATTATACGCGAAGGCGGTCATAATGAAGGCTGTGCATTGGCATTAAAAGATTTTATAGAGAGGTATAAGGTAAAAAATATCCACATGATTATCGGCATGATGGCTGATAAGGATGTAGAAAAATATATAGGGACAATAGCTCCCTTATGTAAGAGCATAACAACGGTAAGTGCATCCAACAACAGAAGGATGGAAGCCGGGCAGCTTGCAGCAATTGCAGAAAAATATTGCAGAAATGTAAAGGCTGTGGATAATCCGAAAGAGGCATATATGGATTTAACTTTATCTGCGGATGCAGATGATACGATTCTTGTATGCGGTTCTTTTTATCTTATGAGTGATATCTTTTGCTCCTGAAAGAAAATATCAAAAAAGGATGCCTGAAGCCACACAATCTTAATGATAGGTGTGAAAGTGCAGGAGTAGCATAGTAAAAGAGTCAAGATTTTATTGCACAGGTCCGTAAAAAATAGACAATAGAAAAAAGACCCCCTTGGTGTAGAATAAGCATCAAGGGGGTTTTGCTATGCCAAGAAGATGTATGTGTCGGGTATTAACTGTTCAAAGCACCGAGTTTATGAAGAAATGTGCGCTGTCAAAAAGCATTACGGCGAGCGTGGTTCTGTTGTTACTTACAATATAATGGAGAAATGGCGGTTCGTAAATATATGAGTTGTAGATTCATATAATAAGTCTTGATTTATGTTTCAAATATGGTACAATATGCAAGAAAACACGCAAGATAATAAGTAAGATGAAAGGCTATTATTATGGAAAAATACGCACAGCCGTTTGACATTACAAACAAAATGCTTTCCTGTGTCAGCAGTACTTCCGAAAAAATCGGTAATATTGATTATCAAAACAATCTGAAGAGCAAGCCGCATTTAAGACGAAATAATTATTCAGCTTAAATCTAATACAGAAATGCTTCCTTCTTATGTTTCCAAAATGCTTGATGTAATGGAAGATGGCGCTCCGTATTCGACAAATCAGATAATGGAAATGCTGGGATTGAAATCAAAGGAAACTTTCAGAAAAAACTATATGAATCCGGCACTTGAAATCAGAGTTGTTAAAATGACAATACCGGATAAGCCAAACAGTAAAAACCAAAGATATATCAAGCAATAATTGTTATTCACGAAATGGGCTAAAGAAATATATCTCATGATGGCAAAATGAAAGTGGAATTGAATAAACAATTACTTTTTCAAGAAGCACTTTAAATATTGTTTGAGCTACACCCATTTTAGTGGGGGTAGCTCAGTCTTTTTATTACCGGATAAGGATGAAAACATCCGTAAGATTACCACTTTATTTAAGCCTGATTCCACAGTTCTGTTAAAACCTTTGACCACAACTGAACTCATCGGGGATACGCACAATCACTCTATATTTAACTTCTTCGCTTTTTCAGTTTGCTCAAACGCCCTAAATACGCTGTTTTTGCCACAATTTACTGATATTTATATTCCTACGAACCAGTAGGTCGGGGGGCAAGTCCCTCACAGCGTGCTAAGAAACCTTGATAAACTGCGGTTTTTCAAGGTTTTTTATTTTTTTTGTTTCTAGTCGCCTGATTTTATCTTAAAGACAAACACTCATAGAAATAGCCACATTGCGTGAAGTTAAACTTAGACATATTTATGACATATTTGCGTTCAAAGGTGTATCTATTTATTGATTTCAATATGATTTGTTTAATATTTACGCAATACTCTTGACATTTATAGTAGTATTGAGTAAAATATAAACAGCGAAGGTGATATTATGAAATACTATGAAGAGTTTGCAAAGCTCGGATGCTTTTCCTTTGAAGACGCTGTAAAGCTGATAGGAACAGAAAAAGCAACTTTGCAAATATTGCACGATTACGTTAAAAAAGAATATATTGCCAAAGTACGCAAGGGTTTGTATGTAGCACTCAGTATGGTTGACGGCGAGCCTATGGCAAACAAGTTTGTCATAGCCTCAAAGCTCAGCAATTCTGCGGCAGTATCGCACCATTCTGCCTTTGAGTATTACGGCTATGCTAATCAGGTATCATACGAGGTTTCCGTTTCATCGGAGAGCCGTTTTAATCCTTTTGATTTTAACGGTATAAGCTATGAGAGAACGGCACCGAATATAACGCAGGGCGTTAATCATAATGCTAACGGTGTTACTGTTACGGATATAGAGCGAACTATCCTTGATTCGATAAATGATTTTGAAAACAATATGGGGTTTGAAGAGTTAATACAGTGTATAACCTCTATACCTATATTAAACGAGGACAAAATGCTCCGCTATCTTGAGAAATATGACAAATGCTTTTTGTATCAAAAAACAGGATATATCTTCTCAATGCTGCAAAATGAATTCGGCATAAGTGACAGCTTTCTGAAAACGTGTAAAATGAAATCAGGAAACAGCTCCCGCTATCTTGTGAAAGGGACTCGTGGCGGTCAAACAGATTTTAATAACTACTGGCATTTAACTATGCCCAAAAACTATTGGCAAAATATAACAGGTGGAGGTGACATTAATGCCATCATATAATAAACAGCTACTTGCCGAAAAGGCAAAGGAATTATCGGTAGTCAGAGATACGCTTGAAAAGGTAATGAGGCTGAGAGATATTCTCGACTTCTTTGATAGCTCTGAACTCCTGAGCGACAGTCTTGCACTAAAGGGCGGAACAGCTATCAATCTTATCTTCTTCGATTTGCCTCGTCTTTCCGTTGATATTGATCTTGATTTTTGCGTTAATCTTTCAAGAAAAGAAATGATGGAAAAACGCAAGAAAATCGGAGAGCTGATTGAAAAGTATATGACCGCCGAAGGATATTTGAAGAGTCCGAAGTCAAAGACGCCGCACAGTCTTGACTCCTTTGTGTATTCGTATATCAATGCTGCCGGTATTACGGATAATATTAAAATTGAAATCAACTATTCGCTTCGCTCTCATGTTCTGCCGACAGAGAAAAGAGAAATCAAATCGGAGGTGTTTGACGGCAGTTTTAAGGTTAACACGGTTTCCCCGATTGAGATTTACGCAAGCAAAACAGTTGCCCTGCTTACAAGAGCAGCCGCAAGAGATTTGTATGACCTCAACTATATGATTCGCTACGGATTATTCAGTGATAACGAGTTGGAGTTATACAGAAAATGCGTTATCTTTTATCTTGCTGTTGCAACGCAAACGTCGCCGTTAGAACTTGATTATTCGTCCATAGATGGAATTACGGCTCACAAAATAAAAACAGACTTAAAGCCTGTCATCAGAGTAAAGGATGAATTTGAGTTAGACAAAGCAAAGAAAACCGTAACGGAATTCTTAAAACAGAATCTGTATATTACGGAACAAGAACAACAATTCTTGAAGAAGTTTAAGAAAGGTTATTACAAGCCTGAATTACTGTTTGATGATGAGGATACGTTGAGCCGCATCAAGAATCATCCGATGGCAATTTGGAAAACGAATAATAACCTTGATATTTCTGCAAGATAATAAGTAACTTTATTTAAATATGTGCTTTGTAATATTCACTCTCCAAAAACAGGCATTTTTTCATTGATGTGGTCAAACCTGTGGTCAAATTACTGCACCAAATTTGTGGTCAAAAGACCCAAAGGCAAAATATTAAAAACCTGACCACAAGTTCGTCAAAATTAAAACAGCCGAGTTGTAATAAATACAATTCGGCTGAATATTTATGTGTCTTTTCTTAAAATGTTCAGGTATTTCTCGTAAGAATATACTTTTGCTTTTCCCACCTTTGCAGTTTGTTTTAAAATATCTTTATCGCAAAGCAAATCTATATATTTTGCCGTTGTGATTAAGATAAACGAAGAATTCTACATGAAGGATGAACGCAAAAAATGACCATGCCGGAGAACTTAATCTCTGACATGGCCATCTTCTTTTTAGGTTAGCCGCTTGAAGACTGTCACTCAAAGCCTTTTTGTTTAATCCCTAAGTGAAGCCCTACAAAAGAGCGACTTTTTTATTTGCTTCAACCAGCAGTCTTTGTATTTCGTTGTCTGTTTCAATAGTCGGAACAGGAGGCAAAGGATTAGGGCGGAAGGATTTATACTCTGCTTCGCCTGATAAATTGCTGACGAATTTTCCTGCGCGGTTTTTCAATTCAATCACCTCAAAATGAAAATCACAATTGAATTATACGATAGAAATTTCAAAAAATCAATAATTTTTGAAATTGTTCCGCATTTTCAATGCTGAATTTTCAATTGTTTACAATTGTAAGTCATTCTACAATTATATGAAAATTTTACAAAGCTTATCAATAGTTTTGAGAAAAACAATAAAAAAGAGCGAACAATTCAAAACAAGCAAGGATTTTAATCAGTTTCTTGCTTTTATTATTATGTATGATATAATTGTGCTGTTACCTGAAAAGAGTAAAATGCAGGAGAAAATGTCTGAGTGATAATTAATGTAAATGATTTTTGCAAAAGTGAAAATGCGTCGCTCTGTATAGAAAAAGCAGTTAAGGCAACAGGTGCAAAAAACTTGCTTAATAATGAAAACAAAGAATTATGATTAACGAAGAATTATATTATGAAAAGCCCGCAAAAAACTGGCACGAAGCGTTGCCGCTCGGTAACGGCAGTATCGGCGCTATGTGCTTTAGCGGCGTTAAAACGGACGTTATTTCCCTTAACCACGATACGTTTTGGACGGGCCATCCTAAAAGCATTAAAAAGGAAGGCGCATATGAAGCGTATAAAAAAGCGCAGAAGCTTGCTCTTAAGGGCGAGTATTTTGAAGCGCAGGGTATCATTGAAAAAGGCTTTCTTACCTGTTGGTCGCAGGCATATATGCCTCTGGGGGATTTAACGCTCTCGTTTCAGTTAAATAAATATGAGTCATATCGGCGCAAGCTTGACCTTTCAGATGCTGTCCTTGAAAGCAGCTTTCATGCAGAAAACTCCTGCATTAAAAAGACGGCTTTTATATCCTATCCTGACGACGTACTCGTATATAAAATAGAAAGTGAAAACGGACGCTTTTCCTTTTCCGTTAATATATACAGTCCTCTGAAATCAAAGACTTCCGTTAGCAACGGTGTTCTGATTTTAGACGGCGAATGTCCGGGCGATGCAGATACCAAAAGTCCTCATTATCCCTGCAACAGCCTTGTTTATTCAGACGATCCTGAAGAAAAGGGCGTTTTGTTCAGATGTGCGTTTAAGGTCATAACCGACGGCGTGGTTTCTGAGAACAAGAATATAATCGAAATAGAAAACGCAAGCTATGCCGTATTGCTTCTTGCAGTGAAAACGAGCTATAATGGCTTTGATAAATTTCCTGCCGTAGAGGGAAGGGAATACAAAAACGCCTGCATAAATACGCTGAATAAAGCTTCATCTTACGGCTTTGACGAACTGCTCAATAGACATATTGCCGATTATTCCGCGTTATATAGCAGAGTGTCTTTAAATCTGTTTGATAATTCCGAACCGATACCTACTGACGAAAGAATAAAGCGATTTAAAAAGGCTGACGACAACGGAATGTACGAGTTGCTGTTTAATTTCGGACGCTATTTGCTGATCGCCTCGTCACGGCAGGGCAGCCTTGCCACGAACTTGCAGGGTATCTGGAACAACAGCATAAAGCCTCCGTGGAATTCAAATTATACGGTAAATATAAATACGGAAATGAATTATTGGTGCGCGCTTCCCTGCAATCTTCCCGAATTAATGCAGCCGCTTGTTGAATTAATAAAAACGCTGGCAGTTTCGGGCGAAGCTACTGCCAAAGAGTTTTATAACGCGGGTGGATTTGTTGTTCACCATAATACGGATATATGGGGATACACCGCCCCCGTTCAGGGAAGCGCAAACTGGGGATATTGGAACGGCGCTTCAGGATGGCTTTGCCGAAGCCTGTATGAGCTTTATGAATATACGCTTGATAGGGTATATCTTGAAAAAACTGCATATCCGCTTATGAAAAAGGCTGCACAGTTCTATCTTGATATATTAACCGAGGATGGCAACGGCGGTTTGATTATCAGCCCTGCAACCTCGCCTGAAAATCTTTTTAAATTTGACAAAGGTACGGCTGCACTTACAAAAAGCACGGCTATGATAAACAGCATAGTTCTGGATTTGTTTGTGAACTGCAAAAAATGTTGCGAAACGCTTTCAGTAAATGATGATTTTTATAAGCAAATCTGCGAGAGTATTTTGAAAGTCAAACCCCTTGTTATAGGTGAGAACGGGGCAATCCTTGAATGGAACGAGCCTCTTGAAGAAACGGACATTCATCACCGCCATGTATCGCACCTCTATGCGCTTCACCCTGCAGGACTGATTACAAAGAAAAATAAGGAACTGTTTGACGCTTGCAGAAAAACGCTTGAAATAAGAGGCGACGACGGCACGGGCTGGAGTCTTGCGTGGAAGGTGAATTTTTGGGCAAGACTTCTTGATGGTAACCGTGCGCTCTCTCTTATTGATAAGCTTCTTACGCTTGTCAGCCCGAAATCTGCGAATTACCGCAAGGGCGGTGTGTATCCCAACTTATTTGACGCGCACCCTCCGTTTCAGATTGACGGTAATTTCGGCGTTGTCAGCGGTATGTGCGAAATGCTACTCCAATCAGACAGCAAAAATATCTACCTACTTCCCGCCCTGCCGAATAAATGGCCAAACGGCAGCGTAAAAGGGCTTGCTGCACGCGGCGGTATTACGGTTGATGTATGCTGGCAAAACGGAAAAATTACCGATTATTCAGTTCACGGAAATAGCGAAAACCTAAACATTGTTCTTTGCAGATAAAAATTATGAAACTTGAAAGCAATAACGAATTATTACAAAACGCCTTTGAATGGGCGGTGAATAAAACTAAGCAGTTTGTTGTAACGGGTCAGACGGGCGATGTCAACAGAGGCGACGGCGGTAAGTGGTACGGTCCTGACGGCATTGTGCTGAAAAAGCCAACCGCGCAGTGGGCAAAGCCGAAAGCGTATAAGCCGTCATACTGGGCAGGCTATTATGACCGCACCGCTTTTTATATCCGTGATTTCGTGCATCAGGCTGTAGGCGCCCATCTTGTAGGGCTTGATAAGGAAAACTTTAATATGCTTTATACCTTCGTCAGCAATGCGAACGAAAAGACAGGTTGGTTTGCGCCTTGGGCATTTAACTTTGACGGCAGTATTTATTATATGGATACGCCGAATTATAACCGTTTCGTGCGCGAAATTACCGCGCAGTTTGAGCTTGTTGAAACAGTATATAAACTGTATCTGTGGTCGGGCGACGAAAGATATATAAACGATGAAATAATATTTGGTTTCATTACTCATATTATGACCGATTTTATTGATTGTCTTGACGGCGCAGTTTTGCCTGAAAAGAACGGTATCCCCGAGGGTTTTGGTGATATTTTCAAAATCACCGCAACCTATAACGAGCGCGGCTTTCATGCAGTAGAGGCGGGCGACAGCATAGCCGCTTTGTATCAGGCGATAATCGCTTATGCAAACATTCTGAAACTAAGAGGAAATTCAGATGAGGCAGGCAAACAGTTTGAGCGTGCAGAAGCGTTAAAAGACTACTTTAATAATGACTGGAGCGTTGCCCAGGGCAGCGATAAATTTGCCTATGCAGTCGATAACCACGGCAGAAAGCATTATGAATGGTTGAAAAAAGGCTGCGAAATTCACGGCGGCGCATCGCTCGTTTTTATTCCTTTAAAAAAACTCGCCTATCAGGGTGAGCGGGGTAACAGACTGCTTGATTACATTTTTGAAAAAGAGTATGATATAAAAACAAGAGAAGATAATATTGAAAGTCTGACTTATCTTCCCGATTTATTCTTTGCAAACGAACAGCCTGAACGCGCATGGTTCTGGATGAAGCATATAATCTCACAAAAGGAATTGCCGCACGAAAGAGCCTCGCAGGGCAAAAACGGCGATTATCCAGAAATCTCCTTCACCTTCATATCACAGGTTATCGAGGGCTTAATGGGCGTAACCGTCAACGCCGCAACGGGTGAAATATCGGTTAAACCGAATTTACCCAAAGAAATCAGCAATATTTGCATAAAAGACTTTAGGGTTGGAAACCAATTATACAACATTGAGATAGGCAGAAATAGCACTACAATAAATAAGACTTGAGGATACGCATTGAAAAAAGGGCTTCGGTTATTTATACCGAAGTCCCTTCATATAAATGCTTAAAATGTTAATTTTATCAAGCCTTAATCAAATTCATTTGGCTGAACAAACTTCTCGTTACTGATAGAATAAGCGTCCTGATATTTTGCAGTAAGATAAAGCGTTTGGTCACCGTCTGTTAATTTTAAAAAGCAGAAACCATCTTTGTTAATGGCGGAAATACAGGCAAATCCCGGATTGTTGAAAATAGCATAACAAAAAGGTGTAGCCGTTACGACTACACCTATACATATTATATTGTCTATCCTTTAGAACACGTGACAGAGAAGACATCCTTTTTCTTGTATCTATTACTTGCTAAAACTCTTCATAGCCCTTGCTTCCGTCGGAATAAACTATTTCATAATAGCCATGGCCGGAACCATCACAGTCATATACGGGAGTTTTGCTGACAATTGTCTTTCCACCGCCTGATGAACTGCTGCCTGAGGAAGAACTATTCCCTGATGCGGACTGAGTTCCGTATATTATTATCTTATCAACAGCTTCTTTTATGATTTTTTCTGAAACCACTTCTTTGCCGGCTTCTTCACCATCAACATATTTTACCTTGTATGTTACTTCCTTTTCGCCGTTGGCACCTTCCTGTTTTACCTCTGTCTTTCCGCTTCCTATGGAAGAAGAGTATTCTTTCTTGGTTTCAAAATTAATAGTCTCTGTTTTTGTTTCTTCTTTATATTCAACACGTTTTACACTGATTTTCATGCCATCGGTTAGTTTTGTGTCCATCGATTCAGTGCAGACATCGTCGTCCCCCAGGGCAATCTCTTCCTGCTTGAGAAGTTCTTTTACGCTTGTTCCTTCGGCAACTACCATTTCCTCGCTTTTACCGTCAACCGTAAGAATGACTTTAATTCCTTTTAAAACATTGATTATCATTCCGTCCTTTAAGATGGCCTTCAGATCTTTGTCAACTATTTCATCGTCAGAGAGACTTATGCCTGCCTTCTTCAGGGCCTCTTCAACAGTTTCTCCTGTAAGTTCTACCTCTGTTTTATTATCGTCCTTTACAATGGTAACCTTAGCATATCTTTTAATTAAAATCTCCTTGACATCTTCTGTTAATTTGCTGTCAATGGCCGGGTCGGTTTCATCTTTATCTCCCAGGAAAATTTCTGCAGCCGCAAGTATATCCCTGATTTTCTGTCCAGTTTTCGCACTGGTCTGGGTTTCAACACCGGAATCATTGATGTTCAGTGTTACCTCTTTGCCACCACAGGATGTAAATGCCAATAAAACCAATAATGTGAGCATTGTTACCGTAAGAGTTTTAATTAATGTTTTCATCTTGTCCTCCGAATTTTATTGATGAGGTTCCGAATTTAGTAAATCCATCTCCATCTTTTATTATTACAGATATTTCGACATTTGACGACATATCTATCTCTTCTGAATCAAAATATGCGAGATATCCTCTTTTACCTGTTTCAAAAATTGTATAACATTTACGTGTCTTGTACTCTCCGTCTTTACACTTAAGCGTAACATATACTGAACTGGCATTTATATAATCTTCATCAACTGTTCCGCTTACCTCTACGTATGCCGGGGAGTCTTCCATGTAATCAAAATTTTTTCTACTCATGCTTTCCTCTCCTGTTCACCA
>CAKZZL010000019.1 GCA_937884995.1 uncultured Clostridia bacterium
TTATAAGGTGGCTCCGAAGCGTTAAAGAGGTGGCTCTCAAGCGTTGTAATATTCACAAGGACGAATAATCATATATATCAGAGCGTTGGAGAAGCAGAACAGACAAGCTAGTCGGATAACAAACTAATCCGCAACAAGAGAAAAGCAGAAAGAAGATTGCTACGCCGCAGACCGGGCCGGTCATCGCGTAGCAATCTAGTTTTGTCTGAATTTGTATCACGAAGAGGAAAACAAAGCAATGGAAGAAAAAAAGAAATACCGGCATAACCATTGGCCATGCCGATATCAAAGCAAAAATTATTCCATTCAGATACAATAATCATCTCAGGATTCTTTTTTAGCCTTTTTTCAGCCTTATAACTCTGCAGTGATTTTATCTTTTTCTGTTAATCCGACAAAAGTTTTTGCAGGCTCACCGTTTTTGAATATGATCATTGTAGGAATGCTCATAATTCCGTAACGTGCTGCGATATCTTCTGCTTCGTCAACATCTATTTTAACTACTTTTGCATTCTGATTCTCATCTGCTATTTCAGCTATTACAGGTGCCATCATTTTGCAAGGTCCGCACCATGTAGCAAAAAAGTCTACGAGAACTGTTTCTTTTGCAGCTAAAACCTCATCATCGAAATCTGCTGCCGTTATTTCTTTTACACTCATGTCTTTACTCCTTTGTTTTCAAATATTCGACTGCCGAAAGGCCTGCCTGTGCACCTTCATATACAGCTTTGCATACTTGCAATAAATT
Organism: uncultured Clostridia bacterium; assembly: GCA_937884995.1. GTDB lineage: Bacteria > Bacillota > Clostridia > Oscillospirales > Acutalibacteraceae > Fimenecus. Next base: position 749 of record CAKZZL010000019.1, read on the forward strand.
ACCGGTCAAATCTCCGCATGCGAAAAATCCCGGAAGATTTGTCTCCGTTTTTTCATTTACCTTTATCCTATCGCCTTCTGCTGCAACGCCGAGTTTCTTTGCAAAATCAGCACCGCCTGCGACACCTTGGGCTATAAATACACCGTCTATCGGTATTTCTTCTCCGCTTTCAAGAACTATCGAAGATACTTTCATCTCGCCTTTTATCTCAGCTATTTTATCCGTTACAACACTTAAATCGGTCTTTGGTGCTTCCAGTCCGTTTGTAAATATAGTTATTTCATTTACTATATTTCTTAAATCCTCAGCTTCCGAAAGTGCATAATTACCATTACCGATTATAGCGACGTTTTTCTTTCTGTAGAAAAAGCCATCACAAATAGCACAATAGCTGACGCCTCTTCCTTCATAATCAACTATCCCTTTAATATTGGGTCTCAGTTTTTTTGATCCGGAAGCCAAAACGATTGCTTTTGAAGAATATTCTGCAAGTTTAGTCTTTACAATAAAACCTGAATTCATATCGGATTCTATCGACAGCACTTCTTCATTTTTAACGTCCACACCAAGGGCCTTTGCCTGCTCTATTCCGTTCTCATAGAGTTCACTGCCGCTGATACCGTTTACGAAACCGTAATAATTATCGATTTTGTGTGCTTTTTCCAGTTGTGAGACTCCATGATAAAAGACAAGAACATCCTTATTGGCACGTTTAGCATAAAGTGATGCAGAAATTCCTGCTGGGCCTGCTCCTATAACAATCAAATCAAGCATCTTTTTCACCTTCATTTACACAGCTAAGTACCTTGTGGAGAAGACTGTAAAGTTCAAAAGCTTCATCTTTGCTAAGATGAACACAGCCCATCATTTTTTCAGGTATACAAACTGCTTTTTTCTTTAATTCTTCGCCTTGCTGTGTAAGCCTTACTACGAGATTTCTCTCATCCTTACTGCTGCGTTCTCTTTTCACATAGCCCTTGCTTTCAAGTTTTTTAAGCAATGGAGTCAATGTTCCGGAATCAAGGTAAAGTCTCTCTCCAAGGCTTTTGACATTGGTCTCTTTCTTTTCCCACATTACCATCATTGCAATGTATTGCGTATATGTCAGATCAATTCCTTCAAGGAATGGTTTATACATCCTTACAATTTCTTTCGAACATGCATAAAGGGGAAAACAAATTTGATTATCCAATTTTAAGGCATCATAATTATCGTTCATTTTTATCACTTTCAATTAAAGTAAACCTTCTACGCTCTTTTCAATGTCTTCCGGCTTGTCTGATGGCTCAAAACGAGCAACAATATTTCCTTCAGCATCTACTAAGAATTTAGTAAAGTTCCATTTAATTCTGCCCTTTTTCTGGCTCTTTAAGTAATCAAAAAGCGGTTCAGCGCTGCTACCGTTTACCTTGATTTTCTTAAAGCGCGGGAAAGTAGTGTTATATTTTAATGTGCAGAACTGATTGATTTCATCATCACTGCCCTTTGCCTGAAAAGCAAATTGGTTGCAGGGGAAATCAAGAATCTCAAATCCCTTGTCGGAAAACTTCTTATACATGTTTTCAAGACCTTCATATTGCGGAGTAAAACCGCAGCCTGTTGCTGTATTTACTATAAGGAGAACCTTTCCTTTATAGTCAGCCATTGAAACTTCGTTGCCTTTGTTGTCTGTTACTTTGTAATCATAAATACTCATTTTAAAACACTCCTTACATAAAATTAAATTGCGTACAATTTATTGTATTTTAATTTTACATTATATATTTGTTTTTGTCAAGTGTTTTTTCAAATATCTGACAAACCGTCTCCGAGTATCTGTAAAAAACATTTAAGTTATAGGTAAAAAACGGTCTTCCCTATATCCTTCTTCTTTTTATGATTGGGAAGCGGACCTGCATCATCTGCAGGATAACCTATATCCATTAGCATCATTACATCTATGTTTTCATCGATGTTATATGCTTTTTTTACATCTTCCACACCGAAATAATTAAGCCAGCAGCTGCCCAGTCCTTCGTTTGCCGCAGCCAGCATTATGTGTGTTGCCACAATGGAAGCATCCTCTACTCCGCTGTCTCTGTCCTCTTTAGGAAAATGGAAGACTTCATCCTTGTTATATCCTACAATCAGCACTAGAGGGGCATTGTATCTGCATGGGGTGATTTCATCGATTTTTTTCAAATCATCTTCCTTCGTCAAGACAAAGATCCTCTGTCCCTGCAGATTTTTTGCGGTCGGTGCAAGATTGCCGGCTTTCAATATCCTTTCAAGTTTTTCTTTTTCTACAGCTTTGTCACTGTATTTTTTACATGAATATCTTTCTTCTAAGACTTTGTAAAATTCCATATTCCCTCCTATATCCTGAGTTCCGAGAAAACTTCTCCAATCGGTCTGTGTATAACTAAATCAGCCTGACTGTCTTTTGATGTCGGGTCCTTGTTTATAACGACAAGTTTATCTCCGTGAAAATAATCGAGGAATCCCGCTGCAGGATAAACTGCAAGTGATGTTCCTCCGACTATCAATACCTCAGCATCAGATATAGCGCTGACCGCATTATATATCACCTGATTATCCAGCCCTTCCTGATAGAGCACCACGTCGGGCTTAATTACTCCGCCGCAATCGCAAAGCGGTATTCCATCTGATTTCTTTATATAATCAAAATCAAATGACTTACCGCACCTTGAACAATAGTTTCTGTAGACAGAGCCATGAAGTTCATATACGGTTTTACTGCCTGCTGCCTGATGAAGGTTATCTATGTTTTGTGTAATAACTGCCTTTAATTTTCCGTCCTTCTCGAGTTTTGCAAGTGCTATGTGGGCACTGTTCGGTTTTGCACTGTCGCACATCATTTTGTCTTTGTAAAATTTATAGAATTCCTCAGTCTTGCTTACAAAAAAACTATGGCTGAGTATAGTTTCCGGCGGATAGTCATATTTCATATGATAGATGCCGTCCTGACTTCTGAAATCGGGTATACCGCTTTCAGTGGACACACCCGCGCCTCCGAAGAAAACTATATTATTACAATTATCTATTATGTCCTGAAAGACCTGTATTTCTTCGTTCATATTTACTCCCCTCACAATCTAATTATATATGATTATTTTGCTCTTGTCGATAAGTAAAAACAGACTAATTAATTGCATCAAGGCAAAAAAGAAGGCAGCTTATTAAAGTTGCCTTCTTTATTTGGTGACCCACCGGGGAATCGAACCCCGGACACCTTGATTAAAAGTCAAGTGCTCTACCGCCTGAGCTAGTGAGTCATATTCCGGCTGAATCAGCCGGTTTTAGTTGCCTAAGAACAAGAATAAAACTGTGGCGATAAGAACTAAAATACAAAAAGCGATTACCAATATTTTTGTAACTGTCTTAACTTTTGCTTCATTTGTTCTGCCCTTGTTGCCACTGAAGAATGATTCGGAAGCTCCTCCGGAAATGGCACCAAGTCCTGCTTGTGTTCCTTCCTGCATAAGAACAAGTATTATGATCAATATAGCAAGTATAATAAGCACCATACTGAACGCTATTTGAAGTGCTGTCATTTCTCCTACCTCCAAACTATCTACAATTCATAGCCTTAATATATTATCATAAGGATATATAAATTGCAAGTTTTTTTTGCTTTTTTTCGGCTATTTTTTAGAAAGTAAGCTGAACACCTTGATCTTCGGCGCTCAGTATTGCACCTGCTGCGGGAAGATTCTTTGTGCGATAGCGTGATGCTTTAACAAATCTGCCGTCTTCATAGTCTTCAACACTTTCTATTCTGTGCCCTTTCTTAAGGACCATCACAGATACGCCCTGGCTGTCTTTTGTAGTTTTGGATGATATTGCGCCTGAATTAAAGAGAAGATATCTGCCTGCAGTTGACTTTATGACAAATTCTCTGTCTTCATCAATATATACTGCTTTTACAAGCGGACTTTTATCCGAGTATGCCTTTATGAGTTTCTTTCTGTTTTGCTTGGTCTCATAGGCAGATATATCTATCTTTGCAACCTTTCCGTTTTCAAAGAAGAAGAGCATGTATCCTTTATATTCCTTGATAACTGCCATAAATGCCGCAGCTTCTCCCTGGTCCATTTCGAGTTTGGAACCTACAAAGTCGCCCAGTGAACTTGCTTTTGTATCATCAAAGTCTGACGCTTTTGCCTTATATACCTGGCACATATTTGAGAAGAAAAGAAGTTCATTATTGTTTGTCGATTCGCAGCTGAAAATGATTTTGTCACCTTCCTTGAGTTTCTGATCATTGCTCATTCTGAGTGACAAAGGAGTAATCTTCTTGAAGTATCCTTCCTTGGTAAAGAAAAGATTAACAGGATAATCAGGAATAATCTCGATTTGCTCTTCATCATCTTCAGCCTGTGCAAATATAATTTCACTTTTTCTGTCCTGACCGTACTTATCTGCGACATCTTTCAGTTCTTTGACAATTATCTTTTTGACTCTTGCCTTTGATGAAAGTATATCTTCCATATCCTCAATGTCTTTACGTAGCTGTTCAATATCCGCTGTGCGCTTTAATATATATTCTCTGTTTAAGTGACGGAGTTTAATCTCAGCGACATATTCAGCTTGTGTTTTATCAATTCCGAAGCCAATCATGAGGTTTGGAACTACTTCGGCCTCCTCATCTGTATTACGGACAATTGCTATTGCCTTGTCTATATCAAGAAGTATTTTTTGAAGGCCTTCAAGTAAATGAAGTTTTTCTTTTGCTTTTGATAAATCAAAATATACACGTCTGTTGACACATTCAGTGCGGAAAGCCACCCATTCAGTCAAAAGGTCTTTAACACCGAGAACCTTTGGTGAGCCGGCAATCAGTACATTGAAGTTGCATCCGAAAGAATCTTCAAGAGTTGTAGTCTTAAAGAGTTTTTTCATAACTTTGTCCGGATCTGTTCCTCGTTTTAAGTCGATGGTAATTTTAAGTCCCTTTTTGTCAGTCTCATCTCTGACATCTGAAATTTCTCTTAATTTACCGGCCTTTGCAAGCTCTATTATCTTATCAATAATTGCCTCGCTTGTGGTTGTGGCAGGTATTTCATATATATCAATGCAATTTGCTTTCTTGTCGTAAGTATATTTTGCTCTTATCTTAAAGCTTCCGCGGCCGCTTTCATAGATTCTTCTCATGTTTTCTTCATCATAGATAACCTGAGCTCCGCCTATAAAATCCGGTGCCTTCAATGTCTCCATGATATCCGCATCTTTATCCTTTATGAGAGCAATTGTGGTCTCACATATCTCTCTTAAGTTAAAGGAGCATATATTTGAGGCCATACCGACTGCTATACCCATATTTGCATTGACAAGTATTGAAGGAAATGTTACAGGGAAAAGTGTGGGTTCTGTCATCGAGTTGTCATAATTCGGTACAAAATCCACTGTATCTTTATCTATATCTTTGAAAAGCTCTGCAGCAATCGGAGCAAGTTTTGCTTCGGTATAACGTGAAGCTGCAAATTGCATGTTTTTTGAATATGCCTTACCGAAGTTACCTTTCGATTCGATATATGGATGAAGCAAACTTTCGTTGCCGCGCGCAAGACGTATCATTGTCTCATATATTGCCTGGTCTCCGTGAGGATTTAACTGCATGGTTCTACCAACAATATTAGCTGACTTGATAGTAGAGCCATTTAAGAGTCCCATCTTATACATAGTATATAGAAGTTTACGATGTGATGGTTTAAATCCGTCTATTTCGGGAATTGCGCGTGACATTATTACACTCATCGCATAAGGCATATAGTTGACTTCCAGGGTATCAACTATATCCTGTCTGACAACTTCACCGGCGCCTTGAATATGAGTATTTTCATTTAATTCTTCATCGTGTTTAATTTCACTTGTTTTCTTTTTAGCCATTATCTAACTCCATCTATGACAAATCTGTCATATCGATATACATATATCCTTTTTCCGCAATATATTCTTTCCTGCCCTGAAGGTTATCCCCGAGAAGGAGATCAAATTTATCAGCAACCGCCTCAGGTGAATAATTAGGTTCGACTTTAATGAGTCTTCTTGTTTCCGGATTCATTGTCGTCATCCACATCATCTCAGGCTCGTTTTCACCAAGTCCTTTAGAACGCTGTATCGTATATTTGACATCGCCTATTTGTTCCAGAACATCTGCTTTTTCTTTTTCGTTATAGCAGAACCAGGTCTCGTTTTTTGTATTGATTTCATAAAGAGGTGACTCTGCTATAAAGACTTTGCCTTCTTTAATAAGGCTTGGCATAAGTCTGTATATCATTGTAAGTATAAGGGTTCGAATCTGAAAGCCATCGACATCCGCATCGGTACAAATAATTATCTTACTCCATCTGAGATTTTCCAGTTTGAAAAGGGAAAGATTCTTGCTTGTTTTTACATTGACCTCAACTCCGCATCCAAGCACTTTAATGAGGTCAGTTATTATGTCTGACTTGAATATCTTTGGGTATTCTGCTTTCAAACAGTTTAGGATTTTACCTCTGACAGGCATTACTGCCTGGAAATATGAGTCTCTGGCCTGCTTGCATGCACCCAAAGCCGAGTCTCCCTCAACTATAAATATCTCACGTTCGTTTACATCTTTTGATCTGCAATCGACGAACTTCTCAATTCTGTCTGTCATATTATTGCTGCTTTGAAGGCTCTTCTTTATGTCAAGTCTTGTACTTTCAGCTTTAATACGCGAACGCATGTTTATGAGGACCTGATTTGCTATCTTGTCAGCATCAATCTTATTCTCAATAAAGTATACTTCGAGGCTGTGTTTTAAGAATTCTGTCATTGCCTCCTGAATAAACTTATTGGTAATAGCCTTTTTAGTCTGATTCTCATAAGATGTCTGCGTTGAAAAAGAAGATATAACTATATCAAGGCAGTCATCTACATCCTGGAATGTAATCTTGGAATCCGATTTTAAGTATTTATTATTAGCTTTTAAATATGAATCGATCTGTGATACAAAAGCACTTCTGACAGCTTTGTCCGGAGCGCCGCCGTGTTCAAGAAAACTGGAATTGTGGTAATATTCCCTAAATTGTACCTTGTTTGAGAAACAAAGCGCTACATTGATTTTTACTTTATAATCATCCATGTCCGCACGGTCGCGGCCCTTTTTCTCTGTCTGCCAGTATTGTATGTCGGTAAGTGCTCCTTCGGATGCAATCTCGCCTAAATAATCCACAATACCGTTTTGATATTGGTATTCATATGTATCAAATGAAGCTGCGCTCTTCTGGTCCTTGAGTATAAACTTTACACCTTCATTGACAACAGATTGTCTTTTTATGGTTTCCTGATAATACTCAAGAGGTATGCATATGTCCGTAAATACTTTCAAATCAGGTTTCCAGTGTATGCGAGTTCCTGTATCTCTTTTTGTATATTCTTCCTTTATAAGCGAGCCTACAGGATTTCCTTCCCTGAAGTTCATCTTGTAGCAAAATCCGTTTTTATGGATTTCTGCTTCCATATATTCAGATGCATATTGAGTTGCACAAAGTCCCAGACCGTTAAGTCCGAGTGAATACTCATAACTGCCGCCTGCATTAGTATCATATTTACTGCCTGCATACATTTCACAGAAAAGCAGTTCCCAGTTATATTTCCCCTCTTTCTCGTTATAGTCCATCGGCATGCCGCGTCCGTGGTCAAGAACCTGAATGGAGTTATCCATATATCTGGTTATAACGATTTCTTTACCATAACCTTCACGTGCTTCATCTATTGAATTGGAAAGGATCTCAAAGACCGCATGTTCACAGCCTTCGATTCCATCCGAACCGAATATGACTGCCGGACGTTTACGTACTCTGTCGGCGCCCTTTAACTGAGATATGCTTTCCTCAGTATATGCTGCTTTTTTTGCCATAGATTTTATCCATCCTTTAATCTCTTAAATAAAAATAGCCGCTAAATATTATACCATATTTAGCGGTTTAGTCAAGGAATTAAGGGCTTTATGCCCCAATATGTACCATTTTTCGGTCAGTTATTTTTCTTTTTTCTTTTGAACTTTTCGCTTATTGCCGTTTTCATCAACTATATATGTGTTTTCAAGTTGAGAAACCAAGCTTTTCTTATATGCCTCTATATATTCTTTCCGCAAAGATGCCTGTTCATCTTTTTCAGCATCGTTCAGTCCTTCTTCTCTGGACTTTTTTGCAAGTTCATTTATTCTTTGAAGTTTTTCTTCTTTCACTTTTTTCACCTGTATACCCGGCCTACACAAAAACTCCTCCGCAAGATGCAGAGGAGTCGTTTTGAATAAGATTAATTATTCGTTGATAGCTGTAACAACGCCTGAACCAACTGTTCTGCCGCCTTCACGGATAGCAAAACGAAGTCCCTGCTCGATAGCTATAGGTGTAATAAGTTCAACGTTCATAACAACGTTATCACCAGGCATGCACATCTCTGTTCCTTCGGGAAGAGTGATTGTACCTGTAACGTCAGTTGTTCTGAAATAGAACTGAGGACGATAGTTGTTGAAGAAAGGAGTATGACGTCCGCCTTCTTCTTTAGTTAATACGTAAACCTGTCCGCTGAACTTTGTATGAGGATGGATTGATCCCGGTTTAGCAAGAACCTGTCCACGCTCAACGCCTTTTCTGTCAACACCACGAAGGAGCGCACCGATGTTATCGCCTGCCTCAGCATAGTCAAGAAGTTTTCTGAACATCTCGATACCTGTAACAACAGTCTTTGTCTTTTCGTCTTTAAGACCAACGATTTCAACTTCTTCGTTAAGTTTGAGCTGTCCACGCTCAACTCTACCTGTAGCAACTGTACCACGGCCTGTGATTGTGAAAACGTCCTCAACAGGCATAAGGAACGGCTGGTCAGCCTTACGGTCAGGAGTTGGGATGTATTCGTCAACTGCATCCATAAGATCCCAGATAGGTTTAATTTCAGGAGCATTAATGTCTCCGCCGTCATATTCAAGAGCCTTAAGAGCTGAACCCTGGATGATCGGGCAGTTCTCGTCGAATTCGTACTCAGCAAGAGTTTCACGAATTTCCATCTCTACGAGTTCAAGAAGTTCAGGATCGTCAACCTGGTCAACCTTGTTCATGAAAACGATGATTGCAGGAACGCCAACCTGACGAGCAAGAAGAAGGTGCTCTTTTGTCTGTGCCATAGGTCCGTCTGTAGCTGCGATAACTATGATAGCGCCGTCCATCTGAGCAGCACCTGTAATCATGTTTTTAATATAGTCAGCGTGACCGGGGCAGTCAACGTGAGCATAGTGACGCTTGTCTGTCTCATACTCAACGTGAGCAGTATTGATTGTGATACCACGCTCTTTCTCTTCAGGAGCCTTATCGATATCAGCATAATCTTCAAATTTTGCATAGCCCTTCATTGCGAGGGTCTTTGTGATAGCTGCTGTCAATGTTGTCTTACCATGGTCAACGTGACCGATAGTACCAATATTAACATGGGGTTTTGTTCTTTCAAACTTAGCCTTTGCCATTGATATTTCCTCCTTAAAATGGAAAAATAATAGTTTCTTTTAATAATGTCGGGTACTATTGTACCAATAATCTTGAAATAATTCAAGTATTTCCCTTTATTTTCTTAGTCCTTTTTGCTTCTGTCGGTTATTATGTTTTCAGAAATTGACTTCGGAACTTCCTTGTATCCGTCAGGTTCCATGACATATTGGCCACGGCCCTGGGTCTTGGAACGAAGATCTGTAGCATATCCGAACATCTCTGCAAGCGGGACACGTGCGTTAATTTGCTTAGCGCCTGAGCGATCTTCAAAGCCCTGGATCTCACCACGACGTGAGTTTAAGTCTCCTATAACATCGCCCATATACTCTTCCGGTGTTATTACAACAACCTTCATAATAGGTTCAAGCAATACAGGATCTGCTTTTTTTGCTGCATCTTTGAGAGCCATGGAGCCGGCAATCTTGAATGCCATTTCCGAAGAGTCGACCTCATGATATGATCCGTCGTAAAGTGTTACTTTAACGTCAACCATACCATATCCTGCAAGGACACCGGACTGCATTGCGCCCTGGATACCTGCATCTATCGGAGCTATATATTCTTTCGGAATTGCACCGCCGACAATATTGTTAACAAACTCATATCCTTTATCAGGATTAGGTTCGATATTGATCTTAACATGACCATACTGACCTTTACCACCTGACTGACGCGCATATTTGGTATCTGAAGATGAAGGTTTGCGGATTGTCTCACGATAAGCAACCTGCGGTTTACCTACATTTGCTTCTACCTTAAATTCACGTAAAAGTCTGTCAACAATTATCTCAAGGTGAAGTTCACCCATTCCGGCGATAATTGTCTGTCCTGTCTCTTCATCTGTATAGCAACGGAAAGTCGGGTCTTCTTCAGCAAGTTTCTGAAGGCCGATGCCCATCTTTTCCTGACCTGCTTTAGTCTTAGGTTCAATTGCAACACGTATAACAGGATCCGGGAAGTTCATTGATTCAAGAACTATAGGGTGTTTTTCATCACAAAGTGTGTCACCTGTAGTTGTGTTCTTGAGACCTACAGCAGCTGCTATATCACCTGAGTAAACGATATCAAGATCTTCACGGTGATTTGCATGCATCTGAAGGATTCTTCCCATACGTTCTCTGTTGTCTTTAACTGAATTGTATATTGTTGCGCCTGCTTTTACCGTACCTGAATAAACGCGGAAGAAGCAAAGTTTTCCTACATAAGGATCTGTCGCGATCTTAAATGCAAGAGCAGAGAAGGGTTCTTCATCTGATGAATGTCTGCATTCTTCGTTGTCGTTATTAGGATTGACACCCTTGATAGATTCAATATCTGTCGGAGCTGGCATAAAATCAACAATTGCATCAAGAAGTGGCTGTACACCCTTGTTACGGTATGCTGTACCGCAGCAAATCGGCACCATATCGTTTGCTATTGTAGCCTTACGTATGATTGCTTTGATTTCATCAACCGTCGGCTCTTCACCCTCAAGATATTTTTCCAAGAGTTCTTCATCGAGTTCAACTACGGATTCGATAAGTTTATTGTGATACTTATCTGCCAATTCCTTCATATCATCCGGAATCGGTTCATGTCTGACATCCTTACCAAGATCATCATAGTAAATTTCTGCATCCATGTTGATAAGATCAACAATTCCCTTAAATGTACTTTCGGCACCTATCGGTAACTGAATCGGAACCGGGTTGCATTTAAAACGCTCATCCACCATATCTAATACACGATAGAAATCTGCACCCATAATATCCATCTTGTTAACGAATATCATTCTGGGTACTTTATACTCATCAGCCTGACGCCAAACTGTTTCTGACTGAGGTTCAACACCGCCCTTAGCGCAAAGGACGGTAACAGAGCCGTCAAGTACACGTAATGAGCGCTGAACTTCAACCGTAAAGTCAACGTGGCCGGGAGTATCGATAATATTGATACGGTGTTCTTTCCAGAAACATGTGGTAGCAGCAGAAGTTATTGTAATGCCTCTCTCCTGCTCCTGTTCCATCCAGTCCATGGTAGCATCACCATCATGGGTTTCGCCAATCTTATGATTAACACCGGTATAAAAGAGTATTCTCTCTGTAGTTGTTGTCTTACCGGCATCGATATGCGCCATGATACCAATATTTCTTGTTTTTTCAAGAGATACCTTTCTTGGCATAATGTCCTCCAATAAAATAAATTACCATCTGAAATGTGCGAAAGCTTTGTTAGCTTCTGCCATTCTATGTGTGTCTTCGCGTTTCTTGTATGCTGCGCCTTGTTCGTTAACAGCATCCATAATTTCGTTGGCAAGTCTTTCCTTCATTGTTCTTTCAGAACGCTGACGGGCATAGAGTGTGATCCAACGAAGTCCTAAAGTCTGTCTTCTTTCGGGTCTTACCTCCATAGGAACCTGGTAAGTAGCACCACCTATACGACGGGCTTTAACTTCAAGTACCGGCATAACATTTTCCATTGCAGCATCAAATACTTCCAATGGTTCTTTACCGGTTTTTTCAGCGATAATACTAAATGCATCATAAACAATTTTCTGGGCAACACCCTTCTTACCGTCGAGCATTACGCTGTTGATAAGCCTTGTAACAAGCTTAGAATTGTAAAGCGGATCTGGCAAAACATCGCGTTTTGCTATCTGGCCTCTTCTTGGCACTGCGCTTCCCTCCCTCATAATAATGATTTCATAGGTACTCGAGTGACAAAACCTCGTGGCGCCAACGAAAAGCCATATACTATATATACACTCTCGTTGGACAAATATAATTGTATATTGCCTTACAAGATGATTCTGTCTAAAAGTTTTTAACCTATATTATTTTTTTGCTGCCTTAGGACGTTTAGCGCCGTATTTTGAGCGGCTCTGCATTCTTCCCGTAACACCTTGAGTATCAAGTGTACCACGGATAATGTGGTAACGAACACCGGGAAGGTCCTTAACACGGCCGCCACGGATAAGAACAACAGAGTGTTCCTGGAGATTATGTCCTACACCCGGAATATATGCAGAAACTTCAATTCCGTTTGTCAGACGTACTCTGGCAAGTTTACGAAGCGCTGAATTAGGCTTCTTAGGAGTATCAGTTTTAACTACTGTACAAACGCCTCTCTTCTGCGGAGAGTTATTCTGTGTAACAACGTTTTTCTTAGAGTTGAGACCTCTTCCGAGAGCCGGAGCCTTTGACTTTTTCTCCTGTGTCTGTCTACCATTGCGAACGAGTTGGTTAAAGGTTGGCATACTTTCTATTCACCCCCATATATCAATATTTTTCGCCCTTTTTAAAAACGGGCATAAGTCACCTGCGGGCAAAAGTCCGCATGCTCAAGTAGTTTACCACTAATGCACAATATAAGTCAAGTATTTTCTTGCAAAATAGCCAAAAAATATCTAACTACCCCGGTATATGTCGGAGTAGTTAGTGAATATCATCAAAATATCTGTGTCGGGGAGTCAAAGCGACTCCCCGAATTCTTAAATCATTCTTCTGCTATAACGTCATCAAATGTTTTTTCAATTTCTACATTACCATAACGTCTCATGCCAGTTCCTGAAGGCAGAAGCTTACCGATAATAACATTTTCTTTAAGACCGATAAGCGGATCTGTCTTACCGCTGATAGCTGCTTCAGTCAGACTCTTGGTTGTCTCCTGGAATGAAGCTGCCGACATAAATGAGTTAGTAGCCAAAGCTGCCTTTGTGATACCCAAAAGTACAGGTGAGCAGGTTGCAGGAACGAATTCCTCTCCTTTGCTTTCAGCATACTCTTTTGCATCTCTGTTTGCCTTATTAACTTCATTTTTATCAATGATTGCATTCGGAAGAAGATCAGTTGAACCTGAATCGGTAACTTTAAGCTTTCTTATCATCTGACGTACTATGATTTCAATGTGTTTATCATTGATATCAACACCCTGCATTCTGTAAGTTCTCTGTACTTCTCTTATGAGGTAATCATGAACTGCTTCAACGCCGTTGATTGCAAGGATATCGCTCGGATTCGGTGAGCCTTCGGTAAGAGCTGTTCCTTTAGTAATCATAATCGGGTTGCCCTTATCATCGAATTCATCATTGAATCTCTTGCGGAAGCCATAAGGAATCATATATGTCTTCTCATTGCCGGTTTCGGTATCGGTGATGACAATATGTTCATTGCCCTTAACCTCTCTGAACGAAAGCTGTCCGTCAATTTCGGCGAGAATTGCATATGTCTTAGGTTTACGTGCTTCGAAAAGTTCTTCGACACGCGGAAGACCTTGTGTAATATCCTGGCTTGATGCGATACCACCGGTATGGAAAGTACGCATCGTAAGCTGTGTACCGGGTTCACCGATAGACTGAGCAGCAACAATACCTACTGCCTCACCTATTGTAACAGGTCTGCCGGTTGCAAGGTTCACACCATAGCACTTAACGCATACGCCGTGTTCACATTCACATGTTAAAAGTGAGCGAATCTTGATTCTGCGCTTGGATTCATCTTTGTTTGAATTTACGATATCTGCAACCATCTGGGCTCTCTCTTCTGTGAGAAGCTCATCTTTTGAAACGATAACTTTGCCCTTCTTATCAACAAAGTCCTCAAAGAGATATCTTCCTGTGAGTCTTTCGCTGAGTGGTTCGATCATCTCATTGCCGTCTTTGATATCGTATACTTCAATACCATCATGAGCATGGCAGTCTTCCTCACTGATGATAACATCCTGTGAAACGTCAACAAGACGACGGGTCAGATAACCTGAGTCTGCTGTACGAAGAGCTGTATCTGCAAGTCCTTTGCGGGCACCACGTGAAGAAATGAAGTATTCCAAAACATTAAGTCCTTCACGATAATTAGATCTAATAGGCACTTCGATTGTTTTACCTGATGTGTTGGCAATAAGTCCACGCATGCCGGCAAGCTGACGAAGCTGTTGCTCAGAACCACGGGCACCGGAGTCAACCATCATATATATAGGATTGTATTTACCAAGATTGTCCTTTAATCCTGCTGCAACCTTATCGGTACATTCTTCCCATACGCCTATGACTGCTCTTGAACGTTCCTCATCGCTGTAAAGACCATGTGCATAATACTCATTGATAGCGTCAACCTTCCCTTCTGCTTCTTCAAGATATTTGCTCTTTTGAGGTGGTATTGTGGCGTCGCTTACCGCAACTGTTATACCGCTCTTTGTGGAATACTTATATCCCTGTGACTTGATATCATCAAGCATACGTGAGGATACTGCCGTTCCGTGAATCTTTATACATTTATCGATGATTTGTCCGAGTGTCTTTTTGTTTACAAGGAAATCAACTTCCAGTTTGAATGCGTTATCAGGGTCGGATCTGTCAACAAATCCCAAATCCTGCGGAATAGGTCTGTTGAATATAACCTTACCGAGAGTTGTGGGAACAAGTTCTGTTCTCATTTCTCCGTCTACTTCCTTGGTCATACGAATCTTAATCTTTGAATGAAGAGTGATATCGCCTTCATCATATGCCATAATAGCTTCATCTTCGCTGAGGAATACCTTGCCTTCGCCGGGCTCGTCATTCTTATCAAGAGTCAGATAATATGAACCGAGGATCATATCCTGTGTAGGAACGCAGACAGGTTTACCGTCTGATGGTTTCAAAAGGTTGTTTGAAGCAAGCATTAAAAGTCTTGCCTCTGCCTGTGCTTCTGCAGAAAGCGGTACGTGAACAGCCATCTGGTCTCCGTCGAAGTCGGCATTGAAAGCAGTACATACAAGAGGATGAAGTTTAATTGCATGTCCTTCAACAAGTACGGGCTGGAATGCCTGGATACCGAGTCTGTGAAGTGTCGGAGCACGGTTAAGCATTACAGGATGGTCTTTTATGACCTCTTCAAGTGCATCCCATACGATCTCATTCTGCCTTGCGTTTTCAACCATTTTCTTGGCACGTTTTATATTTAAGTTAGAGTCTTTCTCAACAAGTCTGTTCATAACAAAAGGCTTAAAGAGCTCAATTGCCATTTCCTTGGGAAGACCGCATTGATACATCTTAAGTTCCGGTCCTATAACGATAACCGAACGTCCTGAATAGTCAACACGCTTACCAAGAAGGTTCTGACGGAAACGTCCCTGCTTACCTTTAAGCATGTCGGAAAGAGACTTGAGCGCTCTGCTGCTGGGTCCTGTAACAGGACGGCCGCGTCTTCCGTTATCTATGAGGGCGTCAACTGCTTCCTGAAGCATTCTCTTTTCATTACGTACGATAATTTCCGGAGCATTTTGTTCCTGGAGTTTCTTAAGTCTGTTATTTCTGTTGATAACTCTTCTGTAGAGGTCATTTAAGTCGGAGGTTGCAAAACGTCCGCCGTCAAGCTGTACCATAGGACGGATATCCGGAGGGATAACCGGTACAACATCAAGTATCATCCACTCAGGACGATTGCCTGAAAGTTTGAATGCCTCTGCAACAGCAAGTCTTTTAAGAAGCTTGCTCTTTCTTTGTCCGTTTGAATTTGCGATTTCTTCTCTGAGTTGTTCGCAAAGTTCTGCAGGATTGATTTCTTCGAGAAGTTTTTTGATAGCTTCTGCGCCCATTCCGGCCTCAAAGTCATCTTCATACTTCTCTTTCATGTCCGTATACTCATCTATATTTAAGATCTGTTTCTTCTCAAGTTCTGTATCGCCGGGATCTGTAACGATATATCTTGCGAAATAAAGAACTTTCTCAAGATCTCTCGGAGAGAGGTCAAGAAGGAGTCCCATACGTGACGGTGTTCCTTTGAAATACCATATATGAGATACAGGAGTAACGAGCTCGATGTGGCCCATCCTTTCACGTCTTACTTCCTTACGTGTAACCTCAACGCCGCATCTGTCGCATACTTTGCCTAAGTAACGGATCTTCTTGTATTTACCGCATGAGCACTCCAAATCTTTTTGGGGCCCGAATATTTTTTCACAGAAAAGGCCTTCCTTTTCAGGCTTCAATGTACGGTAATTTATTGTTTCAGGCTTTGTAACCTCACCATATGACCATTCTCTAATCTTTTCCGGAGAGGCAAGACTGATTTTTATTGAGTCAAATGTCTTATTTTCCATTTATGGTAGCCCTTCTTCCTTAACTAATAATGTCGGAATCTTTTATTCCATGTCCTCATCTGCGCCGTATGTCTGCATCAGAATTTCCTGGCTGTCGATGTCTTCGCTGTTAACTATTTCAAAGCCTTCAGCGCCTGAATCATAGTCATTAACCATTTCTTCTTCCTCAGCATCCTGGCTTCTGTATGCATTGTTATCTTGCTCTAAGCTTTGTTGTAAGTCAACATCATTGCCTTCTTCATCAAGTACACGTACATCAAGTGCAAGTGACTGAAGTTCTTTAATGAGGACTTTAAGTGATTCCGGAATACCTGCTGAAGGAATATTCTCGCCTTTAACAATTGCCTCATATGTCTTACGGCGTCCTAAAAGGTCGTCGGACTTAACTGTAAGAATTTCCTGAAGTGTATAAGCTGCGCCGTATGCTTCAAGGGCCCAAACTTCCATCTCACCGAATCTCTGTCCGCCGAACTGAGCTTTACCTCCCAGCGGTTGCTGAGTAACAAGTGAATATGGACCTATTGAACGTGCGTGCATCTTATCATCAACAAGGTGGTGAAGTTTCAGATAGTACATAATTCCGACTGTAACAGGGTTATCAAATTTAAGACCAGTTCTTCCGTCAGTAAGAATTGATTTACCATCTTCACGATAGCCTGCTTCTTTGAGTGCCTCACGTATATCTTCCTCATGAGCTCCGTCAAATACAGGAGTTGCAATCTTTTGTCCAAGTTTTCTGAATGCAAACCCGAGATGAACCTCAAGAACCTGTCCGATGTTCATACGTGAAGGAACGCCCAGAGGATTAAGAACGATATCAAGAGGTGTACCGTCATCAAGGAAAGGCATATCTTCCTGAGGAAGAACTCTTGAAACAACGCCCTTATTACCATGACGACCGGCCATCTTATCGCCGACTGACAACTTTCTCTTTTGAGCTACATAGCAACGTACTACCTCATGAACGCCGGGGTTGAGTTCGTCGCTGTCCTGTCTTGTAAATATCTGAACGTCAACAACAACGCCGTATTCACCATGAGGAACGCGAAGTGAAGTGTCTCTTACTTCGTTTGCCTTCTCACCGAAGATTGCACGAAGGAGTTTTTCTTCTGCGGTTGTTGTCTCAGATTCACCCTTAGGTGTAACTTTACCTACAAGGATATCGCCTGAATGGACCTCTGCACCTATGCGGATAATTCCGTTTTCGTCAAGGTCTCTTAACGCATCCTCACCGACGTTCGGAATATCTCTGGTGATTGTCTCCGGTCCGAGCTTTGTGTCTCTTGCCTCAATTTCGAATTCCTCAATATGGATAGATGTATATACATCATCTCTTACGAGTTTTTCATTGATAAGGACAGCATCCTCGTAGTTGTAGCCTTCCCATGTCATGAATCCGATAAGAGCATTCTTACCAAGAGAAATCTCGCCGTTTGATGTAGCCGGACCGTCAGCGATTACTTCGCCTTCCTTTATATCCTGACCGATGGAAACGATAGGTCTCTGATTCATACATGTATCCTGGTTTGAACGGATGAACTTTGTAAGTTCATATTCATCCTTCTCGCCGTTTTTAAGTGTAATTGTAATATGTTTTGCATCAACCTGTGTAACTTTACCTGCATGTTTTGCAAGAACAACCGTACCTGAGTCGATCGCAGCTTTATATTCCATTCCGGTACCTACGATGGGTGATTCCGTTGTAAGAAGCGGCACTGCCTGCTTCTGCATGTTTGAACCCATAAGAGCACGGTTCGCGTCATCGTTCTCAAGGAAAGGAATCATGGCAGTTGCAACAGATACAAGCATTCTCGGTGATACGTCCATATAGTCTGCCTCGCTTGCAGATACTTCACGGAAGTCTCCTCTTTCACGAACGATGACTTTGGAATTTTTGAAATGTCCTTTTTCATCGAGTGGAGAGTTTGCCTGTGCAACTTTGTAGTTATCTTCTACATCGGCAGTCATGTATTCAACTTCTTCGAGTACTCTGCCTGACTTTTTGTCGATCTTACGGTAAGGAGCCTCAATAAAGCCATACTTATTGATTCTTGCGAATGTTGCAAGATAGGAAATAAGGCCGATGTTAGGTCCTTCAGGTGTCTCTATAGGACACATTCTGCCGTAGTGTGAATAGTGAACGTCACGCACTTCGAATCCTGCACGGTCTCTTGAAAGTCCACCGGGGCCGAGTGCTGAAAGTCTTCTCTTGTGAGTAAGTTCTGCAAGAGGGTTGGTTTGATCCATGAACTGGGACAAGGGGTTGGAGCCGAAGAACTCTCTTATGGCAGCCATGATAGGTCTGCTGTTTATGAGACTTGACCAGCCGTCTGTTCCGTCTTCGCCGTCAGAAACCTGAATCTGATTGAGACGTTCTTTTATATTCCTTTCCATATGAGCAAAGCCTATACGGAACTGGTTCTGTAAGAGTTCTCCAACAGAACGGATTCTACGGTTGCCAAGGTGATCGATATCATCGATTGAACCCACACCGTATTCAAGACCATTTAAATAGTTTATGGATGCGAATATATCATCTTTTGTAATATGTTTCGGAATGAGGTCATCAGAGCGGTTTTCGAGTTCTTCTTTCAAATCTTTCTTCTTGCTTCCGCATTTATCAAGGATTTCCATAAGAACATCAAAACTTACTTTCTCATTGATGCCTATTTCGTCAAGTTCATCTTCCTTGAACATAGGAAGATATGGAGCAAAATCAACCATTCCGTTGGATATGACTTTAACGTCCTGCCCTTCCACATCAAGAAGAACCTCGCTGATGCCTGCCTGCTCAATCTCATATGCTTTTTCGGGGCTGATTTTTTCTCCGGGTTCAGCAAAGACCTCGCCGTTTCTGTCGACAACCGGCTCTTTGACAATCCTATTCTCGATTCTCTTTGCGATTGCGAGTTTCTTGTTATATTTATATCTTCCGACTCTTGAAAGGTCGTATCTGTGTTCATCAAAGAATAAGGAATCGATGTGCTGTTGAGCTGTGTCTACAGTCGGAGGCTCATTCGGTCTGAGTTTCTTATATACTTCTATTAACGCCTGTTCGGTGTTAACGGTGGAATCTTTTTCGAGTGTGGCTTTGATTCTCTTGTCGTAGCCGAAATATTCATCGATTTCCGCATTGGAGCCTAGGCCCAGTGCTCTGATGAAAGTAGTGATGTATATTTTTCTGTTTTTGTCGATCTTAACATAGAATATGTCATTTTGATCTGTTTCGTATTCGAGCCATGCACCTCGGTTCGGAATTACAGTTGTACTGTAAAGTTCTTTACCTGTCTTGTCATGCTCCATGCCGAAGTATACGCTTGGTGAACGTACAAGCTGTGAAATAATGACACGTTCTGCACCATTGATGATGAAAGAACCGCTGTCTGTCATAAGCGGGAAGTCGCCGAGATATATATCCTCGCGTTCCTTAACTTCACCTGTCTGCTTGTTTATCATTCTTGCAGTTGCTTTGATAGGTGCAGAATAAGTAGCGCTTCTCTTCTTGCATTCTTCAATAGTGTACTTTGGTTTTTCATCCATATGATAATCTATGAATGAAATCTCAATGTTTCCTGAAAAGTCTGTGATAGCATCCATGTCACGGAATACTTCTTTCAGGCCAGTTTCAAGGAACCAGCGATAAGAGTCTTTCTGTACTTCAAGAAGGTTAGGCATTTGCATAACTTCTTCAATCTTTGAAAAACTCATACGGGTATTGTTGCCAAGTTTTACCGGTTTGACATTTACCATAATGGTTACCACACTCCGTTCTTTATATTTAATTCCTTTTACCGTCTGAAACAGCCGGCGGGGAGATTACAAATTTTTGGCTATTTTTAGCCGTTTTTTTGTGAATATCACTAAGAATTTGAGGCTCTTTTATTAGTCCAAACGTATATGTATCCACTATAATAGCAGTTTAAAATTATACACAGGTCCGGTCAAATTGTCAACAAAATTTTTTAAGATTTCCAAAAAAAAATTCTGTGTTTTTGCAAAATAGTCTATTGTTAAAAATGTCCCTTTGCCATATAATATATATTGTATAAGAAAAACGGGAGGATTTTTATGAAAAGATACAGCTATGATTGGGAGAACCCTCAGATATTCAAAAAGCAAAAAGAGGACGGTCACGTTCTTGCATTTCCATATGACAATGAAGAAAGTGCCTTAAACCGTTCAGAGCCGGAAAGCAAGTTTTCGCTTAACGGTATCTGGAAATTCCATTGGCAAAGAGGACTTGAAGATTGTCCGGAGGATTTTTATCTCAAAGATTTTGATGCATCATTCTGGAATGATATTAAGGTTCCGTCGGTATGGCAGATGCAGGATACCGGAAGTTATCCCTACTATTATGCTAGTACATATTGCAGAGCTCTGTCCAGGAAGAAAAATAAAATCCCCTCAATAGATCACTCAATGCAGGAAATCGGTATATATATACGGGATTTCACTCTCCCAGAGTCCTTTAAGGGCAGCCAGCTTTTCCTTCACTTCGGCGCTGCGAAGTCCGCGCTTGAAGTTTATGTCAACGGACATTTTGCAGGATACTCACAGGGATCGATGACTCCTCATGAGTTTGATGTAACTGAATATATTTGCGAAGGCGAAAACAGGATTGCCGCAAAAGTTTACAGATATTCCGACGGTGCATATCTTGAAGACCAGGATATGTGGCTTCTTTGCGGAATATACCGTGATGTATATCTCTACAGCGAAGCAAAGCAATGCATCCGTGACTTCTATATAACGACAGACCTTGATGAGAAATATACAGACAGTAAGACTGACCTTCAGATACAAATCAATAATTATGCCGAAGAGAAAAAAGCAGTCCTGAAAGCCGAAATAATTGATGAAAACGAGCGTATAACTCTCGGTGAAAGCGAGATAGACTTAAAGGATAGAATAACGAAAGTAAATTTTTCAAAGCTCATAGAGAATCCTAAAAAGTGGTCTGCAGAAACTCCCTATCTTTATAAGCTTCTCATCTCCATGACAGTCGACGGAAAGACTATATATAAATGTATAAGGTTCGGTTTCAAAAAAGTGGAGATCAAAGGCGAAAAAATGCTCTTTAACGGCAAGCAAATGATGCTGCGCGGTGTAAACCGTCACGACTTTGACCCGGATAACGGCTGGGCAGTTCCAAAAGAACGCTTTTATGAAGACCTAAAGCTCATGAAAAGAGCAAATATAAACGCAATCAGAACATCTCACTACCCTGATGATCCGATTATATATGATATTGCGGATGAATACGGATTCTATCTTATGGATGAATGCGATCTTGAGACTCACGGTGTAAGGCGAAAAGGTGTCCCCGGTGACAATCCCCTGTGGACCGGTGCCGTTGTTGACAGAATGGAGCGTATGGTTTTGAGAGACAGAAACCATGCCTGCATATTCATGTGGTCGCTCGGAAATGAAGCAGGCGACGGTGAAAACTTCTTGAAGATGAAACAGGCAGCTCTCGCTCTTGATGATACACGTCAGTTCCATTATGAAGGTGACTTTGATTTTACAAAGAGTGATGTTATCTCCCGCATGTATCCTATGGAAGATACAATGAAAAAACTCGGGAACAAGGAAGCAATAACAATAAGTATTTATGATAATATTGCCAATGCTCTGGCAGCAGATTCAAAGCCGATTAACGCTGAGCACTATAACCGTCCTGTTCTTTTATGCGAATATGCTCACTCGATGGAAAACTCACTCGGCAATTTTCAGGAATATATGGATGATTTTGAAAAATATGACAATATGCACGGCGGCTTTATCTGGGACTTTGTAGACCAGGCAATTCGCAAGTATAGCGAAAACGGCATGGAATGGCTTTACGGCAGCGATTTTGAAAAATATGAACCCGGCAGATACAATCACCTGCCTAACACAACTGCCATTACCGGCAGCAACACATATTTTTGCGCCAACGGTATAATCGCTGCAGACAGGAAACCGCATCCCTCATATTATGAAGTTAAAAAAGTATATTGTGAAATAAAGGTTAAAGAAAACGATATTTCAAAAGGAATCTATACATTAATAAACAAGAAACTCTTCACAGACCTTTCCGACTTTGAATTCAAATGGAGCCTTCAGGCCAATGGACTTGAAATTCAAAGCGGTATCCTTGATATAAATTGTGAGCCTTCATCACAAATCGACTTTAAGATTCCATATGATTTGTCTCAGCTTCCTGACAAGGAATGTGTTCTCATAATCTCTTATCTTAATCGCAATGAGCATCCATGGTGTGAAAAGGGATATGAGCAAAGCTTTGACCAGTTCCTGATAAAAAAAGCTCCCCTGCCTCTGGAGATTAAAAACGACAAGCTATTAAATTTTGTTAAGGACAACGGCGGTGTATTTGTGGATGGTGAGAATTTCTCACTGAGAATCAGAAACGGCAAGATTGTTTCATGGATTATAGACGGTAAAGAGATGCTTCGTTCTGCAATTGCTCCGAATTACTTCAGAGCGGTAACGGACAATGACCTTTCAACCACCAACTTCATGCCACCTCTCATTCCTTTGCATCCCTATTTCAACTGGCAAAAGGCTACAAACGGAGCCAAAGGCAGTGTAAGCAGTGTAAAGAAGAACGGTACCGGTCAGGTAATAATCGAGATAGACTGGAATGTTGCGCACTTCACTGATGCTAAATCCCTTATCAAAGTGAATTCCGATGCCAGCATCGAAATAACCCACACAGGTATTCCAAAAGGAATCGATCTTTTGAGATTTGGCACACAAATCGGACTTTTAAGGGAGTTTGATAATGTCAGCTGGTTTGGAAGAGGACCTCAGGAAACATATATTGACAGAAAGACGGGCGGAAAGATCACACTCCACAATATGGCGGTCAAAGATCTCGAGCACCACTATATGCGTCCTCAGGAAAACGGTAATCGTACGGATGTAAATTATGTTGAGTTTACGAACAAGGAAAAGAAAGGTATCCGTTTTGAAAGCCTGACCGATATTCCGATTTGCTTTTCTGCCCATCACTATACACAGGATGAATTGCAGCTGGCAAAACATATACATGAACTCAAAGACCGGGATATCACGATGGTTAATATTGACTTAAATCAAATGGGTGTAGGCGGAGACATGCCGGGCGATGCAAAAGTCCGTGAGCCGTACATTATGCATAAGGACGTAAAATATACATACTCATTCCGCATAAGCCCCATTAACTGAAAAAGATAAATTAAAAAATCCCTGCCGGACAGGGATTTTTTTAATTTGAATGTTAATTAATAAAAGACATCGGTTACTTTGAAACTTGCATCTTTCAAATCTTCTATTTCGTAGTTTTCAAGATGAAGAAAGATTTTTTGCCTATCTGTTTTACCGGCTTCAAGGCATTCTATATATGCCGAATCCTTATAAAGCCTTGTTTCGCCTTTCCAGGCCTCAACATCCACAAAACAGCTTATTGTCTCATCGCTGACATTTTTTACATTGACTTCAAGATATGAATAACTGCTGCCGTCTTCATACTTTCCGGACTTGAAAGCGCCGAGTTTCACCTCTACTTTATCAGACATATCGATAATTTCATCACTGTCTTCGTCATAATCAAAATCGTAATCGTAATCATCATATTCATCATATATATCGACATATGCGTTGCTGTGTATATTGTCGCTTATTTCTTCACCGAAAATGGCAATTGGAATTACAGCAAAGCAAAGCATAATAATGATTATTGAAGTGATAATAGCGGTAACGACCTGTGTGATAACACCTGCCAAAGCTCCCTTACCTACGGATTTTGCTCTTAACGGTGTTCTGTCATTGAATACAAGATAGAGTATAAGGCCGACAATCGGAAAGAAAAATCCTAAAACTGCAAATCCGAAACTGGACTTATCATTCGGATCATACTGTCTGGCTCCCGTCTGGAAAACAGGATTAACAGTTCCGCAATGGATACAATATTTTGAGTCATTGGCTATTTCCTTACCACATGAAGTACAATACATAAAATCTCCTCCTTCATCAATGTTCTTTCAACTAAACACTATCACAATTTCTACAAAAAAACAAGCAAAAAAATATTGAAAAAAATGTTGACATATCTTTTTAATTGTGATATCCTATACAAGCCGCTGAAAACAGCAGCAAGGCGCGTTGTGGGAGCATAGCTCAGCTGGGAGAGCATCTGCCTTACAAGCAGAGGGTCACAGGTTCGAGCCC
>CAKZZL010000020.1 GCA_937884995.1 uncultured Clostridia bacterium
CAGAACGTCGTGAGACAGTTCGGTCCCTATCTGTCGTGGGCGTAGGATATTTGAGGAGCGCTGTCCCTAGTACGAGAGGACCGGGATGGACACACCTCTGGTGCATCGGTTGTCACGCCAGTGGCACGGCCGAGCAGCTAAGTGTGGTTTGGATAAACGCTGAAAGCATCTAAGCGTGAAGCCATCTCCAAGATAAGATATCCCATAGCTTAAGCTAGTAAGACCCCATATGGACTATATGGTTGATAGGCTGCATGTGTAAGTACGGTGACGTATTCAGCTTGGCAGTACTAATAGGTCGAGGGCTTGACCATTATTTGGTTCTTCTTTTTCCTTCACTCCTTTGTTCAGTTTTTAGGGTGTATTTAATAGAGTTCCATGACGGAACTCTTTTTTTATGTTTATTAAGAGATTTATGTATAAAAAAATTCCCTGCCATTCAGTTCACAGACAGGGAATTATCATTTTATTGTAATATATTAATATATGCCTTCTGAAATCATCGCATCTGCAACTTTTTCAAATCCTGCTATGTTAGCGCCTGCAACAAGGTTATATCCCAAACCATATCTCTGCGCTGCATCAACAGAATTCTTATATATATTTTTCATTGCATGATGAAGTTTGCTGTCAACTTCTTCTGCAGTCCAGTTGAATCTCTGGCTGTTTTGGCTCATTTCAAGACCTGATACACAAACACCGCCTGCGTTTACTGCTTTTGAAGGAGCAACTGTCAGGCCTTCCTGGCTCATAAGGTAGTTAATAGCTTCTTCTGTTGTAGGCATGTTAGCAACTTCTATGTAGTATTTAGCACCGTTTGCAACAATCTTCTTTGCATCTTCAAAATCAACTTCATTTTGTGTAGCGCATGGAAGATATATATCACCTTTAACGCCCCATGGTCTTTCGCCCGGATGGAATTCTGCACCGAATTTATCAGCATAATCCTGAGCCTTGTCTCTGCCGGAAGCACGCATTTCAAGAAGATATTTTATCTTTTCATCAGTATCGATACCGTCTTTGTCATATACATATCCGTCAGGACCGCTTATTGTCATAGCCTTGCCGCCCAATTCATGGATCTTTTTGATTGCACCCCATGCAACGTTACCGAAACCGGACACGATAAATGTCTTACCTTTAATAGATTCATTAAAATGATTAAGTATTTCCTGTGTATAATAGATAGCTCCATAACCTGTAGCTTCAGGACGTATAAGTGAACCACCGTATGAAAGACCTTTACCGGTTATAACACCATTCTGGAATGAGTCGGTAACTCTCTTGTATTGGCCGAAGAGATATCCTATTTCTCTTCCGCCTACGCCGATATCACCTGCAGGAACGTCAACATTAGGACCTATATGACGCCAAAGTTCTGTCATAAATGCCTGGCAGAATCTCATAACTTCGCCCTTGCTCTTACCTACGGGATTAAAGTCGGAACCACCTTTTGCACCGCCCATGGGAAGTCCTGTAAGTGCATTCTTAAATGTTTGTTCGAAACCAAGGAAATACATTATACTTGCATTAACCGTTGGATGGAAACGAAGTCCTCCTTTGTAAGGACCGATAGCTGAATTGAATTGAACACGATAACCACGGTTAACATTTGTTTTGCCGTTGTCGTCAACCCAGGTTACTCGGAAAGTAATGAATCTATCGGGTTCAACCATTCTTGAGAGCAGGTCTTCTTCAACATACTCCGGATGAGCCGCGATAACTCCTTCAAGAGAACCTAAAACTTCTTTAACGCACTGAATAAATTCAGGTTTTGCGTTGTCTCTTTGCTCTACTTTTTTGATTACTTCATCAATATACGCGTTCATTGAATATTGCCTCCTAAGCAAAAAAATATAATTAGCAACTACTATACTAACACTATAAAATCTTTATTTCAAGGGTAAAAAACGCGAATATTTTGAAGTTAGAAAAGATATATTCAAATTGACATAAATATATATATTTGCTAAAATTTATATCAGTTAGGAATGTGAAAAATGCAAAGAATTGTTACAAACAATGAAAAAGAAACAATAGAGTTTGCAGAAAAACTCGGTGCAAAGCTTGGACCGGGCACAGTTCTTGCATTTTATGGAGGACTCGGTGCAGGAAAGACTACCTTTACAAGGGGCATCGCAAAGGCTTTGAATGCCGAAAGTGAAGTAAGCAGTCCAACTTTTGCAATTGTCAATGATTACGGCGGAAAGCCGCATTTATATCATTTTGATATGTATAGAGTTGAAAACTGGGATGACTTATATGCATCCGGATTTTTCGATTATTATGACAGCGGAGCTGTACTTGCTGTCGAATGGAGCGAAAATATAGAAAACGCATTGCCTGAAAATACAATAAGGGTAAACATAGCGCGGGGCGAGAATGAAAATCAGAGAATTATAACTATTGACGGAGGGCCTGAAATATGAATATTTTAGCTATTGATTCATCCTCTGTCAGTGCTTCGGTTGCTTTATCACAGGATGATGAGATTATCTCTGAACAGTTTATAAATTCAGGACTTACTCACAGCCAGACACTTATGCCTATGATAGAGAAAGCTATATCCGGTAAAGAAAAAGATATAGACCTTATTGCAGTTACGGCAGGTCCCGGTTCTTTTACGGGAGTAAGAATAGGGATAGCAAGCGTTAAAGGTCTTGCTGATGCCCTGAATAAGGATTGTTTTCCTCTATCTACACTCGAGGTTATCGCAGAACCTTTAAGAAAAGAAGATGCTCTTGTTTGTCCTCTTATGGATGCAAGATGCAATCAGGTATATACAGCCCTTTTTTACAAAGGGGAAAGGCTCCTTAAGGATGATGCTTTATTAATAGATGACTTAAAAGAAATACTGTCTGAAGAAAGAAGAAAAATTATCTTTATAGGAGACGGAGCAAAACTTTGCTATGATAAATTATCTAAAGATTTGAGCAATCTTTCGATTGCAGATGAAGATATACGTCTTATCCATGCATCAAGTATATGCAGACTTGCATATTCAAAGATGCAAAAAGGGGAGAAGACTGTAAAATCCGATAAACTTCTTCCCGTATACCTGCGTGTCCCGCAAGCAGAGAGAGAATTAAAAAAATCAAATAAAGATAAAGGAGACTGACTATGATTGCAATTGGTGCCGATCACGGCGGATATGAACTTAAAGAGGCAATTAAAAAATATTTAAAAGAAAAGGCTATTGATTATCTGGATTGCGGTACACATTCTGCTGAATCCATAGACTATGCTCCTATAGCTAAGAAAACTTGTGAAAAAGTTACTTCCGGAGAATGCGAAAAAGCCATACTTTGCTGCGGAACCGGAATAGGCATGTCAATGGCTGCCAATAAGATTAAAGGAATAAGGGCGGCATGTTGTTCCGATTATTTCAGCGCTAAATATACACGTCTTCACAATAACGCAAATGCACTTTGTCTCGGCGGCCGTGTTGTGGGAGAAGGCCTTGCAATAGAACTTGTGGATGTTTTCCTTAATACGGAATTTGAAGGCGGAAGGCATCAAAGACGTATTGACCAGATAACTGAGATTGAAAATTCATAAAAAACTTGAAATAAATACGTTAAAATGTGTATAATAAAATTTGAAATATATATTTGGAGGTTCTCAATATGGCAAACGTTACTATTACTAATCACCCGCTTATCCAACACAAATTATCAATTTTAAGAGATAAGAATACAGGTTCAAAAGAATTCCGTTCTCTTATTTCCGAAATAGCTAATCTTCTTTGCTATGAGGCAACAAGAGACCTGCCTTTGGAAGAGGTTGAGATTGAAACACCTATCGGCATGGCAAAAGCAAAAGTTATATCCGGTAAAAAGCTGGCATTTGTTCCGATCCTTCGTGCAGGAACCGGAATGCTTGACGGTGTATTATCACTTGTTCCTTCTGCAAAAGTTGGCCATATCGGAATGTACAGAGATCCTGAAACTGCACTTCCTGTTCCATATTATTGCAAATTACCTGCAGATATCGACCAACGTGAAGTTTTTGTTCTTGACCCGATGCTTGCAACAGGCGGCAGTGCAGTTGATGCTATCAATCAGATTAAAGCATACAACCCGAAATCCGTTAAATTCATGTGCATTATAGCAGCTCCGGAAGGAATGAAGGCTTTACAGGATGCTCATCCTGATGTTGATATTTACTGCGCAGCTCTTGATGACCATCTTAACGAACATAAATATATCGTTCCCGGACTTGGTGACGCAGGCGATAGAATCTTCGGTACAAAATAAGGAAAGTTATATATAATATAAAAAGAAGTCGATGAGTTTTCACCGACTTCTAATTTTTTCTCTTAACTTATTTTACAAGTTTAAGAACTGTAAGAACTGCATCTAAATCACCGTCAACTGTGATTTTGCCGCTCTTATATGCTTCTTTTGCAGAAAGCTTACCGTCTAAAACCTTAAGAAGGTTTGTCGGGTTTGTTGTTACAATGGCATTTCTGTCATAGTAATCATAAGGTTCAACATTAACCTGATGATCTTTAACTTCTATATAGAAGATACCGTTAACGTTCTTACCTTCAATGTTTATCTGGAGAGCCTTAACGCCATCAATCTTAGAAGCATTCGCACCGTCAAATTTTTCTTTAACCTTAGCTACTATCTGCTCATATGTCATGATAATTCACTCCTATAATTTATTTTACCTAATCTTATCACAAGAAAAAAATCAATGCAAATTTGAAAAACAAGAAAAATAAAGCATATTTTAGTCATTTTTAACGATAAAAGTCCAATTTTGTTATTTAATTTGCACAAAAACATTTTTCTCATTTATTCGATTATGTAATTTTATACAAAGTTGAAAAACTGAAAATTTATCCTTAAATTTCATAAAATTTTTAATGACAAAGCCCCCGCTTTATAGTATAATTAATTGATATAATGAAATAGTATGTGCTTTTGAGGAGGAATGAAAATGGCAATCGTAAAAAAGGAAGCATTTTTTAATTCATCAACAGGTATAAATAAAGTAAGAACGCTCATCTGGGAAGATGATAAACTCAGCCCGATCGGTATAGTTCAGCTTGCTCACGGTATGGCTGAACATATTGACAGATATGATGATTTTGCAAGATTTCTGGCATCAAACGGCTTTATTGTCTGTGGCAATGATCATGTCGGTCACGGAAAGAGCATCAATGACAGAAGCAAAATAGGATATATAGCCGAGGTTAACGGCGATAAAAGACTTATTGATGACATGCATATATTGACCAATATCATGAAAAAGAGAAATCCGGATTTACCATATTTCCTTTTCGGCCACAGCATGGGCTCTTTCTGTGCAAGAATATATGCTGCTCATTTCGGATATGAACTTAAAGGCCTTATCCTTTGCGGCACAGGAGAAATTCCGGATATATCATCAGCACTTTTGCCGATTCTTGACAAGATATGTGAAAAGTACGGCGATATGAGAAGAGTTGACAAACTCTCCGAGATTATGAATAAAGGCGCATCATTAATGATAGGTGAAAAAAAGTTGCCTCTTGCATGGCTTTCCGTGAATTCCGAAAACAGACTTGATTATTCAAATGACGATCTTTGCGGATTCACATATACTTTGAGAGGTTACAGAGACATATATGCCATTATGTGTGAAGCATGTGAAGACAGCTGGGCTCTTAAGCTACCGAGCGATCTGAAAATAATGATAATTTCAGGCGCTGACGATCCGGTTGGTGCAAAGGGTAGAAGCGTTCACACAGTTGCAGATAATCTTATGGATGCAGGATTTGAACCCGAGGTTATTCTTTATCCCTGCATGAGACATGAGATTTTGAACGAAGAAGAAAATGAACAGGTTTATGCAGATGTTCTTTCATTCTTAATGTCTTGTTATTCAAACTGATATACAGGTGAAAAAGTTGACGGATTTTGTTAGTAAAGAAGATATTTCAGGGCAGCAGGCTGTTGCCGAAGAAGTATCCGAACTTCTGTCGCTTAAATATGACCATGAACCTTTGGCTTTTGTACATACATACGGCTGTCAGGGAAACGTTGCAGACAGTGAGAGAATAAAAGGTGTTCTCTGCAATATGGGATACAAAATGACGGAAGATATTGAGTCTGCGGATTTTATCCTATATAACACATGCGCAATAAGAGAACATGCCGAGGACAGAGTTTTCGGGAATATCGGAGCGATTAAAAAATTAAAGAAGACCAATCCCAATTTAATAATTGCTGTCTGCGGATGTATGATGCAGCAGGAGCATATACGAGAGAAAATAATTAAGAGTTATCCTTTCGTGGATATAATCTTCGGCACATTTTCCCAATATATGCTTCCTTCATTTGTCAAAGAAAAACTGACAAGAGGCAAAAGAGTTGTCTATGCAAAGGAGCGTCAGGGCGAAATTGCTGAAGGACTTCCGGTCTACAGAGATAAACTTGCCAAAGCCTGGCTTCCCATTATGTACGGATGCAATAACTTTTGTACATATTGCGTTGTACCATATGTAAGGGGCCGTGAAAGAAGCAGAAAATCAGAAGATATTATTGCCGAAGCTAAGCAGATTATATCTGAGGGATACAAGGACATTACATTGCTGGGACAAAATGTCAATTCATACGGAAGAGGGCTGGAGGAAGATATCAATTTCTCAGAGCTTTTAAGAAAAATAAATGAGCTTGACGGAG
Source organism: uncultured Clostridia bacterium (assembly GCA_937884995.1). GTDB lineage: Bacteria > Bacillota > Clostridia > Oscillospirales > Acutalibacteraceae > Fimenecus. Next base: position 6,675 of record CAKZZL010000020.1, read on the forward strand.
ATTTCACTTTAAGATTCATGACATCTCATCCCAAGGATTGTACGCATGAGCTTATAGACACAATTGCAGAATGTGATAAGGTTTCAAAGCATATTCATTTGCCGTTCCAATCCGGTAATAACAGAGTTCTGAAAGCAATGAACAGAAGCTATACGAGAGAACAATATCTTGAACTCATATCATATGCAAAAGAAAAGATAGAAGGTTTGTCTCTCACAAGTGATGTTATTGTAGGATTCCCGGGCGAAAGCTATGAAGAATTCAAGGACACTTTGTCACTGATTAAAAAAGTTGAATTCACATCTTTGTTTACTTTTATCTTTTCAGCGAGAAAAGGCACAAAAGCCGCCCTTATGGATGACCCTGTAAGTCATGAAGAAAAATCCCGTTGGTTTAAGGAACTTTGCGATCTTCAGGAGAGCATTGCAAGAGATAATAACAAGAAAATGCTCGGAAAGACATACAGAGTCTTATGTGAAGGAACTTCAAAGAATACAAAAGGACTTATGGCAGGAAGAACGGACGGTAATGTTATTGTGGAATTCAAGGGGGATACTTCCCTTATAGGAAGTTATTGTTTTGTACGCGTAAATGAAAGCCTTAACTGGCTAGTGCGCGGTGAATTAATAAATAAATAATTTGTACGAGGAGAATAAAGATAATGGACAAATTGGAAAAACTCGCAAGAGAACTCGGAAAAGAATTACAAGCTGATGAACGTTATCTCAAGTTTGTTGATGCTGGCAAGGTAAATGATGCAGATACAAATCTCGCAGAACTCATGAGCAAAATTCAGCTTATTCAGATGTCTTATCAGCAGGAAGCTCAGAAAGAAAATCCTGATGAAGGCAAAATGAAAGCTTATGATGAGGAATTTCGCGGCATTTATGCTGATATTATGCAAAATGAAAATATGCGTAATTATCAACTTGCTGCAAAAGAGTTCGATGATTTAATCGGATATATTACAGGAATTATACATCTTTGCGCACAGGGTGATGATCCTGAAACATGTGATCCGACAGCACATAGTTGCGGACATGAAGATTGTGACAGCTGCGGCGGCTGCGGACACGAACATTAAACATTTTTAAATTACCGAAAGGGGGACTGACATATGGCCGAATTATCGCCTATGATGAAACAATATTTTCAAATAAAAGAAAATTACAAAGACGCTATATTAATGTTCCGCCTTGGTGATTTTTATGAGATGTTTTACGATGATGCGAAAATTGCATCAAAAGTATTGGATTTGGTACTCACAGGAAGAGACTGCGGACAGGAAGAACGTGCGCCTATGTGCGGCGTTCCTTTCCATAGCGCAGACTCATATATAGCAAAACTTGTGTCAAACGGATTCAAGGTTGCCATTTGTGAACAAATGGAGGACCCGGCCCTTGCCAAAGGCATTGTGAAAAGGGATGTTATCCGCCTTATCACTGCAGGTACGGTTATAGAGAGTGAGATGCTCGATGAATCCAAAAACAATTATCTTTCTGCCATTTGCGCAGGAGATGGTAAGGTAGGTATAAGCTTTACCGATATATCCACAGGAGATTTGCAGATAACGGAATTTGAGGACAATACAGAAGAAAATGTCCTGAATGAACTCGGACGTTTCATGCCGAGTGAAGTTATCGTAAATAAAGAGATTACTCAATTTAAGCAAATTAATGACTTCCTTACTAAAAAAGTCAATGCTTCAGTTGAAATATTAAATGAAGAATTTGATCTTGATAATGCAAAAGAGAATATAGAGCAGCATTTCAATATTAGTGATTTAACTTCCGTTTCATTAAACGGAAGAGATTGTGCAATAAGAGCACTGGGCGCAACACTTGTCTATCTTAAGTCAACTCAGAAAAGGGATCTCGATAATATACGAAATGTAAATTTTTATACAGATTCCAAATTCATGAATTTAGGGCTCTCTGCCATAAGAAATCTCGAACTTACGGAGACAATGCGCGACAGAGACAAAAAAGGCTCTCTTTTATGGGTCCTTGATAAAACGAAAACAGCAATGGGCAAGAGATTGCTCAGAACATATATTGAAAGACCTTTGTATGATTGTGCAGAGATATCCAGAAGGCTTAATGCGGTAGATGAGATCTACTCAAATACAAAGCTCAGAGAAGATGAGATGTCTCTTTTGTCCGGAGTATACGATATGGAAAGACTTATGACCAGAATCGTTTACAATACAGCAAATGCAAAGGAACTTCTTTCACTTGCTTCGACACTTAAAAGAATTCCTGATATAAAGAATAATCTGGCTTCTGCAAATTGTGCTCTTTTGAAGTCAATATATAACGATATCGATCTTTTGCAGGATGTTTGTTCACTTATTGAAGTCTCGATAGATGAAAATGCTCCTTTCTCTGTCAGAGAGGGCGGCCTAATAAAGAACGGATTCAATGAGGAACTTGATTCCTTAAGAAAGATTGTCAACGGAGGAAGAGAAGTATTAACGGATCTTGAAATCTCCGAGCAGGAAAAGACAGGAATTAAAAAATTAAAAGTTGGATATAACAAGGTCTTCGGTTATTATTTCGAAGTCCTGAACTCATATAAAGATTTGGTTCCGGACTATTATGTCAGAAAACAGACACTTACAAATTGTGAAAGATATATTACTCAGGAACTTAAAGAACTGGAGACCAAAGTACTCGGTGCTCAGGAGAGAATTGTTTCACTCGAGTATGAAATATTTAATTCTATCCGTAAGAAGATAGCAGGCGAGTATTTAAGAACACAGCATACGGCGAGAGCCATTGCTCAGCTTGATGTCATAACATCTCTTGCCACGGTTGCGGTTAATAACAATTACAAAAGGCCAAATGTCAATGACAGCGGGATTATTAATATTAAAGACGGCAGGCATCCGGTTGTTGAAGCATTACAAAAGGACAGCTTGTTTGTCCCCAATGATACTTTTATGGACAAAGACAAAAACAGGATGCTGATTATCACGGGCCCCAATATGGCAGGCAAATCAACATACATGCGTCAGATTGCCCTTATTGTCTTAATGGCGCAAATTGGATCTTTTGTACCTGCTAAATCTGCAGATATAGGCATTGTCGATAAGATCTTTACAAGAGTAGGCGCATCAGATGATCTTGCATCCGGACAATCAACATTCATGATTGAAATGAATGAAGTTGCAGAGATACTGAATTCCGCAACCAAAGACAGTCTCATTATTCTTGACGAAATAGGCAGAGGTACATCTACCTTTGACGGAATGAGTATTGCAAGGGCCGTCATGGAACATATATCCGATAAAAAACTTATCGGTGCAAAGACACTTTTCGCAACACATTATCATGAACTTTCTGAACTTGAAAAAATGGTTGACGGTGTTAAAAATTACAATATTGCAGTTAAAAAGCACGGCGATGATATAACCTTTCTGAGGAGAATCGTTCCGGGCGGCGCAGATGACAGCTATGGAATAGAAGTTGCAAAACTTGCAGGAATACCCAACACAGTCATCCGCAGGGCAAAGGCAATACTTAAATCTCTTGAATCTTCTAATCCTGTTAAGTCGCAAATGGATATTATTGAAGACACAGACGACTTTAAAGATATACAAATTTCGCTTACGGATACCAAAAGACAGGATATACTGGAAAGACTTAAAAATATTGATGTTACAACACTTACTCCGATAGAAGCAATGAATTTGCTTTATGAACTGGCTGACGAAGCAAAGAAATAAAGAAGGTGAAATCGATGGCAAAAATAAATAAACTTTCAAAAGAACTTTGTGATCTTATCGCAGCAGGCGAAGTGGTCGAAAGACCTGCATCTGTTGTTAAAGAACTGTTGGAAAATGCCATTGATTCCGGTGCCAGGTCCATAACTGTTGAGATACAAAGAGGCGGTATCAGATACATAAGAGTAAGCGATGATGGCTCAGGTATTGACAAAGATGATATAAAAACCGCATTTATAAGTCATGCTACAAGTAAGATTTCCAAAGCCGATGACCTGACTTATATCCACACACTCGGCTTCAGAGGAGAGGCTCTTGCTTCTATTGCAGCAGTTTCAAAAGTGAATCTTATCACTAAAACTGCTGACAGCAATATGGGTTATGCTTATTCTGTTGAAGGCGGAGTCGGATCTGAAATAACACAAGCAGGTTCTTCTGACGGAACAACAATTATTGTCAGAGATTTATTCTATAACACACCTGCAAGAATGAAATTTCTAAAAAAAGATGTCAGTGAAGGGAATTATGTATCATCGGTTGTTGAGAAAGTAGCACTTTCCCATCCTGATATATCTTTTCACTTTATACGGGACGGAAAGCAATTAATAGCAACCACAGGTGACGGAAACCTTCAAAATGTATGCTTTGCTATTTTCGGCAAAGACTTTTCAAATGACCTTATATCAGTAAATGATAACCTTTCGGGTGTCTCTGTATCCGGTCTTGTAACACAGCCATATAACTCACGCGGTTCACGCGGAATGCAATTTGTTTTTGTTAACGGAAGAACAGTCAAAAATCCCACTATTACGGCAGCGCTTGAAAATGCATATAAAAACACGGTAATGGTCGGCAGATTCCCCGGATGTGTCCTCTTTATAAATCTGAACCCTTCTTTGGTGGATGTAAATGTGCATCCTGCAAAGACAGAAGTCAGATTTTCAGATGAGAAATCCATATTCGATGCAGTCTATTATTCAGTAAAGAATGCTGTAACAAACAGCCTTCAAATAAAAAAAGCAGGTCCTTTTAAAGAATCATATAACCCCGAGCTTTATGAAAAACCGAGAGAACAATTTACTCAGACAGTTATAAATACTAACAAGTCTGCCGGCAGAGATGATAATAATCCTTCGAAAGAAGAAATAAATAAATATCTTGATATTCTCTCAAATATTACAAATGATAAAGAAGACAATGAAGAAGAACTGATAAATATCGAATTTCCTCCTTTAAGGGAAGAAAAAGAGAAAATTAATGAAACAAATATCTTAAATGAAGATGAGATAAAGCCGGATTACAAGATAGTCGGCGAGGCATTTAAGACATATATCTTTGTTGAGATGGGCAACAAGCTATATATGATTGATAAGCATGCAGCCCATGAAAGAATTAACTTTAATAAGATTAAATCAGACGCTGAAAACTATAAGCAGATGCTGATGACTCCGGTAAATCTGTCCTTAAGCCAGGAAGAATATACTGCAATACTTGAAAACCTTGAACTCATATCAAAAGCAGGATTCGATATTGAGGATTTCGGCAACGGATCTGTTATTGTAAGGTCATGTCCGATGAATCTTGATAACATGGATATAGGTCCCCTTATAGAAGAAATTGCAGGATATTTGATAAAAAACAGAACGGATATCAACAATGAGCATCTTGACTGGATATATCATAATGTCGCATGCAGAAGCGCAGTCAAGGCAGGGGATATAAACAATCCTGCAGAAATAGAGAAACTTGTATCTATGGTTATAAACGATAATGATGTGCGTTTTTGTCCTCATGGCAGACCCGTGCTTATTGAAATTTCAAAATATGAACTTGAAAAACAGTTCGGAAGGATTCAATAAATGACTAAAATACCGGTTATTGCCGTAGTCGGACCGACAGCATCCGGAAAAACTGCCTTAGCTGTTGAACTGGCAAAGAGATTTAACGGTGAAATCATTTCAGCAGATTCAATGCAAATATATAAAGGAATGGCAATAGCAACTGCCCAGCCGACAAAGGAAGAAATGGGAGGCATCCCTCATCACCTTATAGCCTTTGCAGATGTTAGTGAAAGATTTTCCGTTGCTGATTACGTAAAACTGGCAAGAAAAGAAATAGAAGATATATCAGCAAAAAGCAAATTGCCAATTATAGCAGGCGGAACCGGTCTATATATTGATTCCTTATTCAGCATTGACTTTGAAGAGACTGACAGCAGTGATGAAATCCGCGAAAGGCTCGAAAAAGAATATGATCGTATCGGCGGAGAAGCAATGCTGGCTAAACTAAATGTGATTGATGAAAAATCAGCACAAAAACTTCATCCTTCTGATAAAAAAAGAATCATCAGGGCACTGGAGATATATAAGCTGAGCGGAAAAAGGAAAAGCGAGACGGATAATTTATCAAAAAAAACAGATTTGCCATATTTCCCTATATATATTGGTATTAATTTCAAGAAAAGGGAAAAACTCTATGAGCGCATAAATCTAAGAGTTGATGAAATGGTAAAAAACGGCCTTCTGGAGGAAGCAGAACAGTTTTATAATCTGGATAGTAAAACAACATCTTCGCAGGCCATAGGATATAAGGAGCTTTCCACGTATTTCAAAAACGAGGAAAAACTTGAAACTTGTATTGAAAACCTTAAAAAAGAGAGCCGCCATTATGCAAAGCGGCAGCTTACATGGTTTAGGCGAAATGAGAAGATTAAATGGTTTTATCCCGATGAATACAGCAAAAAGGAAGACTTTATCACTAACGTGCTGAATTATACAAATGACCTTTTGAAAGGAGAGATGGAAAATGAATAAAGAACTCATAAAGAAAATTGCCGTGAGTATTGTAGGCGTTCTAATTATTGTCTATTTTATAGGCAAGGCAGTTCATGTTAATTCTTCTCCTTATCAGACAGAACTTGTAATGGAAAGAAATATACGTAATACAATTGAAACCAAGGCTTTTGTAGTGCGTGATGAATCTTTCCTTACCACGGAAGCGTCAAAGGGAACAATCGTTTCCGTTGCAGAAGACGGCAAGCGGGTAGGAACGGGCGAGACTGTTGCTATTTCATTTATGGACTCGGCATCTGCGGCAAGATATGTAAAAATAAATGATCTGGAAAGTGAAATCTCATATTACACAAAACTTAAAAAACGTGTAGGCATAGGGACAAATTCTCCTTCCTCATATGCCGAAATAATTGATAATGCAACAATAAACTATATAGAAGCAGCACAAAATGGTATAAACAGCGAATACAATAACGCTTTAACGACATTAAGAGATGCGATTACAACAAGACAACTTGCCGTAGGAACAGAGATTGTTGTTGATGATAAGATAACTGAGCTTGAGACCGAACTTGCAAAGCTAAAAAGCGGAAGTCTAGGATACAGTGAGATTGCTTCACCAACCCCGGGATATTATATAGGCTCCGTTGACGGATATGAAAATATTGTTGAATACAATAGTATTTTAGAAGATGTATCCGTTAATTCAATCGATTCATATCTCTCCTCAAATGCCGAAAAAATCAATGATAATGTTATGGGTAAGCTCGTTGATGAATTCAATTGGTATCTTATGTGTGTAGTTCCGTATGATGATTCAGTTAAGCTTTCCGAAGGAAAATCGGTCTTTGTAAACCTTCCGAATACTGCAGTCGGTGAAATTACATGCACGGTTGCATATAAGGGAGAAAAAGAAGGCAATAAAGTCCCGATAGTCTTAAAATGCGGAATTATGAACAGGGATATTGCGAATCTGAGAATTGAAGATATAGAAATTATCCTCAGCAGCTATACTGGTTATAAAATCAGCAATGACGCTATCTATGAAGTCGATGGGCAAATCGGAGTATACATTTTAAGAGGAGATATAATCCAGTTCAGAAAAGTTAAAATAAGTGAATCATATCAGGATTATTCTATTGTTGAAAAAGTGTCAGATGATTCATCATATCTGAAGCAATATGATACCGTTATAACAGAAGGGACAGATTTGTATGATGGAAAAGTCGTTTCTTGAGGAAAAAAGAAAAGATATTGAATATAATTTGGATAAAATCAATGAGAAAATCGAAAATGCTGCCATAAAGAGTGGCAGAAAGCGTGAAGATATAAATTTCATGGCCGTAACTAAGACGGTAGATCCCGTTTATATAAATTTTGCACTCGATTACGGCATCGATTTAATAGGCGAGAACAGAGTCCAGGAACTTATCCGCAAGAAAGATGAACTTCATCTTGACGGGGTTGAAAAGCACCTTATAGGACATCTTCAGACAAACAAAGCCGGACAGATTGTAGGTGTTGCAGATATGATACAGTCAGTTGACTCAGTTAAGATTGCAAAAGAAATTGCCAGGCAGTCAATAAAAAAAGGTATCAGTACTGATGTCTTGCTTGAAATTAATATAGGCGGAGAAGAAAACAAGACCGGATTTTCGGTATCTGAATTCTATGAAAATATACATGAAATCTCCGAAATTGAGGGGATAAATGTCAAAGGACTTATGACAGTACCCCCAATTTGCGAAAAAAACACAATACTTTGTAAGTTTTTTGAAAATATATACAATATATATGTTGACATAAATGATAAAAAGTTAGATAATATTAATATGCAAATATTATCGATGGGTATGTCCGGAGATTATGAAGAAGCAATTTTGTGCGGCTCAAATTTAGTCAGAATCGGTTCTGCAATATTCGGGCCGAGAACATATTAGGAGGAAAAGCAGATGAGTTTTTTAGACAGGATTAAGAACATGGTTAATGTTGATGAGGATGGATACTATCCTGAGGATGTAAATGACGGAGATTTTATTCAGCCTGATACATATGATGAGCCTGTAGAACGTCAAAGACCACATAGAAGCAGCTTTAGAAACAATGAAGAAGATAAAGTTGTTAAAATCCATACAACTGCTCAATTGCAGGTTGTACTTTCAAAGCCTGAAAAATTTGATGAAGCTCGTAATATAGCAGATAACCTTAATGAAAAACGTACAGTAGTATTAAATCTTGAATCCGTTAATAAAGAAACAGCACGCAGACTTATAGATTTCCTTTCAGGCGTTGCTTATGCTAATAACGGTCAGCTTAAGCGCGTTGCAAACAGCACTTTCATTATCACTCCATACAACGTTGATGTTATGGGCGACCTTATGGAAGAACTTGAAAACAACGGAATGTTCTTTTAATAAATAAATAATTCTTAAGAATGGATGGAAAAAATAGATGCTTACACCAGATAAAATCAAAGAAAAAACCTTTCAAACATCAGGCAGAGGCGCTTATCGTGCAGATGATGTAGATAATTTTAAGGCTGAAGTTTCCTCATCTTATGAGCAGATGTTTAAGGAAAATGCAGACCTTATAAGAAAAATCACAATTCTCGCAAAAAAGGTTGAAGAATACAGAGAAGACGAAGACAGCCTAAAGATGGCTCTCATCAATGCTCAAAAACTTGCTGACAAAATTGTTGCAGAAGCTAAAGAAAATTCCGAAGCTGAAGCTAAGAAGATTGTTGATGACGCAAAAGCTAAGACAGCAAATGCTGATGCAGATGCACAGAAGGTTCTCTTAGATGCAAAGTCTCAGGCTGAAAGCATTTTGGAAAATGCTAAATCCGAAGCTGAAAAGATCGTTAAGGATGCTAACGCAGAAGCAAATGATAAACTCGGTAATGTAAACAGACAAATAACTCATAAAACACTTGAGTTTGATATGCTGAAAAAAGAAGCTTCAAAATTCAAGAGTGATCTTAAGTCTATGTATGAAAGACATATAACTCTTATCAACCAGCTCCCTGAACTTGCTGAAGAAGCAAGCGACGCGGCAGAAGATGGGGAATATGCAACAGAAGAAGTTGATCTGGAAGTTGCTGCTAAACCTGAAGAAGAAACACCTGCTGAAGAAGTAGTTGAGGCAGTTATAGAAACAGCAGAAGAGGAAACAGACGAGGAACCTGCATTTGAAATTATTCCTTCAAATGAATATGAAACAATAAGTGAAGAAGATGAAGAAGATGAGATAGAGGAATCTTCTGATTCAGCTATTTCATTTGATGAGGAAGAAAGTCAGATAACTTTCATCACTGAAAATGATGAAGATGAGCAAGAAGAAAAGGACAGCTACTTTGAAGCAGAGGAACCTGCAAAGAATAAATTCCAGCTTGACTTAAGTAAAATAGATTTTTCTGATGATGAACAAGAAGCTCCTTCAGCACTATCACATGAAAAATTGTTCCCGGAATTTGAAGAAGAGGAATTAGAAGAAAATGATGACGATGATGATTCTTCAAATTCATTCAAGAATTTTTTTAAGAAGAAAAAATGAGGTAAATGCATGCGACGGGTAATGACTTTGATCTCTATTGCTATATTGACGATAGCAGATCAGTTATTGAAATTACTCGTGATTGCTAAACTTAAACCGAGTAGCAGTCTCAGTTTTATCAACGGAGTTCTTCAATGGAATTATGTTGAAAACACGGGGGCTGCTTTTGGTTCATTCAGCAGTCACACTATGATTCTTTCAATTTTGACATTGGTCATCATTATTGCCATACTTATATATTTGATGAAGCCGGATCGTAAAGTCAGTGTTGAATATATAAGCCTTGTTATGATTATTTCCGGCGGACTGGGAAATCTTATTGACAGATTTTATCGCGGATTTGTTGTTGATTACATAGATCCCTTGTTTATAAAGTTTGCTGTTTTTAATTTTGCTGATATGCTGGTAACCTGCGGAGCCTTTCTTTTGATTTTCTGGCTTATTAAAGGCATCATTTCAGATTATATAAAAAAAGGTAAAAGCGATGAACAAACTGATAATTGAGGTTGAAAGTGAAAATGCGGATGAGAGACTTGACAAGTTCCTCGCAGATTTCATCGAGAATACATCCCGTACATCAATTCAAAAGCAAATAGAAGAAGGCTTTGTCACTGTCAACGGAAAAACAGTAAGCAAGAATTACAGATTATCATACTCGGATATTATTGAACTTACAGAGCAGGAACTTAAGGTTATAGACGCAAAAGCAGAAAATATACCTTTGGACATCGTCTATGAAGATAATGACCTTTTAGTTGTCAACAAACCGAGAAATATGGTGGTTCATCCTGCCCCGGGTAATTATAGCGGAACACTTGTCAATGCACTGTTATATCATTGCAAAGATTCACTCTCAGGTATTAACGGAGTGTTAAGGCCCGGGATAGTACATCGAATTGACAAAGATACAAGCGGTTTGCTTATAGTAGCAAAAAACGATAAGTCACATATAGGGCTTGCAGAGCAAATCAAAGAGCATTCTTTTACACGTGAATACAATGCTGTCATCTGCGGACACCTTAAAGAAACAAAAGGAAGCATCGATGCCCCGATAGGGCGCAGTATTAAAGACCGAAAAAAGATGTGTGTGACAGAGACTAATTCTAAAAATGCAATTACACATTATGAGCTGATAAAGGAATATGAAAAGTATTCACATATATCCCTTAAACTTGAAACAGGAAGAACACATCAAATAAGGGTACATATGGCATATATAGGGCATCCTGTTGCAGGTGATATGGTTTATGGAAATGACAAATTCAGTTCCTGTCTTAACGGACAATGTCTTCATGCAATAAAAATCGGGTTTATACATCCCATAAACGGTGAATATATGGAGTTTATTTCAGATTTACCGGATTATTTTAAGCAATTTCTTGATAAAATATCGTAAAAGGAGTAGTTATGGCCGGCAAAGATATGTCTGATTGGCTTGTAGTATCTGATATAGACGGAACCTTAAATAACAAATTAAGGCTTCTGCCTAAAAGAAACTATGAAGCTATTAACAGATTTGTCAACGAATATAACGGGAACTTCACATTGGCTTCCGGCAGAAATGTTCAGTCATTGAGAATCCATTATGACAAGCTGCCTATTAAAGGGACTCCCGCCGTAGTATTAAACGGCGCGGGTCTGTATGACTATTCCATAGAGAAAATGATCCGTTTCTCTCCAATAAATCCCTCAGCAGTTGATATAGTTAGGAAGGTTTATGAAAGATTTCCTTCTGTTGAAATCGAAATCTTAACAGATAAAACAATATATACCTTAAATTCAAAGATATTCTGTCCTGTGATGGTAAGGGCAGACAGACTTAATCATACCGATTACAAACGATATGCTCAGATACCTAAAGAAAACTGGGGCAAGGTAATATTCTTGGGACCGCCTAGCTTAATAACTGCGGTTAGGAAGTTTATAGACTCAATACCTGATAAAAAAGCAAACTTTATGTCATCTTCAATATCAAGCTTTGAAATGCTTGAAGAAGGTGTGCACAAAGGTGTAGGAGCTATGGAGATAGCGAAAATTTATGGTATAGAACATAAGCATACGGCAGCCATAGGCGATTATTTCAATGACTATGATATGCTAAAAACCGTTTATCTTTCTGCTTGCTGCGGACAGGCTCCAAAAGAACTTAAAGCAATCTGCAAATATCACGCATGTCATTGTAACAAAGGCGCTGTAGGTGATTTGCTGGAATATATAATGGATAAATATGAGGAGGACAAGTAATATGAATGATCTTCAGAAAAAAGAACTGGATATTTTTGCTGTTAAAGCCAGACTTCTTCTTATGGAAGGTATTTTTAATGCAAAAGCAGGACATCCGGGTGGTTCACTTTCCATATGTGAGATTCTTGCATATTTGTACAATTGCGAGATGAAAGTGGATCCCAAGAATCCGAAAGATCCGGACAGAGACAGATTTGTACTTTCCAAAGGACATGCAGCACCTGCTCTTTATGCTACACTTGCACTCAAAGGTTTTTTCCCGGCAGAAGACATGAAGACTTTGCGTAAGTCTGATTCATATCTTCAGGGACATCCGAATATGAACCTTGTACCCGGTGTCGATATGAGTACAGGCTCTCTCGGCCAGGGTGTTTCAGCAGCAGTAGGTATGGCTCTTTCAGCTAAACTTGATAAGAAAGATTTCAGAGTATATACAATATTGGGCGACGGAGAAATCGAAGAGGGACAAGTTTGGGAAGCAGCAATGTTTGCTTCTGCAAAAACTCTTGATAATCTTGTGGTTATTGTTGATAATAACAATCTTCAAATAGACGGAACAGTTGAGGAAGTTAATTCTCCGTATCCTATTCTGGAAAAGTTTGCTGCTTTTGGATTTAATACAATCGAAATCGATGGCAATAATCTTTATGAAATTGAAGATGCTTTAAAAAGCGCAAGAGAAACCAAAGGAAAGCCAACAGCAATTATCGCAAAGTGCTTAAAAGGCAAAGGCGTTTCATATATGGAAGATGCAGTCAATTGGCATGGTGCTGCACCGAATGAAGAGTTATATAACCAAGCAGTTGAGGAATTGACTGCAACTCTTAAGAACCTGGAGGCATAAGATTATGAGTCAAATTATTAAAACAGCAACCCGTGATGCTTATGGTAAAGCTCTTATAGAACTCGGTTCTACAGACAAAAAGATTATTGTTCTTGATGCCGACCTTGCTGAAGCAACAAGAACAGGAAAATTCAAAAAAGCATATCCTGAAAAGTTTATTGACTGCGGTATAGCAGAATCAAACATGATGAGTATTGCTGCAGGTCTTGCTTCAACAGGCTATATAGTATTTGCATCATCATTTGCCATGTTTGCTGCAGGAAGAGCTTTTGAACAAGTAAGAAATTCAATTGGATATCCTCACCTTAACGTTAAAATCGGCGCTACACATGCAGGTATATCCGTAGGTGAAGACGGAGCAAGTCATCAATGCTGCGAGGATATTGCTCTTATGAGATCAATACCGGGTATGGTTATTCTTAATCCTGCAGATGATGTTGAAAGCCGCCTTTGCGTTCTTGCTGCTGCAGAGCATCAGGGACCTGTATATATGAGATTCGGACGTCTTGCAGTACCGAGAGTATTTGACGAGGATTACAAATTTGAAATCGGAAAGGGCAGTATCCTGAAAGAAGGCAACGATATAACTATCATAGCAACGGGACTTATGGTTAATGAAGCAATGATAGCCACACAAAAGCTTCAGGACGAAGGTATCTCAGTAAGACTTGTCAATATGGCAACAATTAAACCTATCGACCGCGATCTCATAATTGACTGCGCTAAGAAGACAGGAGTTATTGTTACTGCTGAAGAACATAACATTATAGGCGGACTTGGATCCGCAGTTACTGAGGTTGTATGTGAAAGTGTACCTGTACCGGTTATAAGGGTAGGCGTTAATGATAAGTTTGGTAAATCAGGTCCTGCACTTGAACTTTTACATATCTACGGACTGGATGCAGATAATATAGTTGAGAATTGTAAAAAGGCTCTTGAACTTAAAAAGTAAGAAATAAATTATTTGTTAACATTTAAGCCTGTCTGTTGTCTTACAGATAGGTTTTATGTTAATATACATACGGTGATTGTTATGAAGATATCAGATAAATTTCAAAAAGGTAAAACAACATTTTCTTTTGAGGTTTTTCCACCAAAAAACAATTCGCAACTTGACAGTATTGAGTCGGCAGTAGCTGAACTGTCCAAATTATCTCCCGAATTTATAAGTGTAACTTACGGGGCAGGTGGAGGCACGTCTGATTATACTGTACGTATAGCATCGGATATAAAGAACAAATACGGTGTTGATACAATTGCCCACCTTACATGTATTTCAACTCCCATTAAGAAGATAGATGAATATATAGAAAGCTTAAAAGCAAACAAAATCGAAAATATACTTGCACTCAGAGGTGACAGACCTCCTGAAGCCTTTGTATATTCTGATGGTGTGTATTTTGAATATGCATCTGATCTTGTCAGACACATAAATGAAAAAGGTGATTTTTGTATAGCAGGAGCATGTTACCCTGAGGGCCATACTGAATCTAAAAACCTTAAAGAGGATATAAACCATCTCAAAATAAAAGTTAACAGTGGTGTAGAATTCTTAACAACACAGCTTTTTTATGACAATAATGCCTTTTATAACTTTATGGATAAAATAAGAAAGAAAGGCATTGAGCTTCCGGTTCTTGCCGGAATCATGCCTATTACAAGCTATAGTTCAATTGAAAGAACCATAAAACTTTCCGGTACATCAATACCTGCTGAAGTTTCATCTTTCATCAGCAGGTACAGAGATGATCCGCAGTCACTTCTTAACGCCGGCATGGAATATGCATTTAAGCAAATTAATGAACTTATTGATTACGGAGTCGATGGAATCCATATTTATACAATGAATAAACCTTTTATTGCTCAGCAGATTGTTAAGGAGTGCCGGGATTGATATGTTCGGTTATGTTACAGTATATAAGCCGGAATTAAAGATTAAAGATTATGAGGCATATAAAGGGGTATATTGTACACTTTGCAAGAACATGGGAAAAAAGTTCGGTATAATTTCCAGACTGCTTTTAAGTTACGATTCCACTTTTTATGCTTTATTCAGGATTGCATTGAATGACAGGGATTTAAGTCTTTGTAAAGCACATTGTACATTTAATCCAACAAAAAAATGCCTGAAAATCAATAATGAAAAAGAAATCTTTGATGAGGCATCTGCTTTAACAATAATTCTTTCATATTTCAAACTTGAAGATAATATTAAGGACAGCAAAGGTATAAAAGAACTTCTATATAAGCTGTTAAAGCCGTATTTTTTAATTAAGGTTAAAAAAGCAAGAAAAGAATTCAATGGTATTTATGGCATAGCATGTAAAGCAATGGAAAAACAGGAAAAAGCAGAAAAAGAAAATTCTCTGATGGATATTGCAGCTCACCCGACTGCACAGATGCTTAAATTATTGCTGGCACTGCATTATGAAGATGAAAGCATCCAAAGATTTGCATACATGCTCGGACGAGTTATATATTTTATGGATGCATATGATGATTATGACAAGGATATAAAAGAGGGGACGTTTAATCCTTTCAAAGAAACAGATGATTTAGTAAATGAAGCTACAATTGCCATTAACACATCAGTAGGCGAAATGGCTGAACTCCTGACAAAGATTGATATATATAAATACAGACCTGTTATAGAAAATGTCATTATATACGGCTTTTCAAACAGACTTAAGGAAATAAGTAGGAAGTACGAAGGTGAAATCAGTGAACCCATATGAAGTTCTTGGGATCAGTCCAAACAGCAGCATTCAGCAAATAAAGGATGCATATATTACTGCTATGAGAAATGTTCAAAATTCAAATATGTCTGATGAAGAAAAGCAAAGAAGTGGCAGCCAGCTTGATGAAGCATATGACACACTGATTAACGGTATCTCCGGTTTTGGCAATTATCAGGGATCTCAATACGGAGATGTAAGAAATTGCCTAAATAACAACAGGGTAGACGATGCAGAAACAATACTAAACGGTGTACCTCAAAAAATGAGAAATGCTGAATGGTATTTCTTAAAGGGCTGTATACATCAAAGACGCGGATGGTTGAATGAAGCATATAAGAACTTCCAGACTGCATATAATATGGAACCTAATAATCAGGAATATTCATATGCATTCAATTCAATGAACAACAATGTTAATGGTGGATACAGAGTTAACAAATCTGACAAATCAAGTGCCTGCGGAGACGACAGTAATTGTTGCAAGTGTCTTTGCGATTTATGGTGCTGTGACAGCATTTGTGAATGCTTTGGAGGGGATTTAATTCCATGTTGCTGAGATGAGAAACGGAAGAACAAAATCAATAAA
Organism: uncultured Clostridia bacterium; assembly: GCA_937884995.1. Taxonomy (GTDB): domain Bacteria; phylum Bacillota; class Clostridia; order Oscillospirales; family Acutalibacteraceae; genus Fimenecus. The sequence goes on from CAKZZL010000020.1 coordinate 23,155, forward strand.
AGTAGCGCTGGGAGGAATCCTCGCTGCGCTTTCTTTAATCTTTATGTTTTTTACTTCAATATTTCCTTCAATGACTTATGCTGCTCCTGCAGTTTGCGGAGCACTTTTAATGGTAACCGTTATTGAGATATCCTCCTGGTTTTCATTACTTATATATGCCGTTGTGGGATTCCTTTCTATCTTTTTGGTAGCAGATAAAGAAGCTGCTGTAATATACTTACTGTTTTTCGGATATTATCCTATTATCAAAGGAATGATTGAAGCTAAACTTTCTTTGCCTTCTTCATGGATATGCAAATATATTATCTTTAATATATCAATAATTATCTCTTACTTTATTTGTTCGAAATTGTTAGGCATTGAATATGATGAAATAGGTAATTTCGGTAAATTCTCAGTTCTAATATTGCTGATTATGGGCAATATAATTTTTGCAATATATGATTTGGCACTTACAAGGTTAGTAACGGCATATTTAAGGCATTGGCAGAAATATGTCAAGCGCATTTTAAGATAATCATGAAATCTTGACTTTTTGTATTCTTTTTCATATAATAATTAAAGTCTTGCGCCGGTGTGATGGAATTGGCAGACGTGCCAGACTCAAAATCTGGTGGTAGCAATACCGTACCGGTTCGACCCCGGTCACCGGCACCAAACTTTAGAAATCCGAACTCTATCTTCCAAACGGAATGCGGGTTCGGTTTTTTCTTTTCATCTTATATTTTTTCTTTAGTAGACGGTTACACCATACAGTTGCCAAAAAATCAACACATGGTGTATAATTATAATCGTGATTTGCTAAAACAAGATTATAATATATTTACTGAGCTCTGTGCACCAACCCGAATTATTTGTTAACTGAAATTTTCGGGATATTTTTATGCCTTTACGTGGATGTTTTTATCGTTATAATTATTGAAATATATAATTGATTATGTTAAAATTACATTAATAATGCATATATACGAGGAGGAAAATATTATGGATTTACAAAGAGTTATTGATCGTAAAGATGATGCTGCACAGTATATGATTGATGAGATAACTCATATCTGTAAAGACATGGACACAAGAAGTCCCGGCACGAAAGGCGAGGAGCAGGCATGTGAATACATGGCTGACGTTATGAAGGACCTTGGCTGCCAAAGCGCGGAGATTGAAGAGTTTAAAGAGCATCCTGCTTCATTCTTTGGATGGATTTATTTTACTATCACTTTAGTATTGATTGGTATTATTTTGTTCTTTACGGTCAGTCCTTTATTTTCAATTATTGCCATTGCATTAGGCCTTTTTATTGCTTTTATGCAGTTTGGCTTATATAAGAAAATGATGGATCCGTTTTTCCCGGAACTTACCGGACATAATGTTACTGCTATTAAAAAGCCTACAGGTGAAGTTAAGCGTCGTATATTCTTTAACGGACATCCGGATGCTGCTTGGGAATGGCCTGTAAACTATAAACTTGGCGGTGTCGGATTTGAAGGACACGCTGTTATATGCGGTGTTGGCGCTATTTATTATATAGTTGTTTCCATCATATATCTTGTAAACAACGGTATTAGCTTCGGCATGGTAGAGACAAGCTTTGCAACAAAAATGGCTCTTTGGGGTCTTCTGTTTGTTCCTTTCCTTGTTGGACTTTATTGGATGTGGAATGAAAACAGAATAGTTGACGGTGCAAATGATAACCTTTCCGGTTGTTATATGGGCATTGCCATTCTTAAAATGCTGAAAGAAGAAGGCATTGAATTTGAAAATACTGAAATCGGTGTTATCCTTTCAGGTTCTGAAGAAGCAGGACTCAGAGGTTCAATGGCCTGGAGTGATGCCCATAAGAATGATTACAATGATGTACCTACAATTATTCTTTCTTATGATACTATTCATGACCCTAAATATCTTATGACAAACTACAGAGATCTTAACGGTACAATTAAGGTTGATAAAGAAGTTTCAGATCTCTTTATGGAATCAGCTAAAGAAGTTAATGTTCCTTGCGTAAGGGGCTGGGTTCCTCCGCTTGGCGGCGCTACTGACTCTGCTGCTTTCTCAAAGGCAGGTTTTAGAGTAACCGGAATCACAGGACTTAATCATAAACTTGAGGATTATTATCATACAAGAAGAGATACCTATGATAATATGAACGCAGAAGGACTTGCAAATTGCTTCGCAGCTTCTGTAAAGGCTCTTGAAAAGTTCGACAACGGGGCTCTTCAATAATTTTTTGTATGCTTTCGATATTGGATCTATCCTCTATCGATATGTAAAAAATATATAAAAATATCTACGAAAGGGAAAGTAAACGATGGGAAAGAATAATTCATCATCTTCTGTTAATACCTACACAAAAAAAGAACTTGCAGGTTATTTAACAGGTCTTGCAGGTCAGAACATTATATATAACATTATTGCTACCGGACTTGCATTCTATTTCCAAAGTGTCATTTTTATTCCTGCTATTGCTTGTTCTCTGATTTTTGCTCTTGCAAGAGTATGGGATGCTATTAATGACCCTATGATGGGAACGATTGTTGATAAGACAAGAACTAAGTGGGGTAAGTGTAAGCCATATCTGCTTTTTGTTCCTGCAGTTATTATGATAACTACTATTTTGCCGTTCTTAAACAGCATGTATGCAGAGCCTAATGACATGCATGAAATTCAGCTTGCAAGTGAATCTGCATATACTGAGTTTGTCGGCAATGTAAATGAAAGCGATCTTACACAAAAAATTGTCTATAACGATGTTGAGTATTTTGTAGTACCTGTATCCGGTTCATGGGAACTTCAAAAGGATGAAAACGGTAAGGTTCTTACAGATGAAGAAAATAACATTATTAAAAATGACGTTCTTGTTTATACCTTGGAAGATCAGGCTCTTGTTACAGACAGAGCTCTTGCAGAAACAATAATACAAGATTTCCAGGAAGAGTATGGCTTTGTTAAAGCTACAGGTTCCAAAGCTGTATTAATCGTATTGTGGGCCGCAGTTTCTTATGTTCTCTGGGGAATGACATATACAATCGGTGATATCCCGCTTTGGGGTGTAACTTCACTTATGACAGAGGATCAAAATGACCGTGCAAAGGCTCTTACACTTGCACGTGCTGTAGCTAATGTAGGCATGATTGGTACACTTTTCACTATGATTGCTCCAGCTTTTCAGAATATGTATAAAGCAAAAGGTTTGGATGAGGCACACTCGCTGCGAATGGCATACATCACTCTTGCCATTGTTATGACCGTATTTGCTACAATTCTCTTCCAGTTTGCAGGTCTTTCTGTTAAGGAAAGAGTTTCAACAACAAATGAAAAGACATATACAATTAAAGAAAACTTTAAAATCATGTTTGGTAACAAACCTTTCCGTCAGATTCTTATTTCCGGAATCTTAAGAAGCCCGATTCAGCTTTTGGGTATTGTTGCAATGACACTTGTTATGTATTATTTCTTCAATAATGATATCGGTGCTACATTGTTCGTCGACAATAAGCTGAATGTTACGCTTATACTTAAGGTAATCATTCTGGTTGTCGGACTTTTCGGCGGTATGATTGTATTCCCCTTATTTGTTCCGAAACTCATCAATAAGCATGAGAAGAAAAAGTTATATAATTTCTTTACACTTGTAGGCGCAATTCCATTTGCATTAATTTTCATATTCTTCAAACTTACAGGCGGAAATATCCTTACATGGGGCGGAATGTGTGTAATGTCAGTTCTCTTCTTCATGGCAGGTGCTTCCATGGGTTCACTGAACGTTCTTCAGTCAGTAATGATTGCAGACTGTGTCGATTATGAAGAATATCAGAATGGTATAAGACCTGACGGTGTATTCTTCTCAGGCCAGTCATTTATAACAAAACTTTCAGCAGGTATTGCTTCACTTATTTCAGGTGCTGTATATACAATTGTTGGATTCTCAGATAAGAACGTAGCTCTTCTTAATAATGCACTTGTTAACGGAGCTGATTTCAAGACATATAACAATGGCGCATTCGCTGCTGCAATGTTCTTCCTTATCTCAATCCCACCTGCAATAGGTATGGCTCTTGCTGCTATTCCTACATTACGATATACTCTTACAGATAAAGAACATACAAGAATACTTGATGAACTTAATGAAAAGAGAAATGCGCAGGAATCAGATGCATCTGCTGACTAATACAAAGCATTAAAACTAATGGGCACGACATTTTACATTTTGTCGTGCTCATTTTTTGCTTAATTAAAGAATAAAAATTTAAACATAGAGAAGTACTTTTCAAAAAGGTGCTTTTTTATGCTATGACAGGCATGCTCCATACTAAAAAAGAGGTCCCGTTTGGAACCCCTTTCAAAATATTGATTATCAAATTATCCGAACATTATAAGGAGGAAACCTGCAGCAACCGCAGAACCGATAACTCCTGCAACATTGGGACCCATAGCATGCATTAAAAGGAAGTTTGTTGGGTTATATTTTCTTCCTTCATTCTGGGCTACTCTTGCTGCCATAGGTACTGCTGATACTCCTGCAGCCCCTATAAGCGGGTTAATTTTGCCTTTTGTCACTAAATAAAGGAATTTACCTATTAAGACACCGCCGGCTGTTGAAAGACAAAATGCGATAAGTCCAAGTCCTACAATCATAAGTGTTTTAACTTGTATAAAATCTTGACCGTTTGCTGTAGCACCGACGCATACACCGAGCATTATTGTTACAATGTTCATCAAGGCATTTTGCGCTGTATCTGATAGTCTCTCAACTACTCCGCATTCTCTGAAAAGATTACCGAGCATAAGCATGCCTAAAAGGGGAGCGACAGACGGAAGTATAAGGGCAACCAATATAAGAACAACAATCGGGAAGATTATTTTTTCTGCTTTGGATACGGTTCTTAACTGAACCATTTTAACTTCTCTTTCTTTCTTCGTCGTAAGCGCTTTCATAATAGGGGGCTGAATAATCGGTATCAAAGCCATATATGAATAGGCCGCCAGCGCTATAGGTGCAAGTAAAGACGGCGCCAGTTTACTTGTAAGGAAAATCGCTGTAGGTCCGTCTGCACCGCCTATAATAGCTATGGATGCAGCTTCATTTGGCGCAAACCCTAAGACTATTGCAATGATAAATGCAACATATATTCCAAGTTGTGCTGCAGCACCTAAAATAAGGGAGACAGGGTTAGAGAGTAGGGGACCGAAATCGGTCATAGCACCTACACCCAAAAAGATAAGACATGGGAAAACGCTTGATTTTACACCTACATATAAAATCCTTAAAACACCGGATTCATACCAATGAGCGCCGGCTACTGTGGCAGCACCTGATAAATCACCGAGTTGTCCTCCCGTTACGTCGAGCATAATATCTGTGCCCGGAAGATTGGCAAGTATCATACCAAATGCTATCGGGACTAAAAGCAATGGCTCAAATTTTTTAACTATTGCAAGGAAAAAGAAAACAAAGGCAACTAAAAACATTACACCGTTTTGCCAGCTTAGTAAGGAAAAACCGGAACTTTCCCATATCCCTTTAAGAACTTCTAAAATGAATTGCATATTTTTTCTCCTAGCTTAAAATGGCAAGAACGGCATCCGTATCAACGGAATCGCCTTTATTAACTAAAATTTGTTTTACTGTGCCGTTTGTAGGTGCAACTATCTCGTTTTCCATTTTCATGGCTTCCAGAATAAAGATCACATCTCCTGCTTTGACCCTTGCGCCTGCAGATGTATTTATTGATATTATTGTACCGGGCATAGGAGCAACGACTTGTTCGCCTCTGGGAAGTTTAGGTGTTTTGGGAGCGAAGCCTTCAAATATTACATCATCAGCCGATGATTCGGATTCAGCATCTGTAACAGAAGTGAGAACTGCATCTGTCTCTGTTACATCTACTTCATATTTTTTATTATTTAATTTAATGATGTATTTCATTTCTTTTCCTCCAAAAGTTTGATGGAATTGAATTTAAGCCTGTTGAGAGGTATTCCAGTCTTATGACTGGTAATTGCCATTATGATGGCTGCATCTTTTTCACTGACATTGATAAGGTCAATTTCGCCATAAGAGAGCATCTTGTTTGTTTCTTCTGTTTTATCTTTAGATTCAAGACCTTTTATAAGCTTTTTTGCAAGTGATGAGTTGAAAAAGACTCCTAAAAGTTTAACAAAGAGAGACAATATACTCAGTATTATAAAAACAGTCAAAAAGCCTACAAGTGAGATAATCAGTGCATCTAAAATAGACATTTTATTTCCAAAACTGTTATTAAAGATAGCTAAATACATTATTTATCCTCCTAAACAGCCTCAATCTCATACTTATATGTGCGTTTCATTTTAGCTTCTCTCTTTTCAAAAAACTTTTCTGCTGTCTGAGGGAAGCAAATATATGAAAGTACATCTTCATCGCATGTGGCTCTGTCACCGAGTTCTGCTCTTGCTTTGTCCAGTGCAGGTTCAAGAGTATCTGCAAATCTGCCTGTGAATGGCTTTTCATCTCCTAAAACTTTCTTTTGAAGGTCAGGATTGATTTCACCCGGAGCTTTGCCATATTCGCCGCGAATATATGCCTTTATTTCTTTTGATATATTCTTATATCTTTGTCCAAGGAGAACATTAGTAACTGCCTGGTTACCTACCATCTGGCTTAGCGGTGTAACAAGGGGAGGGTAGCCGAGATCTTTTCTAACACGTGGAATTTCAACAAGTGCTTCATCCATATGATCAATAGCGTGCATATCTTCAAGGTTTGCTATCATATTGGTAAGCATTCCGCCCGGAACCTTGTATGAAAGAGCATCTGTATCGGTTGCAAGTGCCTGGGCTTTTAATAAGCCGGATTTGAAATATTCATCTCTCAAAGGCTTGAAGAAATCGTTTACCTGCTTTAAGACATCTCTGTTAAGATCGCATTCATATCCAAGTCCTGTGAGAGCTTCATAAAGAGTTTCTGTTGCTGGTTGTGATGTGCCGCCTGAAAAACATGAGGTTGCTGTATCGATTATGTCGCAGCCTGATTCTACTGCATCAAGGATTGTAAGGTAAGCCATACCTGTTGTGCAATGTGTGTGTAAAACAAGAGGAAGGTCCGGAACTGCATCTTTTAATGCATACACAAGGTCATGCGCTTCTGCAGGTGTCATAACACCGGCCATATCCTTTATACCTATTGTCTGACAGCCCATAGCCTTAAATTCTTTTGCAAGTTCAACATATTTCTCAAGTGTATGAACAGGACTTGTTGTATATGCTATTGAACCTGATGCAATTGCTCCGTTTTTTAATGTTTCATCAATAGATACACGAAGGTTTCTCGGATCGTTCAATGCATCAAATATGCGTATAACATCAATGCCGTTTTCTATACTCTTTTTAACAAAAAGTCTTACAACGTCATCCGGATAATGCTTATATCCGAGAAGGTTTTGCCCTCTAAGGAGCATCTGAAGCTTTGTGTTCGGACATTTAGCTTTGATTTTTCTCAATCTTTCCCATGGGTCTTCATCGAGATAACGCAAGCATGCGTCAAAAGTCGCACCACCCCAGCATTCCATTGAATAATATCCTGCTTTGTCCATGGTCTCTAAAATAGGGTCAAATTTATCATAAGAAATTCGAGTTGCAACAAGTGATTGGTTTGCATCTCTGAGCATGGTTTCCGTAAATTGTACTTTCATATTGATTTCCTCCGAAAGAGTGTATGAAAAAATTACCAATTTTCTCTAATATATAAATTATATCACTAGATATGGTGCTTTTCAATTGAAAAACTTATAGAAATTACGTATATTTTGTATGAGAATATATATAATTTGACATATATTTTTTTAGGTTTTATAATATAGTATAATTGATTGACAGGTGATTTTATGAAATCTAACAAATTCAGGTGTTATATTAATCCATTGATTTTTATTGCACTCTTTATCTATCACATAATTATCGCTGCAGCTTTTATAATGCCGACATTTTTGTGGAAAGATGTAACAAGCAGAATTGGTATTTTGCTTATTGTAATTGACATACTTTATCTGTTGCCATTGATCTTTAATACTTATTACGTGATTGAAGATAAATATCTCTATATCCGTCAATGGCCTTTTACAAAGAAAAAAATCAATTATACGGATATCTTTATTGTCGATAATGAAATGCCCGAAGGCGAAAAGTTCAAAAAGACATACAGTATGGGCGGCAAAAGCCTGATTATTGGTTATTATACTTATGATATTGATGAGAATGAGAAAAAGTCAGGCAAACATAAGAAAGATTCTTCAACTATCAACCCTGAAGCAAGAACAAAGAATTTTATTTCGATTTCACCGTCCGATACCGATTTGTTCCTTATAAAGCTGGGAAGTAAGTTTACGGCAGCCAAAGCTCTTGCAAAGAAACTCGATGAAGAGAGAAAAGAAAAGAATGCAGAACATTATCGTAAGAAGAGCATTGCCGATCGTAAGCGTAAAGAAGCCGAAGAAGCAAAAAAAACTGTAGATGTAGTTGTTAAGAAAAAACTAAAAACTGATACGGATATAGAAGTAAAAACTGAAAGCCAAGAAGAAACTGCCTCAGAAGATTGAGGCAGTTTTCTTATGATTCATCTTCACTAAAATGAAATTCATTTGACCCATAACCAACGGATATGAATCCGTACTCTGTGTCTTTACAAACAAATACATTCATTATTGTATTTGTTTTCTTATCAAACCAACCATAATAGATGTAATATACAGTATTGTTCTCTTTGTCTTCTTTTATTTTAAATGGTGTGTCTGTATATTCTGAGGCGTCATCTACTGTTAATAGCGCTGACACCTCTTCATTTGTCATAAATTTAAAGTTGTATTTATGAATATGATTGTCTGCATCATAATTATCCTGTTGTTTCATAAGACTGTCTATCATGTACTGCCTTTTCCATGGGTATTTTTGCCAGTGTTCCGGATTGAAGGTTGTAAGCCAGTTTATGAAAATTAGTGATATTGCAGCAACTAGCAGTACGACAGCAACTATTTTTTTTATTAATTTATCATTAAACTCCGTGTGCTTAATCTTTTCTGAATTATCTTCAAGATATTCTTTTTCAACAGACACGTTTTTATACTCCAGAACGTGAACCATTCTACCTATTTCATAACGTTCATGAAACTTGGTGGACTGTGTCTTTTTGCAAGTGTCAACTAAAAGAATAACATTGACAGCAAGCAGAATTGTCACGAGAATATTCAACACCAAAGAAACAAAATTAAATATAGGCAAAAAACCTCTAATCATATGCACTTTTATATATATCAATATAGATACGATGGTTGTTGCGATATATATATAATTCTTTTTGTGTTTAAGCTTTTAATTTTTTCCCTGTGTCTTTGAATTATTTCTTCACGTTTGTTTTTGTATTCCTCCAGCGTGGCCTCGTGCTCAGCTTTTCTGAAATCATATTCGGTTTGGTTTTGATTATCCAATATACTCACCCACTTTCATCAGTGTCTTGTTTCATCTTCGTAACATTCACAGAATCTTGCGGCAAATGAGGGTTCTGTTTTGTTTTCATAAAGGTGACTTAAGTCTCCAAAATACAGAAGACGGAAATTTGCTATTCCTTTTTCCCTTTCTTCAGTCACAAGTTTGGTAACTGAAGAGGGCAGTGCAGCAAAATTATGCAGCAAAACCATAGGTGGCAAATTAAGCAAATAGCCTAGTATTATACACTGAACTCCGAAATGACAAAAAAGAACAATCTTCTTATGATTTCCTTGTTTGACCCTGAAAATTTTATCTTCATGTATATAACCATACGAAGACAGTAATTCATCAATTCCCGATGTTACTTTGATATATTCGTCTTTAACATTTGTGTCATTTAATAAATCGCTTTCCATCCATTTATCTGTATAAAACTTATTTTCTTTTGTCCAGTATGAAGGATGTAAATCCCAACAGATTTGCTTTTGACCGCGATACTCAATAAAACCAAAGAACTCGTGAAGCCAGTCTAGTGTCTCTGGATTTGCATTGATGCTGTCCAGTGCTATACTAGCTGTCTTTTGAGCTCTACCCATAGGGGAGCAGTAAAATGCATCTGCATTAATATCTTTTATACGGCCTGACAGTGTTTGAGCCTCTTTTATACCCTGCGGTGTAAGGGAATCGGTATCGTAGTCAGGATCACAGTGGCGTACTATATATATTTCCATATTATTAGCCCCCTTATATGATAATTCTATTGTATATTATCAAATAGAAACTATCAACATTTAATCAGATATTTTTTCAATCTTATTGACCTATAATTAAAAAAATAGTAATATTGTATTAGAAAATAAACGTATGAGAGAATATCATTATGATTAAAATTATAGATTCAAATATCATTGATGTCATTACTTTTTCAAATGGCATTATATATACAAAAAAAAGACTTCTCGAAAATGGTTCATATAAAGTTACTTTTTATGGATATGACATAAAAAGGATGGAGAATACTCCTGTAACCAAGAGTGTATATTTGCTTAATAAGTACGGCCCTGAATATAAGAAGATAGCTGAGCAACTTGGTGACTATGTATCCTGCGATGCATCAGTTAATTCTCTCAGACAAACTATCGTTGTATATCCTACTGGAGAAACAGGAATTTTCGGGCCCAATGGTGAAATGTTCTGGTCCAGTGATTTACGTTACCATGACAGTGAAATAGCCGGAATCGCATGCGATGATACAACATTCTGGAGTGTTGTACCAGATTTGAATTGTGTTGTGAATTATTCAATTTCTCATAAAAAGTTCAGCATGAGAATAGGCTCTGAAAGTTCGGATACCTTTTCACATCCCGTTTCAATATCAAAATATGACAATGAGCTTTTTATCTGCAATGAGGAATCATGCAAAATCAGGCTTATCAGCTTAAATGATTATTCCGTAAATGATTTTAGAATATTTGATGAACCTGTATATAGATACATGCGTTCAGCCGGTAAGGAAATAGTTCAGCTTCAATCCGGCATTTATGTGCTTTAAAAAGGGGGCAGAAAGCCATGAGCGAAGAATATACACCTGACCTTGTTACGGTCACGGATGATGAGAATAAAGAACATACTTTTGAAATCCTGGACAGAATAGAGACTGATGATAACAGATACATCGCTGTTATACCATACAGCCCGTCTCCTGAAGAACTTCTTGAAGATGACGGAGAAATATTCATTTTAAGAGTTGTGGAAGAAGATGGCAAACCCTTCCTTGAAGCTATTGAAGATAATGAAGAATTTGAAAGAATATATCCTGTTTTCGAGGAAAGACTGGCTGATTATCTCTATGAAGATGAGTCGGAAGACTAACTAAAACTAAATACCCTGCGAAGTGCGATAATCTCAGTTCGATATTAACCCAACACTTTCTAAAAGGGAGTAACTCGTAATAGGCGGGGAGCAGACCTCCTACTTTGTAGACGAAGGGAGCACGAAACCTATTGGCTTACACCCACCTGTTTTTATGCAGGTTATTATTCACTGTTTCCGGCTTTGCGGGGATATATTTAAGGACACGCTTTTTCGGCGTGTTTTTTTTATTAAATTTTTTCTTTACAAGATAGTCTATTTTTCGTAAAATAATATTTGTAGAATTTTGATTAAAAAGAGGTAATTATTATGCCATTGGTACTAGCTCACAGAGGAGCAAATAAAAGAGCTCCGCAAAATACAATTCCTGCTTTTAAAAAAGCTGTTGAGTTTAATGCAGACGGAATTGAAACCGATGTTCATCTTTCCAAAGACGGACAAATTGTTATCTGCCATAACTATACTATAGATGAGACATCTACCGGAAAAGGACTTATTACGGATTATACATGTGAAGAACTTAAGAAGTTTGATTTCGGTTCATATTTCAGTGATGAATTCAAAGGTGTAACTCTTCCTACAATCACTGAACTTTTCGATGTTGTCAAAGATATGACACTTATAAACATTGAGATTAAGGCTCCGAAAGTAAAGAATGATCTTGTAAAAAAGACTATTGAAACAATTCATAAATACGGCATAGCTGATTCTGTTATCATTTCCTGCTTTAATCCGGAATGTATAAGAGAATCAAAAGAAATTGATCCTGGTATACGTACAGGCCTTTTATATGAAGATGATGACCTTGGCAAAGAGATAATGAGCTTCGGTGTCGAGAAATACTGCGAACAGCTTAAAGCTAATGCCGCGCATCCGATGCGCAGTCTCATAAGCAAGGAAGAAGTTGACAGACTTCATGCAAAGAATATGATAGTAAATGTATGGACTGTAAACGAAAAAGAAGACATATTAAGACTTACAGACTGGGGTTGTGATGCCTTGATTTCAGATATACCTGATTATGTAATGAGTGTTTTGGAGAATAAATAATGGATCAGGTTAAGTACAGCATTATACCTAAACCGCAGAGATACTTAAGCAAAGAGGGCAGTTTTACGATAACCAGTAATACGCCTGTTCTTTGCGTGCCTGAATTTCTTGAAGCAGCCAAGCTTATATCCAACTATCTTAAAACAAACGAAAACACAAATAAAGATCAAGCTATAAAACTCAACAAAGACGCAAATATCCCTGCTGAAGGTTATAGTTTAAAAATAAATAATGAATATGTCTTGATTACTGCTTCTGATCATAAAGGTGCTTTTTACGGTGCAATCACACTTAAGACTATGATTATGCAAAGTAAAACCAAAGGCGGGAAAGCTGTACTTAAAGGCTGTGATATATATGATTATCCGAGATTCTCTTATCGCGGTCTGATGCTGGACTCAAGCAGGCATTTCTTTGCTGTTGACGATATTAAAAGTCTTCTTGATCAAATGGCATTTTGCAAACTGAATAAATTTCATTGGCATTTAAGCGATGATCAGGGTTACAGGATAGAAAGTGAGATATATCCTCTCTTAAATGAGATATCTTCAAAAAGAAAATATGAATTTTTAAGCTGTAAATATCCACCTTTGTCTTCTGTATGTAAAAATGACGGGGAAGAATATGTCCATTATTATACAAAGGCTCAGATAAGGGAAATCGTACGTTATGCAGGAGCACTTAATATAGATGTGGTACCTGAAATAGACATTCCTGGCCATACAAGCGCCATACTTGCTGCCTATCCAAATCTTTCATGCAATCATGAAAAAGTTGAGGTTTCATCAACTGCCGGTATACATTCAAATGCTCTTTGCCCCAGTAATGAAGAAGTATATAGCTTTCTTCAGAATCTTTTTGATGAAATATGTGCTCTTTTCCCATACAAGTACATTCATCTAGGCGGTGATGAGGCACAAAAGGCTTTCAAAAAATGGGAAGATGAATGTGAACTTTGCAAAAAAGATATGGAGGAAAACTCCATAGATAACGGTAAAGAATATCAATCCCTTTTCATGAACCGTATAAAAGATATTCTTAAAAAGAAAAATAAGATATGCATATTATGGAATGACGGTCTTTCATCAAAAACTGATAACGATTTTGTTTGCCAGTACTGGACACATTCAAATCCTCTGTTTATAAATAAGGAGACCGAAAAGAGAGATTTTATTCTTTCACCTACGTCTAATTTCTATTTCGACATGTCATATGCTCATTTGCCTTTGAAAAAGGCATATAGCTTTAATGAAAGTAAATTCGGCTTCAAGGACGACAAAAGTATACTGGGTCTTGAATGTGAACTATGGACAGAGTGGATATGCGATAAGGACGAACTTGACTTTTCAGTCTATCCGAGAATATATGCGCTTTCTGAATGCGCTTGGACAAAGGAAAAGTATAAAAACTATAAAGATTTTTACATAAGACTCGATTTCTATAAGCTTTATCTGAAATCAAAAAATATCAATTATTCTAATCTGGAAAAGAAAAAAATAGGTGTAAAAAACATTTCACCTTATCATTTGGGGAAACTGGGGAATGAATATAACTATAACGAAAAATTAAGACAAGCCAAGGAGTTATAAATGCAAATAGGAGAAATACTTCAAATCTTAATTAATTTTTTGGCCGGTGTTGCTATTTTCCTTTTCGGCATCAAGATAATGAGTGACGGACTTGAACATGTTGCCGAAAATAAGATGAAATCCATTTTAAGCACACTTACAAAAAATAAATTTATGGCAGTTGCTGTCGGAGCTCTTGTTACTGCTTTGATACAAAGTTCCACTGCAACAACCGTTATGACGGTCGGTTTTGTTAATGCCGGACTTATGACATTAAGCCAAGCTGCCGGGGTCATAATGGGTGCGAATATCGGTACAACAGTCACCAGTATTCTTATTGCGCTGGATTTTACAAATGTATCATCCGTTATGCTGTTTTTAGGCGTCTTCGTATATATTTTTGTAAAAAAAGACGTTGTAAAACATGCAGGCCAGGCCTTTGCAGGCTTTGGCATGATGTTCATGGGACTGGGTCTTATGTCCACAGCCATGGAGCCTTTGAGAGATATATCGGCTTTCAAAGACTTTATGACATCTGCGACAAATCCATTCCTTCTTATCCTCATAGGCGCTGTATTTTCTGCACTTATTCACAGTTCTGCCGCAAGTATTGCAATACTTACAACACTTGCATCATCGGGACTTGTTGATATAAAGCAGGCACTTTTTATCCTATACGGTCTTAATATCGGTACCGTTATAACGGCCCTCTTTTCAGCGCTTGCATCAAAGACAAATTCAAAGAGAACAGCTATTGTACATTTGCTCTTTAATGTATTCGGTACTTTGCTCTTTGTGATTATTTCCTTTATTCCGAGTTCTTCGGGAAAGGGAATATACATAGATTTGCTGGAGATGTTTACGGATAATATAGTAGCGCAGATATCTGCTGCCCATGTCATATTTAATGTCGGCAGTACCATACTTTTATTCCCGTTCAGCAATCTTTTAATTAAACTTTCCTGCCTTATCATCAAAGACAAAGATGATAAAGAGAATGCTCTTTCATTTGAATATTATGATGAACGCCTTCTCGCAACTCCGGCTGTCGCAGTCGCTCAGATAGGACGCGAAGTTGTACGTATGGCATCTCTTTCAAAAAAGAACTTCAAGATTGCATCGGAATCACTTATCAATAATGATATATCTTCATCTGAAGAGATTCTTGAACGCGAGCAATTGATAAATTACTTAAATCACAATATCACCTCAAGCCTTGTTAAAATCAATAAACTTGATCTTGACGCGCAGGATGCCAAATATATAGGAAGACTCTTCAGAGTTGTTGGAGATTTGGAACGTGTAGGTGACCATGCTGTTAATATTCTGGAAGCTGCAGAAAGCAGATATAACGAAAAACTAAAACTTCCTTCCGCAGCAAATCAGGAGTTAATAAATATAAAAGATTGTGTTTTGGAACTTCTTGACGGCTCGATTGATGCTTTTTCAAATCAGGAACTTACAGTTGAAGAGGCTGTACGTCTTAATACTCTTGAAAAATGCACAGATGAACTCAAAGAGCAATATACACAAAATCATATAGACAGGCTGAACTCTCAGGAATCCGAAACAAGAGCAGGCATTATGTTTGTTAATTCGCTTGTTGATTTTGAAAGAGTAGGCGACCATGCTACAAATATTGCATGGGCTGTTAAAAATAAACCATCCGGCCAGGTCGGCATTGATGAGTCTCTGGCTGAAAAATATATTCCATTAAAGGGTGTGTAAATATGTCACAGTTTGACAGAGATTATCTTGATTTATGCAGAAGAATATTAAATGAGGGAGTAAAAGTTCAAAACAGAACCGGTATCGATACCATAAAGGTTCCTTCTCATCATTTCCATTTCGACATATCAAAAGAGTATCCGATTTTAACAACAAAGCAAGTCTTTATAAGACAGGCTGTTTTGGAAATGCTCTGGATATATCAGGCGCAATCCAACGATGTACGCTGGCTTCAGGAAAGAAATGTCCATATATGGGATGAGTGGGAAGTAGACGGAAACGGCATTTGGACTGCAGTTCAGAATGTGCCTGATGAAAACGGCAAACTTGTAAAAAAAGAAATCAAAAAAGATTTCGGAAAAGACTATGCACATACAATAGGCACTGCATATGGATATATAGTCAATAAATTCAAGATGACACAGAATCTTATTGATAAAATAAAAAATCATCCTGAAGACAGAAGAATGGTAATGACCTTATGGCAAAATGATTATCTTGATACTGCTGTCCTTCCTTCATGCGTTTGGTCAAGTGAATGGGATGTTACAAACGGCAAACTCAATGCATGGGTACATCAAAGATCCTGCGATGTTCCTTTGGGACTTCCGTTTAATGTAACCCAATATGCAACTTTGCTTTGCATGCTGGCTCAGGTATGCGGCCTGGAACCTGGCACACTGGACTGGAGTATAAAGGATGCTCATATTTATGAGAACCAGGTGGACGGTATCAAAGAACAAATAGCAAGACAGGATAAAGACGGGGATTTGCCTGCACCCAAACTTTGGCTCAATCCCGAAATCGATGACTTCTTTAAGTTTGATAATTCAACAGAATTAAAAGATATTAAGTTAATCGGATATGAGCATATGGGCAAAATCTTATTCCCGATTGCTCAATAGGAGAAGATAAATGTCAATTTATATAATAGCGGCAATAGGGAAAAATAACGAGCTTGGTAAAGACAATGACCTGATATGGCATTTTAAGGAGGATATGAAATTCTTCCGTGAAATGACAACGGGAAATACGGTTCTTATGGGCAGAAAGACATTTGAGTCTTTACCTCATGCTTTGCCAAACAGAAGAAATATTGTAATAAGCACAAATCCGAATTATTCGGCTGAGGGTGCAGAAGTCGTACATGGCATAGATGAAGCTCTTGAAATATGCAAAGATGATACAGTTTTTGTTATAGGCGGCGGGAAAATATATGATGCCTTTATAGATATTGCTGATAACTTGTATTTAACTGAAATCGATAGTGTTTGTGATGATGCAGATGTATATTTCCCAAGCTTTGATAAGTCTTTATATGAAAGAGAAAAGCTTACAGATTACTTTGTAGACGGCATACATTTTTCACATATAAAATACAGCAGAATATAAAAATAAACCGGAAGTTTTTGCTTCCGGTTTATTCTTTCTCCGCCTTATAAGTTATTAACTATTGCTAGAGTATCTCTTGCGATTACAAGTTCCTCATTAGTAGGAATTACGAACATTTTGACTTTTGAGTCTGCTGTTGAAAATTCGATTTCCTCGCCCCTTGTATTATTGACCTTTGTGTCAATCTTAACACCGAGGAATGCAAGCTTTTCTGCAACTTTTTCTCTGTATTGAGGATTGTTCTCTCCGATACCGCCAGTGAATACTATGGCATCAACTCCGCCCATTGCAGCAGCAAATCCGCCGATGTATTTTGTGAGCTGATGGCAAAGCATTGATTCAACGAGCAAAGCTCTTTCATTGCCTTCCTCTGCCATATCGCTTATGTTTCTGTTATCGCTTGTACCAGCAAGACCTAGCATACCGCTCTTTTTGTTCATTAATGAATCCATTTCATCCGGAGTCAGGTTATGGGACTTCATTATTGTCGTAACAATTGCGGGGTCAATGCTTCCGCAACGTGTACCCATGATAATTCCTTCGAGAGGGGTAAGTCCCATTGTTGTATCGAAACATTTTCCGTCCTGAACTGCGGTTATTGATGAACCGTTACCTAAATGACATGTAATAATCTTGGTCCCTTCAGCTTTTCCGCCGAGAAGTTCAATGCATCTTCCTGATACAAATCTGTGTGATGTGCCGTGGAAACCGTATTTTCTTATGCCGTCTTCTTCATAGAACTCATACGGCAGAGCATACATGTATGCATAATCCGGCATTGTCTGATGGAATCCCGTGTCAAATACTGCGACCTGAGGAACATTCATTATCTTCTCACATGCTTCAATACCCTTAAGATTTGCAGGATTATGAAGAGGTCCGAACTTGAAACATTCTTTTATGGTTTCTTTAACTTCTTCTGTAACCAGAACTGAGTCTGAGAATTTTTCTCCGCCATGAAGAACTCTGTGACCTACTGCACCGATTTCATCCATTGAATCTATAACACCGTTTTCCTTGCTGACCAGAGTATCAAGTACAAGTTGGATAGCAGCACCGTGATCCGGCATGGGATATTTCAAATCCTTTATTGTTTTGCTCTTATCTGAAGGAACTTTGTGAGTGAATGATGAACTGCTGTCACCGATTTGTTCACATATTCCTTTTGCGAGTAAGTCCTCATTATCGATATCAATAAGCTGATATTTAAGTGATGAGCTGCCTGCGTTAATTACAAGTATTTTCATTTTATCCTCCAATTTCAATTTGTTGAAATATTTTCTATAATATTATATACTTATATATAGATATTTTCAAGATATTTGTATGGAGCAATTTATGTCAGTTATAGGCATCGTATCTGAATTCAATCCTTTTCATAATGGCCATAAATACCTTATTGACTCTGTCAAAAAAGACGGAGATATCATTTTATGCCTTATGAGTGGAAATTTTGTTCAAAGGGCAGAGCCTGCAATATTTGATAAAAGGATACGAACACTCTCTGCGCTTAAAAGCGACGCTGATTTTGTCTTTGAACTTCCTTTTGTTTATGCGACAGCCACTGCCGAAATCTTTGCCGAAAATGCTGTCAGGATATTATGCTCTCTCGGATGCGATAAAATCGCTTTCGGTGTCGAGGATGAAAATGGGGAAGAATTATCAAAGGCTGCAAAAATTCTATTAAATGATGACTTTAATGAGAAGGTTATGTCTTTTTATTCTGAAGGGCTTTCTTATCCTGCTGCAAGGCAAAAAGCTTTTGATATATATGATATCTCATTTGATATTTCAAAGCCCAACAACATACTTGCGCTGGAATATCTTAAGGCTATATATAAAAATAACTATGACATGAGCTTTATTGCTATAAAAAGGCAGGGAGAAGAATATACCTCAGTTGACGAAGATGGAGAGTTGCTTTCTGCCGGCCATATAAGGCAGTTAATAAAGGATAATATTGATTTTACACCATATATCCCGTCCTCTTGCAAAGATATTTATCTTGATTCAATTAAAAACGGGAATTATACAGATGAGAAAAAGTTTGATATAGCGCTTATGGCACTTTTGAAAAACATAAAAAAAGAGAATCTTTCTGAAATCGCATATATGAGTGAAGGTCTTGAAAACAAAATATATGATTGTATTCAAAAATATACGGATTTAAGGTCGATATATGATAATGCAAAATCCAAGAGATATACTCATTCGAGAATCAGAAGAGCCGTATTGTCACTTGCTTTCGGCATAAGTAAAGATGACATTAAAATCGCTGCACCGTATTGCAGACTTTTAGGCTTTAATACTAAGCGAACAGATGTGCTGGGACAAATTGCAAAGGAATCAAAGCTTCCGTATATAGTAAGTTTCAAGGATAAGGAAAAATTTAATTCAGAAGAAATCAGCAGGCTTTTGGAAATTGAAATCAAGACGACCGAAATATTTAAGCTTGCTGAGAGATATATAGGCAATGATTTATCGGAAATGACATACAGTCCTGTAAAGATCTAGCGAGGCTTTCTCTTCCTTGATTTTTCATTGGAAAAAATATATTATATTTTTATAAAGATAATATTTGAAAAGGTATATAAATGGCTAAAAAAGTAATTGTGATCGGAGCAGGTGCTTCCGGCCTTATGGCTGCAGGAAGAGCTGCCGAAAGAGGATATGAGGTTCTGCTCTTTGACAAGAATGCAAAAGTCGGCAGAAAACTTATGATAACGGGAAAAGGCAGATGCAATTTAACAAATTATTGCACTGACATGTCAGAACTTATGGACAACATTCCTCAGAACAACCGTTTTCTTTACAGTGCTTTTTCAAATTTTATGCCTTCCGACATAATGGCGTTTTATGAAAATCTCGGTGTAAAACTCAAAGTAGAACGCGGAAACAGAGTTTTTCCAGTAAGTGACAAAGCCTCGGATATAGTTGATGCCTTGAAAAAATACATTGACCTAAATCGTGTTAAATTTATCAAGTCTGATGTAAAAAAAATTCTTACAAAAGATCAAAAAGCAACCGGAATAATAACAAAAGACGGTGAAAAATATTTAGCCGATGCAGTGGTTCTGGCAAGCGGCGGGTTGTCTTATCCTTTGACAGGATCAAACGGAGACGGCTATGAGATGGCTAAAAAGCTCGGACATCATATTACAGATTTAAGACCTTCTCTTATCGGCCTTATTTGCACAGACGGCTGGCTAGGTGATGCTGCGGGTCTCAGTTTAAGAAATATTTCGATAAAAATAACAGATAGAGAGAAAAACAAAAAAGTATATGAAGATTTCGGCGAACTACTCATAACACATAAAGGAGTCTCAGGTCCCGTTATACTTTCAGCAAGTGCTCACTTAAAAGATATGAAGACCGATAAATATGAGATTTCGATTGACTTAAAGCCTGCATTATCCGAAAGCAAACTCGATGACAGACTTTTAAGAGAAATAAATAAAAATGGACAAAAAGAGATTAAGACAGTAATAGCTTCACTTGTCCCGTCTTCGCTTATAAATGTGATTTTGAAGAAATGCGGACTGAGCGGTAAAGAAAAATGCGCTGTTATCTCAAAAGAAATCAGAAAAAAGATAGCCTTGAATCTTAAGGATTTCAGGCTGGATGTTAAAGACTTTTGCCCTATAGAAGAAGCCGTCATAACAAGAGGCGGCATAGACATCAAGGAAATAAACCCGAAGACCATGGAGTCCAAGATAGTAAAAGACCTGTATTTTACAGGTGAGATTATAGATGTTGACGGATATACCGGAGGATTCAATTTAACTATTGCTTTTGCAACTGGAAATCTTGCCGGAATTAGTATATAAGGAGTTCTTTCTATGATTAATGTAGCAATTGACGGCCCTGCAGGAGCAGGCAAAAGCACTATTGCAAGGAGTGTTGCAAAGCAGCTCGGATATATATATGTGGATACCGGTGCTTTATACAGAGCAGTCGGTGTATATAACTTAAGAAACAATGTTGATACCAAGGACGAAAAGGCAGTTGCTGCAACATTAGCGGATATTAATGTCGAACTTAAGTTTATAGACGGAGAACAGCATGTAATCTTAAACGGCGATGATGTTTCTCAGGAAATCAGACAACCTGAGGCTTCAATGGCTGCATCAAACGTCTCAGCAATACCTGCTGTCCGCACTTTCCTTTTTGACTTACAAAGAGAAATTGCATCTAAGAATAACTGCCTTATGGACGGCAGAGATATAGGCACAGTAGTATTGCCGAATGCAGATGTTAAAATCTTCCTTACCGCCGACCCGGAAGAAAGAGCAAGAAGAAGATTTTTAGAACTTCAGGCAAAAGGAGACCCGTCAACATATGAAGAGGTTCTAGCTGATTTAAAGGTAAGAGATTATCAGGATTCACATCGTGAAGTTGCACCTTTGAAACCTGCAGAGGATTCAATTTTAATCAATACCACGGGAAATGAACTTGAAGAATCAATTCAGATAATATGTGATACCATCAAGGAGAAAATAAATGGCTAAGGATTTTGATTTTTCCGATTTTAAAAATTACAATATGATGAATGTAATCCGTCCGCTTTGCAATGCAATCGGCAAGGTTAAATACAAGGTTGAGATTATAGGAAGCGAAAACCTTGACAGACCCGGCGGATATATAATTGCATCAAACCATGTAAGTGCGCTGGATCCTATGTTTATAGGCATGTCATCAAAGAGACTTTTCCACTATATAGCAAAGAAAGAACTCTTTGAAAACCCTGTAATGAATGTTGCAATGAAACATATGAATGCTTTTCCTGTTATTCGCGGAGTAGGCGATATGAAAGCAGTTAATTATGCTATAGAGCTTGTTAAAAGGGGAGAAGTTTTAGTTATTTTCCCTGAAGGTACACGCTCACCGGACGGCTCACCTAAAGAAGCAAAATCAGGTGTGGCATATATTGCAAGAACTACTGAATCGGATGTGGTTCCATGTGCTATCCACATAGATAAAGAGACATCAAAAGCCATTGTTAAATTCGGCAAAGCCATTAAGTATGCAGAACTCGGCATGACTGTCGGTGGCAGATCTAAGGAAAACAAACAGGCGGCCGCATATATTATGGATGAAATCAAAAAACTCTGGGAGGAGTGCGAATGAAAATCACACTCGCAAAAACTGCCGGCTTTTGTTTCGGGGTTGACCGTGCGGTTAAAACCCTTTCAGATTTATGCGAAAAAAACGATAAAGTAGTGACACTTGGCCCGATTATTCATAATCCTCAGGTTGTTGAGTATTTTAAAAATAAAGGTGTCAGCATAGCTGAATCTGTGTCAGATTGTGATAAGGATTCAGTTATCGTTTTGAGAACACATGGCGTTACAAAAGATGTAATTGACTATTGTGAAGAAAACTCCCTTAAATATATTGATGCAACATGTCCTTTTGTAAAAAAGATTCATAAAATCGTTACGGAGAACACTGATAAGGATATTCCTTTGCTTATTGCGGGTGATGAAAATCATCCTGAAGTTATAGGAATAAAAAGCAGGGCAAGAGGCAAATCATATGTTTTTTCCAGCGAAGAAGGACTGAGAAAAATACTTTCGGAAATTGAGAAAGAAAATTGCCCGAGAATTGTTGTTGTATCACAGACAACATTCAGCTTAAATGAATGGAAAAAATATGAAAAAATTGTCAAATTACTATATACAAATGCATTAATTTTTGATACAATATGTAATGCGACCGAAGAAAGACAGGCAGAGGCGCTGAAATTATCCAAAGAAAATGATCTTATGATAATTATCGGCGGTAAAACAAGTTCAAATACAGCTAAATTAAAATCTGTATGCGAAGCTAACTGCCCGACTTTTCTGATTGAAACCGCAAAAGAACTTGAGGACATAGACTTTTCCGGAATCAAATCAGTAGGCGTTACTGCCGGGGCCTCAACCCCAGACAGTATAATTAAGGAGGTTATACACAATATGTCCGAAGAAAAAAACATTAACGAGATCTCAGAAATCGAAGAAGTTGAAAAACCGAAAACCGAATTCGAAATTATGATGGAAGAAAATCTTGATAACATGAATACTGCGAAAAACGTAGTAGGTACTGTTAGCGGTTTCACAAATACCGAAATTCAAGTTGACATTCCAGGAAAGAAACAGGCAGGATTTGTTCCTTTTGATGAATACAGCGATGATCCATCTGCAGATCCTAAGGCTGAACTTAAAATCGGCGACGAAATTAAGCTTGTTATCATCAAACAAAATGACGAAGAAGGAACAGTTAAACTTTCCAAGAAACTTGCTGACAGATATAAAATCTGGGATGAAATCGAAGCAGGCGATACAATATACAAAGGAACAGTTACAGGTATCGTTACAAATAAAGAAGGAGCTCAAAGAGGACTTTATGTACGCAGTGGTAATTTACCAAGAGTATTTATTCCTGCATCACATGCAAAAGTTCGTAAGGGCGACAGTCTTGACGACTTTATCAAAAAAGAAGTTGAATTCAAGATTATAGAAGTTAAAAAAGAGAGAAGAAGTATTGTTGGTTCAATTCGTCTTGTAGGCGATGCTAAAAAGCGTGAAATTGAGGATGCTTTCTGGGCTAACGTTAACGAAGGCGATGCATTTACAGGTACAGTCAGAAATCTGACAAAGTATGGTGCATTCATTGACCTCGGCGGCGTAGATGGTATGATTCATGTTTCTGAACTTGCGTGGACAAGAATCAAAGATCCTTCAGAAGTTGTCAATGTCGGAGACACAGTTGATGTTACAATCAAGGCTCTTGACAGAGAAAAGAGAAAGATATCATTAGGATATAAGAAGGCTGAAGACAATCCTTGGGAAATCATCAAACGTGATTATCCTGTTGGCTCAGTTATTGAAGTAACTATTGTTTCTTTGACTTCTTTCGGCGCATTTGCTGAAATTATTCCGGGCATTCAGGGCCTTATCCATATTTCTCAAATAGCTTATGAACATATAGGAACACCAGGTGAAAAGCTCAAAGTCGGTCAGAAAGTAGAAGCTAAAATTATAGGCATTGATTTTGATAAGAATCGTGTAAGTCTTTCAATTAAAGCATTACTCGAACCACCGGTTATTGACGTAAATGAAGAAACTGCTCCTGCAGAGGAATCACCTGCAGAGGAATCACCTGCAGAGGAAGCACCTGCAGAGGAAGCACCTGCAGAGGAAGCACCTGCAGAGGAAGCACCTGTTGAAGAAGCTGTTCCTGCAGAGGAAGCACCTGCTGAAGAAACTGCTCCTGCAGAAGAAGCACCTGCTGAAGAAACTGCTCCTGCAGAGGAAGCACCTGCTGAAGAAACTGCTCCTGCAGAGGAAGCACCTGTTGAAGAAGCTGCTCCTGCAGAAGAAGCACCTGCCGAGAAAGTTACTCCTGCAGAAGAGACACCAGCAGAGGAATAATAATTGGCATAGGCCATAGTTTAAAGTTTTAGGTCAGATGATGCCGAATTCATCTGACCTTTTTTATACGAGGTGTTATATATATGAAAAAAGCTCTGGTTTTCAGTTTTTCTTTAGCAACTGCTGCAGGCGCTGGACTTGCATATCTTAAGAAAAAAGATATATGTCCAAGATGTGAAATTAAGAAAAAAATTAATGAATTACAACTAAATTATGTCAATGACAAGCCATATGATAACGGAATTTGTTTGACACCTCCTATGGGCTGGTCCAGCTGGAATACATTTACGAACAAAATAGATGAGAAAATGATTATTGAAATGGCATCTGCCATAAAGAAATCAGGACTCGCAGATCTTGGATATATATACGTAAATATCGATGACTGCTGGGAATCGTCTATGAGAGATGAAAACGGTTGTCTTCAAGGAGATTTAACCAAATTCCCGCATGGTATAAGATATGTC
>CAKZZL010000021.1 GCA_937884995.1 uncultured Clostridia bacterium
AGTTTGGTCCGTGTCTCAGTACCAATGTGGGGGACCTTCCTCTCAGAACCCCTACCGATCGTCGCCTTGGTGGGCCGTTGCCCCGCCAACCAGCTAATCGGACGCAGGCCCATCCTTCAGCGACAGCTTGCAAGCAGAGGCCGTCTTTCAAGGAGGTACCATGCGATGCCTCCTTCGTATCCGGTATTAGCACCCCTTTCGGGATGTTGTCCCCGTCTGAAGGGCAGGTTGCCTACGCGTTACTCACCCGTTCGCCACTCAGGTTCTGCCGAAGCAAAACCTCCGTTCGACTTGCATGTGTTAGGCACGCCGCCAGCGTTCGTCCTGAGCCAGGATCAAACTCTCTAAAAAATTGTATATATCGTACCTATCGGTACGTACATATCTTCTAGATGAGCTCTTTAGCTCTTACTTTCGCTTTCGCGTTTCTAATTCTCGGTTATCCCTTTGAATTACTTTGTTTTTTGTACTTCCTCAAAAGTTATTTCTAACTCTCAAAGTTTTACAGGGTTCCTTTTTCGTTTCTTGTTGTTGTTTAATTTTCAAGGTCCGTTTTCCGCCTCATCACAGGCGCTCAAATATAATATCAAAATGATTTTGAAATGTCAACACATTTTTTTGTATTTTTTTGCATTTTTTAAACCTTTCCGCGTGTTTCTATTTTATGCACAAAAAATACTCTCTTCTTTGAAAATTTTAGTATTAAATTATTACAGCTCCCCCATTGGAAGAGCTGTAACTTTTGTCTTTATCTTTTAATTAGTCATCTTTTTTCTTTTTGCTTACTATAAGACCTAAGCCTGCAACTGATGCAATAGCTAAAACTATTTCGCTGCTCAAATCTCCTGTTTTAGGGAAATATGATTTGGGAGTGGAATTAACTGCAGTCACAGGTTCTCTTACTTGCTTTGCATTTTCTGCTGTATCATCAGCTGTCTCTTCAATTTCTTCATCGACATCGTCTGATGCATTCTCATAGTTTTCTTCATCATCAAGATCATTAAATTCTGAGCTTATTTCATTTGCCATTACTGCATAGTAGAACTCATTAAGTCCTTTAAGAACATCAAATGATGAATATGCACTTTCAGTTCCATCATAATTATAACTTCCGGTTGTATCGCCTTTGAATGCCATAATATCATCATATATTTCCAATAATTCCTGCAGTTCTTCATCAGATATATCACCATCTGAATTAAGGTAATAGCTGCTTTTAGCCATCAATGCCATAGCTGTGGAATCAACATTCGCATCAGTTCCGTATTCAGGATTAAAACAATAGCCGCCATCAACCTTATATGTATCCAGCACTTCCATTGCATCTGTCAGAACGTCTGCGTATTTTTCAGTGTATCCGGTATTTGAAATTGCAGTTATAAAGTTAGCAACGTTATCACAGGAGTAACCCCAGTAATCAACACCCTGTCCCGGTGTATAATAATCATCGATATATTTATCGGTAAGTGTATAGCAAAAATCTTCATCAAGATTGCTGGCTACAGGAAGTATAACCGTGTAATCATAAGGATTTGTGATAGTAGATGTATCATAATTCATAAAAGTGTCTATAAGGTCAAATCCGTTAATGTCATCCGGAGTGGTATCGTCCGAATAGATGTAGTAGAGATTGATTACAGCAGCATATGTTGCCATATTTTCACCATTTGTAGGAATGAGTTTTCCGTCGTTCTCGGCAAGATTCTGCTCAACCACATTAAAAAAGTCTGCCATCATATCATTTGGGATTGCATCCGGGGCTGTCATGGTCAGATAGTACAGTGTTACAGCATCATCAAGGCTAAATGAACTTCCGTCATGGATGTATGAGATTATATCATCAATATCTTGTTGAACATCATCTGTTGTGATCTCTGTTGTCTGCGCATAGGCCGGAAGGCTTATCATAAAAATTAATGATAATGCTGCAAGTAACGAAACAATTTTTTTCATAATAAATTTCTCCTTTTTTCTATTCAGCAAGTATAGCTGAATACTACATTGTCATTTTCTTCAATAATATACTTATCCATACTTTTGCTTGGTGCGGAACCGTTAACATAATAGAGCCACCCGCTGTATGTTCCGCATTCCTTTTCGTTGATATTCCCTACACCTATAATATATTTACCGTAAAGGGTTTTCTTCTCATTGATTTGAATACCATTATTTTCGCAAATCTTTTTTAAGAGATCATAGACACTGGAGCCTGCCGGCATTGTGACTTTTGTTGTTTTCAATATATATCCGTCTGCAGGTAAAGAATTAATGTCGCCGGTGAAATCATCCTTTTTACTGAGTATAGCCTTGCATTCAATTTGTGCAGAACAAATTATTTCTGTCGCTTTTGTTGTGCTTTCAGGGCTTGTGCTTTTCTTCTCTTTATCAGATTTACTTTCAGATTTATCTTTTTTGCTGCTCTCTTCTTTAGTCTCGGATTTTTCCTTCTTATTGCTTTTATCATTCTGAGATGACTCCGCTTTTGATTTATGATTTTCGCTTATTTTTTCAGAAGAACTTTCGTTTTGTCCTGATGTATTTTCTTTTTCTTTTTTATTCTTTTCTTCGCCTGTGCTGTTTTTATTTTCTTTATCAGTTTTATCAGTCTCAGATTCCGATTCTGATTTAGTCTTCTCAGCTGTTGCAGTCTCTTCTGCACTAGTTATGCTTTCTTCATTTAAGACCGAATATTCTTTGCTTATATTCTCTGATTGACTTTCAGTTTCAGCACATCCTGCAAGAGAAAGCAGCAAAGCAAAAATTACCAATATGCTGATAACTTTTCTCATAGATTCACCTCTGCAAAAAGGCAGAGGTGTAGTGTTAATAAATATATATAACCCTGCGCTTTCCCTCTTGCCCAAAAGCTGATTACAATTTTTGATGGTAGGTCTCCCGGCTTATGATATATTGAAAATCACATATGTATACGTCTTCTCAGCAAAAGCCAATGACATAATGTATACATTTCGTCAAATACGGTAATGGCGGTTGCTCAGGATTCTAACCTGATTCCCATTTAATCTCAATTTCTTGAGAGCCATCAAAAAATATTCTTTTTTCTTTCTTATGGATATATCTTAATGAATAATACCTTAAATATTTATCTTAGTCAAGAAAATCTCTCAATTTTTTTGAACGGGACGGATGTCTGAGTTTTCTGAGAGCTTTAGCTTCTATCTGACGGATACGTTCTCTTGTAACGCCGAATTCTATACCGACTTCCTCAAGAGTTCTGGGCTGTCCGTCTTCAAGTCCGAATCTTAATTTAAGAACCTTTTCTTCACGAGGCTGAAGTGTTTTAAGCACTTCCGCAAGTTGTTCTTTCAATAATGAGATTGAAGCAGCTTCTGCCGGAGAAAGTGCATCATAATCAGGTATAAAGTCACCAAGGTGGCTGTCTTCCTCTTCACCTATAGGAGTCTCAAGTGAAACTGGTTCCTGGGATATGCGCATAATCTCTCTTACTTTATCGGGAGACATCTTAAGTTCTGTAGCTATCTCATCAACAGTCGGATCACGTCCGTTCTGATGAAGGAGCTGTGTGCTTGTCTTCTTTACTTTATTGATTGTCTCAACCATATGTACAGGTATACGGATTGTACGTGCATGGTCTGCAATAGCTCTTGTTATAGCTTGACGAATCCACCATGTGGCATATGTGGAGAATTTGAATCCCTTTGTATAATCAAACTTGTCAACTGCCTTGATAAGGCCAAGGTTTCCCTCCTGTATAAGGTCAAGGAAAGACATGCCTCTGCCAAGATAACGTTTTGCAATACTTACAACAAGACGAAGGTTTGCATTGATCAGCTCATTTTTTGCTTCCTGATCATCTTCGGCAATTCTCATTGCGAGCACCTGCTCTTCTTCAGTTGTAAGGAGTTTAACACGTCCTATATCCTTAAGATATACACGCACTGGGTCGTCCAAAGCAACTGTCTTGCTTTCATTGCTGCCGTCGCTGTCATTTTTAGCAAGGTCAGACTCGCTCGCAATAGCATCACGTGCCATATCCTGCAGGTCATCGATGATTTCTATATTGTTTTGTTCGAACTGCTCATATAACTTATCAAGTTCTTCAATTTCAATATCCAGTTCAATAATAGCATTATCTATTTCCTGGGTTGTAAGTTTACCTGTTGCTTTACCTTTTTCAATGAGGGTTTTTATTGCTGTTTTTTTCTCGTCCATGTCAAATCACCTTTCATATATTAATCGTTGTTAAAGAGTTTTAAGAAATCACTGTCACTGATTTCGTTGATCTTATGACTCATTATCTGACTTTTTTCTTTTTCCTTCTTTATTATTTTGATAAAGTCATTGCACTCTTCCGGTGTATGAGTCAAAGTATTGTTTTCGGAACGTATCGCAGAGAGCGCGGCTATTTCTTCATCGCTCAAATCGGAATGCAAATTAATGAATTCAACGTTTTTGCCTGCCCTTATGCGGGATGATAAAACTGAAAAGATTTTCTTGTTAAATTCTGTTACATAATCTTCTTCGGATATCTTATCATCTATATCATCCAAAAGTCTGGGTTCCAATATAAGTTCTGCAATCAAAGATTCCTCTGCTATTGCTGCCTTAAGGAATTTGCTTCTTTCCTTATTAAGACTGTCAAGACTGCTTTTTGCATTTTGAATCTGATCATATTTTTTCTTTTTCTCATTTTGAATGATCTTTTTCCGGTTTTTCTTTACTTCATTGATTATAGCCTCTTTGGAAACAACTTTGAGTTCTTCTTCCAAACGTGAGGCATATATTTCAAGTTCAACATCAGTCAAACGTGCAAGATAAGGCAAAGATTTGATTATATATTGTCTTTTGCCGTCATCCGTGCTTAAATCGACATTTCTGAATTGTTTTGAAAGCTCGAATTCAATCTCATTTGAGCCTTGTCTTAAAAGGCTTTTGAAGTATTCCAATCCATGTTTTTTAATAATCTCATCCGGATCTTTTCCGCCTGATAAGTTAATGACTTTAACTTTGGCATTTGTCTGTGAAAAGAGCTTTATTGCTTTTGATGTGGCTTTCATACCGGCCTCATCATTATCATATGCTATGAGTATTTCCTGTGTATAACGTGACAAAAGCTGTGCCTGCTCGCTTGTAAGTGCAGTACCAAGTCCCGCTACGGCATTGTCGAAACCTGACTGGTGCAGCATTATGACATCGACATTACCTTCACAAAGTATGAGATTTTCTTCCTTTGTCTTTTTTGCAATATTCAGGCCGAATATCTCATTTCCTTTTTTATATACAAGCGTATCTGCCGTGTTTACATATTTCCTCGGATCATCCTCACTGAGCCTTCGTCCGCTGAAGCCGAGAACATTGCCCCTTAAATCTATTATAGGAAAAAGAAGCCGGTTCTTGAATGTGTCAAAGTATCTGCCGCCTGAAGATTTCTTAATAAGGCCGGCATCCAACAGTTCTTCTTCGGAAAAGCCGAGACTTTGCAGATGCTTATACAAAGTGTTCCATTCATCGGGTGCAAAACCCAATCCGAATTTTGTTATTGTCTCTTTTTTTAATTTTCTTTCCTTGCAATATGCAAGTGCAGGATTGTCTTTACCGGTTGTCAGTAGTTTGTAATAAAACCTGGCAGCTTCTCTGTTTGCTTCAAGAACACGAAGTTTTCTTTTTTGCAATGTCGAATCATACGAATTCTCATTTGGCGGGTCCATTCCGATTTTTTCAGCCAAGAACTTTATTGATTCTATATAGTCGAGATTTTCTATATTCTTAATGAAATTGATTACATCACCGCCTGCTCCGCAACCGAAGCAGTAATATGACTGAGTATCAGGATAAACTGTAAAGGACGGTGTCTTCTCTCCATGGAAAGGACAAAGTCCTCTGCTTATTTTACCTGAGCGCTTCAAAGTGACATAGGAGGAAACGATT
The DNA here is from genome assembly GCA_937884995.1 of uncultured Clostridia bacterium. GTDB lineage: Bacteria > Bacillota > Clostridia > Oscillospirales > Acutalibacteraceae > Fimenecus. Next base: position 5,911 of record CAKZZL010000021.1, read on the forward strand.
GTCTCGACATCAGCTCTTCGTCTGAGTTCTTCAATATATTCTTCACTTATAGCCACTTTACCACCTCAATTCCATATCAGCCCATGAGTTTGGAATAAAAAGATTATTAAAGAGATTGAGTAAATATCTGTCACTCATGCCGGAAATATAGTCACATATTCCTCTTTCTATCCCCTCATCCTCTGCTATTTCTTTATAAAAAGCGGGAAGGGCATCCGGATGATCCATATAATATTCAAACAATCTGATTATTATATCTATTGCTTTGGTTTCTTCACCTTTGCATTTCGGATTTGTATATACAAGTCCGAACATTAAGCCATGAAGTTCATAAAAAGGTTTATTTATTTCCTCTGAAAAAGATATAGAATCCTTGCTGTTTTGAACTAAGTCCGTAACAAGTGTATTTATACGTTCTGACTTATTTTGTCCGAGAGCAAGTCTTATGGTAAGAGGTATGTCCTCTTCTGTCATTATATCTCCTCTGATAGCATCATCGATGTCATGATTTATATATGCAATCTTATCTGCGACCTTGACGATTTGTCCTTCAAGAGTATCAGCCTCTTTACCTTTTGTATGACAAAGTATGCCGTCCCTGACTTCATATGTAAGGTTAAGTCCTCTGCCGGTCTTTTCCAGTTTGTCAATAACTCTCAGACTTTGTTCATAATGGCGAAAGCCATTTGGCATCAGACTGTTAAGAGCTCTTTCTCCTGCATGGCCAAATGGTGTATGTCCAAGATCATGGCCCAGAGATATAGCCTCAGTCAAATCCTGATTAAGTCCCAAAGCATTGGCAACAGTCCTTGCAATTTGAGACACTTCAAGTGTGTGTGTAAGTCTTGTCCTGTAATGATCTCCGAGAGGAGAAAGGAAGACCTGTGTTTTATGTTTCAGTCTTCTGAAAGAGTTCGAATGTATAATTCTGTCCCTGTCTCTTTGGAAGTCTGTTCTTAAATTATCTTTTTCTTCATCGATAAGACGGCCCTTAGAACAATCAGCAAAGCATGCTTTATCCGATAAAACCAAATGCTCATTATTTTCAAGTTTTTCTCTGACTGTCATAGCTGTCTCCTCTCAAAAAATATCACTAATTATATATATACAAAAGAAAGCGAAATTACTTTATTAAAAATCAGTAAATTTTTCTTCTATTATCTCTGAGTGTATTTGTCCGTTAGTTAAGTCAATAAGTGCCTTTTCGAAAGTCTCATAATTATCTTTTTTAATACGGCATAGAATGCGGACATCATCTGCAAAGTCACTCTTTATAATCTGAGCATTTTCGTTTCTTAAAAAGCTTTCTATTTTGCCATATGATGAATAATCACAGTTAATGCAAAGATCCACACATAAAGCCACTGTTATAATTTTTGCACCTTCTACTGCAATCTTGGCGCTGTGGGAATATGCTCTGACAAGTCCGCCTCCGCCAAGCAATATTCCTCCGAAATATCTGGTCACAACTACACAGACATCATATAGCTTTTCTTTTTCAATAACATCAAGCACGGGAACGCCGGCGGTTCCCTGGGGCTCGCCGTCATCCGAGTATCTTTTTATATTGTCATTTCTCAGAACATATGCATAAACGTTATGACTTGCATCCCAATGTTTGCGTTTGATTTCTTCAATAAAGTTTTCTGCTTCCTCTTTAGTTTTAACCGGCTTTGCATAACCGATAAACTTGGAATGCTTTACGATATATTCATCAAAGTTGAATTCCTTTACGGTTTTATATTCCATATTACACCTTTATATATATAACAAAAGGTGGTACAAAAAAGTACCACCGAGATGTTATTTGGATTCAAGATTATAACGTTTGTTAAATCTGTCTACACGTCCACCTGTATCAACAAGCTTCTGTCTGCCTGTAAAGAATGGGTGGCAATTTGAGCAGATATCAACTTTTAAATCTTTTTTTGTTGAGCGTGTTTCAAATGTTGCGCCACAAGCACACTTTACAACAGCTGTTTCATATTTAGGATGAATTCCGTCTTTCATTAATTGTCACCTCTTTCGGAATCTTCTATTTTATAAAGCCAAACAATATTATCACATGAATTATCAAAAATCAAGTAATTTTTAAAAATTAACAGATATTTCTTTTCCCATATGGAATGAGTAAATTGTAACAGTTACATTTTTTAAGTTAAAACATTTTTCTGCTGCTAATTTGTAAACACGCATCTGTTCACGATATCTGTCAACAAGCTTGTCCGGATCTGATATTCTGTCCGTCTTATAATCTATGACTTCTCCGTCCTCTCCGTTTATCATGAGTCCGTCCATTATGCCCTGAACGATAACGTTTTCACCATATGCTTTCAATGTTGGGTCAAGGACAGGCAATTCGGTGCTCATGGTAAACTCCTGTTCTCTTAGGAATTGATCTGATTCCAAGATCCTTTTGTACATGTCACTCTTAAAGAATGATTCAATCTTTGATTTTTCAACAATATCTGACTCATCAAGATTTAAGTGACCGTTTTGGATAAGTCTGGATAATTCATCTTTTATAGACTTACTTGCATTATCGAAATCAGAAAGCTCCATAAATCTGTGAATCAGTGTTCCTCTTTGTGAAGCAGGCATAGATTCAGCACTTTCAAATGAAGGAATATCAGTAGCAAAATATTCACTGCTTACCCTTTGATCAATTGAGGATGCTGAATACTTAATCGGTAGGGTTGCTAGTTCCTCATATGGATATGAATATTCTACTTTCTCTTTGATAAGTTCTACTAAATCATCATTTGCTTTTGCAGCTTCTGTTTCCGGCACCGCAATTTCTTCTCTTTGACAATCCTCTATGTGCAGTACCTTGATGAAAGTGTCCGTATTCGTTATTTCTCGGTCGGGAATCTTTTGAATAAAGTCAAAATCATTCATTGATGAACTGCTTGCTAATGCGCTGCATACCCATTTAAAAGTACTGTCAAGGTCTTTTAGTGCAACATGACGGATATCATCGGGAACCTTTGTTTTTTTATAAAGCTTCGGAATGCTATCGTCTATCTTATATACACTGCCAACCAGATAAAGTTTTTCTTTTGCACGAGTCATTGCAACATAAAGGAGCCTCATTGTTTCATTATATTCATCATCTTTATTTTTTCCCTTAGCGCTCCATAAAGTCTGCGTTGGTCCCAGAGCCTTGGAGTTTTCAAACCACCTATATGCTCCTACCCCGATTTTTCTGTTCACAATAATTCTATGCTTATTGCTGGTATTTATGGAAGAATCCATATTCATGATAATAACAATCGGAAATTCCAGGCCTTTGCTTTTATGAATTGTCATTATCCTGACAACATCATCTTCCTCGGATATATCATTTGCGGCACCTATTTCTGTTCCGTTTTCTCTCATTTTGTCAATAAATCGTACAAATGATGATAGGCCCAGACTACCTGATGTCTCCAATGAGGAAGCAATGTCCACTAGTTTGCGAAGATTTAAAACCCTGTTGTTCCCGTTGGTCTTGGATTCAGCAATGCTGTCAAGGCCTGTTTCTTCATATATACGGCGTATGAGTTCTGAAACGCGTAAAGTAACTGACAATGTCCTGAATTTATCAATCATGTCGATAAAAGAACGAATTTTTTCATCATTATCATAATTGTTTTTTAGCAGATAATAAATTGAAGAGTTTCTGTTTTTGCATCTTAATGCTGCTATATCTGTTTCAGTAAAGGGATAAATCGGAGATAAAAGTACTGAGAGCAGCGGAACATCCTGTACAGGGTTATCAATTACTCTAAGCAGCGAAATTGCCGTCACTACATCCGAGTCGCTAAAAAAACCGTCTTTTTTCTCATAATATACAGGTATATTCATAGATGACAGGATCCCGGCTGTCTCGGCGGCTTTATTTTTCACCTTACGCATCAAAATGCATATATCCCTGTATGAGACTTTATGTTTTTCTTCTCCTTTTCCTACCGTCATACCGCTTGATACTATTTCGTTAATAAGATTTGCAACATGAATGCTTTCTTTCTCATTATTGACTGCAGTCCCGACTTCTTTATCGATCATGTGTACTTCTACACAAGGCTTCGTATTCTCATCATATTCGTCTGCGCCGAAAGTCAGTCTTTCATCATTTTTATAATTGACATCACCTAATTTTCTTGTCATTAAAAAATCAAAGAAAAAATTGATTCCATTCACAAGCCCTTCTCTGCTCCTGAAGTTTCTGTCCAGCATGATTTTTGCAGGATAGTTATCGCCTTCAAATTTATTAAGTTTATCGGCTATTTCAACAAATACATCAGGCATAGCATATCTGAATGCATATATACTTTGCTTAACGTCACCTACCATAAATTTATTATCCGGTGTTTTTGATATAGCATTGAAAAGGCATACTTGTGCCTTGTTTGTGTCCTGAAATTCATCTATCAGTATCTCATCATAATTTTTGCTGATTTCTTTGGCTAAATCAGTAGCTTGCGGTTCATTATTTTCATCGAAATTCACTAGGAGTTTTAGGCAAAAATGAAGTATGTCCGAGAAATAATATGCATTATCCTCAGCTTTTCTCTCAGCAAGTTTTGACATAAAGACTTTAATTGTGTTTTCTAAAGCTCCCATTACAGGTCTTAAATATCTAATATCCTCTATATACTCTTCTGAAGAAGATATCATACAGTTCTGACAATCTTGTAATTTCTTTTTAATAATATCGGTTCTGTACCTTGCATCAAAGTAAATTTCATCTTTTTCAAAATCCTTAAAGCTACCGGATCTTTGCATTTTGATATCTTTAAGCGAACTTCTGACTGAATCCCAGTCTTCTTTATTTTCAATCATTTCAAGTGTCTTTATTGCGGCCTCTTTTATCGGTAGGCAACACTTTTTAACTAGTTTTTCTCTGATATTATCATATTGATTTGTGTCTTCATACAGATCATCTATAAGCCTGAGCATATATGTCAGATTGTCATGTAATCTTCCATATGCATATTCACCGCATAATGTTTTTTCAAGTGGAATATCTTCATCAAAACTTGAAAACATTTGTTTTATCCAAAACTCCGGATTTGCATCCGCCATTGCATATTCATATGTATTCAAGATGAAATTAACCAACTTATCATCATTTTTACCATCAGAAAAGATATTTAAGAGCTCTGCAATTCCCTCATCATCTTTTTCATATAACTCCTCGAGAACCTCTTCTATAACTTCTCTTTTCAACATATCATGTTCACTGTCTTGCAACATTTTAAAGTCAGGATGCAGGTTCAAACTTGCATAATTTTCTTTAACAAGAGTATTGCAAAAGCTGTCAATTGTGCAAATTTGTGCATCTGCAAGATAGATTTTTTGACGTCTTAAAGATATGTTTTCAGGATTGTCATTCATTAGTTTGATTAACTTTTTAGAGAGTTTATCTTTCATATCCTCGGCAGCTGCTTTTGTAAAAGTTACGACCAGCATTTTTTCTATAGAGCCGCCGTCTTCAGTAATTCTGCGCAATATACGTTCTACCAGCACTGAAGTTTTTCCGGATCCTGCTGCTGCAGAGACCAGAATACTGCCATTACGTGATTCGATTGCTTCCAATTGACTTTTTGTCCAATTAGGCATCAGATTCACCTCCCAATTTCTCCAGCGCCTCTTCGTGATTTAGCTTTTTAACCTCTTTAACCGGTAAGTCTTCCTCATATCTGCAAATATCATAAAAATCGCATAATCCGCATGATTTTTTGTTATCTTCGTTTACCGGCAATGGATTAATTTCGCCTTCATAAAGACTCATAAACATATTCCGGATAATATCATTTACCTTATCCTTTAATTTTTCCAAAGCCTCAACGGAAATTACATCACCTTTAGGACAACCATCTTTTACCTCTGTTGTTATAAAAGTTTTTCCTTTATGGTCCATGGCATTGATGATGCTTATGTCATCAAGCACCATCCCTTTCATCTTTATATTGTATTTTATATTTTCTTCATTGTTATCAGGTCTGTCATCTTTACGTTCCACTTTATTTGTAGAAGGGAAATATAAGATTCCGGACGGAACAATGTTTTCATATTCCTGGATGCCGTTTTTTTCAATACCATTCTGCCATATGGCGAAAAGATAAATAAGCATTTGCATATTGAGTCCGTAGAAAATATCCGAAAGCGTAAATTTCTCTTCGGATGACTTATAGTCTACTATACGCAAATAACTATTCCCGCCCATATTATAACTGTCGACTCTGTCAACCGTTCCTACAAGCTTTATTTGATCCCCGTTTTCAAAATCAATCAGGTAAGGCTTAACATTATATTCTCCCTCTTCTTCCTTACCGATATTAAGTTCAAAATGAGAAGGTATGAAGTCACAATTACTGAACTCGTTGATAAGTGCTTTAAGAACGAAAAATGCAGTATTGTTTATTATCTGTATTTTCCTCAAGAATATCTGTGTTTTACCCTCATCGCTATTCATATTTTTATCAAGATATTCATCAATGATTTTATCTATGATAGCTTTCAGATCATCATCTTCCATTTTGATAAAAGATTCTTTGCTGTTTTCTGATAATACCTTTTCCATCACATAATGGATTATAGTTCCGAACTGCAGGTTGTCAATGTCTGCACGCTTTTTGGCTTTTGCCTTAAGGCCGTATTGGCAGAAGTACATATACGGGCACTTGTAGTATTTTTCAATTCTTGATGCAGATGTGGCAATGCCTGTATTAAAAAGTTCCCTTGCTACTTTCTTATCATCTATGCAAACCTTTTCCCTTTTGCATTTATCAATCATTTTCGCATATTGGTCATTACCTGAATTTTCAAAATACTTATATATGGAAGAGTAGATTTCAGATGTTTTTTTGCTTTCTGTTGCCATAGCAGAAAAAGCTGATGCTTTACTTTCCACTTTTCTTAAAACATCCTTGCTGTTAATTTCCGTGCATTTATTGTCCGTAATATTTCTGACCATGCTTACAAGTTCGGAAGGATACATTTTGTCATTGTTATTGGACAAAGTTGAATATGAGAGATAAAGCCTGTCAGTAGCAAGCGTAAGCGCATGATATGCTATAAACATTTCATTTACACTGTTATATTCCATATTACTGACAAGTTCTATACCGCTTTCAATTATTTTACAGCGTTCTTTATCATTAAAGATTACACCCTCAGAACTGTATTTCGGGAAGACACCTGTGTTTGCTCCGATAATAAATACAGCTTTAGGTGCTGAAGCACGTATCCTGTCTGCGCTGCCCAGTATTACTTCGTCTATGGTATTGGGAATGACACCGACATCCACAGATGCAACAAGCATTTCAAAAAGATCATAATATCTTTTTATTGATACCGGTCTTTCTCCGACTGCGTAATAGAGTTCATCCATTATTTCAACCAGGAGTTTCCATATGACGCCCTGCTCAATAGAGAGTATATCACTGCCGTAGTTATCAAGTTCTTCGGCTATTTTTTTAAGATTAGCAGCGATATTTGATTTTTTTAAAAAATTGAACAAGTTTGATGTTATATCCTTGCCGTTTGATTCTTTAATTTTTTCTTTAAGATTTAATATAGGATTAACTATAGACTTTCTTATTTCATTAAGTCTTTCCAATCTCTCGATTTCTTCTTTCCCGAATCTGTCGGAAATACCGTTGGGGTTGGCAGTCCATTCACTCTTCCACTTAGACTGCTTTATATTCCAGATATATGAATAATCTTCAAGCATTGCTATATCTTCAAGACTGATTCCCAAAAGACCGGTCTTGATATATTGCATAACAAGCTCTGTCCTGAAGCCCAGAACCATAATTTGAAAGAGACTGCGCACAAATACAATAAGCGGTTGGGTATCTACAGGCTGTCTGTTATCGTTAAAACATTTGATATTGTATTTTCTGAAAGATGACAAAAGCTCATCCTTATAATCTTCTTCTGCTCTCTCTATTATAGCTATATCTCTGTATCTGTAATTTTCCTCACGTACGAGTCTTTTAATTTCAGCTGCTACCAGATCGCACTCTTCTTTTTTTATCTGGCATTCCATGATTGATATATTGGATGCATCTTTGTCATAGTGATTCTGCTGATTTGAGAAAAGATTTTCCTCAAGGAAATACAAAGAATCAGCTTTATATTTTTTGTCGGTAACGTATAATTCCTGAGATGCAATTTTTACACTATATTCCCTTGCGCTGTTCTTTAATCTGTCTATTTCTTTTGTTGTGTTGTGGAAAAGTTCATATCTTCCGTTATTCTTTTCCAAATCATAGCAAAAGGTTATATATAAATCTTTCGCATCAATCAAAATGTTTTCGACTATGTTATATTCCTGTTTGCTGAATCCTGAAAAGGCATCTATTGCAACGGTTTTGCCTTTGAAAAAGTGTTTTTCATTTAATAAGTCATATAAGAGATTAAGATATTCTGTATCATCGCCGTAGTTTTTGTTAACTGCAGCATCATATACGTTGAATATCTTGCTGACATCACTGATTCTTTTTTCCAGCAATGAGTTCGCATCGGTATCTGTAAAAGAGTCCAGTTCTTCAAGCGAAATGCAGCATTTCTTGAGTTCCTTTCTGAAAGAAACCAGGTCATGGATAACCGATACATTGGTCACATATCTTTCATATGAAGAAACATTTTTTCCAAGGTCTTCGACAGCCATACTCATCAGAATGGATCTGACGCCGTCATTGATGCTCTTTTTCGGAAGTCTGCCCTCTTCTTTCAGGAGTTTCTCCGCAAGTCTTGTAAAGCTTGTAACTTCAACATTATTTATTTTATCATTTCCGAGAATTTCAAGCATAGCCTTTTCAGTTTCAAATGAAAACTGTTCAGGTACAAGGAGTATAGAGTTACCGGCAGATTTTTCAGCAGTTTCTGCTATCATTTTCCTTACTTGTCTCGTCTTTCCTGAGCCTGTTCGTCCGGTGATTATATGAAGCAATACTATATCCTCCTGTTAACTGATAATAAATAGTTTTGCACCATGTGCCGGGACCTTGGCGCATATCTTGTCCTTTACACAGCCGAGGTCTTTATCCAGCCATAGATCATAAATATTTACATTGCCCTTTGCATTGATAATATCAAGATCTATGGAAAATTCTTCATCATTATCGCTTATATTAAAGATGCCGACTGCAATGTTATCATCTTTGTCGATTGCTGTCCTTATAAGCAGCTTGTCATCACGATAAACTTGCTTTCCGTCATGGGAATATTGATTTATATCAAGGACCTTCTTGTTGCATATCAGACTATTTGTCCATTCGTCATTATCCCTTAGTTCTCCTCCGAACATAAGCGGAGATCTGAAAATGCACCATAAAGTCATCAATGTTATTTGTTCATCTTTTGTAAAGTTTGTATATCTGCCTTGTTCACCGTGGCAACTTCCGTTTATCGATATATGTCCCAGGGGCAGCATGTCGCAATCCGGCCAGCAGCCTTCTTTTACATAGTTTTCCCATTTTGCACAACGTTCGAACATAGCATAAAGCTGGTCCCAGTGATCCCAGAAGTCACCTGTAAGTCTCCACATATTTGCATATTTCGTAAGATGATCTGCTACTTCTATTTGTGCCGGTCCGGGTGAAAGGCTTAAAACAATATCTCTTTTGCATTTTTCAATTGCATTTCTTATCATTTCAATTTCTTCACGTGCAGAATATGGATTTCCTTTATTAAACTCTGTATTGCAGATATCATCGACTTTTACGAAGTCCACTCCCCAGCTTGCATAAAGGGCAAATATGGAATCATAATATGCCTGCGCGCCGTCTTTCCTGTAATCAATACCATACATATCTGTATTCCAAGGGCAAACGGAAAAATGATGCGCAATTTGTCTGGCAGTTTTATCTGTGCCGAGAATTTTTGTGTTTTGATGCACTGCCTGTCTCGGTATTCCTCTCATAATATGAATGCCGAATTTAAGTCCCATTGAATGGATTTTATCTGCTATGGGCTTAAAGCCATTATTGTCCTTTGATGAAGGAAATCTGTTGACTGCAGGAATGAGGCGTGAATACTCATCCATACAAAGCTCTGTAAAGTTGTTATAATCGTTATTCAGAGCATTGGGTTCATACCATTGAATATCACAAACAATATATTCCCATCCGTAGTCTTTGAGATGGTCTGCCATATATTGAGCATTAGCTAAAAGCTCTTCTTCATTTACTGCAGCACCATAGCAGTCCCAGCTGTTCCAGCCCATTGGAGGTCTTAAAGCACACTTGTTTTTATCCATAGCAATTATCCCCTTTAAATTTATACATTAATTTTAACATTTTCTATCTGTATTATCAATAAATCTAAGTACGAAAAAGCGGACATAAAGCCGTCAAAAAGCTATAATATATTTTCTTGACATATATATTTTTTTATGGTAATATACAAAAGCACAACACGGAGAGGTAGCGAAGTGGTCATAACGCGGTGGTCTTGAAAACCATTTGAGTTCATAGCTCACAAGGGTTCGAATCCCTTCCTCTCCGCCATTAATTTAATAACTTTATTCACGTTATCGATGCAGAAGTACTCAAGTTGGTGACGAGGCGCCCCTGCTAAGGGCGTAGGCCGGGTAACCGGTGCGAGAGTTCGAGTCTCTCCTTCTGCGCCAGACTGCTCTGATTTATTCAGGGCAGTTTTTTATTTATACAAAAGCCGTCCGGAAACTATAAGTTTCACAGACGGTTTTTTAATAGATATTGCTCTTTCATCCACCGAGTCTTATCATTTCATCAATGCATTTCCTTGCCTTAACGATTGTGTCATCAGACAGAATAATTTCTTCGCCGGTTATACCTTTCATGGCATTAAGCACATCACATAAAGTTGTTTTCTTCATGTTCCTGCAAACGAGTTTATCTGAAAGATAATGGAATATTTTATCAGGACATTCATATTGCAAATGCTCTGCTATGCTTATTTCGGTGCCGATAATAAACTCCTTATTATCAGAATTTTTTGCATATTCCATTATAGCTGAAGTCGAGCCGACAAAATCAGCATGCTTAACCACGTCCGGAATACACTCCGGATGAACAAGCAAAGCAGCATTCGTATATTTTTCTTTAGCTTTTATTGCCTCTTCTTCAGTGACGGATGCATGTATTGGGCAACCGCCCGGAAGTAAAATAAGCTTTTTGTCGGGAATCTGCTCCTGAACGTAGCTGCCGAGATTGCAATCCGGTATAAAAAGAATTTTATCATTTTCAATCTGTTTCACAATCTTGACTGCAGAAGAGGATGTTACGCAGACATCACATACGGTTTTGAGTTCAGCAGTTGTATTGATATATGCAACTACTGTAGCGCCCTCATACATTCCCTTTACTTTTTCTATCAATTCTTTATTCATTTGTTCTGCCATGGGGCATCCGGCTTCACTGTGAGCAAGTATTACCTTTTTATCTGGTGATAAGATTTTACATGTTTCTGCCATGAATCTGACACCGACCATGAGTATGTTTTTTTGAGGTGCGCTCTTTGCTTTGACAGATAAAGCATAACTGTCGCCTGTAAAATCTGCAATTTCAATAATCTCGTGGCCTATATAACTATGAGCAAGTATACAAATGTCTTTTTCTTTTTTTAATTTTAATATTTCATTTTGAACATCTTTGATCATGCTTTATGTTCTCCTTTGAATTATGGTTCTGATGGCTTATTTTTTGAAATATTCCTGTGCAAATTTTACGGCAGTTACAGCATCTTTACAATAAAAGTCTGCTCCGATTTTTTCAGCGTATTCCGGAGTTAATACAGCACCGCCTACCATAACAGCAACACCGGGACAATTCTTTCTGATTTCTTTTATCGTTTCTTCCATAGATACGACTGTGGTTGTCATAAGCGCAGACAAGCCCACAAGTTTTACATCATTTTCCAAAACTGTTTTAACTACCTGCTCAGCCGGAACGTCTTTTCCAAGGTCAATCAAATCAAAGCCGTAATTTTCAAGAAGGACCTTGACAATATTTTTCCCTATATCGTGTATGTCACCTTTAACGGTAGCTATTACTATACTCTCGCCACTGCCTGCATTGTTGTTTTCTTCTTTAATTTTTGCCTTAATGATATCAAAAGATTCGGATGCGGTTTCGGCGCTCATCAAAAGTGAAGGCAAATAGATTTCACCTTTTTCAAAGCCCTTGCCGACTTCATCAAGAGCCGGAACCAAAATATTGTTTATAAGATCAAGAGGAGATTTTTCTTCGAGTTCCTTAACTGTGGCAGAACCTGCTCTGTCTTTAAGTCCCTTGATTACTATATCTTTAAGAGAAAGTATTTCTTCATTCTCCTCAGTTTTTACTCCGCTGCTGTTGGCAATATAACTTTCAAAATTATTATCCATTCCGGAAAGAGCTGTATATGAATAGAAGGCATTCATCATCTCTTTGCTCAACGGATTGATAATTGCAGCCGAAAGTCCTTTTTCCATGGCAAGGGTGAAAAATGATGAATTCAGGCATTCCCTGTTTGGAAGTCCGAAAGATACATTTGATATACCCAAAACAGTATTTACTTTAAGCTCTTCTTTGATTTTTTTCAATGTTTCCAAAGTTACCTTTGCATTATTTGCATCTGTGCTTACGGTCATGCAAAGCGGATCTATAAGGATATCCTTTTTATCGATGCCATATTTTGCAGCTTCGGATATGATACGTCCTGCGATACCGACTCTCTCGTCAGCAGAATCCGGAATACCGTTTTCGTCAAGAGTAAGAGCAACGACAACACCGCCGTATTTTTTTACAAGCGGGAAGACTGTATCCATTGATTCTTTTTTACCATTAACGGAGTTTATCAATGCTTTTCCGTTATATACTCTCAAAGCCTGCTCCAACGCTTTCGGATTTGATGTATCAATCTGAAGCGGTATTGTAAGTATGCTTTGCAAAGATTTAACAAGTTCTTTTAATACTTCAGCTTCGTTAATCTCAGGCAAGCCGACATTCACATCAAGAATATCTGCTCCTGCGTCTGTCTGCTTTATGCCTTCTCCCAGAATAAAATCCAGATTATTGTCTCTAAGCGCCTGTTTGAGGAGTTTTTTACCTGTGGGATTGATTCTTTCGCCGATTATTAAAGTTTTATCTCCAAACTCAACAGTCTTTGAATAGGATGTTACAGCGCTGATATTCTTTTTTTCATTCCTATTTATTTTCAGTTTTTTGCATCTGATTGCAAGCTGCTTTATATATTCGGGATTAGTTCCGCAGCATCCTCCTACTGCTGATGCACCGGTCAGGACTATCTTTTCCAGCACATCTGTAAAATGGTCAGCTTTCACATTATATGTTGTAACGCCGTTAACAGATATCGGAAGGCCCGCATTTGGCTGTACAAAATATGGAATTGAAGCATATCTTTCAAAATCTTTTGTTATTTCAGCCATTTGATCCGGACCAAGTCCGCAATTAAGGCCTATTCCGTCCACACACAGCGCTTCAAGTGTGTATATAACGGTTTTTGCATCAGCGCCTGTAAGAGTCTTACCATTTTCATCAAATATCATTGAAATAAGGATAGGCAAGTCGGAATTCTCTTTTGCCGCAAGAACGGCAGCTTTAGCTTCATAGAGATCAGCCATTGTCTCTATAAGTATGAGGTCGGTTCCTGCTTTTACGCCTGCTTTAACCTGCTCTGCAAAAAGGTCATATGCTTTTTCAAATTCAAGTTCACCATAGGGCTTGAGGAGTTTCCCAAGAGGCCCTATATCAAGGGCTACGAAAGCATCTTTCTTTTTCCTTTGAATTGCAGCCCTGGCATTGTTGACTGCAGCCGTTATTATTTCATCGACGTTATCAAATTTAAGTCCGTTAGCGCCGAAAGTATTTGTTGTGATTAAATCTGCTCCTGCCTCAAGATAAAGAAAATGAATTTCCTGAATAAGGTCAGCTTTCAAAATATTGTATGACTCCGGGAGTTCACCCAGGCCAAGGCCTCTTTCCTGGAGCATAGTTCCCAGACCACCGTCAAATATTAAAATTTCTTTTCCGAACTTGTTTAAGAAATCCATTATTTGTCCTCTCTGATAATACCTACAAAAGCAGTTACTGTTTTTGTAGGTGACATGACACAGCTTTCATTTAAGCTGACTCCGAGTCGCTTTGTCATTTCAAGCAAACTAAAAAATTCTTTCTGAGATGAGAGATCCAAATCCGCATAACCCGGACTGTATCTCGGTCTGATTTCACATGATAAGTCTTTTTTTATCTGTTCACAGCCTATATTGCACAGAGTTTCAACCATTGCTGCACCGACAGATTGTGCTATCGCTGCACGTACCGTATCGGAAAGGCTGTATTTTCTTATAACGGTATCAACTCCGTGGCCTAATGTTGCTCCGAAGAGGCAGATTGAGTTCGAGTTTTTTAGGTGATATGAAAGTTTCCTACTCTTAAAGGCCACACCGTTGATACAAACCTCATCCTCTGTCTTAGAAAAATCATATTCCTTATATATGTATTTGGGATCTGCAACAGATAGCAGTTCTTCATATATTTCATCTATGAGTTTTTCGGTCTTTTCATCGGGTTTCATTCCACGGTAGCCGAGGAAGACAGCCACGTTTTTTCGGTCTAGTTCAATCAGCAACCGGTATTCCCCTTTTCTTTCTGTTTGTCGACAAGATATTGTAAAGTTATTGAATCAACAACATCATTCACTGCATCAAGTATCTTCTGCCATATCTCAACAGTAATGCAATCAAGACAATACTCGCATGTGTTTTCATCGCCTTCCAGGCAAACAACCGGAGCAAGGCTGCCCTCAGTCACTCTGAGTATCTCACCGACAGTATATTCCTGCGGCAGGCGCGTAAGTCTGTAGCCGCCTTGTTTACCTCTTACACTTTCAACAAGGTTTTCAGATGCCAGCAGCTTTATTATCTGTTCAAGATATTTTTCGCTTATTCCTTGCCTTTCGGCAATGCTTTTCAGGGAAATATACTCATCATGCGGCCATGATGCCAAATCGACCATAAGCCTTAAAGCATATCTTCCTTTGGTTGATATTTTCATGTCATCAATCCTTAGAAATCAATCAATTTATTTTACTACAAAAATGGTAGGAATTCAAATATCATTCAAGTCTTTTTAAGATTTGCGGAAGAGCGTCAATCAGTTTTGACGGTGTATTACCCATCATGGAATCATTTTCGGATACCTTATCCCCAGCAAGGCCGTGTAAATATACTCCTGCAATCGCGCTTTTATATGGCTCTATGCCTTGCGCAAGAAATGATGCTATTATGCCGGTAAGAACATCACCCATACCGCCTGTTGCCATTCCGGGATTTCCAGTATTATTCACATATATGTCATCATATTCCGAAGAGCCAACCATAGTGGAAGAGCCCTTTAAGACGAGAATAGATTTATGAGTATCTGTAAAGCCTTTAACTGTAGCTCCCCTGTTTTCCTGAATAGATGCAATGTCGCTTTTGGCAAGTCTTGCCATCTCTCCCGGATGAGGAGTTATTATTATATCGGACTTTGCTTCATTTATTAGTTCGCTGTTATCTTTTATGCTGTTGATTGCATCGGCATCGATTATTACGGGAACCGGTGAATTCTTTATAACATACTCCGTTATTGTTTTTGTGTCTTTATCGACACCCATGCCGCAGCCTATGGCTACACATGAACATTTTTGCATTTCATTTGCTATTTTCTGCAATGAGTTAACTGATATATGTCCTTTATTATTTGTATATAACGGGATAAGAATCTGTTCCATGGTTTTCGGTGCAATAGCAGAATATGCCTTGTCGGGAAAAGCTATCTTTACAATCCCTGCTCCGCAATTGACAGCAGCCTTTGAAGCCATAACCACTGCATTGGGCATCTCATAGCTTCCGCCGATAAGCAAAACTGTGCCGAAAGTTCCTTTATTACTTTCATAATCCCTTTCAGGGAAGAATGAACTGATTTCATCCTCGGTCAAAGTAAAAAGTGGTGATTCTACTTTACCAAAACAATTTTCCGGTATGCCTATATCTGCAACCATTAATTTACCGCATTCATGTGATGAAGGTTTTAATACATGTACAGGTTTAAGCGCCATCACAGCAATTGTCATATCAGCTTTTACATGAGTGTTCTCTATTGAAGAACTGTTACCTGACAAACCGCTTGGAAGGTCAATGCTGATAACTGAAGCAGATGATTTATTTATATTCTCAATAATCGCGGCTGTATCATCATCAACACTACCATGAAATCCGACGCCGAAAATACAATCAATGATTATCTGGCAATCATTGAAATATGAATCATGATTTTTATGACTGTCATAATATATGATCGGAATTCCGAGTTCTCTTACGGTGGAAAGCATCTCCTGAGCTATATCCGTCCCCGGAAGGCCATTGCTTATCATTATGGTTACATCATAATCATCCTGGAAAAGTTTTCTTGCAATAACAAATCCGTCGCCTCCGTTGTTACCGTTGCCGCAGACAATGAGTATTTTTCGCTTATTTGTATTTTCAAATGTTTTCTTTATTATTGCAGCACATCTTGAGCCTGCATTATCCATAAGCTGAAGATATGAAAGTCCCTTCTCATTTGCATATTTTTCAACTAATCTGCTGTTTTCTACAGTCAGTATTCTCACAAAATCACTTCCATTCAAATTATCTTTGAATATTATATCATAATAGAAAGATAAGAACAATAAAAAAGAGGATGTCACAAAAACCAAATAGTTTAAGAGATAGTTAGGTAACAGCAAAGCAGTTTACGCAGATGGTTAACTAATGTATACTGAATGGTTTGATGAAAATACAAATCCCAATGATATACCAACAGAATTGGAAAGAATAATTAAAGGCTTGAGGTCCACAACGGAGTCTGGAATTGATGAAGAAGGAAGAGTTGAAGAGATTAGATATATGGCAGAGGTCATATATGATACATACTTGGATCTTTCAACACTGCATATGGTAGCCGATAGATATGAGAAGCAGATAGCTCTGCTGAAATCCAAGCATAGAGAACGTCTTGAGAATGTCAAAGAGAGGGAAATCGCTCTTAAGGATAAGTACGTTGACCAGCGCAATCGTGAAAGAGACAAACAAAATGCTACACAGACCAGGCATAAGATTCGGAATCTTGCTGAAGCATTTGCTAATATGTTGACCAATCCGGCTTGATGGAAAGCACTTATCAACACAGATAAAGACTCCGAAAAAACAAGAAAAAACGACATAGCAGGATGTTTTCCCACTATGTCGATATTCTTTATAAAGGAATTTTTCTAATGTAAAATGCGTAAATCCTCTTTTTTTCTTTATAAGACATATATTGTTACATCTCTGGAACCCCATTGATAACATTGCTCTAAGCTGTCCATATAAAGGTCAACTACGAAGGTTCCCTTGCCTGCAAATCCTCCCGTGTCTGCGGCAATTGCATATCCATAAACGATTCCTGTATCAGAAACAATCCAGAGTTTTGTTCCGTAAGGAATTTGGTTAGGGTCAACTGCTATATATCCGGGTTTAACTTTTTTACCCGTAGCTGTTGTTCCGCCCGGAACGCAATATGCTGAAGCTTTACCCTTGATTGTATACTTATAACTTGTCGGAACGTTATTAGCGCCTATTTCAACATTTGAAGGAAGAGTCAATTGTGAAATCGGGTTTGAATTAGACTTAATCTTTTTAGTGGATGCAGTTGCTACTTTTGTACCTATGGTTGTAATCTGAGGAATTGCAGCGGTGATTATTTTCTCGCTTTCCACATAAGTAGAAACAACTTCTCCGTCAACTATCTTATTCTTGTAAACAACGCTTTTTACTCCGTCTGTACCTTCCTGAGTAACTTTGGTGCTTCCCTTTTGCATTGCGGAAGAATATATTGTTTTCTTCTCAAATGAAACGATCTTTTCTTCTTCATAGGTTTCATAGTCCACACGATATACGTTAATAACCATATCATTGTAGAGCTTTGTATCCAATGAAGGATCCACTTCATCATTATCATCCAGTACTATATTGTATTCAGAAAGCAATTCTTTAACAGTTTCTGCTGTAGAAGCAATAATATGCTTTTCGTTGTCAACATTAACCGTAACATCATAGGAATTGAGAATTTGTATTGTCATTCCGTCAGTTGCAATTGACTTAACATTGACACTGGATACAAGATGTTCACCTAAAGTTACGCCCATACTTTCAATAAAGTCGGCAACACGGCCTGCATACTGAACAGTTCTTCTGTTACCGTCTGCATCTATATAATTAATAGTACTGTTACGGCATACAAATATAGAACTCGGAGAGTTAACTTCAAACTTATCTAGAAGTAAAACATCGTCATCGGAAATATTTATTTTTGCATCAGCAACGATTGATCTGGCATCCTGCTTATTTGTCTCAATTCTCGTTACTGTCAAACCATCATATATATCAACTGTATATGGTTCATTTGAGGCAGCAAAAGCTGTTCCTGCGCCAAATATAACTATGGCTAAAACAGCAGCAATAACTCTGAATAAACCATTATGAGTCATTTTTGCGATGCCCTTAATATTTGTTATCATTACTTTGCTCCTTTAATAAGTTATGGTACCATTTGAATTAAATGTGCTGCCCCTTGTTTACCCTGAAAAGTAAACGCGTAAGCACTCCAAAACCATAGCCGTTATTCTCGCTTTTTATGATCCTGTGTATTATATTCACATTTGCCCAATACGTCAATTTTTTTGACCTATGGTTTTTGTTAATATTAGACAAATTTATGGGTTAAATTTTAACTATTTGCCAATTTTTAGGCCCAAAATTGCCTTTATTAGATATTTTTTGACCGTTATTTTTGGTAATTTTCCAAAAAATTTGCTAAAAGTTACAAAACGGTTACAAAATTTTAGACTTTTTTAACTCTTTTTATTAACTGAAAAAGATACCAAAAAGACAAAAAAACGGCGTAATTTTTTTTACAAATTACACCGTATATTTTCATATATAATATCTCCAGTTTTTTACTTGATTGAATCAAGATAATCACAAGCAGCAAGAGCAGCAATTGCACCATCGGAAACTGCAGTTGCGACCTGTCTTATTTTCTTAGTTCTGCAATCCCCGGCAACAAAGATTCCTTCTGAATCGGTCTTGCAATCTTCTCCTGCCTGTGCATATCCCCACTCATTTAGTTTAATTATGTTTGCAAATGCCTCATTTTGTGGTAAAAGGCCTACTGCAAGGAATAAACCGTCAAGCTTTATTTCCTGACTTGTTGAATCATTCTTTTCTATAATAACTGCTGATAGTTCATCATCGCCTAAATATTTGCTGACTACTGCGCCGCAGATAATCTCAACATTATCATTGGCATTTAACTGATCCTGAAGTTTTTGTTCGCCTGTCATATATTCCAGATTTTGTATGATGTAGAGTTTATTGACAAGATCTGAAAGAAGTATGGCTTCCTGCAATGCAGAATTGCCGCCGCCTACAACCGCAACTGTCTTATCCTTATAGAATGCTCCGTCACATACTGCGCAAAAAGATATTCCGTTGCCTATATATTTTTCTTCATTCTCAAGTTCAAGAGTTCTGTGTTTGGCACCTGTCGCAATAATTACAGCTTTGCCTTCATAATTCTCATCATCTGTAATTACATTGAAATATCCGTCTTCTTTATTAACTTCCAAAACTTCGCAGCACTCAATATCGGCACCTTGGTTTAATACCTGCTCTACAAGCTTATCTGCGAATTCATTACCCGAAAGTTCAATAAATCCGGGTATGTTTTCCACTTTCGGTGAGAACGTTATCTGTCCGCCGAAAGTTTCTTTTTCAATTAGAAGCACTTTCTTTTCAGCCCTGCGTGCATACAGAGCGGCGGTGAGCCCTGCAGGACCACCGCCAATGATAATTATGTCATACATAAATTCTTATGTCCTTAGGAATTTCTTTATATCTGAAACATTGGAAATCTTATTAACTTCTCCGTCCTTGATGATTACAAGTGTAGGAGCCTGCTTGATGCCGAATTTCTTAGCCATATCCGGATGCTCTTCAGCATAAATCTTTTCATAAGCATATCCTACTTTGTCAAGTTCAGCGCAAGCAATCTTACATTTAGGACATGTAGGAGTTGCAAATAAGTATGCACCGTCTTTAGTTGATATGTCATTGTAGACAGTCTCAGATGTCATTTCATTATGGCTTACTACACCTTGATGACTGAGATGAGACCTTGAAATGTCATATACTTTACGGTCTTTGTATTCCTGAGTTTTACCATCGTTCCAGTTTTGGATAGGCCTGTAATAACCTGTAATACGGCTGTAAACTTCTGTCTTTTCACCACATTCAGGGCAAACAGCCTGCTCACCTGTCAGATAGCCGTGGTTTTTACATACAGAATATGTAGGTGACATTGTATAATATGGCAATCTGTAATTGTCTGCAATCTTACGTACAAGATTTGCTGCTGATTTCCAGTCGGGAAGTTTTTCGCCGAGGAATGCATGGAATACAGTACCTGATGTATAAAGTGTCTGAAGGTTATCCTGTATATCAAGAGCAGAGAAGATATCTTCTGAGAAACCAACCGGCAAGTGTGAAGAGTTTGTATAATATGGTGTTCCGTTTTCATTAGCTGTAATGATATCGGGATAATATTTCTTATCATGTTTAGCAAGACGATAAGATGTTGACTCTGCAGGAGTAGCTTCAAGGTTATATAAATCGCCGTATTCTTCCTGGTAATCTGATAATCTTTCACGCATATGGTTAAGAACTTCTGCTGTGAAATTCTGAGTCTCTTGATGAGTCATATCTTTTCTCAGCCAATTGGCATTCAGGCCAACTTCATTCATACCTACAAGTCCTATAGTTGAGAAGTGGTTATTGAATGTGCCGAGATATCTCTTTGTATATGGATATAAGCCGTTATCAAGAAGTTTGGTTATAACTGTACGTTTAACTTTAAGAGAACGAGCTGAAATATCCATAAGTTTGTCAAGTTTTTTGAAAAAGTCTTCCTTGTCTTTTGCCAAATATGCGATTCTTGGCATATTGATTGTAACAACGCCGACAGAGCCTGTTGATTCGCCTGAGCCGAAAAATCCGCCTGATTTTTTACGTAATTCACGAAGGTCAAGACGAAGACGGCAGCACATTGAACGTACATCTGATGGTTCCATGTCGGAATTGATATAGTTTGAGAAATACGGAGTACCGTATTTTGCTGTCATTTCAAAGAGAAGCTTGTTGTTCTCTGTCTCAGACCAGTCGAAGTCACGTGTGATTGAATATGTAGGTATAGGATACTGGAATCCTCTACCGTTAGCATCGCCTTCAATCATGATTTCAATGAAAGCTTTGTTAACCATATCCATTTCTTTCTTACAATCTTTATATTTGAAGTCCATTTCCTTGCCGCCTACAATTGCATTAAGTTCAGCAAGATCGTTCGGAACTGTCCAGTCAAGTGTGATGTTTGTAAACGGTGACTGTGTTCCCCAACGTGAAGGAGTGTTAACGCCATATACAAATGACTGAATACATTGTTTAACTTCTTTATATGAAAGATTATCTGTCTTTACAAACGGAGCAAGATATGTATCGAATGAAGAAAATGCCTGTGCGCCTGCCCATTCATTTTGCATTATGCCGAGGAAATTAACCATCTGGTTGCAAAGTGTTGAAAGGTGTGTAGCCGGAGATGATGTGATTTTGCCCGGAACTCCGCCGAGACCTTCTTCAATCAATTGCTTAAGTGACCAGCCTGCGCAATAACCTGTAAGCATTGAAAGGTCATGAATATGGATATCGGCATTTCTGTGAGCATTACCTATTTCATCATCATAAACTTCAGATAACCAGTAGTTTGCTGTTATAGCGCCTGAGTTTGAAAGAATAAGTCCACCGACTGAATATGTAACGGTTGAATTTTCTTTAACTCTCCAGTCATTAATCTGAAGATAGTTATCAACTATTGTCTTGTAATCAAGGGTAGTCTTGCTGATATTACGAAGTTTTTCACGCTGTTTACGATAAAGAATATATGCTTTTGCAACATCATCGTAACCTGCTTTAATAAGGACTGTCTCAACACTGTCCTGAATATTCTCTACCGAGATTCTTCCATCTGCTATTTTGCTTTCGAAATCAGAAGTTACTTTTAATACAAGAAAATCTATGGTATCAGGATGATACTGCTTATCACAAGCATCAAAAGCGAGCATTATAGCATGCTTTATTTTTTCAAGATCAAATTCAACAACTTTTCCATCACGTTTAACAACCGTATACATTTTCTTATGTCCTTTCTTATTTTTCTTTTTTATTACAATTTTCGAACCGCTATCAAGTATAACACATTTTGTGCATTTGTCAACACCTAAACACAAGATATTGTGTTTTTTGTTAATCTACGCCCCTGATTTCACAAAATGGGACGTATTTTGATGCCAAATCCCGCATTTTTTCCATTTCTTTCTTTGATACAGGGTTCATATTTTCCCCTATAAGGTTACCGGAATCCGTAAATCCCTGAAGGAAGTATCTGTCAGCTCCCTTTATCCATTCCCCTATTTCAGAAAAATCTTCAAGCTCATGGAATTCTTTTATGACTGTTGTTCTGAATTCATAATTCACTTTCTTCTCTTTTAATATCTCGACACTTTTCTCTATAGGAGTTAAATCCAGTTCCGGTATGCCTACAGTTTTTGCATATTTTTCTTTCGAGTTTTTTATATCCATTGCAACGTAATCAAGAAGTCCTTCATCAATAAGACTTTTTAGTTTGTCCGGATAGCATCCGTTTGTATCAAGTTTTAATGCAAATCCCATATCTTTAACTTTCTTTATAAAGGAAGCTATATCGTTTTGCATCAACGGTTCCCCTCCGGTTATGCATATACCGTCTAAAAGGCCTGTTCTTGTGCCCAGGAACTTTAGGATTTCTTCTTCACTGTAAACTGAAGAGTTATCAATCCGGGTTACCAAAAATGCATTATGGCAAAATGGACATCTCAGATTACATCCGCCCGTGAAAAGCGTAGTTGCAACTTTACCCGGGAAATCAAGCAATGTCATTTTCTGCAATCCATGAAAAACCATATATGCACCCCCTTTTCGAGATATAACTTGTTCATTATACCATATATAGTGGTCTGCTACAATCTTACATTTTAAATAAAAAGGGAGAATTTTTTTGTGCAGTCTGTATGAACTTCATATATACATTATATATAAATAAAAAAGAAGGCTGTAAATCGGTTAAGGATTACAGCCTTTGATATTAGTTTGATTTTATGCTTATGCTTTTGCTTTACCGCAGTTAGAACAGAAGTTTCCTTTGTTCTTTGTTCCGCACTCACATGTCCATTCTGCATTCGGATTTGGCTTTCCGCAGCTTGAGCAGAAATTGCCTGTGTTTACATTTCCGCATGCACATGTCCATGATGCATCTGCAGGTGCATCATGTGCTCCTGTCGGTGCTACAGGCGCTGCAGCGTTTTGCTGTCCCATAGCATAAAATCCCTGGGCGTTAGCGGCTCCGCCGGCATTCATTGCCATGCCCATGCCGATAAAGCCGTTCATTGCTCCGCCTTCATTAGTTGCTGCATTCTTCATAGCCTCTGCCTGAGCACCTACAAGTGTAGCTCCCGCCATTGAAGGATCACGAAGCATACCTGCCTGTTGAGCTTTTTTGATAAGTTCCTGATCTTCTTCAGGAAGAGTAACTGTTGAAAGAGCAACAGAAACAACTTTAAGTCCGCGAAGTTCACTCCATTTAGCTGAAAGAACTTCATTCATAGCTGCCTCAAGTTCAGTATTATAAGCAACTATCTGGTTAGGTCTGAGTTCAAGATCCGAAAGTTTTGCAAATGCAGGCTGCAACGCGCTTATGAACTCGGATTTGAGTTGGGTTTCAAGCTCTGAACGAAGATATTCGTCAGATATATTTCCGCATACATTTGTATAGAAAAGAATCGGGTCTTCTATTTTATATGAATACACACCTGCGCATCTTATTGATACATCAATATCAAGGCCGATTTTAGAATCAACTACTCTGAAAGGAACCGGGTTTGCTGTGCCGAATTTATTATCAATAAGTTCTTTAGTATTGAAGTAATAAACTCTTTGATCCTTGCCTGTGTCGCCGCCGTACGTGAAACGTGCGCCGATTCTCTTGAATGTTTCTTTAAGGCTCTCGCCGAGTGAGCCTGTAAAGATACTCGGTTCTGATGATGTGTCATATGTGAACTCACCAGGCTCAGCGCAAACTTCAACAACTTTACCCTGATCAACGATGATCATGCATTGTCCGTCAGATACAACAATACCTGAACCGTTTGAAATGATATTGTCGCTGCCCTTTGTGTTTGAAGAACGGTTACCTACTTTCTTCTGTCCCTTTGTAACCAATACTTCCTTGTCCATTGATTCGCAATAGAAGAATTCCTTCCATTGATCAGCAAGTACGCCGCCTACAGCGCCTACGCCTGCTTTTAATAATCCCATATTAAAAATCTCCCTTCATTAATTTTCCTTTTTATTTTTTATTATCAGAAGTTTCTTCCGCCTCCGCCTCCGTGGCTTCTGCCGCTTGAGCCGGTATGTGAACTACCACCGCCTGAGCTTGACTCAGATCTTTCTATTTTAGTTTTGGTGACATCGCTTCTTATGAATATTTCATTGTGTCGGTATATATTTACACTGTTGTCAACAAGATAATTTCTTGCGCTCGTAGCTACTCTAACAGGCTTCATATTGTTTTTCATTGTGCCTGTTATAACAAGAGAAATTATCACTCCGATTATCAGCGCTATTCCAAATCTTTCCAGTATGGTATTCCTTATATATGCACCTTCACTGATTGTCCTCTCATCTCCTGAATAAGAGTAATCACCGTCCGAGTTATAGTTATATATATCATAATAACTGTTATAGTCGGCATCACCTTTGAATGCATCTATTGATAAATCTATGAATGTTTCGGCTGCACCATAGTAATCCCCGTCACTTAAGTCACTGCCTGTTTTATCATACATGTATTCAATATATCCATCAGAGAAATCAGCAATTTCCTTGCCTGTAGTGATAATCGAGTATTGGTGATTACCGGGTTCAATGGAAATAAGCATTATTATTCCATCATAGTTATCGCCTATGCCGTATCCGTTATAGTCATAATAATCTTCGGTAAAGCTGTCTATATCTTTACCATCTGTGCTTGTAACGGTCGCTATGACCAAATCGGTCTCATAACTTTCTATGCATTCAGCGATCTCCTCAGTCAGGAGCTTTTCTTCACTGTCTGTAAATAAATCAGCTTCATCAACAACTCTCGGAATTGACTCATCATAATCGATTGCAAAAGCAGGAAGAGAAATAATGAAAATCAAACTAAGAATAAGCAAAATAGTTAATAATCTTTTTTTCATATCTTCTTACCTCCCCTAATTTAATGCAAGGAAGGAGAGAATTGCTCCTCCGACAGCTGTAATGGCAGCCGCAATGCCTGCAAAATAGCCCCAGAACTTTCCTTTTGATATAGGAAGGTTACCTACTACTTTTCCTGTCTGGCCGTTAACTGCGAATGTGTATGATTGATTCTGATATTTTGTATTTATCAAATAAACAGGAAGTAAAACATATTTTACGGATGTATTACTCAACCCTATATTCGATGAAATGGGTACGATGGTTGTATATCCGCCTGCAGAATTAGCCAGAACTTCAGCAACACTGTTTTTAACTCTGCCGCTGGCTCTTGGAAGACTTGCATCTGCATCTGCATCGAACTTGTCAGCTACAAAGCCTGAAAGATATCCGGGAGCGAAATCGACGAGTTCACTAAAATCAAACGGTTCCACCGAATCCATCAATGCATCGTCCATCTTGATGCTGCCATCTACCGGTATTTTTGTAAATGACATATTTCCTGCGGCATCAATAAGATAATAGTCTGTTTTTGTGTAGTTATATTCAGAATCAGACCAATGTGATACACGCGTTGCCTCAAATGACATCTGGCCCTCAGCATCGCAGTCAAAAAGCCAGAAAGGAACATAAAGGCCCTGAACCTCTTTTATCTTATTGTCAGTTATAAAGTTATTGGGCAGCAGTTTCTTTCCTTTACAATAATCATTTATAGAATTTTTGAGCCCGTCCTTATTAAGCTTAAAGGGTATGATGCCGTTTGGCTTAATAATACCTGTAAGGTTAGGCTCTACCACAACTACATTATCGCAATAGGGACACTTTGTTGCAGCAGTGGTTGCATCTGTGATAATTTCTGCGCCGCATGACTGGCAGACATAAGAAACAGTATTTTCCACCTGTTCTGAACTTGTGGCATTTTTGTATTCGCCCCAGTCAAATCCGGTATCACCACTTGCAGCCAAAGCATCTTTTATTGTTGCAACATCAAAGGTGCTGTCGCAGTTGTCACATCTGAAATTGTTATTTTCACCATCATATACGAGTGGTGATCCGCACGACGGACATTTATATGAAATAATGTCGCTCATAGTCTACCCCCTATCATCTCAATTTTAGCATAGCGAAAAAATATTTACAATAAAAAAATAAGGCAAAAACGCCTTATTTTTTTCGTTTGATTATTCATCGTCTTTTAGTTTGCTGAATTCCTGAGCAGCCTTCTCTGCGATAGCTTGCGCTTCTTCGGCCTTTTGTTTTGCAAGTTCTGCTTCCTTAAATGCTTTTTCCATGTCTTTAAGTTTTTTCTCTTCTTTTTCTGCTTCCTTGCGGGCTCTTTCTGCTTCTTTTTCTGCTCTTTCTGCCTCTTTCTTTGCCTTTTCTTCAGCTTCTTTTGCTGCTTTTTCGGCTTCTTTACGGGCTTTCTCTTCAGCTTCCTTCTGAGCTTTTTCTGCTCTCTCAGCTTCTTTACGCGCCTTTTCTTCAGCTTCCTTCTGAGCCTTCTCCATTTCTTTTTGGGCCTTCATTTCTTTTTCTTCGGCCTCTTTTTGGATTCTGATGGCGGCTTCTTCAGCTTCTTTTTGAGCTCTCTTTGCTTCTTTTTGAGCCTTTTCAGCTTCTCTTTGAGCCTTCTTCAGATTTTCTTCAGCTTCCTTGCGTGCTTTTTCACGCTCTTTACCGCTGTTATATATAGCTTCACGCTCTTCACGTTCCTGCTTAATCTCTTCCATATTGAGATTGTCAGTTCCGCCTGTTCTCCATGTATGTATAACTTCGGGAGCTTCAAAGATCTCATCCAGTTTCTTGATAAATGGAACTATGTCGCCGAAGTCAAGAGCTCTATGGTCAAATACGATTGTAAAAGGAAGTACTTGACGAATTGCAATTTCTTTTTCTTCGTTTTCGTTAACTATTACAACAGGTTTATCCTGTACGGCCCCTACTGCAATTGCGGTAACCTGGGGAGGAATAATCTCTATCAGTGCCGCAGCGCCTCTTTGCTCACGATAAACAGATCCTATATTTGATATAGTGATGGAGCCCTGCTCTATATCACGCTTTGTAAGGCGGTCGGATTCCGGAATTAATTCATATTCTTTCTTTTCCTTGCCTTTTAATGTTTTAACCTTATGTTTACCGGTTTTAGAACCTATAAGCCTTTGAAAAGTCTGCTTGATTTTACCTTGCTTAAGTCCTGTTAGTGTATTGTCAAGTGAAACATCAAACATTACTTCATTTAAGTTTGTATTTTCCATCCTGCGGTTGACATCTTTTATATATTCAACCATTTCATTCAGGTTCTTATTTTCAAAATTATGAAGATTAATTGTCATCATCTCGCCTGTGGGAAGGACCATAGGCATAGAGATATTAATCTCGCTTAATGTATTTATTACACCTCTTACATACTTACGGTTAAAGTCAATGTGTGCATTCATTGCAGGACATGCTTTCAGTCCTTCACATATAACCTTAAGCATAAGTGTATTAACCGTTATTTTATTTTCTTTTTCAACGCCTTCATTAAGTCTCTTGTACTCAATCATAAACTCGGTTACATCGGGTTCATATGTGTATGTAACGTGAGGAATATTCTGCCATGACTCAGTTGTCATATTGGCAACTATTTTACGTTGAATTCCAAAATGTTCTGTTTTTGAAATTTTTTGTTTAGCCATAATTATGACCATACCTTTCCGCTGCGCTCCAAGGCACAAAAAGGCATCAAGATGTCTTGACCTTGGGAGCACAGCCTTGTATTCTTGTTATAAGAACAGAACCTTCCCGGCGTTTGCTTGCGGATTAACCGCCGATCTGCTTGTTAACGTGCAGGTGTTGTGGCAGAAGCCTTGGCCTGTTCGATTCCAGCGGGCGGAATAGCGTTCAAAAACGGCTCAGTAGCTGGGCTTTGTTTTTGTACGCTTTTTTGCTTTTTGCCGGTTTTTGAGGCTATTTCTTATATTTCAACCTTTTTCCTCTTGCTAAAAAGCGGGAATTTCTTCCCGCTCTTAATTAGTCTTCTGCAGAATTTCTGCGTTCCTTAAGTGCTTCGGAAATTTTCTGCTTTTTTTCACCATATATATCATATTTAAACATAGGAATTGTAGAAAGAAGAGCAAGTATTCCGGGCACTGCAGTATATGCGAAGAATATGATATTCTTTGTAGAAAGTTCAAATTCAGGTGTAATGCTTTCATTTGCAGTCTGCATCGCCTCATAATAGCCTGACTGAGCAACGAAGACAAGACCTACTGCAGTTCCGAGTGCAAGACATACCTTTATAGTCAAAGTAAGGATTGAATATGCTGCGCCCTCCATACGTTTTCCTGTTTCATATTCATAATAGTCAACGCAATCAGCAGTCATAATCATAGGCATTAATGTTACTGCGCCGAACTGAAGTCCTATTAAGAACAATGATGCATAGAAGCATATGGTAAGAACAATATTTTTAGGATTTTCAAACCAGAAGTGACCTACAACAAATGATAATATTGAAGCGGCAAATCCGTATATTGATAAGATTAAATATGTTCTCTTTTCATTTAATTTTTTGATAAGTACCGGGCAAAGTGTCATAGATATCATGGAACCGATAGCTGTTACTATGCCAAGCACTGCAACGAGATTTTGTGAACCGAGAATAACTGTGGCAGCCTGAACTTGTATTCCCATTGCCATCTGTCTGCCGAATCCGAGGAAATATGATACTATAACAAGCATCAAAGGCTTATTATCTTTAAGTGCCTTAAACATATCTTTTGTTGTTATCTTTTCCTGTGATTCAACACGTACTCTCTCTTTGTTTATAAGAGGGATAAGTGCAAAGAGTATGCAGCCGAACAATGCTGTCAGGATAGCTGTTCCAAGATATTCGCTTGCTATCATGGGAGTGTCTGTTTCGCCTTCGAATCCGAAGACTTTGGAGCCGCCCGGTATGATAAGGCAAACAATGGGAACAATTACAACACATGCAGAAAAGCCTATCTGCTTGAAAGTGTTGGAAATGGATACTACGTTAGTTCTCTCTGTCGGGTCAGGAGTAAGAGCAGATGCGATACCTTGTGAAGGAACATCGCCCATAGTCATTGCTATACTCCAGATGAGATATGTTATAAAGATCCATGCATATTGTCCAAAACTCTTGGCTTCAAACGGAACTTTGACGAAAACCAGTGCCGTAAATATAAGAAGGGGTAACAAGGAATAAATTATCATCGGCTTGAATTTGCCGAGTTTTGATTTACTTCTGTCAACCATTCCTCCTACTATCGGATCGGCAACTGCCGAAAGAATCTTTGCAACAAGTATAAGTATTGCAACGATAGTTACGTTGGCACCAAGAATGGAGCCGTCAAATTCTGCCTGATATGAATTAAGAAGTCCTACTATTGCCTGAAAGCCGAAAAGGCCTAATGAATATGCAGCGATTTCCTTAAAATTCATATATTTGTTTTGCTTTGCTTTCTCGCTCATTTTAGTCAATCCTCTACCTTTTTTATTCTTTAAAATGCAAAAGGATTATATCATATCATTTACAATATAGTCAACCGAAAAAGCATGCATGGTCATTTTCTTTTTCTCTATTTTTTCTTTTTACTGTTTTTATTGAAGATATTTTTCTTATTCTCTCCGAGTCCCACAGTTGAGCCGGATTCAATGGCAAGCTGTCTTATGAGTTCTTTTTGTTTTTCATTCAGCTTTCTAGGTACATCAACTATTACACGTACAAGCTGATCACCTTTTGTAATACCGTTTCTGCTCGGTATACCTCTGTTTCTGAGTTTAAATACGTCTCCGGGTTGCGTTCCTGCCGGTACTGAATATTCAACTTTGCCGTCAAGTGTCGGTACTTGTATGGTACAGCCAAGTGCAACCTGCATAAATGTTAAGTGCATATCCACCCATACGTTATATCCGTCACGTTCGAATATAGGATGGGGTCTTACATTTACAACTATATTAAGGTCGCCGCTGGGTCCGCCGTTTACACCTTTGTTGCCCTGGCCGCGAACGGTGATTATCTGTCTGTCATCGACACCCGCAGGTATATTGATATCCAGTTTCACTGGCTTTCTCACACGACCTGCGCCGTTACATTTTTTACATGGCTTTTCTATAATCGTGCCGCGTCCGTTACATTTCGGACAAGGTTTTGATGACTGGATTACACCGATAGGTGTCCTTTGCTGGGTTGTCACCTGTCCTCTGCCGTGACAATCTGGACATGTTTTCGGAGAAGAGCCATTTTCGCAGCCGCTTCCTTTACAGCTGTCGCAGCTTTCAATTCTCATGGTCTCAACGGTCCGTTTGCAGCCCTTTGCAGACTCCTCAAAAGAGATTGTTACACTTGCCTGTGTATCAGAACCTCTCTGGGGCGCATTCGGGTTTCTGCTGGAGGAACCGAAGCCAAAGCCATTGCCGAAGAATGAACCGAAGATATCACCAAGATCGAAATCCATACCGCCGAAGCCATATCCACCCTGTCCGGCACCGTAATTAGGGTCTACACCCGCATGTCCGAACTGGTCATATCTTGCCTTTTTGTCAGCATCGGAAAGTACTTCGTATGCTTCATTGGCTTCCTTAAATTTTTCTTCTGCTTCCTTGTCTCCTGGATGCAGGTCCGGGTGATACTTTTTAGCGACCTGACGATATGCTTTCTTTATATCATCAGTGCTGGCATTCTTATCAACACCAAGGACTTCGTAATAATCTCTTTTATCTGCCATAAAACTTATCTCCGATTTATAGGGATATTCGGGCAAAGTATTATCTTTGCCCGATTAATTTTTTATCAGTTGTTGTCGTTATCGTCAACATCCTTGAAATCTGCATCATAATAGCCGTCTGAGCCTGCTGATGCATCGCCGGGACCTGCTGTTGATGCGTTTGGATCTCCCTGAGTTTGTGCATTCTTATATAGTTCTTCAGATAACTTATAGAACTGCTGTGTAAGATCTTCCTGTTTTGTCTTGATGGCATCAACGTCTTCGCCTTTTAATGCTTCTTTCAGTGCATCTATCTTTGTCTGAAGTTCAGCCTTGTCGCTATCTGAGAATTTATCACCGTCATCAGCAAGGATCTTTTCACATTGATAAACCATCTGGTCTGCTTCGTTTCTGGTGTCAACAGCTTCTTTACGTTTTTTATCCTCTTCAGCAAACTTCTCTGCTTCCTGAACTGCCTTTTCAACATCTTCTTTTGACATGTTGGAAGATGATGTGATTGAAATTGACTGTTCTTTGCCTGTTCCTAAGTCTTTGGCAGAAACATGAACAATACCGTTTGCATCAATATCAAATGTAACTTCGATTTGAGGTGTTCCTCTTCTTGCAGGAAGAATTCCGTCAAGATGGAATACACCGAGAGTCTTATTGTCTTTAGCAAATTCTCTTTCGCCCTGAAGAACGTGAACTTCAACAGATGTCTGATTGTCTGCTGCTGTTGAGAATATCTGGCTCTTCTTTGTCGGGATTGTTGTATTCCTGTCGATAATTTTGGTGTTTACTCCGCCCATTGTTTCGATACCGAGTGATAGCGGTGTAACGTCCAGAAGAAGAAGTCCTTCAACCTCGCCACCGAGAACGCCGCCCTGAATAGCTGCGCCTACAGCAACGCATTCATCGGGATTAATACCCTTGAATGGTTCTTTATTTGTAAATTTCTTAACAGCTTCCTGTACTGCAGGGATTCTTGAAGAACCGCCTACCATAAGGATCTTATTGAGTTCTGAAGCCTGAAGGCCGGAGTCTGAAAGTGCCTGACGTACCGGGCCCATTGTTGCTTCTACAAGGTCTGCCGTCATTTCATTGAATTTTGCTCTTGTAAGTGTTGTTTCAAGATGCTTGGGGCCTGTGGCATCTGCTGTGATGAATGGAAGACTAATTTGAGATGTTGTAACACCTGAAAGTTCAATCTTTGCTTTTTCTGCAGCTTCCTTAAGTCTCTGCATAGCCATCTTATCTGTTCTGAGATCTACGCCCTGTTCTTTCTTGAACTCATCTGCAAGCCAGTCGATGATTCTCTGGTCGAAGTCATCACCGCCGAGTTTGTTGTTACCTGCTGTTGCAAGTACTTCCTGTACGCCGTCGCCCATTTCGATAATGGATACATCGAATGTACCACCGCCGAGGTCATATACCATAACTTTTTGGTCGTCTTCTTTATCAATGCCGTAAGCAAGAGCTGCAGCTGTAGGTTCATTTATGATTCTCTTTACATCAAGTCCTGCAATTTTACCTGCGTCTTTTGTTGCCTGACGTTGTGAGTCTGTGAAGTATGCCGGTACGGTTATAACTGCTTCGGTAACTGTTGAACCGATATATGCTTCGGCATCAGCTTTGAGCTTCTGCAGAATCATTGCTGAAATTTCCTGAGGAGTGAAGTTCTTATCATCAATATTTACTTTGAAGTCACTGCCCATATGTCTCTTTATTGAAGAAACTGTTCTTTCCGGATTTGTGATAGCCTGACGTTTAGCAACCTGGCCTACCATTCTTTCACCGGTCTTTGAAAACGCAACTACTGAAGGAGTTGTTCTTGCGCCCTCTGCGTTTGCTATAACTACGGGTTCGCCGCCTTCGATAACTGCTACACATGAATTTGTTGTACCTAAGTCAATTCCTATAACTTTTGCCATGATTTATTCCTCCATTTAGTAATGTATATATGTAAACTTTAATTGACTACTTTAACTATTGCCGGTCTTATGATTCTTTCACCGATCTTATATCCCGGTGAGAATACATCCAATACTATGTTTTCTTCCTGCTCATCATCCTCCTCATGCATAACTGCATTATGTATGTTCGGATCGAAGCTGTCACCTTTTTCTCCGAAGGCTTCGACTCCGAGTTTTTTCAATATTTCGCCATATTGGTTAAATATCATTTCCATTCCTTTTTTATATGTTTCCAAATCTGTGTCATCGGCTGACATTGCTCTTTGGAAGTTATCAAACAAAGGTAGAAACTCTGCTATGGTTGATGCCTTGCTGTCTCCGAAAGCAGTCTCTTTTTCTTTTTGACTTCTTTTGCGGAAATTGTCATATTCAGCCATAAGTCTTAAAAGCTTGTCTTTTGTTTCCTCAAGTTCAGCTTTAAGTTTTTCTTCCGGGCTTACTTCCTTACTTTCTTCTGCAGCCTGCTCAGTCTGAATCTCTTCTTCATTTTCTTTTGCTTTTTTTTCTTTACTCATTACTAATCCTCCAAAGTATCGGAAATAATCTTTCCTACAATTTCAGTCAGATATTTAATGCTCGGTATAAGCCTTGCGTAATCTATTCTTGTCGGTCCGATAATTCCTATCGTACCGCTTTCCTTGCCGCTTACATTGTAGTTTGAATAAATTATACTTGAGTCATATAACTCTCTGAACTTGTTTTCCTTACCTATGATGATATTGGTCTTTCCTTCAGTCTTGCCCGATGGAAAGACTGATGTAAGCGCTTTGTCCTGATGCAAAAAATCCATAAGCTCATATACATTCGGATAATCTGAATAATTAAGGAGATTTGATTGACCTTTTAAGAGCAATTGTGTTTGTTCTATCATCTGGGCCAGCTCTGAAAGAGCAACCAAAAGCGGAGACATCGCAAGTGATTTGCTGCCCAGCGACAAGACAAGTGTCTGTATCATCGCTATGCTTACCTCTTCTGCGGATTTTCCTATAAAATGCTGATTTGCTATGTTATAGAAAGTCTCGATTATGTCAACCGATATTTCTACATCCGTTCTGCAAACTTTGCTCTTAAGGATTCCGGATGATGAAAGCATTACTATCATTGCTGTTTTTGTGCCTATCGGTACAAGTTCAACTCTTCTGATTACCGCATGCTCATCATAAGGAGTAGTGGATAAAGTTGCGCAATTTGTTATCTCTGCAAGAACCTGTCCTGCCTGTTCAAGTATCTGCTGCGGTTCTCCACCTGCGTTTTTTATTTTTGATTCTATGAGTCTTTTTTCCTGAATTGGTAAATCATATTGACTCATAAGATTATCAACATAATATCTGTAACCGAACTGAGTGGGAACCCTTCCTGCAGATGTGTGAGGCTGTTCAATGTAACCCATTGATGCAAGCTCTGCCATTTCATTTCTTATTGTTGCGCTGGATACATTCAAATCCGTTTTTTCAAGAAGTGTTATTGAACCTACAGGTTCACCTGTTGCAATGAAATGTTCAACAATAAATGCGAGTATCTTTTCTTTTCTGGGACTTAATTTCATTGCATCACTTCCTTTTCTTTATCATTGTTAGCACTCTTAATACCCGAGTGCTAACTTCAAGAACAATATACAACTGCTTTATAAAAATGTCAAGTATAAACTGCTAATAATTTGTAAACAATTTATTAACTCAAAATCTCCTTTTGCTTGACTTTATATTTAAAATAGTATAATATATGTACGATATAAAAAACGTTGACGGAGAACGAATGTCATTGATTTTGTCCACAGAGAAGTTTCGTATGCTGAGAGAAACCGGCAAATCCGACTCTAGACCACTCCGGAGTGAATATCGATAAGATATTTCGTATGGCTGCGTTAAAGCTGTTGAGTGGCAAAGATTTTCTTTGCAATTTGGGTGGAACCGTGGAGCAATGCTTCATCCCAAGGGATTTATTCCTTGCAGGATGGAGTTTTTTATATATCTTTTTGGAGGATTAATATGATTAATGTCAAATTAAAAGACGGTACCGTTATGACATTTGAAAGCGGTATCACAGTTGCAGATGTTGCAAAATCAATTGGTATTGGTCTTTACAAAGCTGCATGTATGGGAAAAGTCAACGGCAATATTGTTGATCTCAGAACTCCCATAACTGAAAACAGTGATGTCGAGATTTTAATTTTTGAAAGTGAAGAAGGAAAGCATGCTTATTGGCATACAACATCACATATTATGGCTCAGGCTGTAAAAAGACTATTTCCGAATGTAAAGCTCACAATAGGACCATCCATTGAAACCGGCTTCTATTATGACTTTGATTGCGGCGATAAGGCTTTTACTGCAGAAGATATAGAAAAAATAGAAGCTGAGATGAAAAAGATCATCAAAGAAGATCTGCCTTTGGAGCGTTTCCTTTTATCACCTGCCGAAGCTATTGAGCTTATGACAGAAAAAGATGAATCATACAAAGTTGAACTCATCAAAGAGCATGCAAGCAAAGGTGAGGAGATTTCTTTCTATAAGCAGGGAGAATTCACTGAGCTTTGCGCAGGACCCCATATCATGTCCACAGGTCTTATCAAGGCATTCAAGCTTACAAATACAACAGGTGCTTATTGGCGCGGCGACTCAAAGAACAAAATGCTATGCCGTATCTATGGTGTATCTTTTCCAAAGAAGGATATGCTTGATGAATATCTCGAAAAGCTTGAAGAAGCTAAACGCCGCGACCACAGAAAGCTCGGCAAGGAACTTGAACTTTTTATGACAGATGAACTTGTAGGTAAGGGCATGCCGATGTTCCTGCCCAAAGGCTATACTCTTTGGCGGCTTCTTGAGAACTACATAAGAGACAAAGAGATTAAACAGGGTTATCAGCATGTACTTACGCCTTGTATCGGTACAGTTGATTTATATAAAACATCAGGTCACTGGGATCATTATAAAGATAATATGTTCCCTGCAATGGAAGTTGAAGATGAAGCATATGTTCTAAGACCGATGAATTGTCCTCATCATATGCGCATATATGCAAGCTCATCTCATTCCTACAGAAATCTGCCTGTAAGAATCGGAGAAATTGCGCATGACTTCCGTTATGAGGCATCAGGAACACTTAAGGGAATAGAAAGAGGTCGTCATTTTTGTCAAAACGATGCTCACCTTTTTGTAACGCCAGAGCAAATCAAGGACGAATTCAAAAAAGTTGTTGATCTCATTTTCGAAGCCTATGAGGATTTCGGTATTACAGATTACAGAATGGTTCTTTCCCTTCGCGACCCTGAAGATAAAGAAAAATATCATCAGGATGATGAAATGTGGGATAAAGCAGAACAGTCACTCAGAGAAGTGCTTGACGAAATCGGACTTGATTATACAGAAGAAATCGGCGAAGCTGCTTTCTATGGTCCGAAGCTCGATGTCAACGTAAAGCCCGCAGTAGGTGCCGAATACACTTTATCAACATGCCAGCTTGACTTCTGTCTTCCGGCAAAATTCAATCTTTTCTATATAGACAAGGACAATGCACAGCGCACTCCGGTAGTTCTTCACAGAGCAATACTCGGCTCACTCGACAGATTCATGGCTTATCTTATTGAAGAGACAATGGGCAATTTTCCACTTTGGCTCTCACCGGTTCAAGTGAAAATTCTGCCCATAGCTGACAGGCATCATGAATATTGTCGTTCTCTTCAAAGTCAGCTTGAAGACGCAGGATTCAGAGTAGAACTCGATGACAGGAGTGAAAAGATCGGATACAAAATCCGTGAAGCACAACTTCAGAAAATCAATTACATGCTCGTTGTCGGTGACAAAGAGATCGAAGATAATACAGTCTCAGTCCGTAAGCGTGGCGAAGGTGATATAGGCTCAATGAGTATTTCAAACTTAACTTCCATGCTGACTGAAGAAGTAAAGTCAAAATCACATAACTGATTTATTTGAGGAAAGGAGTTTTATTATGACTAAAAAGCCTCTTACCGTTACAGTAATAACAGATACCCATTACTATTCTCCGAGAATCGGCACACGCGGCGATGCATATGACAAAGCGAATGCCAAAAGCCAGAAATTATTAAACGGCTCAAGAGAAGTTTTGGATGCTGCTTTCAGACAAATAAAGGCAGATAGCAGAACAGATATCGTTTTATTATCCGGTGATACAACAAACAATGGTGAACTTTGGTCTCATGAAGAAGCAATTGAACAGCTTCGTGACCTTAAAGCTTCAGGCAAAAGAGTCTACGTTATAACTGCAACGCATGACTATACGCCTGATGACTGGACATGGGGATATGACGGAAATGAAAAAGTCAAGATTCCGGGTGTCCTTCGTGAACAGCTCTACGATATGTACCGAGAGTTCGGCCCAAATGAAGCAATTGCAGTGCACCGTGAAAGCATGTCCTATGTAGTACAACTTGAAGAAGGCTACAGATTATTTGCAATCAATGATGACAGCAACCATGCCGGGAAAAGCGGTGTATCAGAAGAACTCTTTGAATGGATAGCTGAACAGGCAGAGGATGCAAGAAAGAATGATCAGTTTATTGTAGCTATGACTCACCACCCTCTTATCGCCCCCTCACCTATGTATGAGATTATAGGGCACGGCGATATGATGGGCGATTATGAAATCAGGCGCGAGCAATTTGCAGACATGGGCATTCAGTTCATACTTACGGGACACACCCATGTACATGATATTGATAAATATGTAAGTAAAAAAGGAAATTACATTTACGATATAGCAACAGCAGCAACCATAGGCTACCCTGCTCCCATCCGTACAATCGTATTTGATCCTGAAATGTCAATGGTAACAACCACAACAGATCTTATCAACGAGCTGGTTGATTTTGATATGGGTGGAAAGAGTTTACAGGAATATCTGGAATACCAACTCATAGGTGTAGCAAAAGATATGATAAAAGCTGCCGGCACGAACATAAAGAAATTTGCCGATATGGCCACAGCAATCAGCATACCGAAGAAGAAAAGTCTCAGGATAGGCTGGCTTATCAAGCTTCCCATGAAACTCTTAAACAAGCTTAAAATCGGCACAGTAGGAAACTGGACCAGAGCCGAGACAGGGCTTAAGAAATCGGATTATGCCGATATAAAGGATAAGTATGTTGTAGATTTCATGGCAGACCTTGTCTTAAATCTCTACGGTGGCAAGAGCTTATATTCTCCGGATGACAATGAGTACAAGATAACGATAGGACTTTTAAACATTATTGATTCAATTTTTAAGGCACTACATATAAGCGTAAGAAAACTCCTAAAAGTTTCAGATACAATAAGAGGTATTATTGAGCCCCTTCTCTACAATAACGGAATACCTTCATATGATGCAATGATGCCTATTATGCCTTTATATGAGGGCGAGCAAACAGGACCGCAGCCCGAAGCAGCCAAAGTGCCTGATACGGTTAAGGAAAGTAAAAAAGGTCCATTTATAGTTGCAATAGCCATTCTTATTTTGATATTGCTGCTCCCCCTTATAATATGTGTCGGTTTACCTGTTCTTTTAATAGGATATATTATCAATGCAATAAAGTATAAAGATATATACAAAGCATAAATAAATGCCTGTTGTGTAATAGGTAATTTTGTGTAATCTGTAAATTTTAGCATTCACTTTTTATATATAATGTATGAAAATAGAGAGATTTAGCAGATAATTAACTAAAATTTGCTAAATCTCTTGATTTTTTTGGCAAATAAGTATATAATGATGTTATATATTGAGGGTTTATGCGCCTTTTTTCACATATTTATGGAGGTATGATAAAGTGCTTGCGGATTTACATTGTCACACAAGATTATCTGATGGTTCTTTAGGTATAGAAGAAATAATCATTCTTGCCGAAAAAAAAGGACTTCAGACGATAGCAATCACAGACCATGATTGTCTTGTAGGTACAGTGAGGGGTAAAGTAATAGGACAACGCCACGGAGTACAGGTAATTCCCGGTGTTGAATTTTCATCAACATACGAAGATGCAAATATTAATCTTCATATATTATGCTACATGCCTGATTACCCGAACATGCTGGAAGGTTTGTGCAAGAGAAATTCTTTGGCACGTAAGAGAGCATCACACATTATGATGCTTCAGACAGCAAAGCGCTTCCCTATCGCCACAGACTTCATAATTAAATGTGCAACAGGCTCATCCAATCTTTATAAGAAGCATATTATGCAAGCTCTTATTGAATGTGGCTATGCAGATTCATTCAATGGTGATTTATTTGAAGAGCTTTTCACAAAAGAAAGCGAAAACAACATACTTCAGGTTCCAAAATATGAATCTACAAAAGATGTCATAGCCGCCATACATGAAGCAGGCGGTATCGCAATACTCGCCCACCCTTATCTTACTAATTGTGTGGACCTGATTCCGGAACTTGCAAAACTTGGAATTGACGGTGTTGAAGTAGTTCATCCGAGCGCAAGTGCAGAGCAGCAGGAAGAACTTCGTAAAATTGCTTCTAAAATTAAGCTTATAATCACAGGCGGAAGTGATTTCCACGGCTTATATAATGAATATCCGGTATCAATCGGAGATTACGGAATTCAGGAAGATGAACTTCATATTCTTAAGACATATAAGTCAAAATTAAAACGTCTTCAAAAGAAAGCAGAGAAAGCTGCAGCTTTGGCTTCTGCCGCAGAAGAATAAATCAGCATTCAAAGGAGGTTACAATCCATGTTTGACGACAGCGATGTAAAAATCTTTGATGACAAAGGTAAAGCTAACGAAAATTATGATGAAATAGCAGCAATTCACGAAATGACCAAGCAAAGAAATAACGGCAACTCGGAAAGAGCTAAAAAACTCGGTTATCATCTTGCTGAAATTTTCGTTGATGAGGCAAATCTCTTAAAAGAACTTGCTTCTGAAGTAGGAAGTCTGGATTACAGCGATGATATAATGTATCAGATTAAGGTCCTCATTATATTCACCGCAGAGTACACCGTCAATCATACTTTTCCCTCTGCCCTTCTTTCAAACACTGCTATAAATGCAATGCATGACACATTAAAAAAGAAGGCTGCCGAATTTTATGACAGACTTGATGATGCAGCAGAATACAGTTTTTATTATCTTGCTGTTCGTAAAGGTGACAATATATCAAAAGATATAGGCAATTCTTTTGCTATGCTCTGTAACCACTCAGATTTTTCTGAACTGGGCCAGAACATTTTCGAAGTAGTACAAAAAGAGATTCAAAAAATTATTGACTCATTTAAATTTGTTATTTAAGAACAAAAGCTAAAAAATTATCCCGTTTCAGTGAAACGGGATATTTCATTTATATGGATTTTTACTTATCTTCCGGGCCCATAGGATCTTTGCTCTTATCCTTATTCTTTCGTATATTCTTTGTTACCAACAGCGCTACAGCAACAGTTACGGCCACTATTATGATTAAAGAGATTATTCCTGCAAATATATAATATTGTTTTTGTTCTCTGTTTCCGTCTTCCGGAATGAGGCTGAGAAGTTTTGAGACTATATTCCCCTCTTCCGTGTCTTCTGTTGTTGTTTCAATTTCGACTTTTGTTGTTTCAACAGCAGTTGATATTTCCGTTTCGGTTTCTGTTTCAGTTTCAGTGCTTGACTCTTCTTCTTTAGGAAGAACTTCAATCCTATACTCAAGTTCCCAGCCGTTACTTACCGCAGTTATTTTGGCACTGCCTTCCTTGACTCCCGTTATTACTCCGCCTTCGGTGACGCTAACGACTGATCTGTCGGAACTTGACCAGCTTGTTATATATGTGTCGGTGGCATCCGAAGGAACTTTTTCTACTGTGAGATTCATTGTCTGGCCGACTTCTATTGATTTTTCAGCCTTCCCGCTGTAAGTTATACCTGTCTGTTTGGAGATGACAGATACTTTACATGTAGTGCTTTTGCCACCGGCTGAGGCTGTAATTGTGGCAGTTCCTCCTCCGACAGCAGTAACTTTACCTGTATCGCTTACTCTTGCGACATATATATTTGAACTTCTGTAAGTCACACTTTTGTTAGTTGCATTTGAAGGTGTAACCGTTGCAGAAAGGCTTGCCGTCTCACCTTTATCAAGTGTAATGCTGTTCTTATTTAAGCTTATACTTGCAACGGCTATGCTTTGCGTTGTAGTTTCAGCCTTCGTAGTCGTTTCCGTTGCTTTTTGAGTGGTAGTTGTTTCTTTCTCTTTAACTTTGATTGTTCCGCCTGAAGTTGTAAATGATACCGGATTTAAGTCCGAATCAACATTATCTCCCCCGCCGGAAGCAGAAAGGGACAAGACACACGAGCCTGAGGCCTTTAGTATCTTAAATGTTACCGTAAATATAGTGCCTCCGTTTGCGCCGGAAATCATACCTGAAAAATTGACGGACGCTCCTTTGGGATTAAGACTTCCCGATGTAACAATTCCGCCTTTAGAAGAAGAAACATATTCAAGCTCCGATGGGTTAAATCCCAAAGAAATACTACAACCCCATACATTACTGGCAGAAGCGTTTACGCTTACTGTAACGGTATCGCCCTGATAACCGCTCGAACTGCTGACAGAATAATTGACACCTGCAGCAGCTGCAGGTATAGAAAAAGTATATATTAAAAGTATTAAAAAAGCAGCAATAACTACTCTTAATTCAAGCATTCGTTTCATTTGTTTACTCCCAAAAGAAATACAAATAAATGATACCTTATTTGCATTTAATTGTCAATTAAACAAGGCATATAAAAAAGAGCGATAATTCGCTCTTTTATTGTTATATATGCAACATTGCTCCGGCTACATTGAAATAAACCAAAAGGGAAATCGCATCGACTATTGTCGTAATAAAGGGGCTTGCCATTACTGCAGGGTCGAATCCGATTCTTTTTGCCAAGATAGGAAGTGTGGAGCCTACAAATTTAGCAATGATGATTGTAAGTATCATGGTTAAGCAAACAACCAAAGCAACTGCTATACCTATCTTATCAAAGAACATAAGTTTCAGGAAGTTACATGCAGCAAGTGTTAACCCGCAGAAGAATGCAACCCTGAATTCTTTCCAGATAACTCTGAATATATCTTTCATTTCAATATCGCCAAGTGATAAGCTACGGATAATTGTAACTGATGCCTGTCCGCCGCAGTTACCGCCTGTATCCATAAGCATGGGGATATATGAAGTAAGTACAATCTGCGCAGCAAGTGCGCTTTCAAAAGATTGTATTATTTTACCCGTAAATGTCGCTGAAACCATGAGAAGAAGAAGCCAGGGAAAACGTGTTTTCCATGTCTCAAATACAGAGACTTTTAAGTATGGCTTGTC
This sequence comes from uncultured Clostridia bacterium, assembly GCA_937884995.1. Taxonomy (GTDB): domain Bacteria; phylum Bacillota; class Clostridia; order Oscillospirales; family Acutalibacteraceae; genus Fimenecus. Next base: position 48,327 of record CAKZZL010000021.1, read on the forward strand.
AGTAGGTGTGATAGCAGCCATCTTTTCCATATCTTCCGTTGCCTCATCCTGGATGACATCGATAGCGTCATCGACAGTGACAATACCTACAAGACGTTTTTCAGTGTCAACTACGGGAAGCGCCAGGAGGTCATACTTTTGGAACATTTCAGCAACTAGTTCCTGGTCTTCTATAGTGGAAACCGAGATCACATTGGTTTCCATTATTTCGCTTATTATCTCGGATTGATCGGATAAAAGCAGATCTTTTGCAGTTACAACGCCCAGAAGTTTACGTGTATTATCCGTGACATAGCATGTATAAATTGTTTCTTTATCTACACCTTGTCTGCGGATTCTTGTAAAAGCGTCCTTAACTGTCATGTCGCTTTTCAGATCTACAAACTCCGTTGTCATGATGCTTCCTGCAGAATCTTCGGGATAGCGCAGGATTTCATTTATTGACTTTCTCATTTCCGGGTCTGTATGTGTAAGAATTCTTCTGACAAGAGTTGCCGGCATTTCCTCAATCATGTCAACAGCATCATCGACATATAGTTCATCAAGCACTTCACTGAGCTCTGTATCGCTGAAAGCCCTTATCAGCATTTCCTGATATTCAGGATCCATGTTAACAAAAACCTCAGATGCCATATCTTTGGGAAGCAGCCTGTATGCGAGGGTTATATCGCGCTCATCCAGTTCCATGAACAGTTCGGCGATATCCTGCTCGTTCATCTCTATAAGTATATTCTTAAGTTCTGCCCATTGCCTGTTTTGTATAAGTTCAAGAACTTCATCATGAATAAGTTCCATAACATTTCACTCTCCTTTAATATATTGGGATATGTGAAACGCTCAAAGTATCAAAACCGTGGATATGAATATCCACGCTTAATACTCGGAGGTTCCGTAAGCGTACTTCGATATTTATCCACAGTTTTCACCTCTCTTTGTATCAAAAAAACATTCCTGCATGAATGCAGGAATGCGTAACAAGTCCAACATCCATTCGTTCAAGCTTTAGCATCGTAGGGCGATGAAACCGCATTAAAACACACCTTAATGTCGATGTGAATTGCTGACCCTCTATCAGTGTCTCCACCGGTTCGCGGCAGCGGTCCGTATCCCTATGGTAGCCTTACCTACCGAAAGTATATTTGAATTTCGTGTATATTATCTACTTTTAACCTATATTTGTCAAGGCAAAAAGCAAACTTTTTACTCTCCTTTGAAGGAGAATTTAAATTTAAGCGGTGATGAAGTCTTGACTTTGTATTTTGAAAGAGTATCCGGGCCGCATGTGTTTGTACCGGTGCCCCTCATGAATCCATCTATAGAAACCACTGTAGTGATTGAGTGGACAAGTTCTTCCTGGTGTTTTGCTTCATCCAGTGCTTTTTGTGTATAGTCATGTGCAGAGAAACTGAATTTCGGTTCTCCGTATATGTATAATGCATTACCTTTGTTATTGGAGATTTTTAATTGCTTTACAGCACCGCAATTGCCGTTATCCTGCGGCATTACATATGGCTCATGCATTTCAGCGACAGTTGTTGAATACTCACCTATTACGGCATGGTCTTTTAAATCACATATATTCTCCATCTTTTCATCAGACCCCCTGCCGTAAAAATCAATATTTCTAAATTGAGCAGGAAGTTCAATCATGAGACCGAATCTTTGTATTTCAGGCGGAGCAATAAGTCTCTTTGTCAGAGTGCTCTCAACCTCAACAAGTCCGTTTCCGTATACCGTATATTTTACGGTTACTTCAAAGAACTTGTATACAGCCCTCTTTACGTTATATACAACAGTAATCACGGTATGTGTGGAGCTGTTATATATATCAAATGATTTCATGCTTATTGCAGCATCTTTAAGTTTTACAACATCCCATGCCTTCGGGAATCCATATGAGTCATTGTCAAGTGATGCCCTTGTAAGGTTCGGTATAAAGCCTTTGACATTTTCAACAGGATTTCTGTTGATAAATTCACAGTTATTTTTTAAATAGCTTTGCATCTCTCCCGTTTTTTTGTCAAAGCAAACACAGCCATTATCAAAGGATATCTTGATAAGATTATCTTCTTTTGTAACTTCTGTTTTTCCTGCCTTTAACTCTCTGCCGGAGAATCTGAGTCTGTCGCTTATTACGATTTGCTCACGGGCAAGGCGGTTTTCGCTATCGAAATATGAGATGTTTATAAAGCAATCGTCATCTACTCCGTAGTTGCCGAAAGGAATCTCATATATCTTTTTAGCCATTGGCTCTATATCGAGTGAAAGCTTTCCTTTCTCCACAAGCTTACCATTTAATATCTTTTCCCATTTCACATTAAGATATTTACTGTTTCTGAAACGGTTGGTATTGGTAAATTCAAACTTAAAGTTGCCGATATATCTGCTGCGTACGGGTCTGTATACGGCTTTTATGACATAAGCTCCGGTATGAGGACTCTTATCAGGGTACATCATTCCGTCAACGCAGAAGTTTGAATCATGTTTTTCCTCACCGTGGTCTCCGCCGTATGTATATTTAAATTTGTACTTTTTATCATTTTCATCATGATAAACGGCATGATCGGCCCATTCCCATATGCAGCCGCCCATAAGATTGTCATGTGCATAAATGCTTTGCCAATACTCTTCAAGTCCGCCGGGGCCCACACCCATTGCATGGCAGTATTCACACATGAAGAATGGCTTTTTATTGAATCTTGATTTATCGGAACGATTGCCTACTCTTTCCACATGGTTTTGCCATGGGTACATCTCAGATATTACATCATATGCAATGCGTATTGTGTGTATAACACCTTCATAATGAACCGGTATCTCTGTGCCCGTTTCTTTCAAAAACTTATAGCACTCATCCTGGCAGTTCCATCCGCCTGCTTCATTTCCGAGTGACCACATTGTAATGCTGGGATGGTTTCTGTCTCTGTAAAACATTCTGCTTACTCTGTCAAGATATCTGGGTGCCCATTCCAGGTTATTACTTATGAGATTTGGGGTGCCGGGTTTTCTGCAATTGAAGGCTCCGTGCGTCTCTATATCAGCCTCATCGATTATATAAAAGCCCATAATATCTGCCAAAGTCAGAAGAATCGGGTCCGGAGGATAGTGCGAAGTACGTATTGCATTGATATTGAATTTCTTCATTGTGGAAAGTTCATTCTCTATCTGCTCTCCGCTAAGCACATATCCTTTCTTTGGATCTGTGTCGTGATGGTTTACACCCTTGAACTTGATAGGCTTATCATTGAAGACGAAAACATTGCCCTTTATTTCGACTGTCTTGAACCCGATGATATGTCTGCAGGATGATATAACTTTGCTCGCTTTTCTCAAAGTGATATATAGCGTATATACATACGGCTCTTCCGCATTCCACTCTTTTACGCTGAGATCATTGAATTCAAAATACAGATTTGGTCTTGCTGCTCTTTCATCCTTAAAAATGGTTTTACCATCTGCATCAATCAGTTCGCACTCGATAGTGCATGATTTTGACTGACCTATTAATACTGTATCGATTTTTAGAGTATATTTACCGTCATTTTGCCTTTTGCTTTCAGTAGAGAAGTCATAAAGATATGTGCTGTCCGTTTTTGTTATATATACATCTCTGAATATACCGTTTTCTCTGAACATATCCTGACATTCAAGGTAGCTGCCTGTTGACCATTTGCTGACAACGCAAAGTATTTCGTTCTCCCCTTTTGTCAGATATTCGCTTATATCGAATTCTGCACTGTTATGAGAGCCTTCGCTGTAGCCGACAAATTCCCCGTTTATATACAGATCAAGCGAGGACATTACTCCCAGGAAAGTTATGATATATTTTTTCTCAAGGTCATCAATATTGATGAGTTTTCTGTAGATGCCCATAGGCACATCCTGAGGCATCTTAGGATATAAAGTAGGTTCAAACTCGTATCTTGTATTAAGGTAGCATGGTTCACGATAGCCTGTGCGTGCCCAGGTTGAAGGGACCTGGACTGTGTCAAACTGAACACGTTCGGTATAGAGTTCATTTGGGATCAGCATATCTTTTTCATAATACTTAAAATTCCATCCTCCGTTTAAGAGCATGACCATGTCACTGTTATATCTCTCGCTTAAAATGGTCTGATCCTCCAGTCCTTCTTTTGAGGAGTATGGTATGAAGTATGTCCTTCCGGGCAACTTGTTTATTTCTCTTATTTCAAATTTTCTGAAGTTTTCTCGGTTAATAACATAACGCATATTAATCCCTCCAAAAATATTCTGTATCTATATAATCATAAAAGATGTTTTTTCACATCCATATTCCAAATTTCTTCTCTTTCATTGCATTTTCTGGGAATGGTTTCACATCTTCTGAAGTTGATATTGTCAAGATTCCTCAAAAAAATTCCATAGCACGGGAGATCCCAATAATCACTTTTCTCATGAGGATTTCTGTATATGTGGGAGACTCTTGTTATCTCAGGATAGTCACTCATCGATATCTCATCAACACCATATTTTATATTTAAGTTTTCACCTGTGTCCCTGTAGTATGCATGTATGTCGGTTAGTGACAGGTCCTGCACACAATATTCCTTATCCATAAAAGTGCATCCGGTAACGGCGCTGGGCAGTTCTATATCATAGGCATATACTTTTTCTATATCTATATTTTTAACCGAGCCCGGTCCGTTTTGTGTATCGCGCAGCCTTCTTCCAAGCCAGATAAGGAAGACAGAAGAAACACCGAACATCTCGATATCCTTTATATGGACATCCGAGATATTGGCTCCGTCTGCGGATTCAACTGCAATGCCCGCATATCCGCCCACAATGTCCCTTGGCATGTAAAACACGGAAGAAGAAAGATAAACCTTTCTGATATCGGATTTTGTCTCCGTACCTATCTTGAAGCAATTTGCAAAAGAAATTACTTCACAGTCTTTTATATTTATCATATATGCCGGTTTTGTAAAAGTCTTTATGCATATACCGTCATCTGCAGTGGCAATAAATGCCTTTTCTATATTCACATTTTGGGAACTGACTATGTCTATGCCGTCAGTATTTGCAGTATGTATGTTGTTATCAATGACAGTATTCCTTATATTCACTTCACTGCACTCATTAATACAACAAGTCCAGTTTGCAGAGTTGTATAAGGTAATATTTTCTATCTCAAGATTTTTGCAAGCATTGAAACATACAAGATGCAAACGGTGCCCGCCTTTTGAAAATCTGATTCTTTTGCGAGCTTTTATTACTCTTTCATAAGTGTTAAATTTCTCAAGCGGAGAAAAAGGATGCTTTTCAGCAGCAGGCAATACAAACTCTTCACCGTTTCCGTTGATTTTCCCACCGCCAGTAAGACGAATATTTTCCGCATTTTCTGCAAAAATCACAGCCTCTTTGTCATTGCAAAACTGCTGTGTTTCATCATAGCCGGATGCAATAAGCTCAACTCCGTATGATAGCCATAAAACGATATTGGATTTAAGTTCAATTGTCCTTATACAGTATTTGCCGGGCTTTATTGCCAATATCCCGCCACCGGCATCTGATATTCTGTCAATATCATTTTGAATAATTTCGCTGTTCTTTTCAGCAGAATAGTCAGATGAAATTAAAGCATATTCACAATCAGCATCAAGATTCTCTTTTGAGATATATTTGTCATAAGGAATATTCGATATATGTGAACTTAACTCATCTAAAAAATATTTACTTTTCTTTTCTGAAATGTCAAAGCCTTTGCTCATAACTTGTTACCGTTATTCTTTAATATTGAGGAGATTGAATGCATTCACATATAAGATTTTATCTTTTTCTTCTTTGCTTAAGTCAATCTTGTCGATAATATCCAAAAATTTTCCCTGATCTGCCCAAGGTGAATCTGTAGCAAAGAGGATTTTATCTGCTCCGTGCTTCTTTATTATCTCGAGGCATTTCTCCGTATATCTGTCCAGCACAAATGCCGTATCCATATATACAGCTTTTCCAACAAGTTTCTCGAGGACTTCATCAGGCTGATCACATGCGCCCATATGCGCAAGTATCAGTTTGTTGTCTATGAGGCCCGAGAGTTCATCCAGGACTTCCAAGACCATATCGGGTGTGCAATGCACATCATCCCTGTAGCCTATATCTATCCCCGCATGAGTTACAATCAGCAAATCTCTCTTTGCTGCCTGCTCCATTATCTTTATATATCTCTTATCATTGAAATATACGCCCTGATAATCAGGATGCAGCTTTATACCTTTAATATTTGCATTTTTTACATTATCCAGTATTTCTTCAACATTTTCACAATCGGGATGTATTGCTGCAAAATATATGAGGCCGTCTTTACCATTAAGTTCAGCCGAAAGACGGTTTATGCTCTCTACTTGTTTTACAGATGTTGCGACAGGTAAAACAACACTGTAATCTATCATATATTTCTGAGTAAGTTCAACAAGGCCCTGTCTTGTCCCGTTGTGGTATGCTTTTACTTTACCTTTATTTTCCAAAAAACTTATGGTTTTTTCCGCAATTTTATCCGGAAAAGAATGTGTATGAAAATCGACTGTCAAAATTTTCCCTCTTTTTCTGTGATATCTATTGATTTTTGATATTTTTTATGTTAGCATAACTACATATTAAAGTCAATTTGATTGGCTTATTTTTATCAGCAATTTGCTTTAGCGCTTTAAAGCGCACAAGTATTGCGTATAAAGGAGATATTTTTATGAACACTACAATGATTGTTACAACAATCCTTATCGTTTGTTTCTTCAGTCTTATGGTCGGCATAGGCATAAGATACAGAAAGCATGCAAGCAATGTAAACGGATTTGTTTTAGGCTCACGTTCCGTTGGACCATGGCTTAGCGCATTTGCCTTCGGCACATCATATTTTTCAGCCGTCATATTTGTAGGTTATGCAGGTCAGTTCGGCTGGAACTTCGGTATTGCATCCACATGGATAGGACTCGGCAACGCGTTTATCGGTTCTCTCCTCGCCTGGAGCATTCTCGGCAGACGTACAAGGATTATGACTCAGCATCTCGGCAGCAAAACTATGCCTGATTTCTTTGGTTCAAGATTTAATTCAAAAGGTATCAAGGTTGTTGCTTCCGTTATTACTTTTATATTCCTGATACCATATACGGCATCACTCTTTAACGGTCTTTCAAGACTCTTCTCCATGGCATATGAGGGTGTCCCCTATGCAGTATGCGTTATTATTATGGCAGCACTTACAGCTGTTTACGTTATAATAGGCGGATATATGGCCACAGCGACAAACGACTTTATTCAAGGTCTCATTATGCTTATAGGAATTGTTTCAGTTATCCTTGCCGTACTTAAGGATAACGGCGGTCTTATGCTCGCTATGCAGAATCTTTCCAAAATACCGGCCGAGGCATCAAACGGGGTCACTTGGGAGTCAGGTGCTTTCACTTCATTCTTCGGCCCTCAGCCACTCTTCCTTTTGTTTGTTGTTATGCTTACTTCTCTCGGTACATGGGGTCTTCCTCAAATGGTCGGAAAATTCTATGCTATCAAAAATGAGGACTCCATAAAAAAGGGCACCGTAATTTCCACACTCTTTGCTATAATAGTTGCAGGCGGTTGTTATTTCCTCGGCGGATTCGGCAGACTTTATTCAGACAAAATAGGGATTGATGAAGCAAGCGGTAAGCCCATAGGCGGTTTTGACGCAGTTATACCGACAATGCTTTCCACATTACCTGCAATACTTATTGGGGTAGTAATAGTTTTGGTACTTTCGGCATCAATGTCCACACTTTCTTCTTTGGTTTTAACAAGCGGTTCCACAATAACGATTGACTTTATTGAGCCACTTTCAAAAAAAGAAATAGGCGAAAAGAAAAAGATGCTCATTATGAGGCTCTTCATTCTGGCCTTTATTGTTATCTCTGCAGTTATTGCCATTAAGCAGGCAAGCAGTTCAAATCTCTTCATAGCACAGATGATGGGTGTATCATGGGGTGCTCTCGCAGGTGCATTTTTAGCTCCTTTCCTTTATGGCCTTTACTGGAAAAAGACCACAAAACCTGCCGTTGTATGTTCATTCATATTCGGCGTAGGTCTTGAGATAGTACAACTTCTGGTATCACTCGGTGTTCTTGATTTTTCAGGCAGCGCATTGCTTTCATTCGTTTTCAGAAATTCACTTTACTCAGGTGTAATAGCAATGGTAGGCGGTCTGGTTATAGTACCGGTTGTAAGTCTTCTTACACAAAAATCACTTGTAAAAGATGTAGATAAAATGTTTGAATGCTATCATGATAAAAAGACTGTTGAGGTTACAGACAGTTTAGGCGAATAAAAACTTTAAATAATGATAAATATGTGATATAAATAAAATATATTGATATAGGAGGAAAATGCCATGCATAATTATTATCAGCCGGAGATAGAAACCGCGCCACGCGAAAAGATTATTGAAATTCAAAATGAAAAGATTGTAAAACAGGTGCGCTATGTATATAACAACGTACCATATTACAAAAAGCTGATGGACAAACAGGGAGTCAGCCCTGATGACATTAAAAGTATCGATGATATAAAGAAACTTCCTTTTCTTACAAAGGATGACTTAAGAGAAGCATATCCTTACGGACTTTTGGGAACAGATTTAAAAAACTGTGTCCGCATTCAGTCCACCTCCGGTACTACCGGAAGACGTGTTGTTGCTTTCTATACCCAGCATGATATTGATTTATGGGAAGAATGCTGCGCACGTGCAATAGTAGCCGCAGGAGGCACAAACGAAGATGTATGCCAGATTTCCTACGGATACGGACTCTTTACGGGCGGTCCGGGACTTAACGGCGGTTCTCATAAAGTCGGCTGTCTCACACTTCCGATGTCATCAGGAAATACAGACAGACAAATCCAATTTATGATGGATCTCAAAGCAACAATTCTTTGCTGTACCCCGTCCTATGCCGCATATATTGCTGAGTCTCTTGCTGAAAGAGGTTACAAGCCGGAAGACAACCACCTGAAGGCAGGTATATTCGGTGCTGAGCCATGGACAGAAGAAATGCGCAAGAGTATAGAGAAAAATCTCGGTATAAAGGCATATGATATTTACGGCCTTACTGAAACAAGCGGACCCGGGGTCTCATTCGAGTGTGAAGAGCAGTCAGGAATGCATATAAATGAAGACCATTTCTATGCTGAAATTATCAATCCTAATACCGGTGAAGTATTACCTGATGGGTCAAAGGGCGAACTTGTTTTCACTTCTCTTGATAAGCAGGGATTCCCACTCTTGAGATACAGAACGAGAGATATATGTATACTTACAAGGGAAAAATGTTCCTGCGGAAGAACACATGTTAAGATGTGCAAACCAATGGGCAGAAGCGATGATATGCTTATTATACGCGGTGTAAATGTATTCCCAAGCCAGATAGAAACAGTTCTTTTGAACGACGGCTATGCTGCAAATTATCAAATCATTGTTGACAGAGTGAATAACACAGATACACTTGATGTAAATGTTGAGATAACACCTGAAATGCTTTCAGATACAACAATGGGCATTTCAGAAAGAGAAGCGCAGCTTGTAAGCGACTTGAAGGCAATGCTTGGAATCAAAGCAAAGGTTCATATCGTAGAGCCTAAGACAATTGCAAGAAGTGAAGGCAAGGCAGTCAGAGTTATTGACAAGCGTAAAATCTGAAAGGAGTAATCAAGATGTTTGTAACACAATTATCAATATTTGTTGAAAATCGTTTTGGCAGAATAGCCCAGCTCACCAGGCTTCTGGCAGATAACGGCATTGATATGAGAACCATTTCAATTGCTGACACAAAGGAGTTTGGTATAGTAAGGATAATAGCAGATGATCCGGATAAGGCTGCACAGGTATTGACAGATAACGGCTGGATTTTCCAGAAGACTCCTGTTATTGCAGTTGTTATTCCGGATGTCCCCGGCGGAATGGCAGATGTACTTGATGCTCTTACAGAAAAAGAAATCGGTGTTGAGTATATATATGCCGTAATCGCCAAGAAAGCAGAAACTGCGTGCATGGTTTTCAGAGTTAAGGAAAAATATAACGAAGATGCATTAGCAGTCCTGAATGAAAAAGGATACAAGATGCTGTCGCAGGATGAAGTTAATAAGATATGAAGCAAGAACGGGGCCGATAAACAAGGTCCCGTTTTTTCCTTTATTGACACTTTTTCCCATTTTAGATAAGATTAATATATACTAAAAATAAAGGAAAGTGCTTATGATTTGCAATACGATTTTGGATGCCATAGGTCATACACCTATGATAAGGCTTAACAGAATTGTCCCCGAGGACTCTGCTCAGATTTTGGTAAAATATGAAGGGGTTAATATAGGCGGCTCTATAAAAACCAGAACTGCATATAATATGCTTAAGAGAGCAAAAGAAAAAGGACAAATAAATGAAGATTCCGTCATAGTTGAGCCTACCAGCGGAAACCAGGGAATAGGAATAGCTTTGGTAGGTGCCGTTATGGGATATAAGGTAAAAATAATAATGCCGGATTCTGTATCGGAAGAAAGAAGAAAGATTATTAAAAATTATGGCGCGGAACTCGTCCTTGTACATGATGACGGTGATATAGGAAAATGTATGTCGGAATGCATAGAGCTTGCCGAAAAAATGAGAAAAGAGGACAAAAAAGTATATGTCCCGTCTCAGTTTGACAATCCTGACAATCCCAAAGCTCATATATACTATACAGCAACAGAGATTCTGGAACAGGCTAATTGTGATATAGATGGTTTTTGCAGCGGGGTAGGAACCGGCGGCACCATAAGCGGTGTAGGCGAGGTCCTCAGGCGTCAGAATCCCGCAATTACAATCTGGGCAGTTGAGCCTGCAAATGCAGCTATTTTAAGTGGTGGAGCGATAGGTACTCACCTTCAGATGGGTATAGGTGATGGCCTTATACCTGAAAATCTCAATACCAAAATATATGACAATATCTGTGTCATATCCGACAAGGAAGCCATTGAAACCGCCCAAAGACTTGCTTGTGAAGAAGGAATCCTGTGCGGCATTTCAAGCGGAACAAATGTTGCAGCTGCCGTAAAAATGGCAAAAAGACTTGGTAAAGGAAAGACTGTTGTTACTATTCTTCCCGACACCGGAGAGCGATATTTCAGCACTGCCCTCTTTGACCAAAAATAAGAATGAGAATTTGACATTTAGTCAAAAAATCAAAAGATTTCATATATAGAATAATCAAAGGCTTTCATTAAAGTAAAAAAGGACTGTGAAGAATAGTAGAAGAATCCACTAATATTCACAGTCCTTTTCCTTGGTGCTGGTGACCGGACTTGAACCGGTACAGTATTGCTACCGAGGGATTTTAAGTCCCTTGCGTCTGCCAATTTCGCCACACCAGCATCTAAAACATTATAAATCAAAGGCTTAGAAAAGTCAATATCAAAATGGGCTATTGAAAGTTCCGGCTGAAATCTAATGCAATGCCGTATTTTATTGACAAAACTATACTCTTTTGATAGAATAATTGAGCATTTCAGACTTCTATATATGACTATGGAGAGTTGTCCGAGTGGTCGAAGGTGCAGCACTCGAAATGCTGTGTTCCGTCAAAGGAACCTAGGGTTCGAATCCCTAACTCTCCGCCAAATTTGTATCAGAAGTATGATACAAGCCACGGCCCCTTGATCTCAAGGGGTTTCTTGCTTTTCAGGGCGAAAATCAAAGGCGATTTTCATCCGTTTTTGGGTGATTTTCGCCTCTTTTTTTGTCTCCGGATGAAAACACAAAATCATTTTACACGTAGTGCAAATCATGGATAAATGAGATGTTAATAATATAAAAAACCTTGGAAGAGAACATTTTCTCAACCAAGGCAAGCTATGATTAAATTGTAGTTAAGTAATTTTTTGGTACCTCAATGGTATGTTTATTTTTTCTTGTTTTTATCACGTTCTCTTATAACATATTGTGTCGGGGTTCCCTCAAGGCCGAAGACCTCTCTTATCCTGTTATCAATATATCGCTGATAGCTATAATGAAAAAGATCTTTATTGTTAACAAAACAAACAAATGTCGGTGGTCTGGTCGAAGCCTGGGTCATATAATAGATTTTAAGTCTCTTTCCCTTGTCTGTCGGAGGCTGAACACGTGCCGTGGCATCGGCTAAAACATCATTTAGTTTTCCTGTGGAAATTCGCATAGCATTTTGGCTGTCCACGAATTTTATAAGTTCAAAAAGCCTCTCAAGTCTTTGACCGGTTTTAGCTGAAATAAAGATAATGGGGGCATAACTCATAAATGAAAAATCATTCATAAGTTTTTTCCTGAATGTATCCATTGTTTTGCCGTCTTTTTCAACCAGATCCCATTTATTAACTGCAATAATAGAAGCTTTGCCTAGTTCATGAGCAATTCCGGCAACTTTGGAGTCCTGTTCCGTAAAACCTTCAGTTGCATCTATCATAATTACACAAACATTAGCTCTTTCAACAGCCATACGCGCACGTATAACAGAGTATTTCTCAATTGCATCATCGATTTTACTTTTTCTGCGCAATCCTGCAGTATCTATAAAGACAAATTTACCATGTTCATTATCTACTAAAGTATCGGTTGCATCTCTTGTTGTTCCTGCTATGGATGAAACAATAACTCTTTCCTCACCGACTATCTTATTGACAAGCGAAGATTTTCCCGCATTTGGTTTGCCTATTACCGCTACCTTAATAAGGTCATCATCTTCCTCTTCACTATCAGAATCCGGGAAGTATGATACAACTTTATCAAGTAAATCGCCGGTTCCGTGTCCATGAACTGCAGAAACCTGAATAGGATCTCCCAGTCCCAAATTATAGAATTCATAAAATTCACTTGGTGGCTCCCCTATTGTATCTGCTTTATTGACACACAAAATTATAGGCTTACCACTTTTTTGCAATATAGCAGCTACATCTGAATCAGTTGCAACAACACCTGAACGTATATCCGTTACAAGTATTATTACATCTGCGCTGTCTATGGCAAGCTGAGCCTGTCTTCTCATCTGAGATAGAATAATGTTATCCGAATATGGTTCTATACCGCCTGTATCTATAAGCAGCATTTCATGACCGAGCCATTCACAATCTCCATAGATTCTGTCTCTGGTAACTCCGGGAGTATCATCAACTATAGACAGTCTTTGACCTATTAACTTGTTAAAAAGAGTACTTTTGCCGACATTAGGTCTTCCGACAATTGCAACAACAGGTTTTGACATTTATTTCACCCCCAATAGCGTTTTTAAGAAATCGCTGCCGTTTTGTAAAGACAGAGATATTTTAACATTCAACTTTTCTTCAATTTCTTCTATAGTAACATCATCAAGAAGTTTATTCTTATTTTCCGTTAAATTTGTATAATCGCTTATTAAAGTGTTTGATAATACAAGCCTTTCTCCCAAACTTTTATCCTTTAACTGATCTATAATATCGTTCCCTGTCAAAAGGCCTGTGACAGTTATTGTTTCCCCAAAGAAATGATTGGCTATAGGATATACTCTTATCTTTGTTATATATTTTTCTTCTGCTTTTGCACACAATTCCTTTATTACGGGATATATATCGGTACCACATGCAACGGAAAGCTTAGAGTATTGCGCTATTTCATTGTTATCTTCAAGTTCATCAATAAATTCATTAGAAAAAGATCTCACCATTCCTACTCCGTTTTCAATTTGCGGATAGTCATCATAATAATCCTCTTTAGGTATTTCTCTTCCTGCTTTAATAAAGAACTCATCCGCAGGATAGACAAGACCTGTGCCGTATTTTTCTCTGAATTTTAAGGAATACTCATTGATTATGTCAATAACATGGCCTGCTGATTCACTGTCATAAGCCTTAAGTGGGCATAAACCATCCCTGAATTTTGTGAGTCCTACTGGAACTGCAGCTATGCTGCAAACTGCCGGGAACATTTCTGAAAGCTTCTCAATTGAATATTTCAGTTCATCTCCGTCATTGATGCCCGGGCATAAAACAAGCTGGGTGTTCATTTTAATTCCCGCATCAGCAAATCTGCGCATGATATCCAGGGATTTCCCTGCATTCTTGTTCTTCATCATTTGAACACGAAGTTCAGGATTCATGGTATGAACCGATATATTTATCGGGCTTATATGCATATCAATGATTCTTTCTATTTCATGCTCGCTGATATTTGTAAGAGTAATATAGTTACCGAAAAGGAACGAGAGTCTGGAATCATCATCCTTAAAATACAGACTTTGCCTAAGGCCTTTCGGAAGTTGATCCACAAAGCAAAAGATGCATTTATTAAGGCAGCCTTTTTGTTCGTCCATAAGATATGACTCAAATTCCAGGCCGCAGTTATCTTTGCTTGCTGTGATTGTTTTTTTCTGGCCGTTTGCCTTCTTAAAAGTCATTTCACTTTTATTTTCGGAAACATAAAAATCATAATCAAGGATGTCCATTATCTCATTTCCATCAACAGAAAGCAAAAGGTCTCCGGGACGTATACCGCAAATATGTGCTTTTGAAAGCTTTGCAACTTTTTTAATTTTAACTGCCATTTTGTGATACACCTCCCCTATACGACTAAAAGGCGGAAAAGATAACCCTCTCCGCCTTTCTCTTAATTAGAAAGATTCATTAAGCCTCTTCAGTAGCAATAACCTGACGACCCTTATATTGTCCGCAATTGCCACAAACTCTATGAGGTCTCTTGTATTCACCGCAATTTGGGCACTTAACAAGCTCTGGAGCTGTCATTTTCCAAACGTTTGAACGTCTCTTATCTCTTCTTGCTTTTGATACTCTTCTCTTTGGTACTGCCATTTTGCGCACCTCCTTATATCTACAAATCTAATTTATTCATCCAGTAATTGTAATAACGCGGATAAACGCGGGTCAACGTCTTTTTTACAATCACATAAACCCTCATTTAAGTTTTTTCCGCACTTTACACATATACCTTTACAATCGTCTTTACAAAGGAATGTATATGGTAATGAAAGAACTATGTCCTCGCATATCAATGCATCAAGGTCAAGCTGCATATTTTCAACCAGCAAGAACATATCATTGTCATCATCGTTAAGCTCATTAACAAGCTGATGTTCAATATCAATTTCGAACTTTCTGGAAAAGTTTTCTGCGCATCTGCTGCAGACAATCTCAGCAGTAAAAGAAGCTTTTCCTTTAAGGTTTACAAGCCCTGCTGTGTTGCTTATTTCTCCTGAAAATTCAATTGCTGTTGCTGAAATGAAATCATCCGATATGAGTAGTTCAGGCATAAATGAATACTCATATTCCTTATGGTTTCCTTCAAGATTAAAAAACTGTTCTAACTGTATAACCATAATTCGCTCCTTGCGACGCTAAAATATTATATATTTATATTTTTATTTTGTCAATAATTTAAGAAAAAAAGTCGACTAAAAAGTCGACTAAAACCGAAGCGAAAAATGAAAATTTAAGAAAAATGCGCAAAAAGGTTAAGTAGCTAATGCCATTTTTGTTATCTATCAAGGTTTTGAGAACAATGACAAAAGAATTCCATTTTCCATATCATTAATGTTATATAGAAGTTGCATATTGTCAAATGTTTCTTCTAGATTCCTTCTTGCTGATTTCCAGCCTATGCTGCCATCTGTTATCCACATAAACTCTACACCATCAATACCTTGTGTTTCCTGAGCAATCATTTTATAACTTCTGGCTGTTTCATTGAGTTTTGAACCTTGTGAAGTATAAAAATTCGTTTCTATCAAGTAAATCGTTTTGTCTGTCTTAACCACAAAGTCCCATCTTTTAGTTGTGGTGCCTTCGGCTGATATTGCAGATAAATCAACATTCCATTTCTTTTCAATATCTGTTAGATACATCTCCTTATAGTATTCGATTCCAGTCTCTTTAATATACCTCTCAACCAGGTTTTCCATTTGGTGTCCGCCCCGGTTCTTTCTTCCGTTGCTATCAAGCCCGGTTTCTATACCCAGAACATAATCCACAAGATTATTGATTATATGATTTGAGAGCAGGTCTAAGAGTCCTGTTTTTTTCATAAACATCAAATATTGCTCTGCAGTATAGTTCATTTTGTTAAAGTTAAAAAGTAATGCGCCATCTTCATCTTGTGCATAAATCTCAGTTTGACGAACTGCCAGCAGTGTTGGAATACACTTCAATATTTCCGGATATCGATTAAGTAAATCCTTAAAATCCTTTTCAATATTGCTTGATCCAATCAGAGAGTTCATGATATTTAGTTCAATTCTAATACTTTCAACATTAGCATATACTTTATCAAAATCAACATAGTAATTGTAATCATTAATGCTTGGTCTCATCGTTCCAAGCAAGTCATTAAAATTTCTCATACTCAGTCTCCTTTTGCAGTCTTTTTACTGATATGTTAATGTACTCCTCTGCATTATCAATACCAATATATTTTCTTCCCAGCCTTTTGGCTGCAACACCGGTTGTTGAACTTCCACAAAAAGGATCCAGAATAATATCGCCCGGATTCGTAGAGGACTCTATAATTCTTTCAAGAATATATAATGGCTTTTGAGTAGGATGTTTCCCCTGCGCTTTCTCTTTCTGAGACGTAATCGAGCCTGTCCAAACATCTTTCATCTGCTTTCCACCATTTTGCTGTTTCATAAGTTGATAATTAAATGTATGCTTTGCTTTTTTGTCATTTTTTTGAGCCCATAATATTGTTTCTGTGCTATGAGTAAAGCATCTGCATGCTAGATTTGGCGGAGGATTTGTCTTTTGCCATGTTATGTTGTTTATAATCTTAAAACCTTCCTGTTCTAACGCCATACCAATACTGTAGATATTATGGAGAGTACCACTAATCCAGATTGTTCCATTTGGTGAAATAAGTTCTTTGCAGAGACGAATCCACCTTCTGTTGAAATTATGTTTTTCAGACAATGATGAAGCTTTATCCCATTCTCCTTTATTAACAGATACTGTCTTACCGGCATGGCATGTTATCCCATCATTACTCAAAAAATATGGTGGATCTGCAAAAATCATATCTATTGATGAAGGTTGCAATTTTTTGAGGACTGAAAAAGTATTATCTAAGAAAAGCATCTCTGTCTCCGTACAATAATACGGAGAAATACGACCTTTTATCAGTTCTCTCATAACTTTCACCCTCTCAGTAATTGGTTATTATAACTTCTTTTCCAAATCGCTTTAATGCATTGCTGTTAATTGCTCTTCTCACGTCAATGCTATCAATATTAAAGTCCTTATATAGTTCATGAACCAAAGGAACATCATGATTGCTAAGCATCAATTTTACACCTTTATCTGACAATGCCTTAAAAAGATCAGATAGTCTCACATGATCTTCATACGAGAAGCCCTCTTTAGTGTAAGCAGTGAAACTTGCAGTCTCATTAATGGGAACATATGGAGAATCAAAATATACAAAATCGCCTGATTTCACATCGCAACATGCAATTTCAAAATCCCCTTGCCGAATTTCGACATCACTTATTCTTAAATACCTACCAATATTTCTAAGATTTTCTGCATCTATTGATCTTCCGCTTTTTTTGTTGTTATATGGTACATTAAACAAGCCCCTGCCGTTAACCCGATACAAACCATTAAAGCAATGTTTATTTATCCAAATCATAAGAGCCGCAGATTCCGCATCCAATTCATGCTTTTGTATTTTTTGATTATAGCTCTCGCGAATTTGCATATATCGTTCTTTATCACAAGGTTTTGCATCGAGCATATCAACTGCAGCAATAACAGCTTCTGAATCCATTTTTAATTGTCTGTATATATTTAGCAATTGCTCATTGGTGTCATTGATAACTGCCTTACTTGGCTGTATATCAAGGAGGAGTGCACCCCCACCTATGAACGGTTCGTAATATCTATCATATGTAACCGGCATTCGACTTTCCAATCGTTCAAGAAGTTGTTTCTTGCCTCCTGCCCATTTTACAAACGACGTTGTTTTGTAGTCCATCATTTCTCCTAATTGCTGATAAATCATATTACAGATATCATATCCCCCATTCCTTGCACTATATATTACAGACTAATGAAGTCCAATAATATTATACCGCATTCTGTGTCCAAAAAGTTTACCATAGCTTACTTTTTGCACGGATATTTTGCCTGGAAGAAGGAAATATATTTATATCATAATTGAAAATTTGGCTACCATCACGGGATGATAGCCAAATAAAAGTCAAAGAATTCGTTAGTTTATCTTTTGGCAGAACTCCATAATTTCTGCAGGAAGATCTTCTTCGTCTGCTGAAAGAGTGAAGGTGAAATGTGTTCCGGATATTTCAGAAAGATTATCAACAAGTTTTAAGAATGCAAGAATGCAGTCACCTTCGCGGTTATCAGCGATTCTGAATGTTGCATCTACAAAAATATCTGTAATATCATGGTCACCTGCACAAATTCCACTGAGGAATCCATAGAAACTTTCATATCCTTTTACTGCAAAAGTGTCTGTAGCTACAAGTCTCGCACGGTAGTTAACATCATATGTGAGTTTTGTTTCTTTCTCAACACATACAACATTACCATTTGATACTTTAACTGCATCATTTACGCAGTCAACAAGTATTTTAGTTTTACCTGTTCCTTTACGTCCGATAATAAGAGATATCATTATTATCTCCTCCTGTTTATTATTTAACCGCGAAATGCGGCTTGGTTCCGTATTTTACTGACCGATTCTGGCAAGAAGCTTGTCACGCTGATTTTCATAACCGGGTTTGCCTAAAAGTGCAAACATATTTTTCTTGTAACTTTCAACTCCGGGCTGGTCGAATGGATTAACTCCGAGTATATATCCTGAAATAGCGCATGCCTTTTCAAAGAAATATACAAGATAACCAAATGAGTATTCATTCATGACATCAAGTTCAATAAGCATGTTAGGAATATTTCCATCTACATGCGCAAGTGTTGTACCCTCGTATGCCTTGCGATTTACAAAGCTCATTGTCTTTCCGGCAAGGAAATTAAGTCCATCTGAGTTTGTATCCTCTTCTTTAATTGTAATATCAGATTTAGGATTTGTAAATACCACGGATGTCTCAAAAATATGTCTTTCACCATCCTGGATATATTGGCCCATCGAATGAAGGTCAGTAGAGCAAACTACCGATGCCGGGAAAATACCTTTTCCGTCTTTACCTTCACTTTCTCCGTATAGTTGTTTGAACCATTCATTCATCATTGTGTAATCGGGCTCATATGCAACCATCAGTTCAATCTTTTTGCCTTTTCTGTACAAGGCATTTCTCAAAACTGCGTATTTATAGCAGTTATTCTTTTCAATATCACAAACTGAATATTCTTTGCAGGCATCTGATGCGCCTTGCATCATTTTATCGATATCAATACCTGCTACGGCAATCGGCAAAAGTCCTACTGCTGTAAGAACCGAATAACGTCCGCCTATATCATCGGGAACGACAAATGTCTCATATCCTTTTTCATCTGAAAGTTCCTTAAGAGTACCTTTGGTTTTGTCGGTTGTTACATATATTCTCTTTGCAGCTTCAGTTTCTCCGTATTTTTCAATCAAAAGTTCTCTGAAGATTCTGAATGCAATTGCGGGCTCGGTAGTTGTACCGGATTTTGAAATTACATTGATTGAAAAGTCTGTGTCCTTAACAAGCGCAACTATTTCATTGAGTGTCTGTCCGCTTATGGAGTTACCACTGAAATAAATATTCGGGCTGTCCTTTTTTAAGAGATTGTAGTTTTGTGATTTGCAAAATTCAATTGCTGCTCTGGCACCTAGATAACTGCCTCCAATCCCTATAACCACAAGAGCCTTTGAGTCATTTTGAATCTTCTGCGCTGCTCTCTTTATCCTTGCGAATTCTTCTTTATCATAATTATCAGGAAGGTCTACCCATCCTAAAAAGTCATTTCCTTCACCGCTTTTATTCACAATTTTTTCATGTGCTTTTTCCATTGCAGGAATTATGTTTTTTACGTCATTATCACTTAAAAAATCTTTAACGTATTTATCATTAAATCTTAATGCCATAATTTAAAAATACCTTTCTCGGTTTTGCCATATTTTATACCATATATTTTACAGTATCACCGCCTTTTTTTCAATATTTTCAATCAATTATTTACATTTTCTTCAAAAGTTAATAAAAAGAGAAAATAAAATTGTAAAATATTGGTAAAGTATGTTACAATATCCTGCGGTGAGACTATGTATTTCTATTTTCACACTCTCGGTTGTAAGGTTAATCAGTACGAAAGCCAGGAAATGAGAGAGCTGGTAAGGAAAAACGGATATGATATTACCGAAGACGAAAGCAAAGCAGATGTTTTCGTCATTAACTCATGTACAGTAACCTCCGAAAGTGACAGAAAATCAAGGCAGCAAGTAAGGCACTACAGGAAACTAAACCCCGATGCCGTTATAGTGCTGACAGGATGTCTGCCCCAGTCTTTCCCGGACATGACAGAAAAGCTCACCGAAGCAGATATCGTTCTCGGCAACAAGTCAAACCGTCTCCTTATTAAGTCCGTCGATGAATTTATGAAAAACGGGAACCGGCTTATTTTAACAAGTGAACATGAGGAAAATGAACCCCTTGTTTCAAGCGGTATATCCTGCTTTGATGACAGGACGCGTGCCGATTTAAAAATTGAAGATGGTTGTGACAGGCATTGCACATATTGTATAATACCAAAAGCCCGCGGACATGTACGTTTCAAGTCACTTGAGGATATAAAGGCGGAAGTTGCCTGCCTTGCAAGAAACGGTTATCGCGAGATCGTGCTTGTGGGGATCAACCTTTCCGCATATGGCAAAGAAACAGATTACGATTTGGCCGATGCTGTCTTTGCAGTCGCTGAAAACCCGGATATATTACGGGTGCGTCTCAGTTCGCTCGAGCCGGATCATATAACAGATGAGTTAATATCAAAACTTAAAAGTTGCAAAAAATTATGTCCTCACTTCCATATTTCACTGCAAAGCGGTTGCGATAAGATATTAAAACTTATGAACAGGCATTACACAGCATCCGAATATCAACTTCTATGTGAGAGTTTAAGGAAACATTTCCCCGACTGCACAATTACTACCGATATAATGGTGGGCTTTGCTCAGGAAACTGAAGAAGACTTTACGGAAACATTAAAATTTGCGGAAAAGATAGGCTTTGAAAAGATACATGTATTTCCTTACTCGAGACGTGCCGGTACGCCTGCTGATAAAATGGATGGTCATCTCGAGAAAAAGACAAAATCCGAACGTGCTCACAGACTTTCACTTTTGGGAGATAAAATACGTTCAGATTACCTTATGAATCAAAAAGGAAAAGTCCTCAATATCCTGGTCGAATCCAAGTCAAAGGACAGTTTTTTATTTGGATACAGTGAAAACTATACACCTGTATTTTTCTCCGGCAAAGCAGAAGTCGGTGATATTGTCAAAGTAAAGATAAAGGACATGAAGGATAGTGCGTGTATCGCTGAAATTTGTAAGTAGATAAGCTAAGATATAGAATACCGGGATATCAAATTCCCGGTATTTTTCTATATATACGATTTCATTTTTCCATACTGAACAATTTGCAGGACTCTTCAAGAACGCTATAAATGGTTGCTTGATCCGAGTTAACAAATTGATCAAGATCTTCAATGCTGTATGCGGCCCAAGCAATATTTGCATAGTATTCAAGGCAATCCTCAAATGTATCAGTGTAAAGCTGCGAATAGTCATCTTCCGTAATGGTTTCACCGTCACTGTTTTTGTATATGACATCCGTTTCATCGCTTAATGACTCTGTCATACTGCCTATAAACGTGGCATCTGCCTTGCCCTCGCCGAAGTTTATGCTGTACAAATCAATATTTCTTTTGTCTTCACTGAGTGTCACATCATAATTTAAAAATCTGTAATCGTCTATGCTTGCGTCATAATAACAGGTGCCGTCGAACAAAACATAATCAGGTTCAAGAACTTTACCATTGATATTGGTTTTGGAAAAGATATTTAAGCCGTCATAGGAAGAACTGATTTCATATATCTGAGTTGATGATGTCATTGTTTCCGAATCATATGAGCTTACTATGATTTCCAATAATCCGTTTTGATTCATATCAGTTACTGCGAAGGCAACCTCGTCATACCTGGGGTTAAGCCAATCAGTCACGGAATTACTGAGCAAAATTAATTGTCTTTTCAAATTGCTGTCAATGGCTTTTTCTGTTTCTTCCTCAACGACAGTTGTGCTTTCGGTATTTGTTGTCGTATTCTCGTCATCATTTTCAACAGAACATGAGCTGAAGATACAAACGAAAAGAGCTATTGATAAAAAGAATGCAAGATATTTTTTCATCTATGTTTACTCCTGTCTTTTATTCTTTGCCGAATATGGCTTCTTCAACACTTTCTCTTAAAGCTTTATTACGTATTTTCTTTATTTTCCGTGCCTGAAGGTCTTTAACTTTTTTGTATTTTGCTGATTTAATCATGTTAGCCTCATTTAAATGAATAAAGCAGTCCATTACTCTCTCTTCAACAGTTTTATTTGTTTTTTTCTTAATTCCGCTAAGTCTTAAATCAACACTATCTTCAACATTTATCTTATCAAGATAAACCTTGTTTCCTTCTGCAGTGACATTTTCAAATATACCATTTATATATGTTTCGGCTTTTTCAAATGATTCCAGATCCTTAAACTCAAGTATATATCTTCTCTTATGCGGTATGCAGTCAATTTGTTTTCCGCCTGCTATGCTGAGACTTAGTACGTCTTCAGCCGTTTCTGTCCTGATAAGAGTTTTTGAATAGTCTCCCTTTATATACTCATTTGTTTCCCCGTCATCTTCATAAAGAGTGAAACTGCCGTTTCCGCTGTATATTTCAAATCTTATTTCTTCCGGATTTTGGCATCCGTTTCCTTTCCCGTCAGACAAAGGTATAACAGCACCTTCCTTAGCAAACACCGGAATTGAATTAATATCGCTGTGTACAACCGTAAAACGGTCGCCGAGATATATCTCACCTGTAAAAATATTTATCCATCTGCCTTTTGGGAACCAGACTTTGGTGGCTGCAGTCTTTGTCTTCTTATTTATTTTGCTTGTGACCGGGCATACCAGAAGTTCTGAGCCGAACATGTATTCATTCCTGATTTCATAAGCATTTGCCTCATTAGGATAGCTATAGTATATCGGCTCGCAAATCGCTCTGCCTTCGGCAAAGTTTCTGTAGTTCATAGAATAAATATATGGTATGAGTCGGTGTCTGAGTCTCAGGAATTCTTTGCTGACAGTCTGTGCTGTCCAGTTGAAATTCCATGGTTCTTTTCCAAACAAATCATTGCTTGTGGAATGAAGTCTAAGTATCGGAGAGAATACTCCGAACTGAAGCCATCTTGTATATAGTTCATCGCTGTGTATACCGAAATGATGTCCGCCTATATCATGGCTCCACCATGTATATCCGCAATTTGCTGCATTGGCAGTGAAATACGGCTGGAATTTCAGGACTTTCCAGTTAATTGCAGTATCTCCCGAAAATCCCAAAGGGTATCTGTGAGAACCAAGTCCTGCATATCTTGACAAAATCATGGGTCTTTGGCCGTTTCTCCCGTTATCCAAATAATGATAATGGTTAAGAAGCCATAAAGGATCAAGTCCCGCTTTTTTGCTCTTGCTCCCCTGCTGCCAGTCTATCCACCAGAAATTGACACCTTCATCTTCATATGGATGATGAAGTATATCAAAATATGCATTAATATATTTCTCATCTGTCAGATCAAATTCGATTGTCTGCTTTTCCTCTTTATTTTTCCCTACTGCATTGCAAAACGCATCATAGCTGTCTTCAAAAGGTCGCACTCCCTGTGCAGGATGCAAATTCAAAGCAACTTTTAAGTTTCTGTCATGCAGTCCTTTTAAGAATGCTCTGTAATCAGGGAACAAATCAGTGTTCCAGCTATATCCTGTCCATCCGTCTCCCCATATTTTAGAATTTGAACTCTTGTATCCGAACTTATCCTTAACATTTACCCAGTGCCAGTCCATGTCAACGGTAGCTACTGTTAATGAGACCTCTTTCTTTATGAACTCATCCATCAGTTTTTCATATTCTGATTGCGTATATGCACGGTATCTGCTCCACCAGTTTCCAAGTGCAAAACGAGGTATTAAAGGTGCATTTCCGGTTATTAGATAAAAGGCTTTCATACATTCGACGTAGTCTTTGCCGTATGCGAAAATATATATGTCCGATGAATGTTTTTCACGAGACATTAGTTTACCATCATCTTTAAGTAGAAGTGACTTGCTGTCGTCCATTATGGTTAAACCGTTTGCGGATAAGATACCGTCATCAAGTGAAACCTCACCGAATGTTCTGTCAAGTGTCCTTCTGGTCCCTTTTAAGTTTTCAAGATCATCATATTTGGTCTTTTGTCCGTTTATGAGGGCATAGCTGAAACTGCCTTTATTTCTGTTAAAGACAAATCTTGCGCGTTTTGTTATGATGCTGATTGCCCTACCGTTGCTTTCCATAGTATATTCAACTGCGCCCGCATCTCTGAACCAGACAGTCTGGGACGGAAGGTCAGTTGTCTCATTTCTTTCAAGACGTACAAGGCCTTCGGTAATTACACTTATTCTGAAATTTTTACCTTCTATGATATTTGCTTCATTTGCTCTTCCTTCTGTTTTTGCCAGAAGATTATCATTAAGTCCCATAGCTTATACCTCATCATATCTCAAGGCTCTTGTTACAAGATAAAAATCATCTGCATTCTCACTTATCTCAAATTTCTTATTTGAAAGTTCATTAAAGTATTCCTCATTAAACCTTGAACCTATAAGGCTGGAATTAAGATAGAACTTTAAGACTGCATTAGGCTCGCACACCGTAATTATTTTATCGCCTGCAGATATATTTGCATTGATAGAAAAAGTCTCTCCGAAGAAATTGCCTTTTATGCCGTTTCCATCAATCTCAAAATCCAGGTATGCGGACTTCATTATCGGACCAAAGTCTTTTATTGTCATATATATGCTGAAATCTCTGCCGTGTGGAAATACTTTTCTCTTGCTGATATTATCTTTATAATATCGGCATTTTATTTGATATTTTGCTCTGTCTCCGAATCCGTTATATACCGGCAAAATGATACCAAGAATCTTGTCTTCTTTTGAAAGACCAATTGTAACGGCAGAATAGTCATCAGAAATATTTATGCTTTCAATATTGTTATCTGTAACTATATTGTCAAGATTTATTCTGACTCTGTCATCAAAGAATATTGCAGCACTGTTTTCGGATACAAATCTTGCATATATAGGTTTTGGACAATCCTCTTTTATTGAAGAGAACTTCAGGATGATTATTGCGCCTGCTTCCATGTTTATATTAAATGAGTCACCGAATGAATATTTGTTATCATCCTGCATCGGACTATATGGCAGGATTGTCTCACGTCTCATATCTTCATTGACTTCCATACATGAGATGCTTTTATCAAGGCTTAGCTGATATTTTTGACTTTCATTTGAAGGATTCCTTAATGCTACTATTCCTTCATCCTTTGTCCATGATGAATAGCCGTAAACTTCGCCTTTTGCAGGATCTCCGCCTATATATACAGCATTTTTCAATATATGAAAATTCTTCTTTACAAATCTCATGAAGTCGGCATTGATTTTCCATTTTGAGTCATTCATTTTGTTGTATGAATAATATAATTCCCAAAAGCCATTGCCCCTGACTGCGGCCATAAATAGATATTTTCTGAATTCCTCATCTGTCATGGATATGTTTGCCATGTTGCCGTATATTGGGTCATGGTTATACAGATATCGCAAAGGGAACTGATATTGTCTCCTTATGCAAAAATCATAATATTTGCTGTCACGGTATGTCATCATGGCGTCGGCATCAGAAGCTAAAAGTTCCTTCTTTCTTGCCGTCGTATATATTTTCCCCATATCATCGCTGTTTTGCATCCATATGCTGTCAGTCCATTTGAGAAATACAGGGCTCGGATTTGCATAAGAAGTCTGGTTTATCCACACTTTTCCCGACTTTTTTTCTCTTTGCAGGCGAAGTTTTGAAAATATCCCAAGCCATCTTTCCCAGCACTCTGTATATTCATACATATCATTAAAGCCGCCGCATATATGCCCGTGCTTTTCAGAATTGCATGCCTTTAAGAGAAATCCGTCGAACTTCCAGTAATTTATATCATATTTATCGGTCATATCGCATACATATGAAGCAAACTTATCAACATACTTATCGGATGCAACGCAAATATCCCCGCTTTGCTTGTTATATGCCCCATTTCCGGTTTTTTCAATCTTTTGCGCAAAAGATTGTGTCTTTGGTCCGTAGCCTCCTCTCGGACTTATCCAGGCACCGAGTGATGATGATAAATTATAGCAAAGTCCAGCAATCTTATCAAATCCATTCGGGAATTTGGCATTGAAAGTCCAGAAATCATTGTCATAATCATGATAGCCGTCATCCACTACGTATGAATCAAGCGGAGCCTGTCCCGATTTTGAGATTTTGTCATCAATTTCAAGGAATGAATGAACAATGGTGCTTTCATCGATTTCCTTCATTCTGTCAAACCATGAGTTGTACTGGAAACGAAGGCCTTTTTCACCTACCAGCGAATCTATATATCTGTAAAAGTCTTTTTGCACTGTATAGTATTCAATGCCTCTTGCTGCGCCTGCAATCGTAGGCCAGGTCCTGAAAGTCGTTTTGAGATTAAGTCTTAGTTTATCAAAACACTTGCCGCAGAAGTATCTTAACCTTACTGTCTTGTTTTCAATCCGGTTGTCTGACAAAGGAAATTCGCTGCAAAAGAAAAATCCGTTGATATATACAGGCTGACCCAGTGCAGTGTGATAGCCGCTTATATATGCTTTTTCCATATCTGCCGCAGACCATAGTCCCTGGGCTTCTTCAAAGCATATATGTTCACAGTCTATATAGTCAATCCTTAAGTTTTTCTGATAACGCTCCTCGATGATTATCTCGAGATATTTTTTCATATACGGCTTGTTATCTTCTATCTCGATATTCAATATGAAGCTGACATAAGCGCCTGAAATAGGATAAGGTTTGAATATAAACTCAACTTTTTGCTTGAATATGTTTATATTGTCAAGTTCAAGTACATTAGATGATAAAAAGCTGGTCTTTTCACCGATTTTCCTGTTATTTTTTATGCCAATAAAAAACTCAGACGAAAAGCTGCCAAAGCAGAGTTCTTTTTCGCCCTTGATTCTCTTATTTATAATTTTCTCAGTATGAAGATGATTATCACAGACAGAAAAATGGCGCTCGATAAAATCATTACCGATTACAAGCTTGTCATCACTGCTGTAAATATATGCTTTCGGCATTAAAAAAACCATCCTTATCCAAGTATATTTCAATTTTATCATAAAGGAAATTTTCTTTCAATATAGAAAAAAGGGGCTGATTTCAAGGGCAAAGCAGCATATATTTCAGATATATGATTAAGGGCACTCCGTTTTATGCGGAATGCCCTGATATTTTAGTCATTAAAGTAATCTTCGTATGTTCTTTTTTCTTTATTTAATTCAAGATTGGGAATCATATATTTTTTTGCAAGTGCAAATGCTGCAAGACTTTCAACATATGTGTATCCTATATTTCCGTTCATTTTACCCGTAGCTCTCTTAACAGTTCCGTCTGAAGAGATATCATAGACATAAAGAAGCGTATCTTCCGTAGTTAAAAGATTGCCGTTTGAATCCGTATCGCCATTAAACTGAAGTACTACTGCACCCGGTATATCCGTGTTTGTGCGTATAAGTGCTCTGAGCGTAAAAGGATCCGCTCTGAATTTTGATGCAATATACTTTATATATTTATTATCCGGGGATTCAGAGTAATATGTCACTGCAGTGATTTTTGTTGTCTCCTCGTCTATCTCAGCTTTCTTTGTTGTGCTTTCAGCCTTAGTAGTAATTTCCGCAGGATTGGTATTTAAATCGGTATAAGTCTCTTCCTCTTCGTGACTTTCCTGCGTATAGTCATCAAAATTCACCATTTCGGCAGTGTTGCTTTCTTCAAGAGTTGTACTAGTGCTTGGCTCTTCTTTCTGCACGCTTTCACATGAGCAAAGAAAGAGAAAAGAAAGGCAAAGAAAAATACATAGAAATTTTTTCATAACGCTCCTAAAAAGTAAAAGCATATCCCGAAAGATATGCTTTCACAAGTAAAAAATTTCAAATTAACCAAATAAACCTGTGATAGTCTCGATGATTGTTGAAGGATCAAAGTCCTCGATGCCGAGCATACCAGCGATTGCAGTAATAATGCCTGTTAATGTTTCTAAAATAGCGCTGAAATCGAAATCCATGATAATTTCCCCCTTTCATCTTTCTACTATGTGGATTATATAGCCAAAAGACATCTTTGTCAATACATTTTTAAAATGTGATAAAAATTTTACAATTTAAAATAAAAGGACCTTCACAAAAATGCGAAGATCCTTTGAAATTACGCAAATTATTTAAGTGTAACTTTAGCGCCAACTTCTTCAAGTTTAGCTTTAGCTGCATCTGCGTCATCCTTTGAAGCTGCTTCCTTAATAACTTTCGGAGCACCGTCAACCAATGCTTTAGCTTCTGCAAGGCCAAGACCTGTGATTTCACGAACAGCCTTAATTACCTTAATCTTTTCTGCACCAACGTCTGTAAGTTCAACGTCAAATTCTGTCTTTTCATCTTCAGCTGCTGCTCCGCCTGCTGCAGGTGCTGCTACTGCTACTGCTGCCGCTGCAGATACGCCGAATTCTTCTTCTACTGCGTGTACAAGTTCTGAAAGTTCAAGAACTGAAAGTGCTTTAA
This sequence comes from uncultured Clostridia bacterium, assembly GCA_937884995.1. Taxonomy (GTDB): domain Bacteria; phylum Bacillota; class Clostridia; order Oscillospirales; family Acutalibacteraceae; genus Fimenecus. The sequence goes on from CAKZZL010000021.1 coordinate 77,217, forward strand.
TTTCTTCGATCATTGCTGTGATTTTATCTGATGCCATTTTTCTTTCCTCCAAAAAAAATTAAAATTCAAAAATTATTCTGCAGCAGGTGCTGCCTCTTCTCCGTTTTTATCAACGATAGCCTGAATAACACGGGCAAAAGCTGAAATCGGAGCATTAAATGCATTGCAAACAGTTGCAAGTAAAACATCTCTTGATGGAAGTTTTGCAAGACTGTTAATTTTTTCAAGACTTATAATCTCACCATCGAGATAACCTGTCTTGATGCTGAAAGGTGTTGCTTTATTGTCAGCGTACTTCTGAAGTACTCTTGCTGCAGCGACATAGTCATCATTACTTGTAGCGATAGCTGTTGTTCCCTCGAGAACGTCAGTCATAGACTCAAGTGAACTGCCTTCGATAGCACGTCTTAAAATAGTGTTTTTAATAACAGTATATTCAACACCTGCTTCACGAAGTTCCCTACGAAGAGCTGTGTCATCTGCAACGCTGATTCCCTTATAGTCAACTACTACACCTGCTATTGATGCATCGAGTCTTTCCTTAAGGTCAGCAACTTGCTGTTTCTTCATCTCTAAAATTTTCTCACTTGGCAAACGAATTCACCTCCTACTAATTGATACGCTTGCTTATGAGATAAAAGAACCTTTTCCGCAAAGACAGAAAAGGTTCGAAAACTTTAATTTAAGTTTCTTTCCTCGGTAGGCAGATAACTCTTTACGCATAACTGCACCTACTGTCTTCGGCAAGCGACTATTATATTAACATAAGCTGTAAAGCTTTGTCAACAAAAATTATTCAGCTGATTGGCTGGCAACGAACTTGTTTGGATTGATCTTTATGCCGGGGCCCATTGTTGTTGCGACAGCACATGATTTGATATATTGTCCTTTTGTTGCTGCAGGCTTAGCCTTAACAACTGCATCCATAAGAGTGTTGAAGTTCTCAGTGAGTTTCTCAGCACCGAATGAAGCTTTGCCTATAGGACAATGGATAATGTTTGTCTTATCAAGACGATATTCAATCTTACCTGCTTTAGCTTCTGTAACAGCTTTAGCTACGTCAGGAGTAACAGTTCCTGCTTTTGGTGAAGGCATAAGTCCGCGGGGACCGAGAACCTTACCGAGACGTCCTACAAGTCCCATCATATCAGGACTTGCGATACAAACGTCAAAATCCATAAATCCTTCCTGGATTTTAGCAAGAAGATCCTCTGCACCTACATTTTCAGCGCCTGCTGCTTCAGCTGCATCTGCCTGTTCACCTTTTGCAAAAACAGCAACTCTTACGCTCTTACCTGTTCCGTTCGGAAGAACAACAGCGCCTCTAACCTGCTGGTCAGCATGACGTGAGTCAACGCCGAGACGTATATGAGCTTCTACTGTTTCGTCAAACTTTGCAGTTGCAGTTTTCACTGCCAAATCAAAAGCTTCTTCTGTATCATAAAGTTTTGTTCTGTCGATGAGTTTAGCACCCTCAACATATTTCTTTCCATGTTTCATAATTCAAATCCTCCAAAAAAGTGGTTAATCGGATGTGATTTCCTCCCACAAGGAGATCAATCAACTACGGTAATGCCCATAGAACGAGCAGTACCTGCAATCATACTCATTGCTGATTCAATGGATGCTGCGTTCAAGTCGGGCATCTTTGTCTCGGCAATCTTCTGAATCTGCTCCTTAGTTATAGAAGCAACCTTTGTTTTGTTCGGAACGCCAGAACCACTCTCGATTCCGCAAGCTTTCTTAATAAGAACAGCTGCAGGAGGAGTCTTAGTTACAAATGTAAATGTGTGATCTGCATAAACTGTAATAACGACAGGAATAATAAGACCTGCGTCATTCTTTGTGCGTTCATTGAATTCTTTAGTGAACGACATAATGTTAACACCATGCTGACCTAAAGCAGGGCCAACAGGTGGTGCCGGTGTTGCTTGTCCGGCAGGAATTTGAAGCTTGATAAAGCCTATTACTTTTTGAGCCATTTTTAGCACCTCCAAAATTCGTGGTATGGCGGAACACTAGCTCGTATTGTTCCTCCCACGACGCCCGTAATACAGACGTCATAAAAAGCGTATTTACGCTGATTACCAAATAAATTAATCTGCCTTTTTCACTTGATCCAATTCAAGTGCGATAGGCACACTGCGTTGAGCCATTGAAATCTCAACTGAAACATAGTTGTTATCAGCATTGATGTCACGAACGACACCGCTTGTTCCTTCAAAGGGTCCGTCAATGATGACTACATCATCGCCAACCTCATATTGAAGCTTAACAACCTTTCTTTCAATACCCATTGTGTAAAGTTCTTCATCTGTAAGCGGAACCGGTTTTCCATCCGGACCTACAAAGCCTGTAACTCCACGGGTATTGCGAATAACATACCAGGTATCGTCGCTCATCTTAAGCTCACCTGTCTCCTCATTTTCAAAGACAGCAACCTTAACCATGACGTAACCCGGAAATGCTTTTCTTTCTTTAACTTCCACACTGCCGTCTTCCTTGATTTCCTCTACGGTTTCCATAGGGATTTGTATATCAAGAACGAGGTCTTGCATCTTTCTGTTTTCAACAACCTTTTCTATGACCGTCTTCACCTTATTCTCGTAACCTGAATAAGTGTGAACGACAAACCATTTGGAGAGTTCTGCCATTCAATCACCCTCCTGATTATCCTAAAAGAAAAATATTGTAGATCATCTCAGCTGCAGCAGTTGTTGTTTCTGTATCTTCGCTTGTCTTTTTAGCAAGATTAACGACTGCATCAATTATAGCAGAAAGTCCGGAGTCTATTCCGAAGATTACAATTCCTACGATAAGAACTACAACGAAAACTACTATTGAGCTGTTGAAAACTGTCTTACCTGAAGGCCATGAAACCTTCTTCCATTCACTCTTCATTCCCTTGAAGAAGTCTTTGATTTTCTGTAAAGGACTGGTCTTGTTTTTCTTAACTTTAGTTTTTTTGTCGGCCTTTACCTTTTCAGCTTTCTTAACTTCTTTTGTCTCGGGAGCAGTGCTTTTATTCTTTTCAGCCATTCTTTTTACCTCCCGATTATTTTGTTTCTCTGTGGAGAGTGTGTTTCTTGCAGAATCTGCAATACTTGTTCATTTCAAGTCTGTCTGGAGTGTTTTTCTTATTTTTCATTGTGTCGTAATTGCGCTGTTTGCACTCCGTACATGCTAATGTTACTTTTACTCTCATGTCGGCACCTCCGTTAATAAATCGCCGTTTGATTATTTTTGCGATTGTCTAGCCTACCTCAATGAATAAAAGGGCACAAAAATAAAGCCCTCTACCGAGGTAAAGGTATTCTAACATAGTGGACTTGCCATGTCAATATTTTTTTTGATTTTTTTCACATTTATATTGTATAAATATACCTTATTGACTGAAAATGACAATTATGCTAAAATTTACAAGCTATATATGAGCGGAGGAATACTATGGCAGACACGATTATAGATTATGCGATACTCAATGCAGACAAGCCCATTGAACAGTTACCTTTCTCAACTGTGGATGGTCTCATTTTAGCTCAGCTTTCATATCTGAATTTCAGTGGCTTTGTGCCCGATTCAGGCAAAGACACTAAGGGATACCTGCTTTCAAAGATAATCGAAAGAAAGTCTTCATCCAAAATATATTACAAAAGCAGGACAATCAATAATAACAAGTTATATAACGTTGTAGCATATTCCAAACGTTTTGGAAAGATGAGAGCAAAATATTATGAGGACATCATGGAAAAGGACAGCGATACACAATTTTCAGCAATCACCTTTGTTCTCTCCCCTGACCTTAATGTAATAGCATTCAGAGGTACGGACTCCACAATTATCGGTTGGAAAGAGAATTGTGATATGCTCTTTCGCTCCCCTGTCAGTTCTCAGGATTTATCTGTTGCATACCTTGACAAAGTTATTCCAAAACTCACAGGCGATATCATAGTCGTAGGTCACTCAAAGGGCGGAAATCTCGCCATATACGGTTCGACTCTCTGCAATAAAGAAAACCAAAAAAGAATCAAAAAAGTAATGGCATATGACAACCCGGGTTTCACGGACAGTTTTCTCGCATCCAAAGAATATAACAAGATTGAGAAAAAGATTATGAAGACCGTGCCTGAAGGATCAATGATAGGAATGCTTCTCAGCAATAAGCACAATAATAATTTTGCAATTGTAAAAAGTGACGGCACAGGCATGTATCAGCACGATCCGTTCACATGGCAGGTAAAAAACAACAAATTCGTACCTACAGATTCGATAGATATGAAGGCAACATTTGTCGGCTCAACATTCAATGAATGGGTATTTGGTTTCCCACCTGAGCAAAGGGAAAAATTTATTGAGCTTATATTCGGTCTTGTGGAAAAGACAAACGAAAGCAATGCGACGACATTCAAGCAATGGGTCGATAACTTAAGGTCCAACATACCGCTTGCACTGGAAGGTATTAAAGAGATGTCTCCCGAAGAAAAAGAACTTGCAAGGAAAGTAGTTGGAAATCTCTTTTCTTCCATGGGAGGTAATATAGTCAATTCTCCGGAAAAGATACTCAAGATGACTATAAAGAAAATAACACCGTAAATTGAGGCGTCAAAACAGCAATTTTGTCAGTTCGAAACCATCCTGACATTAAATAAAACTAAGGAGAACGCAAATAGCATGAAAAACAAAAGAACAATGCGTATAAGCCAAACAGCACTTATTGCCGCAATTTATACCGTGCTTACCTATGCACAAGGATTTCTGCTTCCGGGCTCAACAACGGCAGCCGTGCAGTTCAGAGTCAGCGAAGTTATGAATGTTCTGGCGCTTTTCACACCCGCAGCAATACCCGGACTTACGATAGGTTGTATCCTATCTAACATATACAGCATAGGTCAGGGACTTCCGCTTGATATGGTTTTCGGTTCGCTAGCAACCCTTTGCGCGACAAGTGCCATATATTTGTTGAGAAAAATAAAGATTAAAAATTTCCCATTTCTTTCGATGCTTATGCCGGCAATCTTTAACGGAATTATTGTAGGCTGGGAAATTGAAGTTTTCTTTATAGACGGCAAATTTCACCTTGCAAGTTATCTGATTCAACTCGGACTTGTGGCATTGGGAGAATTTGGAGTCATGTTTGTGCTCGGCACCCCGTTATATTTTGCACTGGATAAGCAGTCAATGAAAAAGGTACTAAACGCAGATGATAAAAAGAACTAAAGATAAGGCTTTGCATATGCAGAGCCTTATTTTCATATGATTTCGGTTATTGTCATTTTTGACATATCATGCTAAAATCATAATGATAGGAGTTGATAACTTATGGCAAAAATCCTTGTTGCAGACGATGAAGAACTTATCCGTAAGCTGGTATGTGACTTCTTAAAGAAAGCCAATCATACTGTCGTAGAAGCCAAAGACGGTGATGAGGCACTTTACTACTTCAATGAGATGCAGGACATCTCTCTTATGATTCTTGATATAATGATGCCGGGCAAAGACGGCTGGGAAGTGTGCAGAGAAGTAAGGAAAACATCAACCGTTCCAATCTTACTTTTATCAGCACGCAGCCAGGAGTTTGATCAATTAAGCGGCTTTGAAGCCGGTGCAGATGACTACGTAACAAAGCCTTTCAGTCCTGCCCTGCTCATGAAACGTGTCGAGTCTTTGCTTAAACGTTCAGCTATACAAACTGAAGTCCCGAAAGAATCCTATCAGGGTCTTTCCATAGACTACAAGGCACATCTTGTACATATAGACGATGAGACGATATATCTCACAGTCAAAGAATTTAAGCTCCTTGAAAAACTTCTTGACCATGTAGGCCGTGTATACAGTCGCGAACAGCTTATTGATGATGTCTGGGGGTTTGACTATTACGGTGATACACGCACTGTTGACTCACATGTTGCAAGACTCCGTACCAAACTCGGTGACTGGGGCAATAAGTACTTAAAAACTGTTTACGGAATAGGATATAAGATTCAGGAAACTAATGAAAACAAAAAAGAAGAACCGACAGATAAGCATTCGTCTTAAGATGTTCCTTCAGATAATGTCTATACTTCTTTTAGCCGTTATTCTGATACTGATAATAAACACAATATTTCTTGACGATTTGTATATGCTGAACGAAGAGCGAAAGCTTAAAGAAGCAGCAACCTACTTAAACTCTTTGGATCTGACATCCGGTGTGTATATAGGTTCTGTCAGCAGCTATGAAGAAAAGAACAATATTTCAATAGACATATATACAAGTGACGGGGCCCCTCTCTACTTAAGCAGCAAAGGGGTTACTCTTGTATCGGGCAACACCGTCATACTCGAAGCAGAGAAGGACAATGACGGAGGCATATTCGAAACAAGAGAAATCGAAGGCAATCAATATATCTCATACCAAAAGACACTAACAAACGGATCGGATGTCGAAATTGTAAGTTACAAGAGTACAATCAATGCAAATGCAGGCATAGCCCTTATATTCACCTGGATATCGGTTATCCTTATTTTCCTTATCGCCATTGTCTTCATTTTCTTCTATATCCAGCGCTTTACAAAGCCACTTATAAAAATGAGTCAAGTCACCGAAAAGATGGCAGATATGGATTTCAGCGAAAAGCTTGATGTTAAAACGAATGACGAGATTGGCAGTCTGTCAAAAGGAATCAATAATTTATCCGAAAGTCTTGATTCAACTCTTCATGATTTAAATGAAAAGAATGAGCAGCTTCGTATAGATATTGAAAAAAAGCAGACACTTGATGACTTGAGAAAAGAATTCATATCCAGCATATCCCACGAGCTGAAAACACCAATAGCAATAATACGCGGATATGCGGAGGGCGCTCAATATATGCTTGAAGGCAATGATACTGACGGTGCTAAAGAGTATTGCAGTATTATACAAATGGAAAGCGACAAGATGAACGGCCTTGTATATGAACTTTTACAACTTTCAAAGTATGAGATCGGAGATGACCATCTGCTCATAAACGATTTCAATCTTAGATCATTTATAGACGATTATATAAACGGAGAAAAAATCGTATTTGAAGAAAAAGGCATTAGTTATCTTGAAGATATTCCGGATGACTTTTTGTGCACTGGAGATATAACTAAGCTGTCAATGGTACTAAACAACTATGTATCTAATGCAGTTTCACATTGTGCATATGATAAAATTATACGGATTTCTGCAAAAGATATGGATGATAAAATACGTGTCAATGTGTTTAATACAGGCGAACCGATTGCAGATGTTGATATTGACAAAATATGGAAGTCTTTTTACAGGGCAGACAAATCACATTCACGTGAAGAAGGACGTTTTGGCCTGGGCCTTTCAATTGTAAGTGCCATACAAAACCTGCATAAAAACGATTATGGTGTAAAAAATGAAGAAAACGGAGTCAGTTTCTGGTTCGATATATCAAAAAAGCAATAAAGAAAGACATATAAAATATAAGGAAGCGATAGCAGCATCGCTTCCCTTTTTTATGTATTATGCATTATTCTGAAAAAAGTGGGGTTGAAAGATATCTGTCTCCTGTATCAGGTAAAAGAACAACAATATTCTTTCCTGCATTTTCCGGTCTGTTTGCAAGCTGAATTGCAGCCCATGCAGCAGCACCTGACGAAATGCCGACAAGCACGCCCTCTTTTCTTCCTATGAGTTTGCCTGTTGCGAAAGCATCTTCGTTTGATACGGTGATAATCTCATCATAGATATTTGTATCAAGAACATCCGGTACAAATCCCGCACCTATACCCTGAATCTTATGAGCGCCTGCTACACCTGTTGAAAGAACTGCTGATGTTGCAGGCTCAACCGCAACGATTTTGACATCCGGATTTTTCTCTTTCAGATATTTGCCGGCACCTGTTACAGTACCGCCAGTACCTACACCTGCAACGAATATGTCAACTTTACCGTCTGTGTCTTCATATATTTCCGGACCTGTTGTCTCATAATGAGCTTTCGGGTTAGCAGGGTTTACAAACTGACCCGGTATAAAACTTCCGGGAATCTCTTCCGCGAGTTCTGCTGCCTTGGCAATAGCACCCTTCATTCCTTTTGAGCCGTCTGTAAGCACAAGTTCTGCGCCGTATGCCTTAATAAGCTGTCTGCGTTCAACTGACATGGTCTCAGGCATAACTATGATTATTTTGTATCCACGAGCTGCAGCTACGGATGCAAGTCCGATACCAGTATTACCTGACGTAGGTTCAATAATTGTTGCGCCTGCTTTTAAGTTTCCTTTTTGCTCAGCATCATCTATGATAGCTTTAGCAATTCTGTCCTTAACGGATCCTGCAGGATTAAAGTATTCAAGTTTCGCATAGATTTTAGCATCATTTGCTAAATCATCTTCAATATGTGTAAGTTCCAATAAAGGTGTTTTTCCTATAAGCTGATCAGCTGATTTATATATTTTTGACATGATAATCTTTCCTTTCATTTCTTAAGTTATTTTATACTGCTGCAAAGCCTTTTTCGAGGTCTGCAATAATGTCATCTATATGTTCTGTGCCGATTGAAAGACGTATTGTTGATTGCTTGATGCCTTGATCAAGTTGTTCCTGCTCAGTGAGCTGTGAGTGAGTTGTTGTAGCAGGATGAATTACAAGTGATTTTACATCAGCAACATTTGCAAGGAGTGAGAAAATTTCAAGATTGTCTATGAATCTGAATGCTTCATCTTTGCCTCCTTTTATCTCAAAGGTAAATATTGAAGCTCCGCCGTTGGGGAAATATCTCTTATATAGCTCATGATCGGGATGATCTTCAAGTGAAGGATGATTTACCTTAGCTACCTTTTGGTGATTTGCAAGATATTCAACTACCTTCTTTGTATTCTCGGCATGTCTTTCAAGTCTGAGTGAAAGTGTTTCTGTTCCTTGTAAAAGAAGGAATGCAGCAAATGGTGAAATAGCAGCACCCTGATCACGAAGGAGAATTGCTCTTATATATGTAACGAAGGCAACCGGTCCTACTGCATCATAAAAGGATATTCCGTGATAACTGTCATTTGGCTTTGCAATATTAGGATATTTGTCATTTGCATTCCAATCAAATTTACCGCTCTCCACAATTACACCGCCAAGTGTTGTTCCGTGTCCGCCGATAAACTTGGTTGCTGAATGAACAACAATATCTGCGCCGTGTTCAAACGGACGGATAAGATAAGGTGTACCGAAAGTATTGTCAACAACTACTGGAATACCATACTTATGTGCTATTTCCGAAATGGCGTCTATGTCCGGTATATCGCTGTTCGGATTTCCTAATGTTTCAAGATATACAGCTTTTGTATTTTCTTTTATTGCTGATTCAAGCTCAGCGAGATTGTGAGCATCAACCCATGTAGTAGAAATACCGAAATCCCTGAGTGTATGTGCCAGAAGATTGAATGTTCCTCCGTAAACGGTCTTTTGAGCTACTATATTGTCTCCGTTTTGAGCAAGTGCCTCTATAGTATATGTAATAGCTGCTGCTCCGGATGCAACTGCAAGTGCTCCGCTCCCGCCCTCAAGAGCTGCAATTCTCTTTTCGAAAACTTCCTGAGTACTGTTTGTAAGTCTACCATAAATATTTCCTGCATCTGCAAGACCGAAACGATCTGCTGCATGTTGTGAATTCTTAAATACATATGATGTTGTTGCATATATCGGGACAGCTCTTGCATCAGATGCGATATCCGGCTGTTCCTGTCCTACGTGAAGTTGTAAAGTTTCAAATTTATAATTACTCATTTTAATTACTCCCTTTTAATTTAATGTTAATATTTTTATTATCTTTATTAGTTACAACAGACTGAGTAATTAAATGGCATTCGTCCGAATCTGAAATTGTTTCTTAAATATTTGGTAAATGATATTTGCATATTTGCACCTCCTATTTGCCTACCAACCAAGTAGGTAAGTGTATAATATATCTTTTTTTCACTTTTGTCAATAGAAATTTATAAATTTTTTTGAAAATATTTACATATGCCCTTTTTATGGTATAATCAAGATATATTGGAGCTAGAGGGGTTGTTTCAGTTGCTTTTACTAAATAACTTATATTTCATTCTTTTATTTATATTTTTATGGTTAATTGAAATCATTTTTGCATCTTTGTTCATTAAGTTTGGCTGGCCCTGTCCAACGCACAAGGGTTTTGCTTGTAAGATGGTCGCAAGTTTAACTTTCGTTTTATATGCAGTACTCTTAGCCATTAAAGGTGGCAACCTGGATGAAAGTTATGCAAGGTATATAATCATGGGTATGATATGCGGCTTTATAGGCGATATATTTATGGCACTGGAAGCCTTTTTGGACAGAAGTAATCAAAAATTACTGACCACAACGGTTATTATAGGGGGAGTTGTTTTCTTCGCAGGTCACATCTTCTATGTTATTGCATTTCTTACATCAATATGGTCCAAGAATGAAAGTCTTCACTGGTATACCCTTTTGTGGCTTATAATGCTCTTTGTAATAGTTGCAATAGTAAAGCATAATCTTCATTTTAGGTTAGGCAAGTTTGCCGGACTCTGTATTTCATACTCTTTGGCACTAGGTGCAATGAGTGCCTGTGCTGCGACAATGGCATTTACTGTATTCAAAGGTAATATACTTCCCCAGCTTTGTCTTATTCTGGGTTCGCTTTGCTTTGTAACCACCGATTCAGTTTTATGCCTGAAGTTGCTTTGGGCAAAGAGATTTACTACATGGCCGCAAAGAATAATATATTTAAGTACATATTATATGGCCCAGATGCTTATAGCAACTACTCTTTATTTCAGCATTTCCTAAAGATATATACAATGAAAGCTGTCTTCAAAAGAAGGCAGCTTTTCTTCATATATTGCAAAATTCTCTCATTTCATCGAGCAATTTTGTTGCCACGACTCCATGCTCTATAAGGTTTGCAAGATGCATCTCCATATGGCAACTTGAACTAACGCGACAGAAAGCAAAATATCCGCAGGCATGATTGTTTGCGGTTGTATACCAAGTGCCCTCCGCTTAGCATAGTGAAGCAAATCTTTATACTCCTCTTCTGAGATTTCTATCTGTCCAAGAAGGCGAATTTTAGAATTTTTTAACGCCTCTATGATTTTCTCTCTGTAACCCATGAATACTCATTACTCACATCTCTTATAACGGGATAGATACTATCGCGATATAAACATATAAGTTATTTCTCAACAATTTTTACAGACTTAAGCACTTGCTCTTCAGGTACGAAAGGTTCTCTCGATTGCAAAGCCTCGACAATAACGCAAGTGTCAATTAAAGCTCACATATTCTGCTGAGCCTCTCTTCTTTGGATTGCTCCAATGTTATATCCCCAGGAAGGGCGAACCTCCTGAATATTATCACGCTTGTGAGTACCCCCTTTTCATAAGTGGGAATTCATTTCCCAGTAAGGTCATTATACTCAATACAGTATGGAATGCAATAGTGCCGGAGGCATGGTGCAGTCACAGACGACATGTAATTTTGCAAAAGAAAAGAGATGGCGTCTGTAGACGACATCTCTGGAATATCCAAAGTAGTTAAAACGTTAAAATGAAACTCTCTGTTTTAGAAACTATACACCCCTATAATTGCGGCAAAGATTGCCATAACTAGGTTGATACCATAAATCAATTATGCGTTGTTACGCTATTATTTTCTAGTCCAAGACTGCCTGTGCATCTTTCATCGAACTTGACGTATATGCACAAAGCATCACGTCAACACTATAATCCGGGAAGTCCGACACAAACTTGTTATAGGCCCTAATGCATTGTTTTGCAGATTTTCCAACAGGATCCCGAAGAGATCCTCCGAATATACCGGAACTTATTAGTGGGAACGATATACTGTGCAAATCATTTTCTTTGAGAACAAGCAAGGAATTATAGTATGCGTTATATAGTTCCTGAAAGGCTGCCGGTGTTCTTCCAAAGTCCGGCCCCACTGCATGTATAACATACCTTGCATTTTTCATCTGAAAAGCAGGTGTAATAACTGCATCGCCATCGTTAAGCGGTGTATTATATTTTGAGCATGCAGCCGCAAGCTCCCTACTTCCTGCCTTGCTGAAGATAACGCCACATATACCGCCGCCCTCCCAAAGATTGCGATTTGCTGCATTTACAACTGCATCGACATTTTGACCCGCACAAGATCCATGTATTAATTCAAAACTACTCATCTATGATTCGGTCCTTTTCATCTTTTCTCGTAATGCTGTTAATTTTTGCGATGTCATTACCTCATTATAATGCTGTCCATTATATGTTGGATGAAGCACTGGATAATTACCTTTGGTTTGCAATATAAAACCATTCTCGATTAACCAATGGATAAGAAATGTCACATCCTGCCTTCTAGCCGTTTTAAGGGCTCCATACTCCGGTAATAAATTAAGTCGATCCTTTATGATTCTCTCGCTTTGGGACCCTCTTAAATAGTCAGTTAAAATACTTACTCCAAAGAACTTCTTTTCACTAATGTGCGACAGACCATTTAAGATCGTAATCAAGGTCTCATTCAGATTAAAACCCAAATACTCTACCGACGATTGTTTTATATCAGTAATTTCCACATAATGAGGGCTTTCATTTTTTGTGCTATTCGCATTAGTGCCATCTTGTTTATTTTCCGGACTATAACCTTTGGGAATCTTAATAGGCCTTGCCGGCTCCACGTCCGTTATATTCATGTATTTGTAGAAATACTCCGGGTTCATTCTACGGGAGCACCCTGTACCGTCTTTTTTATAATTCGTACAACCAAGTATAAACTGATAATTCTCACCACCGGGTTTAACAATAAGATATCCATCCCGGCACTCATCACACTTTATTATTGAAAGCTTTTGTTTTCCTGCAGCATAGTTATTGGTCATAAAACCACACACCTCTGGTTCGTTTGTGCAAATAAACAATGGAAGACCATAAGCTGCTTTGTACCTATACTGCATCTGATATCCACAGATCGGACAATTCCGTTTATATGCTGATGCTGAAGAAGTGTCCTCTTCCCAATGCCCATTTAATACGATATTCTTGAAATCATGCTTTAGTTCAAGGAGGAACTCCGATGGATTCTTTTCGGGCGCAATAAAGAACACGCGGTTCTTTGTTCTAGTCATAGCGACGTAAAACAGCCTTCGTTCCTCAGCATATTCAATCGACAGGTCTTCCTTGGTGACAAATGACAATACTGGATCATTCTCTATCTTTGCAGGAAAACCATATGTCTCGTTTCGTCCATTGACAACAATTACGTTATCATAGCCCAGGCCCTTAGAAGAGTGAGCAGTCATGAATGTAATATTGAGCCTTGGATACTTGACAGATCGGATTTTATTGCCTCTTGTTACGTACTCAAACAGTCCGGATTTCTCCAAGCGGTCACCATCAAAACCAAATCTGCCTATTAGAAGTATTGATGAATTCTCGGGCTTGTTTTCCGCCCTGTTGTATTCTACTATCCTGCCAAGAGCCACTTCAACAGCATGCGCTATAGCATAATTAACACCACTTCGGTTGTCCCCTTTGGAATCTTTTCGAGTGCTATCATAAGTATAAATAATCACCGGATCTTCTATGCGCTTGGGGGAAATAAGTGACTTAGTAATCTGGTTCTCGTTCTTTTGTATAAAATTTCCGGCAATATCTATAACTTCCTGAGAGTTGCGATACGTCCGAACTATCTTCAACAATTTGGCATATCCCATTTTCTCTGCAAACTTAGTAAACAGAGTAATGTCAGATCCGCTAAAAGCATAAATAGATTGCCAATCATCTCCTACCGCGATGATCTTTGCATCTGTTACTTCATGTAGTGCTGTTACAAGATCAAACCGCTGCCTGGAAATGTCCTGATACTCATCCACAATAATATATTTGAAATCAAGTTTCTGCTTCATATCCTTTACTTCCATAAGGATTCTTGCAGACTCATTGATCATATCCTGGAAATCAACCGCATTATTCTCTTTCAGGTAACGCTCATATTCCAAATAGCAGTCATTGCAGATATTAAGAAACAATCTGTTGCGGACGTTCTGTGTAGAATGATACATTCTATTAAAATCGTCCTGCGTAAAACCATTAGTTTTAAAATTAGTGATAAACCTGCATATAAGATTAACAAGCTTTCTTATATATCGATTCTCTTCAGAAACAATGAGTTTTTCCATTACTTCTTTATCGGACCTGCGCTTCATCTCAAAGCCAGCATTTTCAAGTTGCTCCTTAAGATGCTCTATAAGCGGACGTCTGTCTTTGTATGATGAGAATGTATATATAAGCTTTGTGCCATGATTTTTATGAAGGATCACCTTATCTCTCACAGCCTGCTTGTATGCTTCTAACTGATCCTGAGAATAGCGATTATTCTTGCCATCCTCGGTTATTCCAAAATGCTCTATGTATGCTTCTCTATCGCCCTGTTTGATCTTAAAGTCCGGAGTATACGGCTTTCTTGCAAGAAGAATATCGTATTTATACAAGGGCTCATATTCATAATCTATTCCATTCAGATAAAGGAATTTTGCAATCTCTACCTCCTGATTTGAACGCATTACTTCACTCTGAATAGTAACTGCCTTCTTTGTTCTGATATCGATGACCTGCTGCTTGAAATCATCGAGCTCACTGCGCATTGTGGAATAATTGGCCTTTGCAATATGATTAAAGAAGCCATTTAGATCTGTGCCTTCATAAGGAGCATCAAAATAGGACGAGAAGAACAGTATCAGATTATTTACCACACTCTCGTTTTTAAGTACTGAGCTCCGGAAATAATCTTGAACTACATAGTACAGCTTATTTGAATCTACTATATTCAGCTTGTCAGGATTCTGCTTATGAAGTATTGCATTTCCGGTAGAATGGAAAGTAGCTATCGGACACTCTATGTGAAGATCCCCTATTATTCGTTCCTTCAATTCATCTACGGCTTTGTTTGTAAAGGATATTACAAGAATCTGCTTCGGATCTATTCCCTTTTTTTCGACGAGATATCTTACTTTTGCAGCAACTGTCGTAGTTTTACCTGCACCTGCACCGGCAACAACCAAGCAATAGTCTTCATCGGTTAGAACAACCCTGCGCTGATCATCATCCAGTTTAATCTTTGGATCAGATTCCTTAAGAATGTTATCAAGATAAACGGCATCCTCCTCCATTTTGCGCTTGATGAAAAGCTCATTCTGAGCGTCTATCAAATCCGAAAAGTTTCTATACCTGGAAATGGTTTTTGAGATATCAGAAGCTGAGGTGCCATACCTTTTACAGAAATCATCAACAGTCCCACTGCTCTTCAAAACTTCGAACCATTGTATCAAATTGCTATACACAGACAGTCGGTTCTGATATTCACTCCTTGCAACGTAGTGATCTCCAACCAACAGGTCATTTAAAAACACATCAAGTGACTGAAGACTTTTAAGCTCTTCGGGTAATGGATATTTCTCTGTATTCTGTTTTTCTCCAAATAGACGTTTAAATATATTCATCCCTGTAACCATTAGACTTTAAAGCATTCTGATCCTTCTGGACGTTTATTATGAAATCCTTTTGCCAGAATTCATTATTTGTATTAAACATTTCTCCACTGTTTCTTCACATTGTTCGCTGCGATGAATGCGATGAGGTTCAGAACGATGGCAACGATGCAGGCAATGAAGACGCTTCCGTCACCATCGCCGCTCACGGCAAAGCCCAACTCAGCAATGCTGAGGATCAGGTCAACCAGCGTGATCAGCCAGGCGCCGCCTGCTTTCTTCGCATCTTTTGCAGCAGCAAGCAGCAGGAAACACGCCACCAGATAAAGAGCTGCGCTGACAAACGCCGCAGGGCTATCTCCCGCAATCCCGAGGTACGCGTAATAAACCGCGATCAGCAGCTCGAGAATACCAAATACTTTCAACACTTTTTGACTACCGGACATCATTATTTCCTCCTAAAATACAGATTTGGCAAAGTCCGTTTTTGCTATTGCTCAAGGCAACTGGTGGATAAAGTCGACCAGTTTTTCACGATCGTAGAAGGTCTCGTATTTGCTGATCGTGAAATCCGGGTCTGCGCCCTGATCTGCGTTATACAGAGATCCGTTCTTGAGCGTACTGATCTGGAGCGGACCGGAGATGCAGAAGATCGTTCCGCTCGCTGTCGTACAAGGACGGACAACACAGCTTCCGCCGCCGCTGGTGTGGCCGATCAGCGTGATATTCGGCTGGCCCTTCAAAGCCGTAGGCACAAGATTGCCACACGAGAACGACTGGAATGAAGTCAGAATATAACGGTTGATCTCTATCGGAAGGTTATCATCAAAGTCGATCTCACCGTCCAGATTGATGTCGGCAGTGAATCTTCCGATCGACTGGGCGCCGGTCGACACGTTGTTCAAAGCGACTGTTGCCATGCCGTCACTTTTGAGCCAGGCCATGAGGAAGACAGCTGCATCGGCTGCTCCGCCGCCGTTACAAGAGAGGTCGACGATCACGTTCTTGATCGGGCTGTCTTCGCGGGTGATCTGCTTATGCGCATAGGAAATCAGTTCGATCGTATCCGACGGATTTTCCAGATCGGCTTCCGTATAGTAATCCGTTTTATCCAGCGTGAATGCATCGAATGTGATGATCGCCGTATCACCGATTTCTTCATAGAACCAGGCTGACTCTCCGCCTTCAAACGGTTCGATCTCCGGGTGGTCCGGATAGTATTCCGAACGGATTCCTTTGACGCGCATGCCTTCCCATGCCATTGAATTTGAAGATTCACCCAGGCTCTCAAACACGCTCATCGTTTCTTCCACATCGCCTTCTTTGGCAGGACCGGAGAGATAAGAATACTTGAGCATTCCGCTGTGTCCGTCATCAAAGTATTTCGACGTCAGGCTGCGGATCGCGCGGTCAAACTTGACCGGATCGGTTCCGGCCAGGTCAAACAGCAGACCGGTCGAAGCAAAGTAGTCACCGAAATCCGTAATGCCGTGTTCCGGTTTAAGACCGTAGAATGTATCAAGCATGAAACGGAGTTCGTTGTAGTTGAATAAAGCAAAATCTTCGCTCATCGTCCCGGTTGGCGCATCGTACATCTCGTCGATCAGGCTTCCGCTATAGGAGCTGGCGATCAATTCGATGCCGTTAAAAACGACATAGACATAATTTTGTGACACCAGCAGATCGTTGACTGTCTGCAGCGGGAGGTAGCATTCGCCATCCTTCTCGATCAGATCGATAAAATACTCTTTCAAGTCATATTTGATCAGCGTGCTGCCATCCCTCTCATAGGAGAAATCCCCATCATCCATAAACAGATTGGAATGCCCGCCGCGGCCATCCTCCGACAGAACCAGGGCACTTGTGAGCAGATTGTTCCCCGGTGTCGACACGAAATAATCATACCCTATGAATTCGATCGTGTCTTCTTTTGTATCGATGTCCATAGAGGAGCTATTGTCGATACGCATTACAAGTGTATGATTCTCAGCCGGTTGACTGATCTCATATTCTGCAGCCGGGATGCCGAGATCATCGTCTTTGTAGATCTCTCCGACAAACGGCATATATTCACTCAAAGCGACATAAGGGATATCCCCGCCGTTCAAAAAGTAAAGAGTGATCTCTCTCGTTTCGGCTTCCTTTTTGGAATCCAGCTGCACCCTGAACGGATATGCTATGCCTTCGATCGTATCATTTGTTATGTCTTCGGTATCTTCTGTTGTGTCTTCGATCGTATCATTTGTTATGTCTTCGGTATCCTTTGTTGTGTCTTCGATCGTATCATTTATTTTGCCTGTTTCTTCATTGCTGCACGCACAAAAAGTGCACATCACTATCATCAATGCCAGCAGTAATACGATTATCTTCTTCATTCAGATCTCCTTTCATCTTCTCAGTCAGGTCTTTTTCATGATATCATCCTGATAGCTCATTCATCGCACAAGAAAAACATGTCTCTCTGACGCCTCAGAACTGTCGTTTGCTTTTTTGCGGAAAGAAACCCGTCAGGCTTCCTCCTTCAGGAGCTCCTGTTTTTCCCCCTTTCTGCTCCATACGGCGATTTTCCGGAGAAACAGGATCAGCGCAAGGAGGGCGCAGATAATAACCACAACGGCACAGATCAGCATCGGGATCAAGTAGCTG